>NZ_JBQDSX010000020.1:0-52788 GCF_052099035.1 Microbacterium sp. | reverse complement strand
CTCAAACGAATCCTGTCGTTCACGCTGGTCAGCCACGTCGGCTACATGATCTTCGGATTGGCGATCGCGACACCCGCGGCGATCGGCGCGACGGTGTACTACATCGTGCACCACATCGTCGTGCAGACGACTCTGTTCCTCGCGGTGGGGCTCATAGAGCGAAGAGCCGGAAGCACGTCGATCCTGCGGGTGAAGGGTCTGTTGAAAGCCGCGCCACTCCTGGCCGTGCTGTACTTCGTCCCCGCGATCAACCTCGGCGGGCTCCCGCCGTTCTCCGGTTTCATCGGCAAATTCGCACTGTTCGAGGCCGCGGCATCCGTCGGTACCCCCATCATGATCGTGCTGATCTTCGGCGGCATCCTGACCTCGCTCCTGACCCTCTACGCCCTGATGCGTGCGTGGAACCTCGCGTTCTGGCGCGAGGAGGAGGACGCGACCGAGACCGACGGCCGCGTGTCGTACCTCGGCAACGCGCCGGCCGCTGACGAGCAGCAGGAGCGTCGCCGCATCCCGAAGATCATGACCGTCGCGACCGGAGGCATGGTCGGTGTCACGCTGATGCTGACGGTGTTCGCGGGCCCGCTGTATGCGCTGTGCACCAGTATCGGCGAGTCCCTCCTGCAGCCCGTGAACCTCGTTCAGCTTGATGAGGAGGTGAGCCCATGAGTCCCGATGCGCGCCGGAACATCCTGCATGAGATCTGGCTGCAGGTGCCGTTCCTCGCCTGGCTGATCGTGCTGTGGATGCTGGTGTGGAACCAGTTCACGGTCCTCTCCTTCGTCACCGGTCTCATCGTGGCGATCTTCGTCACGCGCGTTTTCCGACTGCCGACGATCGAAATCTCCGGGCGTGTCAACCTCTGGTACGGGTTCCTGTTCATCGTGCAGTTCCTCTGGGCGATCGTGCGCGGTGCGATCGCTGTGACGATTCAGGTATTCGACTTCCGCCGGCAGCCGGGAGCAGCGATCATCGGCGTCGATCTGCGTTATGCCGACGACATGATCATGACGCACGTGTCGATCACGGCGTCGCTGATCCCCGGCTCGCTGGTCGTCGAGACCGACCGCGATCGCGGCATCCTGTATCTGCACGTGATCGGCGTGCGCAACCTCGACGAGGTCGAAGAGCAGCGCGCAGGGGTGCTGCGATGGGAACGTCGGATCGTTCGAGCGCTGGGCAGCCCCGCGCAGTATCGTGCACTGAAGGCGGACGAACGGGCGGAGGGCGAGCGATGAACTGGCTCATGTTCGCGATCATCGTCGTGTTCAGCGTCGCGGCGGTGCTGACGGTGATCCGCATCATCCGCGGGCCGTCGATTCTCGACCGCGCCGTGGCATCCGATGTGCTCCTGACCGAGGTCATGTGCGTGATCGGCGCGGAGATGGCGATCAACGGCCACACCCGCAGCATCCCGGTGCTGCTCATCATCGCAGCCGTCGGGGTGTTCGGGTCGATCGCTGTTGCCCGTTACGTCGCACGAAGGGACAACACGACATCATGAACGTGCTCGGATTCGTGATCCTCGATGCCAGTATCGACGTGGCGGTGCTCGTGCTGATCCTGCTCGGTGCGCTGCTGTGCCTGTCGGCGGCCGTCGGGCTGCTGCATTTCCGCGCGGTGCCGTCGCGGCTGCACGCGGCGACGAAACCGCAGGTGCTCGGGCTCATCCTGATCTGCCTCGCCGTGGCGTTGTCGCTGCGGTCAGTCGGCGGGATCCTCCTCGGGCTCGCGCTGGTGGCGCCGATCGTGCTGATGCAGTTCGCGACCGCGCCGCTGTCCGCTCACATCGTCGGACGCCAGGCCTACCGCAATGGCACGCCGGAGGAACGCACCCTCGTCGTCGACGAGCTCGCCGAATCGAAGCAGACCCCGCCCGCGGCGGGCTGATGGGACATATGAACGCGCAGCCGGGATGGTACGACGCCGGAGTTCCGGGGCAGGAGCGCTGGTGGGACGGAGTGCAGTGGACGGCCCACGAGCGGCCCGTTGGCGCGGCGTTGCAGCAGCAGCCGATGGTTCCGGCGGTGCCGATGGTGCCGGCCGCGATGGGGTCGGCCGCGATGGGGTCGGCCGCGCCGATGGGGTGGTTTCCGGTGCCGGGGGCCGGCGATGTCCGCTGGTGGGACGGAACGATGTGGACGCCGTACCGCCTGCGCGACGGCAAGCCGCGACCGGATGCTTTCGCCATCGAACCGGGCAACCTCGGGATCGTTTTCGGAATCGTATTCATCGTGCTCGGAATCTCGCAGTACAGCACCTATACCGTCTCGGGCCAGCCCGTCTTCGCTGTCACACCCATTCTGTTCTTCATCGCTGGCGTGCTCTGGCTCATCGGGGGTCTGCACGCGGGCGGGCTGAAGAAGCTGCCGGCGCCGTCGACGGTGCCGGTGTTCGACGCCGTGACCCGTCCGCTTCCCGGCGAGGTGGAGGGTGCCGGTGCCGGCTGGTTCCCGGTATCGGGTCAGGTCGGACGCTGGTGGACCGGTGCCCGGTGGAGCCCCTACATCGCCCAGAAGTTCGGCGTGCGGCCGACTCAGTACGGCCCGCGCGCATACCGGACTTCGATGATCATTGGGTGGGTTCTCGTCGGTCTCGGTGTACTCGCGGCGGTGTTCGGCTTCGCCTTCGTCACCGCGCTCGGCTGGATGGCAGCGGCGGTTGTCTTCCCAGGACTCGTCCTCTCCTTGGTCGGCGGCGCCGTGACGCTGACGGTGTACCTCCGCCGCTACACGATGGTCCTGCCGCCGCAGGCCCCGCCGCTTCGCTGACCGGCCGTGCTGCCGCGCGGCCCGCGCCGCCCGGTCGCCCGCACCCGCGCCGCAGCCTCCGCCCGCGTGGTCACAACTCCTCAAAGAACTGGTCCCGCACCGAGATGAGGCTGCCGGAGTGCACCGATGTCCTGGGCTTTGAGGAGTTGCGAACAGTGGTGAGGCGCCACCGGGTAGCTCACTTGTTCTGCACTAGCGCGAGTAAACACGAACTCTCCACCGAACGTGGATATTGGGCCCAACGATCCCCTGGCCATCGCCAATACTCCTGGGATGAAGCAACGCGAAATCTCTGTGCGTGAGCGAGCCGAGCAAACGTATGCTGTCGTCATCCACTCGCGATCCGATCTCCTTGCGAGCGGGATGACGCCGAGGGACATCACGAATGCTGTGCGTGCGGGCAATCTTCGACGTCTGCGCCGTGACCACTATGCAGCGGCTGACATCAATGATGAAGTGGCGGAGGCCGTCAGGATCGGCGGGCGTCTCAGTTGTCTGTCGTTGTTGAAAATGATCGGTGTGTTCGTTCTCCGCTGCACTTCGCTGCACGTGCATGTCCGTCCTGGGACGTCACGAACGCGTAAACCCGAGAGCGACAGAACTGTTGTGCATTGGGATGCGTGGTCGGGGCATGAGAGCCCGATGCATGTGGTCATGTTGCTGGATGCGGCACGCCACGCCGTGCGGTGTCAGGAGCCGCGCGCGGCGATCGCAACCTTGGATAGTCTGCTGCATCACCGGCTTATGACGCGGCAGCAGCTGTCCGGTGTCTTCGTCGCGTTGCCGTCCAGATTCTCCGTGCTGTTGGCCCTTGTTGATTCCAGCGCAGAATCAGGTCCAGAGACGCTCATGCGACTGATTCTCCGCACACTCGGTGTCAGCTATGAAACGCAAGTCGTGATCCCTGGGGTTGGGCGCGTGGACTTCGTGGTCGACGGCTGGCTCATCATCGAGTGCGACAGCAAGGAGTACCACGAAGGGTGGGACAAGCAGGTCGAAGATCGCGGGCGTGACATGGCGGCGGCCGGCCTCGGCTACGTGACCGTTCGGCCGCTGGCAGCCGACCTCATGCACCATGCGCCGACCGTGCAGACTGCGATTTCAGATGTGTTGGAGAATCTCGGGCCGCGGTTCCGGAGTCAACTGCTCACAACTCCTCAGAAGCGCGCCCAAAAATAGAGAAACCGGGAACCGGGCTGTGGTTGCTCCTGAGGTCTGAGGAGTTATGAACGAGCGGGCGCTTAGAGCGAGTCGTGGAACTCCGTGATGATCGCGGCGGCGAGCTGGGCGTCGCTGATCAGCGTCCCGTGGCCGTGGTCGGGGATCTCGTGCAGCCCGGCGCGGCCGGGCACGAGCGACACGATCTCACGACACCATGACACCGGCGCCAGCGGGTCGCGCTCGCCGCGCACGACGAGCACCGGGCACTGCACCTTCGCGTAGGCCTTCTCCGGTTCGTGCACCACGATCGCGCGGATCTTCCTGATCAGATGCGGCCCGCCGCGCAGGTACTCGCGCCCGCCGCGCCACAGCACGATCGGGCGCTCACCGATCAGGTCACGCAGCAGGTACGTCGCCTGCTCCCGGACGCTGCGCGA
This sequence comes from Microbacterium sp., assembly GCF_052099035.1. Taxonomy (GTDB): domain Bacteria; phylum Actinomycetota; class Actinomycetes; order Actinomycetales; family Microbacteriaceae; genus Microbacterium. The sequence continues at coordinate 48,422 of NZ_JBQDSX010000020.1, read as the reverse complement.
TGCGCTGTTCACGGTCGGTCCCGCGAGTACCAGGCCGGCGATGAGGGATGGATGCCGTGCGGCGAGCTCCGCCCCGATCTGACTGCCCATCGAGTGGCCGATGACGACGGCGTCGGACACGTGGATGCTGCGCAGGAACGCTGCGATCAAGTCGGCATGCCGAGCCATCGTCAAAGTCCGAGCCGGCTCAGGTGCCTCGCCGAAACCGGGCAGGTCGAGCGCGATGATGCGTCCGGGGAGCCGTTCGACGAAGTCGAGGTAGACGCTGCGCCCCATTCCGATGCCGTGGATCAGCACGTACGGATGCGCGCCGGTACCGAAGTCCTCGGCGATGAGCGTCGCCCCGCCGTGCTCGAACTCGACGATGGATGCGGGCACGCCCTCGGGGGCAAGCAGACGTTCTGGCACGACTCGACCCTAGCTGCCCGCCCTCAGGAAAGACTCACAGCACAGCCGACAGGAAGTCCCTGGTCCGCTGCTCCTGCGGGTTGCTGAAGATCTCCTCCGGTCCACCCTCTTCGACGATGCGTCCGCTGTCGAACATCAGCACGCGGTTGGAGACATCGCGCGCGAACTGCATCTCGTGCGTCACGATCAGCATCGTCACATCCGTGTCGCGAGCGACATCGCGGAGGATGTTCAGCACCTCGCCGACGACCTCGGGATCCAGCGCGCTGGTGACCTCATCGAGGAGCAGGATCTCTGGCTCCATGGCCAGAGCACGTGCGATGGCGACGCGCTGCTGCTGACCGCCCGAGAGCTGTGTGGGGTGGGCGTTCTCCTTGTCGGGGAGACCCACCTTCTCGAGCAGCGCCCGGCCTCGCACCAGAGCATCCTTCTTCGACATGCCGAGCACGTGCACCGGCGCCTCGATGATGTTCTCGATCACGGTCATGTTCGGGAACAGGTTGAACTGCTGGAAGACCATTCCGATGCGCTTGCGCATCTCGTTCTTGTGCTTCTCTTTCAGCTCGACCCGCTTGCCGTCCTTCTCGTAGTGAGTCAGGGGCTTGCCGTCGATATAGACGTAGCCGGAGTTCGCTTCCTCCAGCGTCATCACCAGGCGCAGGATCGTCGTCTTACCGGACCCGCTCGGCCCGATCAGGGTGACGCGATCGCCCTTGCGCACGGTGAAATCGAGGTCGTGCAGCACGACGTGATCGCCGAAGCGCTTCTCGACCTTGTCGAAGCGGATGGCGGGAACGTCGCCGTCGTCCAGCGTGATGGCGCCGGTGTGGGTGTCAGGATTTGTGGGCAAGACGCTTCTCCAATCGACCGATGAGCAAGGAGGTCGGGTAGCTCGCGGCGAGGAACAGGATGCCGGCGAGGGTGATGGCTTCGACGTAGCGGAAGTGTTCGCCGCCGTACAGCTGTGCGGTCTTCACCATGTCGGCGACGAAGATGACCGATACGAACGGGGTCTCCTTGAACATCGAGATGACGTAGTTGCCAAGCGACGGCACCGTGGCTCGCACCGCCTGCGGAATGACCACGGCAGTCCACGTGCGCTGGCGCGACATCGACAGCGCGGTCGTCGCTTCCCACTGTCCCGGGGGTACCGAGTCGATGCCGGCGCGGTACACCTCGGCCATGTAGGTGGCGTAATGGATGCCGAAGATCGCGATGCCGATGACTATCGGTGGGATGTCGATGCCGAGGGCGAGCAACCCATAGAGGCCGAACAACAGTTGCACGACGATCGGTGTCATGCGGATGAAGTTCATCACGAAGGTGACCACTGCCGCGACCGGGCGCGGAGCGGTGCGCCGTATGAGAGCGATGACCAGCCCGAGCACAGCGGCGATCGCGCTGCTGACGACCGTGATGACGAGCGTGATGGTGAGAAAGCTCCACAGCATCTCGGGCAGCACGGCCCACACGTGATCCCAGTTCCAGGGGAAAGAGTCGTCGGACATCACACACCCCCCTGACGTCTGGTCTCTTCGACCGTGATGGCATCGACCGAAGCATCCGCATCGCTGGTGGCATCGGGGGCCGCGATTGCATCGCGCCAGCGCGTGCTCTGCCCGAGCCGGTGCTTGGCGCGGGATTCGAGCGCGTTCATGATGAGGGAGAGCACGTAGGCGATGATGAAATAGATGATGAGGCCCAGAGTGTAGGCGAAGAAGACATCGGTCTGGATGCGCAGTTTGTTCAGCTCAGCGGTCAGATCGACGATGGTGATCAGGTAGACGACCGCTGTCCCCTTCAACAGCTGGATCAGCAGGTTGTTCAGCGAGGGGATCATCAGCGCCCACGCCTGCGGGAAGATCACCCGCCACATCCGCTGGGTGCGCGAGAGACTGAGCGCCGTCGTCGCTTCCCATTGGCCGGCGGGAACGGCATTGATCGAGCCGCGTACGACCTCAGCGCCGTACGCGCCGTAGTTCAGGCCGAGCGCGAGCACGCCGGTGAACACGGCGGGCAGCTCGAGGTTGAACGGTGGCAGGGGCAGCACGAAGAAGAAGAAGAAGAGCTGCACGAGCAACGAGGTTCCACGGAAGAACTCGATCACCACGCGGGCTAACCCGCGCAGCAGAATGTTGTCGAACCGGGCGAGAAGCCCGAGCCCGATGGCGATGATGAACGCCAGCAGGGCGCCGCCCACAGTCAGCTCGAGGGTGATCAGCAGCCCGTCGAGGATCTGAGGCAGCGCCCGCTGGAGCGCTTCGAGGTTTTCGGTCACTGAGGGTGCAGGGTCAGCCGAGTTCGCCGGCGCAGAGCTGCTCGGTGGTCAGGTCTGCCGGGGGCAGGTTCTCAGCGGTGAAGCCGAACGGCTCGACGAGGTCAAGGTACGACTGCTCGTTGCCGGTGATCTTCGCGAGCTCCTCGTTGTAGGCATCCAGCAGGTCGGTGTCATCCTGACGGAACACCGTGGCGCCTGCGCCGATCTGCTCGACGCCGTCGATCACCTGCACGAAGGCTTCAGTGGTTTCGAGGTCGTCCATGTCCTCGGTCATCCAGTTCAGCGAGACCGCCGTGAGGGCGAACGCGTCGGCGAGGCCAGCCTGGACCGCTTCGAGCCCTGCGCTGGCGGAATCCACCTGGACGGTGTTGGTGATGCCGAGGTCCTTCGCGTAACCGTCTTCGATCGCGCCCGACTGCACGGCGAGCTTCACGTCGCCTGCCGCTGCGACCGAGTCGAGGTCGGTGAGACCCTTCGGGTTGCCTGCTGGGACTGCGAGGGTCGTGGTGTACATGATCTCGGGGGCGCTGAACGCGGCTTCGGCACAGCGGTCGGGCAGGATCGACATGCCGGCGCTGATGACATCCCATCGACCGGCGTTCAGACCGGGGATCAGGTTGTCCCACGCGACCTCTTCGATCTCGATGTTGTCGATGCCGAGGTTGTGGAAGATCTCTTCGTGCATGGCGATCGTCGCGCCGGTCGCTTCGCCGTCCTCGACCCAGGAGTAGGGCTGCTCAGAGGCGACGGCGAGCGTGATGGTGCCCGTCTCCTGCGCCTTCTCGAGCGTGCTCATCCCCTCGGTGTCTCCGCCGTCGGAGGAGCAGCCGGCCAGCAGGCCGATGGTGAGGGTGCTAATCGCCGCTGTGGCGATGCCGATTCGTGTCATTCGCTTCGTCATATTGTCCTCAAGTTCCGTATGGGTTCCGTTGTCGGGCACGCCGCACGGCTGCCGTTGACCGAGCCCCAGACTAAAGAATCTGTCGGCCGATGTACAGTCAGACCCGCAGATTGTCGACACGTATACAAAATTGTGATCTTGGGGCAGACTGAATTGCCGAGTCGACTTCGCATCTCGTCGCGGAGGATCGACAATGAGATGTTCGCTGTTTTACGCACGCTCAGAACGGCAACGGTCGAAAGGGAAGTTCATGGCCTCGCACACTCCTCGCGCAGTGACGCCGATCTCGATGGTGCGTGTGGCGCGTCCTTCCACCGTCGACCTGATCACGGGGGAGTTGCGCAAAGCAATCTTCACGGGAGCGCTGCCCGTCGGCACCCCCATCGGCGAGGTCGAGATGTCGTCGCAGCTCGGCGTCAGCCGCAGCCCGTTGCGCGAATCCACGCAGCGACTCGTCCAGGAAGGGCTGCTCACGGCATCCCCCGGTCGAGGCATGCGCGTCAACGTGATCGGTCCCGAGCACGTCGCCGACGTCTACGACGCACGGCTCGCGATCGAGACGCAGGCGGCCCGGCTGATCATCAAAGCCGGAGAGACATCAGTCGTCGACGCGCTCGAGACCGCATACGCATATCTCGTCTCGGTCAGCGACGGTGAGGATGCTGTCGCCATCGGCGATGCGGACCTCGACTTTCATCGGCTGCTGGTCGATTCCGCCGGTAGCCGCCGCCTGTCGCACTACATGGCGACTCTCGTGATCGAAACGCGCATCGCCAGCTTCAGCGATCCGAACGGCTACACCGTGCGTCGTTCGATCTCCCCGACGTACCGGAGACTGCTCGACGCGCTCGCCACGGGCGACGCGGCGGAGGCGTTCGCAGCTCTTGACCGGCAGTTCGCCGAAGCGGTCGCCCGGCTCACCGGTCAGGACGAGAACGTGGACACCGTCGAGCGGGCCGTGACCGAGGCGATCCCGACCATGACGCCGATCGAGTTCGCCCCGGACCTGGCTCCGGAGATCTGACGCTCAGCTCTTCGGCGTCAGCACCAGCGTGTCAACGGTCGCTTCATCGACAGCATCCGGTGTGAACGCCCACTGCGTCTGGGTGCCGACGGCCCAGTTCTCGGTCTGATCGACGTAGTGCGGGTGGAAGGCATGCCCGGATGCTCCGGTCAGGTGATTCCATGACGAATCGTCGAAGTCGGCGAGGGCGATGACCATGCGCATGGACGGGACCGTTGTGGTCTCGTAGGACTCGCCGAGCTTCCACCCGGTGGCATTGACCACGGATGCACCTCCGCCGACGGGATACGGACCGCGGTTGAACAGCGCCTCGATTGGTGCGATGCCAGACGACCCGAGCGTGTCGCTGGTGAGGGTGATGGCGTGCAGGCTCCCCCAGTTCCACCGCGCGGTGACATCGCCCTGCAGCCCGACGAGCTCGTCGTAGGCCTGCTCGGCAGACAGGGCGAGCATCTCGTCCATGCCGGAGACATCGATCGTCTCGTTGGTCCAGAGCGGGTCGGCCGGGTCGTCGAGCAGGCCGTCGACGACGGTGAACATCCGCCCCTGGCTCCCGTAGGGCAGAGGCTCATCGCGATTGGCGAACAGGTTCAGCGCGAGATTCGACCACAGCACGTTTGCATAGGCCGCGGCGGCAGAATCGGCGTTGTTCTGCGCGTCCCAGGTGCGCAGAAGTTCGACCGCCTCTTTCGGGCCCTTGCCCGAGACATCGACATCGCCCATGACTGTGGCGAGCTTCTTGCCGATCCACATCTCGTTGTCATTCTGGATGTCGCGCATGTCCTGCGGGGTGATCGGGCCGGCGGCGGCCTTGCGTTCGATGAGGTATGCGATGCGCGCGGCGCGGTAGCCGTATGCCCAGTCGCGCGAGAGGAAGTACTCGTAGTCGTCGGTCACGATGGCATTGTTCGCCGTAACGATATACCCGGATGCCGGGTTGTACGAGACGGGCAGCTCTTCGAAGGGGATGTAGCCGGTCCAGTCGTAGGCGCTGTCCCAGCCCGGCTGCGGCAACCAGCCGTCGCCGGCGCCGCGGATCGGCAGGCGCCCGGGTGCCTGGTATCCGATGTTGCCCTCGACGTCGGCGTAGATGAGGTTCTGCGCTGGTACATCGAACAGGGATGCCGCGTAGCGGAAGTCCTCGAAGTTCTGCGCGACGTTCAAGGCGAAGATGGCGCTCGCGGTCTTGCCGGGATCGAGCGCGGTCCACCGCAGCGACACCGCATATTCGCCCGACATCGCTTCGGCAGCATCCGTCGGCTCCTGGACGAGGGCGTCGTCCTGCGCCCAGACGTCGCCGTCGGCGATGGCGGTGAAGTCATCGGTCAGGCCGGAGATGATCGGGCCGTGTGCTGTGGAGCGGATCGTGAGGTCGATGTCCTCTCCGCCTGCGACCTTCACCGTCTCTTCGCGCACGTCGAGCGGGACGAGCGCGCCATCACGCCAGTAGGAGTCGCCGTCGACCTTCTCGATGTACAGATCGGCAACATCGGTGGTGAGGTTCGTGAACCCCCAGGCGACCTGACCGTTGTGGCCGATCACGACACCGGGGAGGCCGGAGAAGGAGAAGCCGCCGACATTGAAGGGGCACTCATCCGAGACCGTCGAGCAGCGCAGCTGCACCTCGTACCAGACACTCGGCAGCGCGGCCCCGAGGTGCGGGTCGTTGGCCAGGAGCGGCATGCCGCTCTCGGTGAGCTCGCCCGAGACGACCCAGGAGTTCGAGCCGATTCCCTCGCCGACATCGCCGACGAGCATGCTGGCGGCTTCGATGACGCTGTCTGCCTCAGCCCACTCGACCGTCGTGACCGCATTCTGGATTCCGGCGTCATCGTCGGTCGTGAACGATGCCGTTGCAGCATCCGTCTCTGTCTCCAGGGCCGGGACAGTCGAGATCTTGGGCACGATCACCGGGTTGTCGTCGAACGGGTACGCCGGGTAGAGCTGCTCGAGAAGCGCGAGGGTGTCGTCCGGAGCGCTGCTCTCTCCGACCTGCGCGGCGAGGATGGCGCGTTCGGTCTCATTCTCGACATTGCTTCGCAGATCCCAGGCCATCGCCTTCAGCCACGCGACCGAGTCTGCGGGTTCCCACGGCTCGATCTCGTAGTCGGGATTCTGAATGCCGAGAACGGCATATTCCAGTGAGACCTGGGCGCCGTCGTGGGAGGCGAGGTAGGCGTTCACGCCGTCGGCGTAGGCCTGGTAGTAGGCCAGGCTCGTGTCGTCGAGGGCCTCGACCTCCTGCTCGGCGACGTCGCGCCAGCCGAGCGTCCGCAGGAACATGTCGGTGCCGGCCTGGGATTCACCGAACATCTCCGCGACCCGACCGCTGGTGACGTGGCGGCGGAAATCCATCTCGAAGAAGCGGTCCTGCGCGTGCACGAAGCCTTCGGCGTAGAACAGGTCGTGGGAGGAATCCGCCGTGATCGTCGGTACACCCAGGACATCGCGCTGGACGGTGACCTGGGACTGGAGTCCGTCGAGCTCGAGCTCACCGGCCGTCTGCGGAAAGGACCGTTGGATGGTCCAGACGACGAAGAACGCGGCGGCGACGGCGACGACGACCAGAGCCGCCACGACGATGAAGGCGATGCGTCCGATTTTGGCGCCGAGGTGTCTGCGAACGGGGTCGGCGGAATCAGTCGTCATCGTGTATCTTTCAGGGTCGACGATGGGATCCAGTCTCACAGAACCCCAGAGCGCGTTTCGGATGTGCGCTCTGGGAAGCCTAGCGTCACATGAGTTTTGTGGATGCCAGGGCGCGCAGCAGCTTCTGATTGAAGCCGATGAGCGGCAGGCGCAGCACCAGACCGAGCAGCAGCGCGGGCAGCGCGAACGCAGACAGCCAGCCCAGCGATACCCAGAAGTCGTTCTCGTAGATACCGGCGATCGCGGAGCGCATGGCGTTCACCGCGTGCGTGGCAGGCAGGAACGGGCTGACGTTCTGGAACCATTGCGGAAGGACCTGCAGCGGATATGCGCCGCCTGAAGTGGAGATCTGCACAACGAGCATCAGCACGGCCAATGCCTTTCCGGCGTTCCCGAAGGTCACAACGAACGTGTAGACGATCAGCGTGAAGACGAGCGACATCACCCAGCCGGTGAGGATGAGCAGGAACGGATGCTCCGGCTGCACCTGCGTGAACAGCACGCTGCCCAGACACACCAGCGAGCTCTGCAGGAAACCGACGAGCGCGAAGATGCCGAACCTGCCGAGGTACTTCTGCGTCGGCGTGAGGACAGGGAGATCGGAGGCAGCGCCCTGCGGCGGATCGACGCGAATCGACACCGAGATCAGGAGCGCTCCCACCCAGAGGGCGAGCACGGTGTACAACGGCGTCATCGCTGCGCCGAAACTGACGACCGAGTAGACCGGCACTCGTTTCAGGGACACGGGCTCGGCAAGATGGGTGGCCAGCGCCTGTGGTTCCGCGCCGATCACCTCGGTGAGCTCACTGAGGTCGCCCGTATCCATGGCCTTGGTCAGAGCGTTGGCGAGAGCATCGAATCGATCTGCCGTCTCGGTGAGGGTGCTCGAGATGTCGGTCGTCAATGATTCTGCGTGCTCGAGTGCCGTGGTCAGCGAATCGGATCCGGAGAGCGACTCCGCGACGGAAGAGAGATCGCTGCCGATCGAATCGACGTCGCCGCCGATGACGGCCAGTGTCTCCGCGAGTGCATCGAGCTTCGGCTGCAGACTGCCTGTGTAGGCGTTCTTGGCGTCGTCCACGGCCGCCTTCGCGTCGGCGATCAGCCCGGTGATCTCGGCATGCGTGGCTTGAACGTCGGCATCGGTGTCGGTGATGTGCGTTGCTGCTTCGTCGAGGCGATCGTGCAGATCCTGTTGTCGTGCGATCGACGCGTCGATGCGGGATACCGCCCGATCGAACGAGTCCAATGCCGATTCCGGTAGGAGCGGGCGGACATTGTTCACGAGGGAGTCACGCAGCTGCTGATTCTGGTCGATCTGGGTCTGTACGCGCGTCGCCACGGCACTGATCGCATCCGCCGAGCTCTGGGATTGCGCATTCAGTGAAGAGAACACACTGTCGACGCTGTCGGCCACGGCCTGATAACTGTCGGCCGTTCCGGCCAGTGCGTCGCCGATCGTCGCGGCAGTCGATGTGAGAACGTCCTTCAGCGATTGAGCGGCGTCCTTTCCGGTGCCCAGCGCGCCGGTGGCGTCCTGGAGCGCGTCGCTTGACGCCGATACGAGCCCTGAGGCTCCGTCGACGAGCGGGCGGCTCGAAGCGATCAGTGAGGTGAACATGTCCGCTGTCGCTGATGCTGCCCGCATCTGCGCGGCCACCTCGCCGGCGTGTGCCTGCAGGCGGGACAGCGCTGTCTGGGTGTCTGCGTCCTCGAGATACCCGGACAGCGAAGTGATGATGTTGAGAGCGACCTCGCTGAGCTTCTCCGTGAAGACTTCGTTGATGCTTGTAGACACTTCACCCGCACCCTGCTCGGTGATCTTCGGTGCGAGCGCGTTCTTCTTCTCGTTCGTGTAGTACTCGATCTTGGTGTGCTCGGAACCGTTCGAGTAGAAGGTCATCATGTCGGCGCTGAAGGTCGGAGGCAGCACGATGGCGGCGTAGTACTCGCCGGACTTCGTGCCGTCGATCGCCTCGTCCTCCGAGGTGATCACCCAGTTCAGATCGTTGTTCGCACGCAGCGCCGAGAGCACCTGCTCGCCGACGTTGAGGCGGATCGGAACGAGGTCGCTCTGATACCCCTCATCGGTGTTGGCGACGGCGACGGTGAGGTTCTTGGTGTTCTCGAACGGATTCCAGCTCGCGATGACGTTGAACCAGGTGAACAGGGACGGGATCACGACCAGACCGAACAGCACGATGACGGCCATGACGTTACTCGTCGCCCGGCGCAGGTCGTGCCGGAACACATGCAGGATGTTCTTCATTCGCGCTCCTGCTGTTCCTGGGTGCCGTCGGCGTCGTCGTCCGGCTCGGGCTCGGTGTCGTCGCGTTCGTCGTCGTGTCCGTCGTCGTGTCCGTCCTCGGGCACGTCATCGGCGGTGCCGTCCGCGTCGCGCGCCTGGTCGACGTCGGCATCCATCGCGAAAAGATCCTCGAGATCTGCAGTGTCCTCGCCTGGTTCCTCCGCATCCGTGGCGTTGTCCGGTCGCTCGAGTACTGCTGTGCGGGCGGGGGCGGACTCGGTCGGGCCACCGGACGCGGCGACGGCGAGCAGAGACGCATCTCCACTGTTCTCGATGGCCAGCGCCTGGCGCAGGTCTGCTTCCGGCATCTCGCCCACCTCAGCGGCCTGTTCGATGCTCTGTTTGATGTACTCCAATGCGACGAGGACGCCGATGAGGATCAAGCACCACAGTGCCCACAGGCCGAGCATCGTCGCCTTGACATCCGGAACGAGCCAGGCGGCGACGGCGAGCACGGCCATGACCGTGACGCCCACGATGAGAGTGAGTCGCAGCACGGTCGGATACCGATCAGTGAACCGCCGCGCGCGCTGCGCGACCTCCTCGCGGTAGCCGTCGCCGTCCGTCAGCGCATGGATGACCTCCGGCGTGCGACGGCGGCCGGTGATCTGCACATCCTCGCTCACCATCAACTGGCTGTCGGCGAGTCGACGGTTGAACAGCAGTGCGAAGTTTCCCAGTCGGCGGCGCAGGAAGAGCCCCAGCACGAACGCGATCACGACGAAGAGCGCGAGCGCCCCCATGAACTGCCAGTAGTGGCCGCCGTAGAAGCCGCTGATGGTCTCGCGCAGCGCGTCGATGCCATAGGTGAACGGCAGGAACGGATACAGCCCTTGGAAGAAGTCCGGCATCATCTCGATCGGATAGAGCCCCGACGCTCCCGGGATCTGGAAGATCACCAGCAGGATGCACAGACCCTTGCCGACGATGCCGAAACAGACCGAGAGGGCGTAGATGATGCTGAGGTAAGCCAGGCCGATGAGCACGCTGGTTCCGACGAACGCGAATGCGTTCGCGGTCTGCACACCGATGACCAGGTTGCCGACCGAGACGAGCACAGCCTGGAACACGGCGATCGATGCCAGCAGCATCCAGCGCCCCAGGTACGCCTGACGTACGGAAACGCCTTCCACGCCTTCTGTGTCGACTTCGAGCCGCATGATGACCATCAGCACGAACGCACCGATCCACAGCGACAGGTTCGTGAAAAGGGCGGCCATCGCGGAGCCGTACGCCTTGGTGGGGAAAAGGACGTTCTGGTCGACTTCGACGGGGGAGGCCATGAACTGGGCGATCTGGTCCGCATCCAATCCACTGATCGTCGCGAGACGGTCCCACACGTCTGCAGCGCTGAGGGCCAAGACGTCGGTGCGTACGCCGCCCAGGCCGGACTCTGCGCCGGCGAGGTTGTCGTCCAGCGCAGTGAGGGCGGTCGAGGTATCAACGAGCTGAGTCTTCAGGCCTGCCAACAGGCTCTGAGCTTGTGTCACCTGGGTTCGCTGCGCACCGAGCGCGGACGAGAACGCGTCGGCGCTAGAAGACAGTGCCGACATCGCGCTGTTGAGTGCGGGGACGCTCTGCAGAAGCGCATCCCGGATGCCATCCGCCGATGTCGAGGCGCTGCTGACAGCGGAGTTGATCGTGTCTGCAGACGCCTTGACGGACTCGATCGTGTTCGAGACGTCCGTGTTCAACTGCGTCAGTTGGTCGAGCACCTCCTGGTCAGCGGTGTTGCGTTCCTTCAGCGCGTCGATGGCCTCGCTGAGACGCTGTTCTGCCTCCGATCCGGCATCGGTGCCGTCGAGTATGGTCTGCAACTGGTCCAGAACCTTGCCGTTCGCCTCGATCACGGCGGAGAGGTCGTCGATCGCCGTACCCACTGCGACGTTCGCCTGTTGCAGGCTGGTTGACAGAGTCGCGATCGACGCGTTCATCTTGGATGATGCGTCGGCGAGAAGCGTGGCCCCGGCGACGTACGCAGATGTGACTTTGTCGGTGAACGTCATCAACTCCTGCTGGGCCTCGGCAGCGATGGTCTGGGCCTGCGCGACGGCGCTCTGCACTTCGCCGAGCGCGGCGTCGACGTCGCCCAGCGTCGACACGGCATTGTCGATCCCCGTCTGGGCATCGGTCAGACCTGTCTGCAGCTCGGTGATGCGCGTTCGTGCGGTGGCGACTTTGCCGGTTGCGTCGTCGAGGGCGGTGACCGTGTTGTCGCGCGCATCGGTGAGTCGGCCTTCAGCATCCTCACCGGCATTCTTCAGCTGATCGGTGACGGTCTCTGCGACCACCGATACGAAAGTACTGTTGATCTGGGTGTCGAGCGTTGAGGCGCCGACATCTGTGATCTTGGGGGCGATCGCGTTCGCCTTCTCGTTGACGTAGTACTTCAGCACGGGGCGCGTGAACTCGCCGGTTGTGATGCTGATGAAGTCGGCGCTGAAGTCCTTGGGGATCACGATCGCGGCATAGCTGGCCCCGCTCTTGACGGCATCCATCGCCTCGTCTTCATCCATGAACTCCCAGCCGAGCTGGTCATTCTTCTTGAGCTCGCCGACGAGTTGGCCGCCCACATCGATGTCTCCGGTCAGGTCGGAGGTGGCTCCCTCATCTTGATTGACGATCGCGACGCTGACGTTCTGCGTGTTCGAGTACGGATCCCAGAACGCGACGATGTTGAACCAGGCGTAGAGGGAGGGCGTCACGATGACGCCGACGATGATGATCCACGCCTTGCTCACTCGCGCGAGTCGCCCGAGGTCGCGCCGGAAGACGCTCCAGGCGTTGTGCATCAGACCTCCTCCGGGCGGTTCTGTGGCATGTCGAGCATAGGGTGAGATGCGGCCGACTCGACGATCTCGGGACGGGTGGCGATCAGCGCGTCAGCGTCGCGCCAGGACAGGCCGGCGATACTCAGCACGGTGCGCACGGCGGTGGCCGCGGCATCCGGCCCGACGACGTCGACGCGCACGACCATGCGTGCGGTCTCTTCGATGAGTCGGGCGAGAACGTCGGCGGGGATGTCAGTACGCAGCGTGCCGGCGCGGCGGCCGCGCTCGACGATGCCCGCGACGATCTTTCGCAGCGGCGCCAGCGCGGCCGCCGTGTCGGCCACGTGGGCGTCGTCGAGCGCGATGGAGGTCACCGTCTGGATGTGCGCGACCTCGTGCCAGAGCCGCGAGGCGAGCTGGGCGAGGGCGATGCGGGCATCGTCGTCGAGCGGGTGCTCGGCGATCGTGTTGAAGCGCTGAGCGCCGGCCGTGATGAGCTCGGCGATCAGAGCGGATCGATCATCGAAGTGTCCGTAGAGCGCGCGGCGAGAGAGGCCAGCGGTGCGCGCGATCAGGTCGATCGAGGCGTTGGAGTCTCGCGCGAGCGCGGTGCGCGCGGCGGCGAGGATGCCGTCACGATTGGCCTGGGCGTCGCGGCGGGGTGCGCGGGCTGCTGTCATGCCCCCAGTTTACGATCTTGCACACCGGTGTGCAAGATCGCTCGGCGGATGCGCGGGGCCGATTACACCTGAACCACCTGGGAACGCTTGCACGACGGATTCCGCCGCCTGGTCGTGCAAGTGTTCCCGGCTCGTGCATGTGGCCCAGAGACGACGAATGGCGGATGCCGCAGCATCCGCCATTCATGACGTGAAGAGGTCAGTCGGTGCCGGAGTCGAAGGCTGCGCCCTCGGATGCCGCATCCACAGCGTCTGCGTAGCCCTCGTCGTCGGCATCCGATGCGGTGATCTCGGATGCCTCGCCCGCGGTGACGCGTCCGACGAGCTCGCCTGTGGCGCCGCCGACGAGGCCGAGGCCCGCGTACTGCTCGAGGCGCGAACGCGAGTCGGCGATGTCGAGGTTGCGCATGGTGAGCTGGCCGATGCGGTCGACGGGGCCGAAGGCCGCATCTCCGACGCGCTCCATCGAGAGCTTCTCCGGGCCGTAGGAGAGGTTCGGGCTCGTGGTGTCGAGGATCGTCCAGTCGTCGCCGCGGCGCAGCCGGATCGTGACCGTGCCCGAGATCGTGAGACCGACCCACCGCTGGATCGACTCGCGCAGCATGAGCGACTGCGGCTCGAGCCAGCGGCCCTCGTACATCAGACGCCCGAGGCGGCGGCCCTGCTCGTGGTAGGTCGCGAGGGTGTCTTCGTTCAGGATGCCGTTGACCAGGCGCTCGTACGCGATGAACAGCAGCGCCATGGCCGGAGCCTCGTAGATGCCGCGCGACTTCGCCTCGATGATGCGGTTCTCGATCTGGTCGCTCATGCCGAGGCCGTGGCGTCCGCCGATCGTGTTCGCCTCGTTCACCAGGGCGACCGGGTCGGTGTACTCCTTGCCGTTGATGGCGACGGGGCGACCGGCCTCGAAGGTCACGGTGACGTCTTCGGTGTCGATGGCGACGGACGGATCCCAGAACTTCACGCCCATGATCGGGTCGACGGTCTCGAGCGACACGTTCAGATGCTCGAGGGTCTTCGCCTCGTGCGTCGCACCCCAGATGTTGGCATCCGTGGAGTATGCCTTCTCCGCCGCGTCGCGGTAGGGGAAGCCGTGCTCGACGAGCCATTCGCTCATCTCCTGGCGGCCACCGAGCTCGGTGACGAAGTCGGCGTCGAGCCACGGCTTGTAGATGCGCAGGCGCGGGTTGGCGAGCAGTCCGTAGCGGTAGAACCGCTCGATGTCGTTGCCCTTGTAGGTCGAGCCGTCGCCCCAGATGTCGACGCCGTCTTCCTTCATGGCGCGCACGAGCAGGGTGCCGGTGACAGCGCGGCCGAGGGGAGTGGTGTTGAAGTACGTCTTGCCGCCGGAGCGGATGTGGAAGGCACCGCACTGCAGGGCGACGAAGCCCTCTTCGACGAGTGCGGTCTTCGCGTCGACGATGCGAGCGATCTCGGCGCCGTATTCGAGCGCGCGCCCCGGAATCGACTCGATGTCATCCTCATCGGGCTGGCCGAGGTCACCGGTATAGGTGCACGGCACTGCTCCCTTGTCGCGCATCCAGGCGACGGCGACGGAGGTGTCGAGTCCTCCGGAGAAAGCGATGCCGACGCGCTCGCCGACGGGGAGTGACTGAAGGACCTTGGACATGGGGTCCAGTCTATCGAGCACCCGGGCCGACCCCTCGCCGTCGAGTTCCGCTGGGAAGACCCAGACGACCTGGCGTGTCGGCGGAGTGTCGGATGCTGGCACGCCGGCGACACGCCAACTGGTCTGGGTTTTCCAACCAGAGGCAGGCGGAGCACGCCGCGGGCGTAGCCTGTGCGCATGATGCAAGCCAGTGCTGTGGGGCGTCGTCGCGGCCGCGCCGCTGCTGGTCGGCGCGGTGCTGGCGCTGCTGAGGAAGTGGCCGCCGCGGCTGCTCGGCATCGTGCTCGGATTCGGCGCTGGGGCGCTCATGGCCTCCATCGCGTTCGAACTGTGGGAGGAAGGGCTTCACCAGGCTGGCCCCTTCCCGCTCGTCGTCGGCGTCGCCGCGGGCGCGCTCACCTACTATGTCGCCGATCGGATCGTCGAGCGCAAGGCCTCCGCTTCCCAAGGATCAGCTGGAGGCCCGCTTGCTGTGGGGGCGCTGCTCGACGGCATCCCGGAACAGCTCGTCCTCGGCATCGGCCTGGCATCCGGTGAAGGAGTGAGTGTCGCCCTCGTCATCGCGATCGTCGTCTCGAACCTGCCCGAGTCGATCGGCTCGGCGGCCGACCTGCTCGAAGGCGGGATGAAACGTTCGCGCGTGCTTTGGCTGTGGGCGGGCGTCGCGGTCATCTGTGCGCTCGCGACGATCGCGGGCTTCGCACTGGCGGATGCTGTCGGCCCCCAGTTCCGCGCCGGAGCGAGCGGCTTCGCCGCCGGGGCGCTGCTGGTCATGCTGGTGGACTCGATGGTGCCCGACGCCCAATCCAAGGCCAAGGAATCGACGGGTCTTGCCACGGTGCTCGGCTTCGCGCTCGCCGCAGGGCTGTCGCTGGCATCCTGACGTGGTCGCGGCATCCGGGATGCTTGCGGATCGATGTCAAACCTTGTGGGTGGCACACGGTCTCGGAAGGTCAGAACTCGGGGTACTCCTGCATCCGCTCTTCGAACTCGTCGCGGTCGGCTTCACTGAGCAGCTGGGGCGCGAGGAAATAGATCTGCAGCCCTTCCAGCGGCTCGCCGGTCTTGGCGCTGTCCGCTTCGCGCTCCGCGAGCAGTTCGCCCTGAGGGTCATTGGAGAGGTCGTACAGGTTGGCGTAGAAGAGCTGCGGATCGGGATAGTTGTCGGTATACCACTCCCACGTGTGCTGCGTGCGCGGGTCGGTCGAACCGTAGAACTTCTCGAGGATCGTGTCATCGAGCGAGGACGACGGCTCGTTGAACGAGTACATCTCGTACATGCCGCGTGCGACGAGCACGTCCTCGATCACGCCCATGACCTCGAGCTTGCGGTTGTAGTCCTGGATGGGCTCGTTCGTCATCCAGGGCACTGATACGTACTGCACGAGCATCGACTCGCCGCCGTGCCCGTTGCGCTCGGGACGCAGATCCTCGGGGCCGACCTCGGTCCACGTGTATGCGAAGCGGTCGCTGAGTCGTTGACGGATCTCGGCCAGTGCGGAGTCGCTCTCCTCACGCACCTCTTCGAGCGACGGCTGCGCGAGGACCTCGCTCGCCGAGAGATCCTCGACCCCCGGATACGCCGCCTCGTGCTTCTGCTCTGCGGTCTGCTGGCCGCCATAACTGCCGGATGCCGAGGTCTGCAGCGCGCTCATCGCGCCGACCGTCGCCACGTTCAGCATGAGCGTGATCACCAGAGCGGATGCTCCGAGAACTCGCCCGCGCCGAGAGCACAGCGCCGCGATGACTACGCCCACGACGACCAGCTGAAGTGTCAGCATCGTCACGCCGTAGAGCAGGTCGGTGCCGCCGGCGAACAGCGTGCTCAGCAGCGTCAGAGCGAACAGGATCGCCACCACGAGCGCAACCCAGCCGATCGCGTTCGCCGGCTGCTTCTCGGCAGGCAGCTCAGCACTGCTGACGATCGGGGCGACCGGGAACAACGGCGGCTCCGCAGCCGCCCGCCGGGCACCGTGGTACCCACCGGGCGGTGGTACTGGCGGGGCGCCCTCGACGCCTGCGATGTAGCGTGCGCGTTTCGGATCTACCACGGCTTGTCCGTCCCGCCGCCGGGAGCGTCTTCATCGCCCTTGTTCTGCTGTCGCTCCTCGGCTCCCTGTTCGAGTTTCTTCTGCAGCTCGTCGAGCTTGTCCTGGTCGGGCTGTTGCGGTTCCTCGCCATCGCCCTGGTCAGGATTCTGCTGCGGATTCTGATCGCTCTGCTGCTGCTTCTCCTGCAGACGATCCTGCATCTCGTCGAGGGTGTCGCTCATGCTGCGGTCCGGATCCGGCGACTGCTGGTCGGCCTCTTCGCTGTGGCATTCCTCCGGTGTTTCCGCGGTGACCCGCAATGCCTCGCCGTACAGCTGCGCGGATCCCGGTCCATCGCCGTCCGTGCGCGCGGCATCTCCCTGGCGTTCGATCACGAGGCTGAGATTGACGCGGACCGCGCAGACTTCGAGACCGGATGCCAGGGGCAGAGCCTCTTCCAACTTGGCGCGCGCGCCGTCGAGCTCTTCCGAGCCGGCGAGAGCTGTGCCGACGTTGTACGGAGCCTTGTACGGCTCGAACCAGTTCAGAAACTCCTGCTGCTGTGCCGCTGCCGTCGAGCCGGAGTAGTCGCCGACGACATAGGTCGAGATCGCCTGGTGCGCGAACCCGTACATGCTCAGCAGCTTGCCCGCGAACAAGAGGGCGGCGAGCGTGATCGGCAGCATGCCGATCAGGACCCACCGTCGGATGCTGCGCCGACGCCTGTTGGCCGCGAGAAGTGCGGAGGCGGCATCCGCCTGCGTGGGGATCATGCGTCACCCCCTCGAACAGCGAGCCCGCGCAGCTGAGCTGCGAGCATCGTGGCGCGAGCGAGCTCGACGCCGAGCAGCAGCACGATGATGAGCGCGAACACCCAGTACAGCTCGATGACGTTGCCGACGGATCCCGAGTCGGAGTAGCTGGTCGTCGTGGTGGGTGCTTCCGGCAGGTCGATCGCGGTCTCGGCATCTCGTAGTTGGAACGGAACGTTCAGCTCACCGGCGATGGTCTGCAGGGTCGTGTCGTCGAGGACCGACATGGCCGGCGCACCCTGGTACTCGATGTATCCCCCTTCGCTCTCTGACCCTGTCGGTGGGCTAGGGGCCGATGGGTCATCGAACTTGCCGGAGGTGATCCTCATCGGACCGCCCTCGCTCGTGCCGTAGCCGAGCACTCCGCCGCCGTCGACGAATTCTGCACTGCCGGCGAACGATTCCGGCTCGGCGATCACGGTCTGCTCGCCGTCGCCGAGGTAGAACACCATGCGCGAGCGATCGGGGGCCGACTCCGCCGCCGCGGCGAGCGTCTCCTGCAGCATTGTGTTCGCGATGCCGATCGAGCTGCCGCGGGACTGCGAGGTGACCTCGGGATGCAGGATCTCGAGCGACGACATCAACGCCGTAGTGTCGGTCGTGAGCGGCAGCCGCTGCTCGGCGGACGCGTCGAAAGTGATGAGCGCGAAGCGCGCGCCCGGGTACTCGTCGACGATCGATTGCACATCCGCACGGACGCCGTCGAGCCGGGGCTGATCGCCGTCCCAGTCCTCGGCGACGATGCTCGCGGTCGTATCGAGCACGATCACGATGTCGGTGTCCGTTGCGAGAGTCTGCGTCGCACCGCCCGGGATGCCGGGACGCAGCAGCATCATGAAGCACGCCAGCAGCATCACCAGCCGCAGCGACCACATGACGGTCCCTGAGCCTGTCGAAGGGTTGCCCTTCGTCAGCATCCACACGGCGACGCCGACGACGGGGGCGAACAGCAGAATCAACAGGAAGACGTTGAGGACGGGCTGGAAGATCACAGTCGCACCCTCCACATCAGCAGGATGAACCCGAGGCCGAGCACCATCAGCACCGCGATCCACAGATTCGGGGTGTCGGTCCACACCACCTGCGCCTGGCCGCGCAGCTCAGTAGCATCCTGTTTCTGCACGTCGGTGATGATGTCGGCGACCGTCGTCGTCTCGCGCAGGCCATACGCTTCGCCACCGGTCGCCTGCGCGGCAGCGACCAGCTCGTCGCTGATCTCGGTGTTCACGCCCTGCACCGGGTTCAAAGCGAAGACACGGACACCGGCGGATGCCGCGTAGCTCGCGGCTTCTTCGAGCGAGACGATCGAGGCGCCGGCGAGCTCATTGTCGGTGGCGAGGATGATCGAGCGGCTGCGGTCATCATCCAGGTGGTCGAAGCGCATGGCGCACGAGGCCAGGCCGTCGCCGATCAGCGAGGCGCCAGGGCCGTTGAGGGTGCCGGCCCAGTGCTCGGGGACCTCTTCCATGTAGTCGAAGCTCGAGCGGATGCTCTCCAGATGCGTCCGGATGAAGTCGTAGTCGTCGGTAAGCGGAAAGACCTGCACGGGGGAGCTGTTGAAGATCGTGAGGCCGATCCGCTCGCCCTCGAAGCCGTCGAGCAGGTCCTCGAACACCGTGAGCACTTCGACGTCGACATCGCTCATGGAGCCCGAGACGTCCAGGCACAGCATGATGTCGCGGCTTGTGTTCACCGGCTGGATGGTCTGCGACGACATGGGGCGAGCCGCTACGACCCCTCCCACCACCGCGGCGAGAACGCCGAGGGCGACGACGCCGGCGAGCGCTGCCGTGCGGCGGCGCACGGCGCGACGGAACGACGGCAGCGTGCGCAGCCGCTCGGCGCGAGCGATGGGCGCGCTCTGCGCAGACTCGTGGCGGGCGCCGCGCCGGAGACCGATGAGCAGACCGACGCCGACGGCCACGATGACCACCGCGACGGCGCTGAGGACCACCCACCCGTTCGCTAGTGCCATGTCGCCACCACCTTGCGCGCGGCATCCGCGCCGGCGTGCGGATCGATCGAGGGGCCGCGGCGGAAAGCGCTCGGATAGTAGTGCCGGCGCATCGCGTCGATCAGCGCCGGCTGCACGCCCATGCGGACGAGGTCATCGAGCGCGAGGACAGGGGCCTCGAGCCCGCTGTACTCGTTGACGAAGGTGCGCACGACCCGGCTGAGCTCGAGGTTCGCGCTGCGCGCGTCAATCGCACCTGCCTGGTAGGCGCTCTCAATTTCGTCGATGGAAGAGTTGTATTCCATCCGGAGCATGGAAAGCACGTCGCCGGCTGGTGGGATGACCGGAGCCTGCCCGGCGACCGTGATGCTCCGCTTCGGACGGGTGAGGAAGAGCACCAACCATCCGGCGAGGATGAGCACGGCGATGACGCCGAAGGCCAGCAGGATCCAGCCCCAGCCGTATTGGGCGGGAGGGTAGAGCTCGTCAGCGCCGGACATTCGCCCTCCGATTCAGCATGCGCAGCAGATCTCCCACGCCGTCATCCTGCGTGTCGAGGGCGGCGCGACTGATCTCCAGCCGGTCGAGCAGGTCGTCTCGTCGCGCGGCATCCGCCTGCGATTGCGCGGTGATCTCGCCGAGCACCTCGGCGTCGCCGTGCACGAACTCGGGAATCCCCCACCGAGTACCGACGTCCGCGCGCGACGCATGCGACGCGGAGGGAAGAACCGGATCCGCGTCGCGGAGGGTGATCCAGAGCACGTCGTGCTGCACGCGCAGTCGGCGCAGCATCCGCTCTGTCTCATCGGTGACCGGCGCCTCATCGGTGATGAGTACGACGATGCACCGTTTGGAGATCGTGCGTGCGACGAACGTGAGCAGCGCATCGCGATCACTGGGTGCGCTCGTGGGCGAGGTCGCGTGATCGATCGTGCGCAGCGCGTGCTCGAGGGCGCCCTCGCTGCGGCCCGGTGCGCGACGACGGATGCGGTCGGCATCGCCGTATACGACGCTGAAATCATCACCATGCCGCAAGGCGAGGATGCCGAGGGCACCCGTGGCCAGGATCGCGAGGTCCTTCTTCGGCTTCTCGTCGTGCGCGAGCGCGGTCATCGACAGGCCGGTGTCGACGACGAACAGCACGGTGTGCATCCGGTTCGCACGGTGACGTTTGACGAGCGGTTCGCCCATCCGTGCGGTCGCGCGCCAGTCGATATCGCGCACCTGATCGCCGTACTCGTACTGGCGCAGATCCTCGAAATCGAGGCTGCGCCCGTGCAGAAGCGATGCGTATGCCCCATCGAGCATATGCATGGACTTCTGCGACGAGTGGATGAAGAGCTTGCTCTTCACCTGCGTGATCAGGCTGGGCATCGCGCGCTACGGAGTCGGCACCACGCCGAAGATCTGGTCGATGATCTCCTCGCTTCGGATGCCCTCGGCATCCGCTTCGAAGGTGAGAAGCACGCGGTGGCGAAGGACGACGTGGCGGAGCGTGCGGATGTCCTCGGGCAGCACATGCGTACGGCCGTTCAGCAGGGCCAGCGCGCGGGCCGCCTGCAGGAAGGCGATGCTCGCGCGCGGGCTCGCGCCGTACTTGATGAAGCGGGCGCGATCGTCGCCGATGTAGGGCGCCGGGTTCCGCGTGACGTACGCGATCTGGACGATGTAGTTGCGGATCGAGGCATCCACATAGATCTTGGATGCTGTCGCCTGCAGCGCCTGGACATCCTCGAGCGTCACGGCGCTGGAGACGTGCCGGTCCGGGTCGAGGACGCCCGAGTCGATACGCCCGAGGATCTCGAACTCCTCCGCGGGACTCGGGTACTCGACGATCTCCTTGAGCAGGAAGCGGTCCATCTGCGCTTCGGGGAGCTCGTACGTCCCCTCCTGCTCGATGGGGTTCTGCGTCGCGATCACGAGGAAAGGCTTGGGCAGGTGGTGAACCTCGCCGCCGATCGTGGTCTGGTGCTCCTGCATCGCCTCGAGCATGGCCGACTGCGTCTTCGCGCTGGAGCGGTTGATCTCGTCGAGCAGCACGAAGTTCGCGTGCACGGGGCCGAGAACCGTGCGGAACGAGCCGTTCTGCGCGTCGTAGATCTGGTTGCCGGTGATGTCGCTCGGGAGGAGGTCCGGCGTGCACTGGATGCGCTTGAAGCTCGCCTTCACCGTGTCGGCGAGGGTGGATGCCGCGGTGGTCTTGGCGAGGCCGGGGACTGATTCGAGCAAGATGTGCCCGCCGGCGATGAGGGAGACGAGCAGGCTGGTGCGCAGGCGGTCCTGGCCGACCATCTTCGCCGAATACGCGTCGGAGATTACGTTCAGGATGCTGCTGGCGTGGGTCATCTCCGCGTCGGAGGGGGCGTCGCTCGGTGCGGGCGCGGACGCTGCGACAGGCTCAGCGGTCGAAGGGGCTGGAACGGGCGCTGGCCGCGGCCTCGGCGGGGGAGGTGGCGCGTACGATGATCCGTTGCCCGGTGCGTTCGGCTCACTCATTGATGTCTCCTCGCGTGCGCGGGGTGCAACAGTTCGTGCTTCCCCCCGCACAAGGGTAATCGCCGCATCCGACATGGACATGCAGAGCGGGCAGAGGAACTGAGCCATTGCTGCGCCCGGTCGGGTGTCGGACCCCCTCCGTTAGGATGGGGTACGCCCGAAAAGGGCCAGCTCATCGGTCGGTGCGAACCCGACGAAAGCAAGGGGGACACCCATGCCAGGAATTGTGATCGTCGGCGTCCAGTGGGGCGACGAGGGCAAGGGAAAGGCAACCGACCTGCTCGGTGACCGCACGGACTGGGTGGTGAAGTTCAACGGCGGCAACAACGCCGGGCACACAGTCGTCGTCGGCAACGAGAAGTATGCACTGCACCTGCTGCCCAGCGGCATCCTCTCTCCCGGCGTCACACCGGTCATCGGCAACGGTGTCGTCATCGATCTCGAGGTGCTCTTCGACGAGCTCGAGGCTCTGTCGGCCCGCGGCGTCGACGTGTCGAAGCTCAAGGTGAGCGCCAACGCGCACATCATCACGCAGTACCACCGCACGCTCGACAAGGTCACCGAGCGCTTCCTCGGCAAGCGCAACATCGGCACCACCGGTCGCGGCATCGGTCCCGCATATGCCGACAAGATCAACCGCGTCGGCATCCGCGTGCAAGACCTCTACGACGAGAACATCCTGCGCCAGAAGGTCGAGGGCGCACTCGACCAGAAGAACCACCTGCTGGTGAAGCTCTTCAACCGCCGCGCGATCACGTGCGACGAGATCGTCGACGAGCTGCTCTCCTATGCCGAGCGTCTGCGCCCTATGGTCGCCGACACAGGCCACCTGCTCGACGAGGCACTCAAGCGCGATGAGGTCGTCGTGTTCGAAGCCGGTCAGGCCACCATGCTCGACATCGACCACGGCACCTATCCGTTCGTGACGTCGTCGTCGGCGACGGCCGGCGGAGCATCCACCGGCACAGGCGTGGGACCCGGACGACTCGATCGCATCGTCGGCATCGTCAAGGCCTACACGACCCGCGTCGGCTCGGGCCCGTTCCCGACGGAGCTGCTCGACGAGCAGGGCGAGTGGCTGCGCAAGACCGGCTTCGAGTACGGCACGACCACCGGACGCGTGCGCCGCACGGGCTGGTACGACGCCCCGATCACCCGCTACGCCACGCGTGTGAACGGCATCACCGACCTCGTGCTCACGAAGCTCGACATCCTCACCGGCCTCGAGCAGATCCCGGTCTGCGTCGCTTACGACGTCGAGGGAGTGCGCTTCGACGAAGTGCCGGTGAACCAGACCGACTTCCACCACGCGAAGCCGATCTACGAGTACTTCCCCGGCTGGTCAGAAGACATCTCGACGGCACGGACGTTCGAGGACCTGCCCCAGAATGCGCAGGACTACGTGCTCGCACTCGAGGCGATGAGCAACACGCGCCTCTCTGTGATCGGCGTGGGTCCCGAGCGCGAGCAGGTCATCGTCCGCCACGATCTCGTGTGATCGGCTGTCCGCGGCGATGACGCAGTTCTGGATCGGCGGCTACGGCCCCGACATGGATGGGGATGCCGGCGGCGTCGGCCTCCTCGAAGGTGAAGAGGGGCGCGAGCCCGCCACCCTCGCCTATCGGGGAGCAGTTGCTGAGGCCGCATCGCCGTCCTGGCTGGCGCAGCATCCGTCGCTCGAGGTCGTCTACGCGGCGCTCGAAGGTTCTGGAACGGTCCAGGCGTTTGTGCGCAACGGTGAGGCGTCGCTGGCGCCGCTCGGCGGCCCGGTCGAGGCCGGCGAGGCCGTGTGTCACCTCGCCGTCGCGCCATCCGGAACGTATCTCGTAGCCAGCTGCTACGGCGACGGACGCGTGGTGCGTATCGGGCTGGATGCCGCCGGCCGACCCGGCGCAGCGACGATCGCGGATGCCGCGACTGACCCCTACGGTACGGATGCCGACCCTCAGGCGGTTGATTTCAGCGACGTGCTGGCATCGCTGGCTCCCGCTTCTCCAGTGGCCGCGTCCGCCGAGCCGGAGGCGCCGCGCTCGGGACTGCTGCTGTTCGACGAGGCGCTGGGGCTGAATGCTCCTGCTCCCGACCCGGAACCCGCCGCGCCGGCCTCCGACACGGACGAGCTCACCCGCCGTCCGCACGCGCACGCCGCGGCGTTCCTTCCCGACGGACGCATCGCGACGACCGACCTCGGATTCGACCTCGTGCGCATCTGGCGTCCTTCGACAGGCTCAGGAACCGCGGCGACCGGACTCGTTCCCGACCACAAGGTCGTCCTGCCGCACGGCGTCGGTCCCCGCCATCTGGTCGTGCACCCGAGCGGACACCTGCATGTTGTCACCGAATACTCCGGCGAGGTCTTCACGCTCGCCGCTGGTGAGGACGGATACTGGGGCGCCATCGCGGGCGTCTCCGCCGCACCCGGGATGCAGGAGGGACTCGACTTCCCCTCCGAGATCTCCCGCTCGCGCGATGGCGAGACCCTCTACGTCTCGGTGCGCGGCAGCAACACGATCGCGGCCCTGCGCGTGCGCGGCGCTGGAGAGATGGTCGAGCCGTTCGCGCTCGCCGAGTCCGGTGTGGACTGGCCCCGGCACCACCTCGTGCACGACGGGTCGCTGCTGGTGGCCGGGCAGCGGTCGAACGCGATCAGCGTCCTCGACCTCGATGAGCGCACGGGTGCGCCCCGCGGCATCCGCCACCGCGCCGTGGCGCCCACGCCGACCAGCATCCTGCTCGCCCGCTGACCCGCCGCGCGCCGCGCCGGGAACAACAACCCCGTGACATGACGTTGCACATCGGGAAGACTTGCTCCGCAGGCTCAGGCTCGACCGGAAGAAGGCATCACGATGTCGACAGACGAATACGATCTCATAGTGATCGGCGCAGGACCCGTCGGTGAGAACGTGGCGGACCGCGCCGTCCAGGGTGGCCTGACCGCCGTGATCGTCGAGAGCGAACTCGTCGGCGGCGAATGCTCGTACTGGGCGTGCATGCCGTCGAAAGCGCTGCTGCGCTCGGCCCAGGCGCTACGCGCCGCCCAGCATGTGCAGGGGGTGATCGGCGGAGAGCTCGATCCGACCGCGGTCCTCGCCCGCCGGGATTCCTTCACCAGCGACTGGTCCGATGCCGGCCAGGTCGACTGGCTCGAGTCGGCCGGGATCGACCTGGTGCGCGGCCACGGTCGGCTCACCGGTGAACGCGAAGTCACCGTCGAAGGTGCTGATGGCACCGAACGCGTGCTGACGGCCCGCCATGCGGTCGCGATCAGTACGGGAACGGATGCTGCGATCCCGCGGATTCCGGGACTGGCCGAGTCGAATCCCTGGACGAGCCGCGAGGCGACGAGCGCGCAGGAGATTCCGGCATCCCTCGCCATCATCGGCGGCGGAGTCGTCGGCGTCGAGATGGCCACCGCCTACGCAGGGCTCGGCGCAGAGGTCACGCTCATCGCGCGCGGCGAGCTGCTCTCCGGGATGGAGCCGTTCGCCGGCGAACGCGTCGCCGCGAGCCTGCGCGATCTCGGTGTCGACGTGCGCACGAATACCGGCACCGACAGGGTGACCCGAGACGCGGATGCCGTCACGATCACCCTCAGCGGAGGCGAGCAGATCACGGCGGCAGAGGTGCTCGCGGCGACCGGCCGCATCCCGCGCAGCGGCGACATCGGCCTCGATGCGGTCGGTCTCGAACCGGGCGAATACATCACGACGGACGACACGCTCCGCGTGCAGGGGAGCGACTGGCTCTACGCGGTCGGCGATGTCAACGGCCGCGTGCTGATGACTCACCAGGGCAAGTATCAGGCGCGTGCGGCGGGCGACGCGATCGCGGCGCGCGCGAACGGCGACGGCATCGATGACGCGGCCTGGGGCCGGCACGTCGCCACCGCCGACGAGGCCGCAGTCCCGCAGGTCGTCTTCGCAGAGCCCGAGGTCGCCTCGGTCGGTCTGACGGCGAAGGCGGCAGCGGATGCCGGATACACCACCCGCGTGATCGACCAGGATCTTGGAGCGGTGGCCGGTGCGAGCCTGCGCGAGGACGGCTACAGCGGACAGGCCCGCATGGTCGTCGACACCGAGCGCGACGTCATCCTCGGTGCGACTTTCGTCGGTCCCGATGTTGCGGAGCTGTTGCAGGCCGCGACCGTCGCGATCGTCGGCGAGGTGCCGATCGCGCGCCTCTGGCACGCCGTGCCGGCATACCCGGCGGTGAGTGAGATCTGGCTCCGGATGCTGGAGGCATACGGACGCGATTCCGCCTGACCTGGTGCCGATGTCCGACATCTCTTATACGCTCGAAACCGAAATCGAGGAGGCACCACCATGAAGGCTGTACTCGCAGGAACCACGATCGCCGAAGCCGACGACAGCGATCTCATCTCGATCGAGGGCAACTGGTATTTTCCGTTGTCCGCGGTGAAGGACGGCGTGCTCGTCGAGAGCCCGACGCAGTACACGTGTCCGTGGAAGGGTGCAGCGCAGTACTACTCGGCCGTCGTCGACGGCGAGACCTATGCCGATCGGGCGTGGGGTTACCCGAACGCGTACCCGAGTGCGTTCGAGCGGGTGGGCAAGGACTTCTCTGCCCACATCGCGTTCGCCCCCGACGTGGAGGTTAGACCATAGCGGGCACGGTTCGTCTCATGATCGGGTACTCCGCATGATCGAGTTCCGCTCGGTATCGAAGAGGTTCCCCGATGGCACGCTGGCCGTCGAGGACTTCAGTCTCGTGCTGCCATCTCGTAAGACGACGGTGTTCGTCGGATCGTCCGGATGCGGCAAGACGACGCTGCTGCGCATGATCAACCGCATGGTCGAGCCGACCAGCGGTGACGTCGAGATCGACGGCACGAGCGTGCTGACGGGGAATCCGGTGGCCCTGCGGCGTCGCATCGGGTACGTCATGCAGAACTCCGGCCTCATGCCGCACTTCTCGGTGATCGACAATGTCGCAACCGTGCTGCGGCTGAACGGCACGCCGAAGAAGCAGGCGCACGATCGTGCGCGCGATCTGCTCGACACCGTGGGGCTCGATCGTGCCCTCGCGGACCGGTATCCCAGTCAGCTCTCCGGCGGGCAGCAGCAGCGCGTCGGAGTGGCGCGGGGGCTTGCCGCCGACCCCAACATCCTCCTGATGGACGAACCCTTCGGCGCGGTCGACCCGATCGTGCGCGCCGATCTGCAGCAGGAGCTCATCCGCCTGCAGGTCGAACTCGACAAAACGGTCGTGTTCGTCACGCACGACATCGATGAGGCATTCCTCCTCGGCGACCAGGTCGTCATTCTCGACAAGGGCGCACGCATCGTGCAGGTCGGCAGTCCTAGCGAGATCATCGAGAATCCGGCAGATGACTTCGTCTCGGCCTTCATCGGTGCCGAGCGGGGCAAGCGCGCGCTGCGGATCAAGCAGACGCCCCGCGGTCGTGTGGTCGTCGATGCTGACGGTCGCACGCAGGGTGCGCTTGTGGATGACGTGGCGGAGACGCCGAGCGCTTCGACAGGCTCAGCGATCGGCTCGCGGGCGGGCTCAGGGAACGGCTGATGACCTGGGTTGCCGACAATCTCGACCTGATCCTCGGGCTCGCGCTGACGCATCTGCGCCAGAGCGCGATCGCGATCGTGATCGGGTTCGCCCTGTCGCTCCCGCTCGGATGGGTCGCTTGGCGGTACCGGCTCGTGCGCGGACCGATCATCGTCCTCACAGGGCTCCTCTACACGATCCCCTCGCTCGCGCTGCTGATCCTGCTGCCTTCGGTGCTCGGCTATCAGGCCCGTCTCGAGATCAACCTCATCGTCGGGCTGACGATCTACGCCGTGGCGATCCTCGTGCGCTCGGTCGCGGATGGCCTCGATTCGGTCGATCCCGGTATTCGCCAGGCGGCCACGGCGGTCGGGTACGGGGGGCTTCGCCGATTCTGGACGGTCGATCTGCCGCTTGCCGGCCCCGTGATCCTCGCCGGGCTCCGCGTCGCAGCGGTCAGCACGATCTCGCTCGCCACGGTCGGCATCCTCGTCGGCGTCGAGAACCTCGGCTACCTGTTCACCAACGGGCTGCAGCGCCGGATCATCCCCGAGGTTCTGGCGGGAGTCCTCGCCGTGGTCATCATCGCCCTCGTCATCGATCTGCTGCTCATGCTCGCCGGTCGCGCCATCATGCCGTGGACACGTGCCGCGTCCACGCCCACTACCCGCCGCCGGATGCTGCCGATGAGGGCAGCCGCATGAATCTGTTCGCCGAGGCTTTCGCCTGGCTGTTCTCACCGGAGCGGCTCGAAGGCCAGTACGCGCTGCCGACGCTCCTCGGCCAGCACCTCTTCTACACGATCATCTCCGTGCTCATCGCCGCCGTCATCGCCGTGCCGGCCGGGTGGGCCATCGGACACACCGGCCGCGGCCGGGAATTCGCCGTGGCGATCTCGGGTGCCGCCCGCGCTGTGCCGTCGTTCGGGCTCATGGTGCTGCTGGTGCTGCTGATGGGCGTGCTGCGCGTCCCCGAGGCCGCGACGATCACCTTCGTCCTGCTCGCGATCCCTTCGCTGCTCGCCGGTGCATACACCGGGCTCGAAGCGATCGATCGCCGGATCATCGACGCCGCCCGCGCGACCGGCATGACGCAGTGGCAGGTCTTCTGGAAGGTCGAAGTTCCGCTCGGACTTCCCCTGCTGATCGGTGGCCTCCGCTCGGCGACACTGCAGGTCATCGCGACCGTCACGATCGCCGCCTACGTCAACCTCGGTGGGCTCGGCTGGCCAATCATCCAGGGCATTCCGCTGCGCCGGTTCGACCAGGTGCTGGGCGGTGCGATCCTCGTTGCCGTCCTCGCCCTCATCGTCGACCTGCTGCTCGCCCTCGCCCAGCGGATGGCCGTGCCTGCGGGCATCCGCGTCGCAAAGCCCAGCACCCCGGGGCCGCGCGCGGCCCGTCGCAAGGCCGCAGCCGCGGCTTCCACAGCATCCACAGCTTCCGCCTGACTCCCCAACACAGTAAGGAACATCATGTTCACCGCACGCAAATCACGCCTTGCCCTCGCGACCGGAGTCGCGCTCGCCGCATCCCTCGTGCTCGCCGGCTGCTCGAGCAGCAACCCGCTCGACGCTCCCACCGACGAATCCTCCGGCGGTGAATCGGACACGATCGTCGTCGGATCGCAGGCCTACTATTCGAACGAGATCGTCGCCGAGATCTACGCGCAGGCGCTCGAGGGCGCCGGGTACACCGTCGACCGTCAGTTCAACATCGGCCAGCGCGACGCGTACATGCCCGACCTCGAATCGGGGGCGATCGGGCTGTTCCCCGAGTACACCGGAAACCTGCTGGAGTACTACGACGACTCAGCCGAGGCCACCAGCCCCGAAGACGTCTACGCCGCACTGCAGGAGGCTCTCCCCGACGGTCTCACTGCGCTCGACTACGCCGAGGCCAGCGACCAGGACACCTACACGGTGACCACCGAGTTCGCCGAGGCGAACGACCTCACGACGATCGCCGACCTCGCGAACGTCAGCGAGAAGGTCACGATCGGCGGAGCCCCCGAGTTCGAACAGCGCCCCTATGGTCCGGCCGGCGCCCAGGAGCTCTACGGCGTCGACCTCGCGTTCTCGGCGACGGGTGACACCACGCTCGAGTCGCTGCTGGCCGGCGAGATCCAGGTCGCCGACATCTACAGCGCCGACCCCGCCTTCGAAACCGAGGACATCGTCGCGCTCGAGGACCCGAAGAACCTCATCCTCGCCTCGAACGTCGTGCCGATCGCATCCAGCGAGATCGCCGACGAGATCGCCGAAGTGATCAACGCCGTCAGTGCAGAGCTGTCCGCCGAAGACCTCGTCGCGATGGGTGTGCAGAGCACGGTCGATCAGAAGTCCCCGGAGGACATCGCCACGAAGTGGCTGACCGACAAGGGCCTCATTTGATGGCCAGCGCACGCGAGGTCGCCCAGCGACTCGACATCTCCCCCGAGATGGCCGCCCGTCACGGGCTCGATGCTGGCATGAGCGAAGAAGCCGTCGCGGCGCTCGAACAGGATCCACCCGCGTGGCTGATCCAGTCGCGCGCGAACCGTACGAAGGGCGCCCGTCCCGTCTGGGTCACCCTGAAATGCGACGTGTGCGGGTTCACCGAGTCGGCGCGACCGAAGAAATGGTGGCCGGAGTTCACCTATCTCAGCTGCCGCGTTCACGCACCGCAAGAGCTTCCCGCGCCAGCATCCAACCAGCACCGCACCGAGATCGAAGGCGTCGGCAGTCGCTTCATCGGCGTCGTCGACGTCACCATCTGACCGCGGCTTCGGGGTCAGAGCCGGGAGTCTTGGCGCGGTATCCAGACCTTGTTGATGATGATGAGGATGGATGCCGCGACCGGCACCGCTACGAGCGCTCCGAGGAGTCCCAGGAGCGTACCGCCGACGAGCGCGCCGATGACCACCAGGGATCCGGGGATCGAGATCGCCCGATTCATGACGCGCGGGGTGAGGAAGTACGACTCCAGCTGCATGTAGACCAGGTAGATCACGGCGAAGATCAGCGCCAGGATCGGGCTGGTGAACAGCGCGATTCCGGTGCCGATCACCCAGAAGATCAGGGATCCGACGAGGGGGATGAGCGTGATCAGGAACGCGACCACGGCCAGCAGTAGCGGGAACGGCAGCCCCATCACCGTGTAGAGGATCAGCACGATCATCGAGTTGATGAAGGCAAGTATCACCATGCCCATCACGTACCCGCCGACCGAGTCGGTGATCTGCTCCGTGATGATCGCCGTGTTCTCGCGGTCGCGGGCCGGCACCAGGCGCAGCAGCGACTTCTTGATGGTGGGGAGGGTTGCGACGAAGTAGATGATGAGCACGAGAACGATCACTACGCCGGAGATCCCGGTCGCGATGGATGCACCGACCTGAAGTGCACCGCCGCCGATGGTCGCGATGTTGCTGGGGTTGGTGAGGAAGCTCTGGACGTCGGCGACGAGGTCCTGGAACTGGTCACCGAACTGCTTGTCCAGCGTCTTGTAAACATCACTCGCCGTGAAATCGCTGACGAGGCCGGGGACGCTCTTGACGAACGAGGTGATCTGATCGACGACGGTCGGGATGATCGTCCACAGCACAAGACCCAGCACCACGATGAGCCCGATGAGAACGATGAGAACGCTCCATCCGCGACCGATGTGCCGACGTTCGAGAAAACGCACCGCCGGGTCGAGCCCGAGAGCTGCGAACAGTGCGAGAGCGATGTAGATCAGCACGGTCGAGAGGTTTGACAGCGCCATGCCGAGGAGGATCGCAGCCAGCGCTCCCAGCGCGACGAGGAACCCGAAGGTGAAGGGCTTGTCGATGCGCGTCCAGAACGACCGCGACGGCGGCTCAGGCTCGATGACCGGCTTCGGGGTGAGGGGATGCTCGTCGGGCTCGGTCTTTTTGGCCTTCTTGGCCTTCTTCGACTTCTTCACCACGACTGCTGCTTTCGGCGCATCCTTCGCAGGCGACGCATTTCCGGCGGACGGCGTCTTTGCCGAAGGGCCGGATTCCTCAGGTGTCGTGGGCAGGTCATTGCTCATGCGCCAACTCTAGAGGGCGCGGGCGCGATATCGTCTTAAGCGCCGACGAACAGGGAGAGCCATGACCGACGCTGAGGATGCCCGCGCCGAACTGCTGCGCCTGCGCGGCACGATCGACAACATCGATGCCGCGCTGATCTACATGCTCGCCGAGCGCTTCCGTGCCACTCAGCAGGTCGGCATCCTCAAAGCGGAGCACGCGATGCCGCCCTCCGACCCCGGGCGCGAGGAGCAGCAGGTCGCACGGCTGCGTGCGCTCGCCGAAGAGGCGCACCTCGACCCCGAGTTCGCCGAGAAGTGGTTCAATTTCGTCGTCGCCGAGGTCATCCGCCACCACACCGAGGCCGCCGAAGGGCGCTGACTCGTGGCTTTCCGGCTGGGCATCATCGGTCACGGGATGTGGCCGTCGACGTACCTGATTCCTGGGGTTCGAGCACTCAGCGACGTCGTCCTCGTGGCCGTGTGCGGCCGCGACGCCGCACGAGCATCCGCCTTCGCCGCGGACCACGGCATCCCGCATTCCTACGACGACATCGAGCGGATGCTGTGCGTAGAGAACCTCGACGGCGTGATCATCGCGACCCCTCCCGGCCAGCACGAGGCCGCCGTGCGCGCGGTCTCGGATTTCGACGTGGCCGTCCTCTGCGAGAAGCCGCTCGCGCTGGAGGGAGAGGGCGCGCGCCGCATCCGCGACATGCTCCAGGGCCGGCCAGCGCTCACGGGATTCACGCTGCGCTGGCAGCCGCTGTTCCGAGAACTCCGTGAGGTCATCGACTCCGGCATCGCCGGGCCGGTACGGCATGTGCGCATCGACTACCTGCAGTCCTCGGCGGCGACGCCAGCGCACAGCTGGGACTGGCATTTCGATCACGACGCCGAGCCGCTCGGCGTCGTCTCCGATCTCGGCCCGCACGCCATCGATGTCGTGCGCTGGATGGCCGGGGACGTGAATCAGGTCACGGCATTCGGACGAACGACGATTCCGGAACGACCAGACGGTGAAGGCCGAGCGCGTGCGGTCACCAATCTCGACACGGCGGACGTGCACCTCGTCGCATCCTCGGGAACGACGGCGTCGTTGACGATCAGTCGCGTCGCTCCGGATGCCGGCGGACCTGGCGGTATCACCATCG
Organism: Microbacterium sp.; assembly: GCF_052099035.1. Lineage (GTDB taxonomy): Bacteria > Actinomycetota > Actinomycetes > Actinomycetales > Microbacteriaceae > Microbacterium. Next base: position 15,797 of record NZ_JBQDSX010000020.1, on the reverse strand, counting down.
AGGTCCTCGCAGAGGAGGGCTGGATCAGAACCAACTCGAATGCGCCGGATGTCGTCATCGGCACGGCATCCGGTCTTCAGCGCCGGCCTGTCCCGGTTACTGCTTTCGCCGACGGGGCCGGCGCGCAGATCGGCGACTTCGTCGCACTCGCGCGCGGCCGCACGCGGGAGGGCCTCCCGATGATCGAGGACGGCTACCGGGCGCAACTCGTGATGGATGCCATCGCGCAGTCACTCGATCGCGGCGAAGCGGCTGCGGTCAGACAGTGAAAGCCTCCCCGAGTCGCAGGGGGGGCGACTCGGGGAGGCGGCTTGTATCACTGCGCGCTGGCGCTCTCCAGCACTCGGACGACAGCGGTCTGCCCCTTCGACCGGGCATGCTCTACGGCGGTCACGCCGTTGCCATCGGCGATGTCGATGTCGATGCCCGCGTCGACGAGCGCGGTCGCGATGTCGACGTACCGCTGCGACCCATCGCCGAACACGACCGTTTCGAGCAGCGCGGTCCACCCCAGATCATTCACATGATCCAGGTCGACTCCCGTGCTCACGACGCGCGTGATGTACTCCGAGTGGCCGCGCTCACCGGCGGGGATGGGGGAGAGCCCGCCGTACCTGTTGGGGATCGTCATGTCCGGGTCTGCGGGCAGGAGTGCCTCGAGCATCGCGACGCTCCCGGTCACGCCGGTGACGAGCCAGGGTGTGTCGTGCCGGTAGTCGAGGGCGTCCGGATCGGCGCCGAGCGCGACGAGCAACCGCGCCACCGCGACGCGATCGTGCGTGGAGGCCAGCAGCAGCGGAGTCTGCTCGAGGTCGTTGCGGGCCTCGATATCCGCTCCCGCGCGCAGCGCGAGTGCCGCGGCATCCGCGTCACCGTCCTGCGCTGCATTCAGAAGCCGCTGGTCGGCCTCGTCCTGTTCCAGCACGCTCACCTCGCCCGCGGCACGCAGGAGTTCGGCCTGCGGATGCAGAGAATGTTCCTCGGCGAGCTCCACGGGGGTCATGCCGCCTCTTTCAGAGCGAATGCTCACATCGGCTCCTCCTGCGACGAGAACGCGCACGGTGTCCACGTAGGCGTCGACAGCGTCGGTCTTTGCGAAGACCAGAGCCTCGTGCAGCGCCACCCACCCGAGGTTGTTGACGTGGTCGGGGTCGGTCCCCGCCTGAAGAAGTCGTCCGACGATGCCGGCGTGGCCCCGCTCGCCTGCGCGGATGAGGCCGGTGCCCCCCCAGGAATCCAGGCTCGTCACATCTGCACCGTTCTCAAGCGTGAGATCCAGCAGCGCAAGATAGCCCTCACTGGTCGCGATGAGGTAGGCGCTCTGCACCGTGTCATCCTTGGCGTTCACATCCGCGCCCGCCTGGATCAGCTCCGCGGCGGTGTCGACGTCGTTCTCCCAGGCGGCGGCGATGAGTTTCGCGTCGAGTACCTTCTGCGTCGGTCCGTCATCGTCCGACGAGGGGTCGGGCGACGGAGCATCTGACGCGCGGCCAGTCGGGCCGGATGCCGCGGCAGCGCACCCGGCGAGAACGAGAGACACCGACATCGCGGTCGCGGCGAGAACAAGAGATCGTATCTTCATGATGGTGGTCCTCCGTGGGTGATCATGGTGTGCGGTGTCAGGGACGGATACGGATCAGCTGGTGCGTCCGCGGCGCACCATGCGCGTGATGTACACGGCGGCGCCACCGAGCAGAGCGACGACTCCTGCGACGAGTGCAGCGATCGGACCGCCGCCGCCCGTCTCGGCAAGCTCCTCACCATCGGCGGCGCCATCAGCGGCACCGGTGTCCGCAGCGTCACCTTCGGCGGCACCCGCGTCGCCGCCGGTCGAGGCCTCGTCGTCGACGGGGGCGTCGGCCACGGGCTCGGGGTGATCGGTCGGTGTGTGGATGATGTCGTAGTAGGTCGACGGGTCGGTCTCGTCGGGGACGACCCGGTAGGTGAATTCTTCATCGGTGAGCGCGGTGATCGGCACCGTGCGCTCGAAGAGCACCTCGCCGGCGGCATCCTTCGCGACCAGAGTTCGTTCCGAGCCGTCTGCCGAGACGGTCCAGTCGCCCTGCATCTTCGGGGAGTCGTCGAGGTTGTACATCGTGAAGGTGCCGTCGGTCTTGTAATAGGCCCAGCCGACGAAGTTCGCCACTGCCTCGTCGGTCAGCGCGATCTCGTTGCCATCCTGGTCCACGGCGCCGGTGGTCTCCCACGGCGTGTCGGCCAGTACGGCGGAGGGGGTGCTTTCTGCGGCGCTCGTGATCGAGATCGGAGCGGCGGTGCTGTCGGCGGCGAACGCGCCTCCGGCAGGTACGAGACCGATCGCGACGGCGGTGATGACGGATGCCGTGATCATGGAGCGACGCGAGGGAGCAATGCGGTTCTGCATGGTGTTCTCTACTTTCCTGAGGGAATGAGAGCCTCGACGCGGATCGTCGAAGCGAACACATTCCACGTTAGGAATCGCCGAGAATCGGCACATCAACCGATCAGTTGAAGCTACCTGACAGAACGCCGTGCGCTCAGATGCGGATGAAGCCGCGTCTGACGGCCACGGCGATCGCCGCCTGCCGGTTGTCGGCGCCGAGCTTGGCGAATGCGTGGTGCAGATGGGTCTTCACCGTCGCTTCGCTGACATGCAGGGCGCGGGCGAGATCGCGGTTGGATGACCCACCGGCCGCCAGCGTGAGAACCTCCAGCTCGCGCGAGGTGAGCGCCTCCTCCGGCCTGTCGATGCGTTCCAGAACGCGCGCGCCGATGGGGCCCTCCAGAGCACGGTCTCCGTTTGCGGCCTGGCGGATAGCGTGGAACAGCTCGGCGGGCCTGCTGTCCTTGACCAGATATCCGGCGGCACCGGCATCCAGGGCACGCACGATGTCGGCATCCGAGTCGTACGCGGTGAACACGAGCACGCGGGTATCGGGGTTCTCCCGACGGATCGCACGGATCGCCTCGATGCCGTCGGGGACGTCATCGCCGAGATCGAGATCGACCAGCGCGACATCGATTCCCGCCGCGGAGGCGACGGCCTCCGCGACCGATCCCGCTTCGGCGACGACCTCCAGGTCGCTCTGCGTATCGAGCACCGCGCGGATGCCGTGGCGGAGCACGGGATGGTCATCGAGCAGCAGTATCCGGATCATGAAGCGCTTTCCTCGACAACAGGTGTGGGAACGATCGCGGAGATGACGGTGCCGTCGCCGGGGCGGGTCTCGATCGTGAGCGCACCGTCAAGATTCTGCATGCGCCACGACATGGCGCGGATGCCGAAGCCCGAACTCCTCTCGGTCGCGTGCATCGCGTGAGCAGCGGGATCGAAACCGATCCCGTCGTCTGCCACGTCGAGGCTCACCGCGCCGTCGAAGAAGGTGAGCGTGACATGGATCGACGAAGCGTGCGCATGCTTGCGCGCGTTGATGAGCGCTTCCTGCACCACGCGCGAGAGCGCGTGCGAGATGTCATCGGAGACGCTGCGGTCTGCGCCGATCACCGAGAAGGATGCCCCGGCCGCCGCCGACTGCGCTTCCAATACCGCAGCGAGTGAGTCGACGCCTGTGCGTGGACTCGCCAGTCCGTGCAGGAGCTGCCTGGTCTCGATGAGCGTTTCGCGCAGCGCTTCCCGCGCGTCCCGCACAGCGGGAGATGCGGTCTCACCGCGCAGATCATCCGACTCCAGCATGAGCAGTGCGGATGCGGTGCTCTGCACCACGGTGTCGTGCAGCTCGCCGGCCACCCGTTCGCGCTCGGCGAGCGCACCGGCGTCGCGTTCTGAATCGGCGAGCTGCTCGCGCGTATCGATCAGCTCGCCGATCAGTACCTGCTGCGCGTCCAGAGCCCGATCCAGCGCGGTGTATGCGTAGGTGAGCACGAGACCGCCGAAGAACGGTCCGAGCACGAGTCCCAGGTCATCGCCATTCGACATCAGGAACAGCCCCACGCTGACCGCGATGACGATGGCTCCGGAGATCACGATGGCGAGCCGACCTCGGATCACCCGGTGCACGGCGAAGAACAGGGCGAAGCCGCACCATCCGAACGAGGGCGCAAGAACGGTGAGCGGCAGCCAGAAGGCGGTCGCGAGAAGGAGGCCGACGCCCTGCCGTGAGCCGACGGCCTCGAGGCCGGAGACGGCACGGGCGGTCTCGGGGTCGCGGCGGCTGATCACCGCGATCGCATAGCTCACGGCGGCACCGACGGCGAGAACGAGCGCGGCGAATCCGACGCCTTCCAAGGGGTGCCGGCTGAAGTACCGAATCGCGCACACGATGAGCAGGACTGCGAAGCCGGTGTCGACGGCGAGATCCATCGCCGGCAGGCGTCGTTGATGCGAGGCTCTCATGCTCTCAGCGTACGAGGTGAACGCCGTGCGGCGCTGACCGTCCTACGTCGTGATGATGCGTCGTGCGCGAACGGCACGGAACCGGATGCCACGACGACAGCATCCACCTCACCGACCAGCGGTCCTTCGCAGCCGGCGCCGCCGACCTACCGCGACGTGCCCTGCGACACCGATCCCTGCAGCTGGCGCTGGAAGAAGATGTACACGATCAGCACCGGCACGATCGTGATGATCACCGCGGCGAACAGCGCACCCTGATCGACTTCGTATCCGGCAGCCGACGCGAACGCCGCCATTCCCTGCGAGAGCACGTACTGCGAGGCGTTCGGGTTCAACGCCACCGGTAGCAGGAACTGGTTCCATAGACCGAGGAAGTTGAGGATACCGATCGCGGCGAGTCCGGGCTTGGCCATCGGCAGCATCACCTGGAAGAACGTGCGCCATTCACTGGCGCCGTCGACGTAGGCCGCTTCCTGGATCTCGTACGGCAATGACTTGAAGAACGAGTACAGGAAGAACACCGTGAACGGCAGCGCGAACGCCACGTAGGTGATGATCAGCCCCGGCAGGGTGCCGAGGAGCCCGATGCCCTGCAGGATGAAGAACAGCGGAACGATCGCGAGGAACACCGGGAAGGTGAGACCCGCGAGCATCAGGTAGTAGATGACCCTGCTGCCGGGCACCGAGAACCGGGCGAGCACGTAAGCGCACATCGCACCGAGCAGCATCACCAGGACGAGTGCGACACCGACCACGATGACGGTGTTCAAGAACATCTGGCCGAAGTTGTACTTCGTCCAGGCGTTGATGTAGTTCGTGGGCTCCCACGATGACGGCAGCGTGAACGGCGAGTCGAAGATCTCGCCGGTGGTCTTGAACGAGCTGAACAGCGTCCACAGCAGCGGCAGGATCACGATGATCGACCAGATCGCCAGGATCACGTGCGAAATCGTGCTGATCACCTTGTCGCCGGTGGTCCCGCGGGTCGTTCGGATGAACGCCGCATCCCTGCGGGCGCGCTTCCGATCGATCACGATCAGATTCTGCGTCTTGTCGCTCACAGGCGTCCCCCATCTTCCTTGCCGCCGGTGAGTCTGTTGATCAGGAACACGACAGCGGCGAACACCAGCGTGACGACTGCGAGCACGACGCCCATGGCGCTGGCCAGGCCGAACTGGCTCTTCTCGAACGCGGTGCGATACAGATACTGCGACATCACGAGGGTGGTGTTGCCGGGGCCGCCGGTCGAGTTCAACGCGGCCATGTAGACGAACGCGTCGAGGGCGAGGATGCCGATGTAGATGACCGCGGTCTGCACGTTGTCGCGGATCAGCGGCAGCGTGATCGAGATCGTCGTGCGGTACCGGCCAGCACCGTCGATACGGGCCGCTTCGTAGACCTCCGAGGGGATGCCCTTGATGGCGGCGATGAACAGCACCATGTAGAAGCCGACCATTCCCCAGACGATCACGAAGATCGACGCACCCATCGCGGTTCTCTCATCACCGAGCCACGCGAAGCCATTCGTATCGAGACCTACGGCCGTGAGGATGCCGTTGAGCAGGCCCTCCGGCGAGTAGATCAGCGCCCAGAGGATACCGATGACGATCGCAGGGATGACGTACGGGAAGAACGAGACGACGCGGTAGAAGCTCGAGCCCGAAAGGCCCCTGACCTGTCCGGTGCTGGGCCCGCCGACGGTGATCATGCTGGCGAAGATCAGCGCGACCGTCAGGGTGATCACCGGGACGAAGATCGCCAGGACGATGTTGTTGCCCATCGCTTGGAGGAAGGTCGTGTCGGTGAAGAGGCGCACGAAGTTGTTCAGTCCGACGAAGTCCATCTCGGGTGAGAACCCGGTCCAGTTCGTCATCGAGTAGTACACGGCCTGCACGAACGGCGAGATCACGAAGATCAGGAAGATCGCGACCGGGAGGACGAGGAAGACCAGCAGGAACGAGATGTAATCGAAGGTCAACGGGCGCTTGCCGAGGCGGGGCCGCTTGCGCCGCCCCGCCTTTGCAGCAGTGACCACGGCGGTGTCCAGCGCCGTGTCAAGACCGGGAGCAGATGTCACTTGATCTCGATCTTGGTGACCGAGTCATCCTCGCGGACCTTGTCGGTGAGTGCCTGCAGCTGGTTCGTGATCTCTTCGACGCTCATCTTGCCGTCGAGGAACGAGTTCCAGATCGGCAGCTGGTCGCTGTTCATGCCGTACAGGTTGTAGAACTTGATCGTGAAGACGTTGTCTCCGGCGGCTGCGAGCATCTTGCCCTGCGACTGCAGAGCGGTCGAGCCGAAGCCATCCTCGGGAACGGTGTTCTTGACGATCGTCGGTGCGAGCTTCTCCTTGGCGAACGCGACCGCGGACTCCTTCGAGAGCATGGTGCGCAGCAGCTCCTTGCCGCCGGCCGGGTTCTTCGCCTTGCTCGGGACGATGAACGGCTCGCCGGCCTCTGCGCGCATGTAGCCCGCAGGGGTGGTCTGGTCACCGTTGAGCGGCAGCTCGGCGATGCCCATCATGTTGAAGCCCTCGGCAGTCTGCGACTTCATCTCGTTCTCGATCCACGAGCCCGACGGGTACAGCAGCGCCTCTTCCTTGTTGCTCCACTGCGCCTGGGCCTCGGTGAACTGCGTGCCCGAGCCGCCGGGCTTGACGTAGCCCGACGTGATGAGGTCGTGCAGGATCGTCAGGATGTCCTGGATGATCGGGTTCGACCAGCATCCTTCCTCGAGGTTCTCCAGCGGCAGGCGCACCTCGTCGCCGCCCTGGATGACCGCGGAGTCGATGACGAGCGTCTGGTAGTACGTGGCGGCTTCCTTGCCCCACAGGAACAGGTACTTGCCCTGCGCCTTCGCGGCTTCGCCGAGAGCCTTGAGGTCCTCCCAGCTCTTCGGAACCTCCCAGCCGTTCTTCTCGAACAGGCTCGACGAATACCAGATGCCGTAGACGGTCATGACGTAGTTCAGCGCCACGAACTTGCCATCGAACGTGCCTGGTTCCTTGACGCCGGCGAAGAGGGTGTCGGCGATCTTCGTGCCCTCGAGGTTCTCGGCGTCGACCACATCGGTGAGGTCTTCGAGCTGATCGATGATCGTGTTCCAGCCGATGGAGTTCGCACCGGAGTTGTCTACGAGGTCCGGCGGATTGCCGCCGACGAAGCGCGGCTGGAGTTCGGTGGCGATCTTGGTCGAGGGAGAGACCTTGATGGTCACCCCGTCCATGCCCTTGCTCTTCTCCATGATCTTCGCGGAGTTCTCGACGTAGTCCACGCCGTATCCGCCGTTGAAGATGACTGCATCCACCGTCGAGTTGGCGGCAACACCGAACGGGTTGTCAGCGGTGACCTCGCCCGTGGCGCCTCCGCCGCCACCTCCCCCACCAGGTGCTGCGCAGGATGCCAGCGACATGCCGAACGGCAGCAGCAACGCCGTTGCTACCGTTCCGCGCAACAGGTTGCGGCGGCTGATGGAGGTGTTGTTGAGTTCCATCTTTCGTACCTTTCCTCGTGGTGTGATTCGGTCGAGTTCGACGGGTCAGCGATGCTGCCCGTGCGCTTCACGGAGGGGTGCGGAGGGCATAGCTCGACGCGGTACGGCGGTGAAGCCGTTGAGTGCGCCAGGGTTGGCGTTCATGCTGCGTGGCACCTTTGCCTCCAGACTCGCCGCAGGAAGTCTCTGTGGCTTGAAACTATTCTCACGGTCCCCGAAGGTCAAGTTAGGACGAATAACATATGGGTCACGATCGATGACTTATGATTGCATGAGACCGATTCAAGCAAAATAGTGCAGTCACAATTTCAGAGAAAGGTGTCACGAATGAGCGACCCGAGTACCCCCGGCGCACACATGCGCGAAGAGCTGCTGTCGCAGCCCGAGACCTGGGCGCGCGCCGCCGAGATGCGCACCGAGCAGAAGATGCTGCCGTCGTCCGGCAAGCGCGTCGCCGTCATCGGATGCGGCACCTCATGGTTCATGGCGCAGTCGTACGCTGCTCTGCGTGAGACCGCAGGGCACGGCGTGACCGATGCATATGCAGCATCCGAGGCTTTCCTCGATCGCGACTACGACGCGATCGTCGCCCTCACCCGCTCCGGCACGACCAGCGAGGTGCTCGAGGTCACCCGGCAGGTCACGGGCCGCATCCCGGTCATCGGTGTGATCGGCGACCCGACCTCGCCCCTGGTCGACCTCGCCGATGAGGCGGTGCTGCTGCCGTTCGCCGACGAGCAGTCGGTCGTGCAGACGCGGTTCGCGACGACCGCGCTGACTCTGATGCGTGCATCGCTCGGCCTGGACGCGGATGTCGCGAAGTCGATCGCGGATGCGTCGGCGGTTCTCGCCGCGACAGACGATGAGACGCTCACGACGGCTGATCAGTACACGTTCCTCGGTCGGGGCTGGAGCATCGGCCTTGCGCACGAAGCGGCTCTGAAGATGCGCGAATCCTCGCAGTCGTGGACCGAGTCGTACCCGTCGATGGACTACCGTCACGGTCCGATCGCGATCGCTGCTCCCGGCCGCATCACCTGGCAGTTCGGCGTCGCACCCGAGGGTCTGGCCGGTCAGGTCGAGGCCACCGGCGGACGCTTCGTGCAGCACGACATCGACCCTCTGGCCGACCTCGCTCGCCTGCACCGCGTGGCACTGGATCGCGCCGTGGCCAAGGGACTCGACCCCGATATGCCCCGTAACCTCTCCCGATCGGTCATCCTGGACGCGTGAGCATCAACGATTCGGGGATCGGGGCGGGGGCTCCGGTACTCGCCTTCGACGTGGGAGGCACCGACATCAAGTCCGCCCTCTTCGATGGCGACGGCATCGCGCTCGGTCTCCAGCGCACGCCGACGCCGCGGCCGGGCGATGACCCGGCCGCGGCGCTGATCGAGGAGATCGCTCGGTTATCGGACGCGTTACGTGCGCAGCATCCGGCCGTCGAGCCGCGGGCGCTCGGCTTCGTCGTCCCCGGAATCGTCGATGCGGATGCCGGAATCGGCGTCTTCGCGAGCAACATGGGGTGGCGCGATGCTCCGCTGCGCGCGCTCGCCGAAGAGCGGCTCGGGCTTCCGATCGCCTTCGACCACGATGTGCGCGCGGCGAGCTGGGCGGAGCACGAACTCGGCGGCGCGCAGGCATACGACGACGTCATCGTGATGGTCATCGGCACGGGCATCGCCGGCTCCATCCTCATCGGCAGTCAGCCGTATACGGCGGGCGGATACGCCGGCGAGATCGGCCACTCGCCCGTTGCCGACGGCGCGCTGTGCGCCTGCGGAGCCCGCGGCTGCCTGGAAACCATGGCCTCGGCCGGAGCCATCGCCCGCCGCTATCGCGAGGCGACCGGCACCACCCCGAACGGCGCGAAGGACGTCATCGCGCGCGCAGCATCCGGCGATGCGGTGGCCGCCGATATCTGGAACTCCGCCCTCGACGCGCTGGCACTCGCGCTGGCCCAGCTCACCGCGGTCATGGCGCCCGAGGCGATCATCATCGGCGGGGGACTGTCCCGCGCGGGCGGCGCTCTCTTCGATGAGCTGCGTGCGCGGCTCGCTGCGCGCCTGAGCTTCCACCGGATTCCCGTGCTGATCCCCGCGGAGCTCTCCGGCAACGCCGGTCTCCTCGGCGCGGCACTGCGCGCGAGGGAGCGAGCGTGATCCTCACCGTCACCCCGAACCCCGCCGTCGACATGACGTGGGAAATCGATCGCATCGAGACCGGGGGCACGCATCGTGCGGATGCCGGCGCCGTGCGCGCCGGTGGCAAAGGACTGAACGTCGCCAGAGTGCTGCACGCCGAGGGCATCGCCGCGCGCGCGATCACCACGGTCGGCGGGGCGACCGGATCCGAGCTGCAGGACGAGCTCGAGAGCAGCGCAGTGCCGCATCTGCTGATCCCCGTTGCAGCCCCCACCCGCCGCAGCATCGCGTGGGTCGATCGCGCGCTCGGTGACACGACCATCGTCAACGAGCGCGGCGTCAGTCCGACGCCCTCCGAGTGGGTCGAATTCGTGGATGCTGTCCGCGAAGAGTCCGCCGCGGCATCCGTCGTCGTGATCTCGGGAAGCTTCCCTCCCGGCGCGCCCGACGGGTTGCTGCGGGACCTGATCGCGGCCGCGGGCGACCGTCCCGTGATCGTCGACACTTCGGGCCCGCTGCTGCTGGCGGCCGCGGATGCCGGGGTCGCTGTCCTCAAGCCGAACCGGGCCGAACTCGCCGATGCCACCGGGATCAGCGACCCGGTCGCCGGCGCGCGCGAACTGCTCCGCCGCGGCGCAAAGCTCGTCCTGCTCTCGCTCGGTGCCGAGGGGATGCTGGCGGTCAGCGCCGACGGCATCCTCCAGGCCCGCCTGCCCGAACCCCTGGCTGGCAACCCGACCGGCGCGGGGGATGCGGCTGTCGCCTCCGCAGCATCCCTGCTCGCCGTCGACCGAGCCCTCGACCTCGAATCGGTTCTGCGCCGCGCGACGGCGTGGTCGGCTGCGGCCGTGCTCATGCCGCTCGCGGGCGAGATCTCGCCGCGGCATCCGCAGCTCGCCGACGCGCTCATCGTGACGGCCGTCGACCCTCTCACGACTCCGAAGGACTCCGTATGACTCTCGTCTCCGCCGCCGATCTCGTCCGCGATGCCGCCGCTTCCGGCCGAGGCATCGGGGCATTCAACGTGATCCACCTTGAGACGGCGGAGGCGCTGGTGGCGGCATCCGCTCAGGTAGGTCTCCCGGTGATTCTGCAGATCTCGCAGAACTGCGCGAGCTATCACGGTGCGCTCGAGCCGATCGCGCTCGCGACCCTCGCGGTCGCGCGGCGTGCCGAGACGCCGGTCGCCGTGCACCTCGACCACGCCGAGAACCCCGAGTTCGTCGATGAGGCGATTGCCCTCGGTTTCGGATCGGTCATGTTCGACGGCGGTGCGCTGCCCTACGACGAGAACGTCGCGCTCACCCGAGACGTCGCGGCGCGCGCCCACGCGGCCGGTGTCTACGTCGAGGGCGAGCTCGGCGAGGTCGGCGGCAAGGACGGTGCCCACGCTCCGGGTGTGCGCACCGACCCCGACGAGGCGCGGGCATTCGTCGCGGCGACCGGAGTCGACGCACTCGCCGTCGCGGTCGGATCGTCGCACGCGATGCTCGACCGCAGCGCTTCTCTCGACGTCGACCTCATCGGGCGGCTGCACGCTGCGCTCGACGTCCCGCTCGTGCTGCACGGCTCGTCGGGCGTCGCGGATGCCGTTATCGTCGAGGCTGTGCGCGCCGGAATGACGAAGATCAACGTCTCCACTCACCTGAACGGCTTCTTCACGCGCGCGGTTCGATCGAAGCTCGCCTCGGATGAGCGTCTGGTCGATTCGCGCAAGTACATCGCTCCCGCTCGCGACGCGGTCGCCGGCGAGGCGGCGAGGATGCTGCGACTGTCCGCCCTGCAGGAGCACTGATGAAGCGCGCCGCTCGCCTGAGCGCCATCCTCGATCTGCTCGCCGAGCAGGGGGAGGTGTCGGTGGACGAGCTCGTGGAGCGGTTCGCAGCGTCGCCTGCGACGACCCGCCGTGACCTCGACAGCCTCGCCGAGCAGCGGCTGCTCACCCGGACGCACGGCGGAGCGGTGGCGCAGTCGGTCGCCTACGAGCTGCCCATCCGGTACAAGAGTCACCAGCGCACGGATGAGAAGGATCGCATCGCGCGCGCGGCATCCGCTCTTGTCCACACCGGGGCGGTCGTGGGGCTCTCCGGCGGCACGACGACGACGGCGATCGCTGCAGCTCTGGCAGCGCGTGACGACCTCGGCGAGTTCACGATCGTCACGAACGCCGTCAACATCGCATCTCAATTGGCGACGCGCCCCGACATCAAGGTCGTCGTCACGGGCGGAGTCATCCACTCGCGCAGCTATGAGCTCGTGGGCCCGTTCGTGGAGCAGCTGCTCAGCGGCATCCAGCTCGATATCGCCTTCATCGGCGTCAATGCGCTCTCGGCCGCCGATGGTGCTGCCACCCACGACGAGCGCGAAGCGGCCGTGAACCGCATGATGGCGACGCGTGCGACACGAGCAGTGGTCGTCGCCGATTCCGGAAAGATCGGCCGCGCCGCGTTCGCGCAGGTCGGTGGCCCGGAGCTGTTCCAGACCGTGATCACGGACGCTCCCGCCCCGGAGCTTTCGGATGCCGGGTACGAGGTCCTCGTCGCCTGACCCGCGCGCCCGCCCGCGCCCCCGGTCCTGCCCCGCCCGCCCGCGCCCGCCCGCGCGCCGCCTACGATTCGCCGAGGCCCAGGCTGGTCGTCCACGCCCCCTCGTATTTACGTAAATCAGCGAGGGCGTCGGCGAGCAGAGGGGGCCTCGGGTGGGGGTGGTTGGGCGCGAGCGGGGGCACGAGGCGCGGGGTAGCGCGCACGGGGACGCGGCGCGCTCAGGGGCGGGTGACGGGCTGCTGCAGCTCGGTGACCCAGTCCGCCTGATCGTCGGATTCGGCCCGCACATACAGCTCCCGGCAGGGCCCGGACGGCACGAAACCGCGCGCGAGGATCTCGGCGTGGATCGCCTGCCAGCTGCCAGCGATCCCCTCCATGGATCCCAGATGGATGCCGCACACGGCAGCATCCTCAGCCGGCAGCTCGACGATCTCGAAGCCGTCGCGTGCCGGCCCTGAATACGCGTACCCGATTGTGATCGAAACGCCGTCCTCGCCGTGATCGTACTGGGCGATCGGTGTCTCCAGCGCGCCGCGCTGATCTCCCACGATCTCCGCGATCGCATCGAACGCGGGCCCGACAACGCCGGCGATCTCGGGCTGCGTTGCCACGACGGCCCGTCGCGCAGCGAGCCGGACCGCAGGGAGGGGCTTGTCGATGATCTCGATCTGGGACATGTGATTCTCCTTCTCAATGAGGTGGAGTCTCCGTTCCACATCGACGAGTCGCTCGGCTGCGATCCGGTGCTCTTCTTCGACCTCCGCGCGGCGTACGCGCAGCAGGGCGTCGATGCGCGCAGCATCCACTCCCTGATCAAGGATCATCGAGATGTCATCCAGGCCGAAGCCGAGCTGACGCAGAGCCACGATCCGGTGCAGCCTCGCGAGCTGCGAAGGATCGTAGGAGCGGTAACCGCTGAACTCGTCCACGTGGGCGGGCACGAGCAGGCCGGCGGTGTCCCAGTGCCGGAGCATCCGGTGGGTCACCTGGCCGATCTGCGCGAACGCTCCGATGGACAACATGTCTCAGTTCTCCCGCCTGCCACTGTGTCAGGGTCAAGTATCCGCCCTATCGGATCGAGAACTGCGCGGCGTGCGCGGTCCAGCCGGACTCGGAGGGCAGCGCGCGCAGCGCGGCTGTCGATACGGCGAGCAGGACGGAGATCGCGCAGAGCGCGGCGCCGATGAGGAGGGTCGCCTCGCGTCCGATGAACGACAGGCCGATGCCGGCGACGAGGGGAGCCAAGGGCATCGCGCCCATGCCGAGCACCGCGGACGCGCTGTTCGCCCGGCCGAGCATCTCGGTCGGAGTCGCCACCATGAAATAGCCCATGAGTGCTGCGTTGACGGCCGGGATGAAGAACACGATCACACCGAGCACGATCGCGAGCAGCAGCGGCTCGTGGACGGGGATCATGCCGAAGATACCGAGGGTGGAGACAAGCAGCCCGCCGATGATGATCGTGCCGGCGCGGACGCGAGAAACCAGGAACGGCGCGAGCACGGCGCCGATCAGCATCGCCACGCCCGCCCCGGTCGAGAGCAGTCCGATCGTCAGTGGCGTCTGACCCTGCTGCTGCAGCGCGTAAATCACGGTGGTCAGCGCGATGCTGAAGCCGAGGTTGATGATCGTCGCCACGAACAGCACGCCGCGCAGGTCGGGTCGGGAGAACAGCCAGGCGAATCCCGTGCGCACCTCGCGCAGGGCGTTGGGCTTGGCAATGGTGATGGCGGCTGCGAGCAGGCCGGTATCGGATGCTGCGGCCTCCGCGTCGTGTCCAGCATCCGCCCGTTCAGTGGGAAAACTCAGATCATCTGGCGTGTCGGCGGCGTGTTCGGGTCCGACTCCCCGCCGACGCGCCAGATCGTCTCCGTTTTCCGAAGCGGCGGGGGTGGATGCGGCGGGGCCGGATGCTGCGACCGAGCGCTGCAGCATCCATGCCGTTGCTGCGGCGATGAGCTGGCAGACGGCCATTGCCGCTCCGATCAGCCATGCGCCTGCGGCGAGCAGCGCGCCACCGAGCGGTCCGCCGGCGAGCTGGAGCACGGCATCCCGTCCCTGGTTCGCGGCCTGGGCTCGTCCCATCGCGTCGTCCGGGACGATCTCCTTGATCGCGCTCTCGCCGGCGACGTCGAACAGGCCCGTGCGGGCGGCGAGCAGGATCTCGGCGATCAGCAGCGTGCCGAACGTGAGCGCATCGGCGAGGGCGAGCACGGTGAATCCGGCCGCGAGCATGAAGCCGACGACGGAGCCGGTGACCATCATCGCGATGCGGCGGTGTCGGTCGGCGAGCACTCCGCCGTACACCGTCGTGAGCGTGCGGATGCCCATACCGATGGCGCTGATGACCCCCGCCTGGGCCGGGTCGTTCGTGACGAACAGTGCGATCAGGGGGATGGCGAAACCGAACAGTGCGCTGGCGAGGCCCTTGGCGGTGTCGCTGATCAGCCACGTGATGTAGCGGCCGTTGTGGATCAGGCTGTGGGCGGGGGCGGTGGTGGCCATGGTGTCGATCGTAGATCCGCAATAGTTATTGCGCAACTATATGTGCGCAATTAAGTGTGCGGATAGGATCGGGGCATGGCGGATGAGACTCCTTTCGAGGATCCGTATCCCGAGGCGCAGCACGCGAGCTCGGCGATGCTCAAGGCGTACGCTCATCCGCTGCGCCGCCGCATCGCCAAGGTGCTCGTGAAGCGCGACTATGCGCGTGCGGCGGACATCGCCGCCGACCTGGATGTGCCCGCCAACAGCGTGAGCTTCCATCTGCGTGTGCTGGCGGATGCCGGACTCATCGAAGAGGCGCCGGAGCATGCCCGCGACCGGCGCGATCGGGTGTGGAAGGCGATCGAGGGTTCGTGGAACATCGGATCACCAGCGCATCCGGTCGTCGATGAGCTACTCGGCGGTGCGCTGATGAGTGCGCTCGTCGAGGATCACATCGAGATGGTGCGGCGCGTGATGGCTTGGGTGCCGGAGTATGTGACCGGCCGTGACCCAGACCCGCACGGGACTTTCTCGCAGCACAATCTGCGACTGAACCCGACGGAGTACTCGAACTTGGAGAAGCGGATCCACACGGTGATCAAGGAGGTCACGGAGGCGCATGACGCCGATGACCCGGACACCCGTACCTGGACACTCGACATCATCGCCGCCGACGACACGATCTGAGCTGTTTCCGCTGCTGTTCCCGCGCGCTTCGCGCTGTCGTTCCCTGCCTCGCGCTACTGTTCCCTGCGTCGCGCTGTCACTATCCGCTGGCGCTGCTAAAACTTCTGC
>NZ_JBQDSX010000019.1:0-58754 GCF_052099035.1 Microbacterium sp. | reverse complement strand
CCATCGAGCACGCGCAGCGAGCGCTCCACCTCGACGGTGAAGTCGACGTGGCCGGGGGTGTCGATGATGTTGATCTGGTTGTTGTTCCAGAAGCAGGTCACGGCGGCAGACGTGATCGTGATGCCGCGCTCCTTCTCCTGCTCCATCCAGTCAGTGGTCGCGCCGCCGTCGTGCGTCTCGCCCAGCTTGTGGTTGACGCCCGTGTAGAACAGGATGCGCTCGGTCGTCGTGGTCTTGCCAGCATCGATGTGCGCCATGATGCCGATGTTGCGGACCTTGCTCAGGTCGGTGAGCACGTCTTGTGCCACAGGAGTGTCCTTTTCTATCTAGCAGTTCAACTGCGAAGAGTGGGGTGTTCGACAGGCTCAGAATGGGCGAACCCGGACCCTGAGCCTGTCGAAGGGTTACCAGCGGTAGTGAGCGAACGCGCGGTTCGACTCGGCCATCTTGTGAGTGTCCTCACGACGCTTGACAGCAGCGCCCAGGCCGTTCGACGCATCCAGGATCTCGTTCTGGAGGCGCTCGGTCATGGTCTTCTCACGACGACCCTTGGCGTAGCTGACGAGCCAGCGCAGAGCGAGCGTGTTGGCACGGTGAGGCTTGACCTCGACCGGAACCTGGTAGGTCGAGCCACCGACGCGGCGGCTGCGGACCTCAAGGGTGGGGCGCACGTTGTCGAGCGCCTTCTTGAGGGTGGCGACGGCATCCTGACCGTTCTTCGCCTCGACGCCGCGGAGGGCGCCGTAGACGATCGACTCGGCCAGCGACTTCTTGCCGTCGACGAGGATCTTATTCACCAGCGAGGTGACGATCGGAGCGCCGTATACGGGGTCGTTGACGACGGGGCGCTTGGGGGCGGGACCCTTACGAGGCATCTAACTCAACCCTTCTTCGCGCCGTAGCGGGAACGAGCCTGCTTACGGTTCTTGACAGCCTGGGTGTCCAGGGCGCCGCGGACGATCTTGTAACGCACACCGGGGAGGTCCTTCACACGACCACCGCGGACGAGCACGAGCGAGTGCTCCTGCAGGTTGTGGCCCTCGCCGGGAATGTAGGCGGTGACCTCGGCGCCGTTGCGGAGCTTCACACGTGCGACCTTGCGCATCGCCGAGTTCGGCTTCTTCGGGGTGGTGGTGTAGACGCGGGTGCAGACCCCGGCCTGCTGGGGGTTCGACTTGAGCGCCGGCGCCTTGGTCTTGGTGACCTTGGGCGAGCGACCCTTGCGAACCAACTGCTGAATGGTTGGCACGTTCTCTCCTCATAATGCTGCACGGTGACAGCGTGATGGGTTTCACATCATGACCCACCGGCACGCCGGAATCGACGCGCTTTTGGTGTGATGGGTATGCCGTGGGGACTGACCGATATGGACCGGAGTCCGTGTGCAGGCACGCCAAGACGTGCACACACCTGAACAAGTGTAATGCCGCGTAGCGCATGCGGTCAAATGCCGTCAACTCAGATCGCGGAGGCGTGCCACCATCGTATCCGCGGCTCCGTTTCGCCGTTCATATGTGACGGCGATGATCAGCAGCACTGCACCGATCACGGCGAGGGTGATCCACCACGGCATCGACTCGATCCCCCTGCCGATCTGCACCGCGAACACGAACACGTTCTCGATCGGCAGCACCAGCATCCCGAGGATGAAGGGGGCGGCGAGGCGCTTTGCGGCCCCCGCCATGATCGCGACGAGCGCGAGCACCATGACGAGTATCGCCCGCCAGGTCAGAGGGTCCGTGAATGTCGCAACGATCGATGCGCTCATCATCGTGATGATCCCCGGCCCCAGCAGAGGCCACGAGCCAGTACGTCCGGCCGGCCACGTGCTCCACCGCGCCCCGTCCGCCACTCCGCTCTGACGCAGACCATGGATGCCGGCGAGGAGAAGGAACGCGCCGAGCGGCAGTGAGAACCACTCCACGCGCAGATCGCGCGGACTCCACGCGACCACGGCCGTCACGAACGCGAGGCCGAAGAGGAACCACACCGGCGGCAGCGCGGTGCGCCGTGCGCGCAGCGCGCTTGCCAGCATGAGCGCGAGGATGCCGATCATCAGGGCCCACATCAGCCAGATCGAGGCCCAGTCGCGTTCGATCGCGCACCAGGTTCCGCCCGCCAGAGCGAACACCGCCGGCGCGAACAGCCAGCGCGTACGACGTACGCGCGAGCCAGCGCGCGCCCGTGAGCGGATGCCGTGACCGGCGCCGAGAAGGATGATCGCCGCTATGCCGGATGCTGCGAAGCACACCGCGAACAGCCCGGCTCCGTGCAGGGGCGCACCGTCGACACCCAGTCCCAGACGGATGCCCTGCACCGGTCCGGCAACGGCTGCGACGCCGGCCGCCACGAAGGTCGCAGGGGCCAGGGATGCCAGCCGACGCCGCTCCCCTTCTCTCCGCTGCGGCGCAAGTTTTCTCCCCTGCGGCGCAAGCCGGGCGCCCACGCCGAGCAGCACGCCGCCGGCTGCCAGCAGCGCGATCGCGCGCCATGGCACCCCGACCCCGTCTCCCGCATCGGCGGGTGCGATGACGAGCAGGACAAGGCTCGGCACGATAGCGACCCCGAGCCCTGCCGCATAGAGTCCCCGGACATCCAGTCGGTTTCGGTTCGGTGCGCGCGCAGCGAGGATCACGGCCGTGAGTACTGCTGCCAGTGCCGGCGGCAGCAGGTAGGCCTCGAGCAGATCGACGCCGTTCATCGTCCAGACGCACCAGAGCGCACCAGTGAAGGCCGCCCCGGCGACCCACCATCCGTAGCGCCGATGGGTGAAGATCGCGCTGCCCGCGGCGCCGACCCCGAGGATGACGAGCACGAGGAACGTCGTGCCGAGGCCGGCGGCATCCCGTGCGAGTGCGAGCACCACAGCGATCGCACCGGTGAGGAGCGCCGAGGATTCGATCGCCGCGCGGGCGGCGGTCGCGGCATCCGCCGAGAGTCCGTTGCGCCGAAGCGCATCACGTATCAGCGTGGTGCTCGGCAGGACGAGAGCCACGAGCGCTGCGATGATCGGCAGCGTGACCGGCGAGGCGCTGACGGCGAGCACTTGGGCCCCCAGACACACCACGACCACGGCGACGGTCGGCACGAGCATGGCGCTCGCGGCCGTGCGCAGCACGATACCCAGACCGGGGCGACGCGTCAGCAGCAAGGAGAGCGAGAGAGCGAACATCAGCGAGGTCGACAGCGCCGTCCAACCGCTGCGTTCGAAGACCACCTGAACGATACCGGCGACGAACGGGATCGATGCGACCCCCAGCACCGCGTACCAGTCACGAGCGCGCACACGCGGGAGGAAGGTCACGATGATGGCGGTGATAAGCCCCGCAGATGCCACGAGGCACAGCACGGCGACGCTGCCCAGGGCGGTCTGCCCGAGCGCCTGCGCCGCGCAGACGAGGGCGTATGCGAACCCCGCACCGATATGCACGAAGCGGGCGCGAGCCGGCAATACGCTGCCCGCGAGTGCGAGAGCAGCGATCACCCCGACACCGGCGAGTGGTGCGGTCCGCGGGT
Organism: Microbacterium sp.; assembly: GCF_052099035.1. Lineage (GTDB taxonomy): Bacteria > Actinomycetota > Actinomycetes > Actinomycetales > Microbacteriaceae > Microbacterium. The sequence continues at coordinate 55,238 of NZ_JBQDSX010000019.1, read as the reverse complement.
CAAGCCAGGAGATGAGCAGGCCCACGACGATCGCAGCATGGATGCCGATGAGCAGCACGGCACGGTTGACGGCGGGCGCTTCGCGCAGGGGTTTCATCGTGCGCAGAGCGATCGATGCGACACCTGCAACGCCCAGCAGGAGGGCGAGTCGGGCCGGGAGCACGAGCAGCGAAGCGCACCCGACCATGAGCACGGCAACCCCCGCCGCACCGATCGCGACGGCATCGGTGACAGCCGCGAAGACTCGCAGACGCGCACGCGCCAGGATGCCGAAGAGGGCAAGGCCCGCGGCGATCCCCAGCATCCCCAGGCTGGGAGCCCAGTTCCATGGTTCGGCGTTGACGACAGCGTTGCGGCCGCGCATGACGGATGCCACAGCATCCATTGCCGTGGCCGCCGCCATCGCGAACGGCACGAGCGAGATCATCCCGAGCACGAGGACGCCACCTACAGCCCGAGCCGAGCGGAGCACGGTTCGGGCAGCCGGGGCGGCGGCCACCACCGCGAAGGCGAATGCCGCGGCCGTCGGCACGGCCGCGGGAAGCCATTCGCTCGCATACTGCGCCACGGGCGAGCTCACCGCGAGCACCAGCGCTGTCGTCGACGCAGCCCCGACGACCAGGCTCCACCAGCCCCGCAACAGGTGCCGCGAGGCGAACACCGCGTGAACGGCGATGAGCGCGAAGATCGCACTGACCGCGAGCATCATCACCGCAGTGTTCGCGAAAGAGAATGCGCCCAGCACCGCCAACGGAATCGCACTCAATACCGCGATCAGCTGCAGCGCAGTGAGCGAGCGCTGCCCGACCAGCGGCCACTTCTCCACGAGTGCAGCCGCGAGAAATGCCGAACCCAGGTGTCCGAGCGCGGAGACGAAGGGCGAGCCCGCCGCGTATCCGAGCATGGCCGGCACCAGTGCGATCCCCAGGAGCGCGCCCCATGCCCAGACCGTGATCTGCGAGATCCGTCCGGCCGCCAGCATCAACGCACCCGCGAGCGCGGTCGCAAGGGCAGCGAGCAGCCAGGTCGCCGCCGCGCCGCTGCCCACCTGCGCGAAGGCGTAGATGTCGAGCCCGACGAAGACCAGCCCCAGTGCGCCCACCGCCTCGGCGGAGAACTGCAGACCGCGACGCGCGAGAAACCATGCACCGCCGAGGAAGACGAGGCTCACCAGGCCCACGACGACGCTGCGGATGCCGCGGTCAGAGAGATCGGGGTTGAGGAAGGTGAAGATGAGAGCAGCGATCGCGAAGAGGCCGGCACCCGCGATCGCAAGGACGGACTGGACGGTTGCGCTGCTGCGCGGCGGCAACGTCGGCTGGCTTGGAGACGCCAGAGCCGGCGTCTGCGTCGGCGCCGGCGGGGCTGCGTCGATCGCAGATACGCGCGGCACGCGACTCAGCAGCGCATCTCGGGAGCGCAGCGCGGCGGCAGCCGCGATGGAGGCGTTCCAGACCTCTGTCCCGTGCGTGCCGCGAAGGTCGGCACCGCAGCGGCCACAGCATCCGCCGTCGAGGTGTTCGAAGCCGCAGACCGGGCACGTGGCGCTGTCGAGCAGTTGCCGGGCGATGCTCTCGCTCCAGCTGATCGTCTCCGTCGTCGCGCTCATCACTCCCCCGAGTCCGTCTCTGCAGCGCTCCAGCGCAAGATGTCCCCGGGCTGACACTCCAGCACTCGGCAGATCGCGTCGAGCGTGGTGAAGCGCACCGCCTTGGCCCGCCCGTTCTTGAGCACGGCGACGTTCGCGGGGGTGATGCCGATGGCATCCGCGAATTCCTGCACACTCATCTTCTTGCGAGCGAGCTGCATATCGAGGTCGATGACGATGGGCATCAGACGACCTCGGACAGATCCTGCTCGAGCTCGAGCGCCTTGCGGAGCAGGCCGCGCATCACCACGACGAGCAGAGCCAGCGCGATTCCGACGACGACACCGAGGACACCCAGAAGCAGGATGCCGGGATTCACAGCGCGCGCGGCGTAGATGACGATGATCGACGCGGTCAGGAGCACGGCCGCCGCAATCATCGCCCCGATGATGACGTCGACGTAACGGAACGAGTGCGGGCTGAAGATCTTGTCGCCGCGGACGAGCGACAGCAGTTTCCAGATGCACAGCAGCACGATCTGTACGAGCAGGAGGAACAGCACTCCCCCGATGATGCCCGGCACCCGGAGGAACGCCAGGTCGGGATTCTGGAGCGCTGTCATCTCAGCGACGGCCGGAATCATTGCGATCTGCGCGACCAGGAGCAGCAGGATCATCACGGCGATCAGGGTCTTGAGCACGGCGGTCACACGTGGTTGCATCAGAGGCCTATCGATAAGCGGTTGGTAGCTATCGAAAAACGATAGCCGTTGCTTGTGCGTGCGCCAACCTCTCCCGCCGGTCTCACAGGGAAGTTCCAGCATCCGTCCCGTGCGGACGCCGGGGCTACGGCGACTCGGGGTCGAAGGGGGAATCGAGGGACTGGGTGAGCTCCTCGAGCATCGCCTCGATCTGCGGCTCGACGTACTGAGAGATCGCCGCCTGCACGGCGAGGCGATGACGCAGCAGCAGACTGCAGATCTCTCGCCCGATCATGTTCGCGTACTCGTCGGCGAGCGTGACCTCTTGGCGAAGCGCAGCCTTCGCCTCATCCGAGAGCGGCGGCAACGGAGGCAGCTCTATCGCTTCATCGTCAGCCATACCGGCGATCGTGAAGAGGAACGGCGCCCCCGGCACGGGCTCGGGGTCCAACGGCATCCCCTCGAACTCGGGGGCAAGATCTTCCGCAGGCCGGTAGCTGCGCGCCCGATTGCGCGCCGCCTGCTGATCGAGCTCCGCCTGCAGCATCGGCAGATTGCGGGAGGTGTAGTCGGCGACCGCATAGTCGACGACGGTCTTGATCCGCGTCGACAGTCCGTGCTGCACACCGTGCGGGACGTTCGAGCCGATCCCGACAGCGGAGAGGATCGGCGAGCCGAGGCAGCGGCGGCACGGAGCCACTCGCCCCCGGTGCGTGGCGGGTTCCCAACGCGGCACCCAGCGCAGCCAGGCCTCCACAGCCTGGTCTACTTGCGTCTCTAGCGACCGCTCCACGGATCCAGACTACGGCGATCGGCGCGAACACTCGAGATTTGCGGCATCCGCCTCACCGGGGTTTCTCACTCGGCATCGGGATCGTCCTGCTCCCACGGCCAACGCGGCCGGCTCGAACGGGTCCGCCGCAGAGCGACTCCCGCCCATCCGGCGACCGCTGCCGCCGCGAGCACGATGAGGCTCGCGCCGCCGGTGATCAGCCCGCCCATCACGGCAAGACTGGACACGAACTCGCCCGTGACGAACAGGACTGCAATGCCCACGACGAGAAGGTGCGCGAGCGCGGTCAGGATCGCGATCGTCCACACGGATCGGAACCGTGGGCGCGTGACGCGCACCGCCAGCCACAGGATGCCGGCGAACACTGCAATGGCGATGATCATGCCGACGATGCCCGGCACCTGTCCGAGGCCGGGGAGCGAGATGATGTCGGTATCGGTTGTGACGCTCAGCACGCCGAACCCGAACACCGTCAACGCGAAGAAGCCGATGGTCGTCAGCGCCGTCGCCAGGACAGCCGAAACCCCCACGGGCGCGGGCCCGCGGGGGTCAGAGGTCGACATGTTCGTGACTACCTCGACAGCGTCGGGCCGGCTTCGAGCGTCCGCTCGTACTCGAGCTGGGCCTCGGCATTGAGCTCGGTCTTGCGTGCACCACTGCGGGCGACCCAGGCTCCGAACCAGATCGTGAGCTCGCGGCCGAAGATGAAGGCCGCGATGGCGAGCGGGGCAAGGAGCTCACCCGTGGCGACTTCACTACCCTCGCGTGCGGACAGGAGCCAGAACGGCGCTTCGAACAGCTGCCCGAGGACGTGACCCGCCCACGCGAACAGGCCGACGATGATGCCGAAGATGACCCAGCGCCCCCAGCGTCCACGGTTGATGATGGCGCCGAGCAACCAGAATCCGATGAAGAAGACGACGACGGGAACCCAGAAGCCCCAGGTGGTCAGCGGTGCGAGTAGCGCCTCGCCGATGTTCTCCCCGGTGACCTCTCCGGCAAGAGCCCCCAGCCCGATCGCAGTACCCAGATACAGGATCGCGAAGGCCAGCGTCGCGAGCAGACCGATACCGGCTGCCGTACCGCGATTGCCGCGGTCCCGCGGCGGCTCAGGAGCCTGGACGAAGATCGGCTGATGCTGCGGGGTGGGCGATGCGACGACCACGGTCTCAGCGATGGGCTCGTTCGAGACGCGCTCTGTGGTCACGGGCTCGGACGGGACGACACGGGTCTCGGTGTTCTCCGTCGCCGCCGGGACGTACGCGGTGTCCGCGATGCTGGTGTCGGCAGGCGAAGTCGCGGGGGCCGCCCCGTATCCGCCGTCGTCGCTCGCGGTCGCTGCGGTGCGGTACTCCTCATCGGATGCCGCGTTGCGCTCGGCTGCGCCGAACGTGCCGGGGTGGTCCCGCTCGGCGGCTTCGAAGGCTGCGAGGTCTGGGTCGACGGCGTTGTGGTCAACGGGTTCGCCGGCGTTGTGGTCGACGCGCTCGCCGCCAGTGTGGTCGACGTGCTCACCGGCGGACCGGGTCTCGCCGGGAACATCGTCGCGCGCGGCGTCGGCGTCTGCGAGCCCTGCATTGGCGCTGTCGACGACGTCGTCGACGTCGGACTTGTGCTCGGTCTGGGGGACCTCGGGGTCACTCATGTGGGCGCCTCTCGTCGATGTGTGCATTGTGAGGGTATCGCCGTGCAGGCATGCGAAAGCGCAGGCGTGCCGACGTGTCGTAGACCCATGACTCCAGTCGGGTCAGAGGATCACGGCATCCCCACCGCGCCCGGCGCCATCGTGCGCAGGGTGTCACCGACGAACTGCACCATGACCGGTCCCATCGGCAGCGCGAGCCAGAGCAGGACGGCGACGAGGGCGATGCAGAACAGGCCGACCAGCCAGCTCATCGCCAAATTGCGTCCGCCCACCCGTGCCATGCCTCTACGGTACGACCGCGAGGGCTTCGCGGCCGGCTGGACACGCGCGCCGCGCGCGAGCACGTCGCGGGCTGCAGTACCGGGCCGTCGCGCCGAATCCCAGACGCCACGCCACGACTACGGCGTGTCGCCGAAGGACACGCCGCGCGGCATCCGGATCGTCTGGGATTTGGATGCTGCGCGAGCGGGCTCAGCCCTTGGTTGCGCCGGCAGTCAGACCGCCGACGATGTACTTCTGCAGGAAGAGGAACAGGATCATTACCGGGATCGCCGCCATCACCGCACCCGCCGAGAACGCCGACCAGTCCGCGTAGCGCGGGTTGGAGACGAGCTTGGTGAGTCCGACCACGAGCGTCTGCTTCTCGGGGTCGATCAGCATGACGCTCGCGACGACGTACTCGTTGACCGTCCCGATGAACGAGAGCAGTCCGACCACGGCGAGGATCGGCGCGACCAGGCGCAGGATGATCGTGAAGAAGATACGGGCGTGGCCGGCGCCGTCGATGCGGGCTGCCTCGTCGAGCTCCTTCGGGATCGTATTGAAGAAGCCGTACATGAGGTACGTGTTCACTCCGAGCGCGCCGCCGAGATAGACGAGGATCAGACCGGTGTGCGTATTGAGCCCGATCGCGGGGAACCAGTCCCCCAGCGTCGACATGAGCAGGAAGATCGCGACCACGGCGAGCAGCTGCGGGAACATCTGCACCACGACGATGGTGACCAGGCCCACGCGCCGCCCGGTGAAGCGCATGCGCGAGAAGGCATATGCCGCGCAGGCACCGATGAAGACGGTGACCAGGCCGGTCACGATGGCGATCACGAGCGTGTTCAGGAACCACGCGGCGTAGGGGTTCTTCGGGTCGGTGAGAATGCGGACGTAGCTGTCGATGCCGATCGCCGAGAACAGCTGGTTCGAGCCGGTGAGCGTTCCCTTGGGATTCAACGACGCGGAGAGCACGTACAGCAGCGGGAAGATCGCGAAGAGGGTCACCACGATCGCGACGAGGTGACGCCATCCGGTATCGGCGAACCACTTGCCGAATGAGCGCCGACGGACGCGTGAGGAGGTCGTGGTGGTCATCAGTTCAGCTCCTCGAGTGCCTTGGTCTTTCGGAAGCTGACGATCGAGATCGCAGCCACCACGATGAAGATGATGATCGTGAACGCGGATGCCAGCCCGTAGTCTCGCGTCTGCCCGGTGAATGCCACCTTGTAGACCATCGAGATCAGGATGTCCGTGTGACCGACGGGGATCGACACGTCGGTGAACCGCGGCCCGCCGCCGGTGAGCATGTAGATCAGGTTGAAGTTGTTGAAGTTGAACGCGAACGTGGAGATCAGCAGCGGAGCCACGGTCACCAGCAGCAGCGGCAGTTTGATCTGCCGGAAGATCTGCCACGGGTTCGCACCGTCCATGACACCGGCCTCGTTCACCTCTTCCGGGATGCCCTGCAGGGCCCCCATGCACACGAGGAACATGTACGGGAAGCCGAGCCAGAGATTGACGATCAGGGCCGACACTTTCGCGAGGACGGGGTCGGTGAGCCAGGGAATGGATGCTCCGCCGAAGAGCACCTGGTTAATAAAACCGAAGCTCTCGTTCATCATGCCCGCCCAGACCAGCGCCGACAGGAACGCCGGGAACGCGTAGGGCAGGATCAGCAGGATGCGGTAGCCGTTGCGGAATCGCATCTTGGTGTTGTTGAACACCAGAGCCAGCAGCAGGCCGAGGAAGAAGGTCGTGGCGACCGAGATCAGCGCGAACGCGAAGGTCCAGATCGTCACGGAGACGAGCGGGCCGCGGATCGAGGTGTCGGTGAATGCGCGCACGAAGTTGTCGAAGCCGACGGTGATCTGCCAGCCGGGGAGCAGTTCCGCCCCGTCGGCCGAGGTGAACGCTCCGGTGCCGATGTCTTCGTAGACCGTGCCGGAGTCGGTGTCAGTCATGGTTCCCGCGGCCTCGTCGTAGACGAGAGTCGAGACGTAGAGGTATCCGTTCTGCCCATCGGGGCTGCGGATGGCACCGTCATTGGGATCATCGCTGAACGGGACCGAGAGCTGCTCGATCTCATTCGATCGCGCGAGGACCTCGGCGAAGCTGAGCGAGGTCCAGCCATCTACAGCGGTGGCCTTGCCGCCTTCCATCGTCGCGCCATCGACGTCTGCGAGCGGCTGCTCCTCCGTCCCCACGCTGACGTCGCCGTTGGCGGGGTCGGTGACGAGCAGGCCGAGCGTGCCGAGCTGGTCGACGACCGTGACGGGATACACGGGTGAGTCTTCAACGCGATCCTGTGCCGAGCGCATGAGCGCGGCAACGGCCTGGTCCTTCGAGCCGTTGTGCCCGGTGCCGTAGTTCGTGAAGCCGATATATCCGGTGTACAGCAGAGTGAACACCTGGAAGATGATGAGGAAGATGATGCCCGGCGTGAGGTACTTCGCCGGGATCGCCTTGCGGGAGAAGTAGATGTAGTTCACCAGCACGGCGACGACCACGACGATCGCCAAGACGATCCACTCCTGGTGCGTGAACAGGACGAAGAGGGCGTACACCGCGATGGCATCGACGATCGCGAGCAACAGGATCTTCAACAGCATCCAGCCGATTCGCCCCGATGCGGCCTCCGCGAGCCGCGCGGCCTGACGTTGCCGCTTGGTGGGCGGCGGCGTCTGCTCGGTGTCGGTGATGTCGCTCATTCTCTTCCCATCATCATGCCGTCGGGGCGAGCGCGCATGCGCCCGCCCCGACAGAACGAAACTGTATTACTGGATGGCTGCCGTGACGTCGTCGACAAGCTTCTGCCACGTGGTCGCGGGGTCGGCGCCGTTGATGATGGCGGCCTGCGCGATGCCCCAGTACTGGAAGACCGAGCCCATGGCGGGGACAGCCGGCATCGGGACAGCTTCTTCACCCACGGCCTGGAAGCCGGCGATGATCGGGTCGGATGCTGCGGTGTCTGCTGCAGCGGTGAGAGCCGGGAGGATGTTGCCGGCCTCGAAAAGCGCCAGCTGAACATCTTCGGTGCCGATGTAGTTCACCAGGAAGTCGTTCGCAGCAACCTTGTTGTTCGACTCAGAGCTGACGAAGAAGCCCTTGACACCGGCGAAGGGCGAGGCGACCTGGTCGGTCGGGCTCGGAACGGGATCGATCTCGACGTTGATGCCAGCATCGACTGCTGCGCCGACGTTCCACGGACCGGTCAGCCAGAACGCGGACTTGCCGTCGATGAACTGCTGCTTGGCGATCTCACCGTCGATGTCGGTGTTCAGCACGCCGGCAGCACCCTGGGCGCCGAGCCACGTTGCGAACTCCGTGCCACCAGCACTGCCGAGCTGCAGGTCCCTCGTGTCGTAGCTGCCGGATGCATCGGTGCCGAAGACAGGAGCGCCGAATGCGGCCTGGAACGGGTACAGGTGGTACGGGTTGCCCTCTGCACCCTGCTCGACGACGAACGGCTGGTCAAGGCCCGCGGCCTGTCCCTTGGCGATCATGTCGTCGAAGTTCGTGGCTGCCTCGGGGATGAGGTCTGCGTTGCGCAGCACGGCGATGTTCTCGACGGCGTACGGGAGCATGTAGGTGGTGCCCTCGTAAGCCGAGGCCTGGAGTGCGACCTCAAGATAGTCGGATGCCGAGTCGCCGAGCTCGAGCGGTGCGACCACGCCGTTGGTGGACAGCTCGCCCAGCCAGTCGTGCGCGCCCATCGTGATGTCGGGGCCCTTGCCGGTCGGCACCTGCTGGATGAAGTCATCCTTGACCGTGTCGACGTCCTTGCCGACGAGATCGATCTTGACGCCGGTCTTCTCCTCGTACGCGTCAGCCGCGCCTTGGACGGCGTCGACGCGCTCGGCATCGACCCAGACGACGAGGGAGGAGTCGGTGGACTCGTCGCCCTTGTCGCTTTCGGCGCCGGCTGAGCAGCCGGCGAGCGTCAACGTGGAAACGGTTGCGATCGCGCCGAACGCGAGGATGCCCCTCATGTTCACCTTCATTGGTGTGTTGCCTCTCTCGATGCTGAAATCTGCTCACGAAACTGTAAGCGCTTACAGTATGCATGGACAGACACCCATATCGCAATGCCTGCGGCGGCCGATACCAAGCTGTAATAGAGCGCGCCGCGCTGACGGCTTCGTGGAAGCGCTTCCAAGATCCACCCTCTGAACCGAAATCGATAGGATGGCGCCATGGCAGATTCATCGTTTGACATCGTCAGCAAGGTCGACCACCAGGAGGCGGAGAACGCCCTCAACCAGGCCCGCAAAGAGGTCGAGCAGCGCTATGACTTCAAGGGCACCGGGGCATCGGTCGAGTGGAGCGGTGAGTCCATTCTGATCAAGGCGAACACCGAGGAGCGCGCCAAGGCCGTCCTCGACGTATTCCAGTCGAAGCTCATCAAGCGCGGCATCTCCCTGAAGAGTCTCGAGTCAGGCGATCCGTTCGCCAGCGGCAAGGAGTACCGCATCGTCTCCACGCTCAAGGACGGCATCTCCTCGGAGAACGCGAAGAAGATCAGCAAGCTCATCCGCGATGAGGGGCCCAAGGGCGTGAAGAGCCAGATTCAGGGCGACGAACTGCGCGTGCAGTCCAAGAGCCGCGACGACCTGCAGTCCGTGATCTCACTGCTCAAGGGCTCGGACCTCGACATCGACCTGCAATTCATCAACTACCGGTAGAGCTCGCAGCCCAGCCGATCACCCAGCGCTCGAGCCGGGCATAAGCGTCATCACGAGCGCGCTTGCGCGAGAGGAAGACGTCGTGCAGCGCCCCGTCGACGCGCTCGACGGTGACGGACGACCCGAGCTTCAGCGCAGCGTGTGCGATGTTCTCGACGACCAGAACCGAGTCGGCCGAGGTCAGTTCCTCCGACCAGTGCGTCGGGACCGCCGACCGCGCCGACAGCAGGACGCACACGGGAGCGGCAATCGACAGCCCGTCGCTGACGGTGCGGTGGCCGTGCAGGATCGCGCGCAACCACGCCGCATGCACGGACATGGCCGGCACCGGACGCCACTTCGGATTCGTCTCCATGGGGTCGTCAGGGTCGGCCACCTCGCCCTGGGCACGCGCATAGAATCCGAGGTCGGCCTGGGGTGCGACTTCCAACGGACGCAGTCGCGCCTGCAGCTCCACCATCGGAGTGATCGCGGCGCGCAGCGGCGCGATCTGGAACTCCAGCCACGGCGAGTTGAGGATGACAGCATCCGCCGCCTCGGGATGCCGTGATGCCCAGATGCTCAGGATGAGTCCGCCGGTCGAGTGACCCAGCAGCACCAGGCGTCGAGGACCGTCCGGTGCATCCGCCGCCATCGCTTCGCGCGCCACGGCGATGTCTTCGTCGTACGTCGACAGGTGCTTGATGAATCCGGGGGTCTGACCGTCTCGCAGGCTGCGGCCGTATTTACGGAGGTCGAGGGCGAAGAATCTCGCACCGCGCGACGTCCAGAACCTCGCCAGCCGCTTCTGGAAGAAGTAGTCCGACCAGCCGTGCACGTAGAGCACGTCGACGTCGTCGAGCATCGGGGGCTTCTGCTCGGCCGGCTCGCCCCGCAGCCTCCCGACGAACCGCTCCCATCCCGAAGGCTGTGGTGGTGGCAGCGCGGGCAGCGCCCGTACGAGCGTTGCGACGACCTCGCCCTGCTCGTCGGTGCCGAGTGGGAGCGTCTGCTGCTCGAACTCGTCGCCCAGCACATCCGGAACCCATTCGGCCATGAAGCCCATGCTGTCACAACCGCCGCAGATCGGCCCTGGAGTGTTCAGCTCTCGCGATTCAAGTACTGCAGAACCGCCAGCACACGGCGGTGCGCGTCGGAATCGACGGCCAGCGAGAGCGCGTCGTAGATGCGTGAGGCATGCTGCACGACAGCCTTCTCCGTGAGGAAGAGCCGTCCGGCGATCGATGCGTTGCTGCGTCCCTCCGCCATCAGCGACAACACCTCCTGCTGTCGAGCGGTCAACCCCCCCACGGCCGAATCGGACCTGCTCGCTCGAGAGACCATCACCGCGACGACATCAGGGTCGATCGCTGTCCCACCCTCAGCGACGCGGCGCAGATCGCCAAGGAACTCATCGACGTCGGCGATGCGCTGCTTGAGGAGGTAGCCGATACCGCCGGTTTGTCCGGAGAGCAGCTCGACAGCGTACCTGCGCTGCACGTGCTGCGAGAGCACCACCACAGCCGTCTGCGGCAGCTGGGCGCGGATGCGCAGTGCGACTCGGAGACCGTCATCGGTGAAGCTCGGGGGCATCCTGATATCCGTCACCACGAGATCCGGGCGCTGTTCCTCGACGGCGCGCTCGAGCGCGGGGGCATCTGCCGCCGCGGCGACGACTTCGAACCCGGCATCCCCCAGCATCAGTTCGAGCCCCCGCCTCAGGAGAGCCTCGTCTTCTCCGATCACAACCCGCATGGGATCTCCGCTCGCACTGTCGTGCCCCTGCCATCCGCGCTCTCGATGTGCACCACGCCACCCAGTGCTTCCACCCGCTCGACCATGCCGGTGAGGCCGAAGCCACGACCGACCCGCGCTCCCCCATCGCCGTTGTCTCGCACCTCGACGTGCAGAACATCGCCGTCTCGGCCGAGCTGCACAGCGATCGCACCGGCGTGTGCGTGCTTGACCGCATTCGCCAGAGCTTCGGCCACCACGAAGTACGCGGTGCTCTCAACGACCGGTGAGCATTCGTTGTCGGCAACGTTCAGGTCGAGGGTCGTCGGCACCGGCATCCGATCAACGAGATCCTCGGCCGCGGCAGACAGCCCGCGCTGGGAGAGCGCGGCCGGCATGACCGAGTACACCACCTCGCGCAGGCCCGACGCCGCTGCGTCGATTCCCCGGCGCAGCTCGGTGGCGCGCTCGCGCACCGCCTCTTCGTCCGTGCCGATGTGGGCGATCTGCTGCGCTTCCAATGCCAGGAGTACGAGTTGCGCCTGCAACCCGTCATGCAGGTCCTGGGCGATACGGCGACGCTCACGGTCAGCAACTTCGACCAGCCGCTCACGCGATGATTGCAGCGCACGACTGCTCGCGAGGAGTTCAGCGATCAGTCGCTCACGGTCAAGCGCGATCGCGACGACGCGGCCAGCGGTGCGCACCAGACCCGGTTCGGCCATGAGCGCGATATCGCACGAGATGGCACCGATTCTGCGCCCATCGAGTTCGACAGTCTCGACGATGCGATGCGCGTGCTGGCGTTCGGTGGTCACCTCGAGCCCCTCGGTGTCGACGTAGCCCGCGCGAGCCGGCACCCAGAACCACACCTCCAGTGTGGGGTCGCCGAGCGCACGCGACAGAGCCGCACCGATCGCCGGCTTGACGCTGCCGACCTCGCCGAGCCAGATGCCGAGCTCTTCCAGCTCACCGGTTCGTGCCACGCCTCCGCGCAGCGTGCCGAGCACGAACACGATCGGCACGCCGCAGAACACCACCAGCTGCAGGGCCGCCACCTCCGTCGGTGCCCAGCCGAGCACCGGCCGCAGGATACGGGCGGCGAAGAGCAAAACGGCCAGCGCGACGATTCCGTACCCGTAAAGCGGCACGAAGACACGCCGTTCCACGATCGTGGAACGGCGCAACCGGTCCACGAGCACGATGATGGTGCTCGTCAGGACCAGGAAACCGACCGTCTCCTGCACGATCACGCCCCATCGCTCGAGCACAGGGACATCGGCGATCATGAGGCCGGGAACCCCAGCATCCGATCCGAACAGATAGCGCGGGGCCTGCAAGATCAACGACGTGACATACGCGGCGATCACCGTCGCGCGTGCGACTCCTCCCCTCACACGACCTGCGGGAAATGCCAGCAGCAGGTGCACGAATCCGGCAAGCGGCATACTGCCGGCGATGGTGCCGAGCGCAGCGAGCAGGGTGACATCGGTGTTGCCCAGTCCTCCGAAGAGCATCCAGACGCCGGTGAGCAGGATGAGCGCTCCCATGCGATTGCTCGGGCGGTAGTGCCAGGCGAGAACACCCGCGCCGAGATAGACCAGAACGTTGATCGGGAAGAGTGCGAGCACCGGGCCGAGCGGACCATGAAGGGGTAGCAAAGCGACCAGAACCGTATCGAGCAGCACTCCCGCGCACAGGATCACGAAGAGCGCGCGATTGAAGGATCGCCGGATCGGTGCGCTCGCGCCCGTGCTCATCTGGAGGTCCCCCGCCGTGGAAGTGTGTGCGTTCGCACCCTACGCAATTCTGGCGACCTAGGTCTCTATTCGCTCTCCGCCGCGGTGCATACGCTACCGAACATGGGCTCTCCACGTGCGTCTTCGGTCGGCAGAAAAAGAGGTCGCGCACTACGTGCGGGCGCAGCCCTCGCACTCGCAGCGGCCCTCGCGCTGACCGGATGCACGGGTGCTGGCGTCGCAGAGGACGTGCCGGCATCGACAGCTCAGACAGCCGGGGACACAGCGATCAGCACGCTGCTGACCGACCTCACCGAGCAGGAATTCGAGCAGAAGCAGTTCACCTCGCTCGTTGCCCAAGTGATGGTCGACGGTCGCGTCATCGATACCGTGACATATGGCGAATCGATGACCGGGTTCCCCGTCACCGAGGATGGTCGCTTCCGCAATGGAGCCGTCGCCATCATGTACGTGGCGGCGACCATGCTCGCAATGGCTGACGAAGGCCTGATCGATATCGACGAACCGATCGCGCGCTGGCTGCCCGATCTGCCCGGTGGCGATCAGGCCACGCCTCGGATGCTGGCATCCATGACCTCGGGCTACCCCGATCATGTCGCGAACCCGGATTTCCTCACCGCTCAAGCGGCGGCCCCCTTCCGCGCATGGACCGAGAAAGAGCTCCTCGCCTACAGTGCGGCAAGCCCTCGCCTTTTCGCTCCGGGGGAGAACTGGGACTACTCGCACGCCGGCTACATCATCCTCTCCCACGTGCTCGAGGCGGAGAGTGGCAAGACACTCGCCGAGCTCGTCGAGAAGTACGTCCTCGAGCCGTTGTCGCTCGACGGCACTGTCGCCGACGTCACCGCTCGGATTCCACACCCCGTCGTCCACGGCTTCACCGCGGAGCGCGGCATCTTCGAAGACTCGACCTATTGGAACCCGTCGTGGACGCTTCCGCACGGCGCGATCGAGACGACCACGATCGATGACATCACCTCGAGCTTCGACGCCATCGTCGGGCGCGGAGAGCTGCTCAGTGACGAGTCGCACCAGGCGATGATCTCGACAGACCTCGTCGGCTTCGGCGCCCCGCTCGACGGATGCCGTTCATGTCACACGCTGACGAAGGAATGGACCTACGGGCTCGGGGTGTTCCTCCGCGGCGACTGGGTGATGCAGACCCCGCTCTTCGGCGGCTACCAGGCCGCCGTCGCCACCCTGCCCGAGGCGCAATCACCCCTCGGTTCCGTGACGGTCTCCGTCTCGATCGTGCCGGGACCTGCGAGCTATACCGCCGACGAGTGGAACGGGAGCCTGGAGAACTACGCCGCAACGCTTGCGACCCAACTCGCCGCTGGCATCGTGCCCGAGAATCCCCCACCAGCACCCACGACCGCCCCGGCCCACTGACACATCCAGGACCTCAGAGATGATGAAGAACTCCACGGCTCTGCTGGCGGTCGCCGTCAGCGCCATGCTGATCGTGACCGGATGCAGTGCCACGAGCCCCGCAGCCCCTGGCCCGTCGACGACGGATGCCGCGCCAGAATATGCCGCGACCTTGGAGGAGAAGATCCCCGAGGTCATGGGGCAGAATGCGATCCCCGGGGTCGTCGTGAAGATCCTCTCTCCGGAGAAGGGCGACTGGTCTGCGACCTTCGGCACGGCCGAGCTCGGCAAATCGGTGCCGATGTCGATGGATGACTTCTTCCGCATCGGCAGCAATACGAAGACGATGACGTCGACCGTCATCCTGCAGCTGGTGGGAGAGGGCAGCCTCTCGCTCGACGATCCGATCTCGAAGTTCCGCCCCGACGTGCCGGGCGGCGACAACATCACGATCGCGCAGCTCTCTGAGATGCGCAGCGGACTGGTCAGCTACTCGTTCGACCCCGCGTTCAATGCGACTCTCGACAAGGATCCGCAGAAGGTCTGGACGCCGGACGAGCTGCTCGCGATCGCCTTCGCGTATCCCGCGAACTTCGCCCCGGGTGCGCAGTACGAGTACAGCAATACGAACATCGTGCTGCTCGGTCTCGTCATCGAGCAGCTCACCGGCATGTCGGCATCCGATGCGTTCCAACAGCGAATATTCGAGCCGCTGGGGCTGAAGAACACGTCCCTCCCGGAGCCCTCGGATGCGGCGATCGGCTCGCCGCACGCGCAGGGTTACCAGTTCGGCACCAACCGGGAGACGATCGATTCGTATGCTGTTCCCGCCGACCAGCTTCCGGCAGCGCTCGATGGCACTCTCGCACCGATCGATCAGACGGACGCGAACCCCTCCTGGGCCTGGACCGCGGGAGGCGCGATCTCGACTCCGGACGATCTCGCCGTCTATGTCAAAGCACTCGTAGGTGGCAGCCTGCTCGATGACACGATGCAGCAGATTCGCCTGGACAGCGTGCAGCCCACGGTCGCCGGTCAGACCGGCGGCGTCGGCTACGGACTCGGAATCGCGCAGTTCGCCCCCGGCATCCTCGGCCACGACGGCCAGCTCCCCGGCTATTCCACGTTCATGGTCTACAACAACGACACCGGTGACACGATCATCGTCGGGGCGAACCTCTCGGCTTCCCCCGTCGATGGTGAGACAGCAGCCGTCGTCGTCGCCAAGACGATCATCGCCGCCCTTTACGGAGCATCCGTCGTGCCCACCAGCAATCCCGCCGCACCAGAAACGCCTCCCGCAGGCTGAGCCGCACCTCTATGCTGGGGGCACCACAACTGGAGAAAGCCGTCATGCGCCGTCACCGTCATTCGCTCGTTCGTACCGGGATTGTCGCCCTTGCGATCGGTGCGGCTTCCCTCCTCGCCGGATGCTCGTCGTCTGACGCCCCCGGCGGCGATTCAACGGGCACGATCCCACCGGTCATCGTCGACATCAACGAGATCGAGGGCACGACGGTCCAGGTGGGCGAAGGCAACGTCATCGACCTCACGGGAGACGACGAAACCTATCTGGATTGGACCGCGGACATCACGGATTCATCGATCGTCGCGTTCACCCCGGGAAAGGATGACGGCAGCGCCCAGTTCAACCCCGGCCTGACGGCGCTCAAAGTCGGCGAGACCGAAGTGACGCTCGACAACGCGACGAGCGACCAGTCCGTGACCTTCACGGTCGAGGTGACTGCGGCGGAGTGACGGGCGCAGGTTTCGACTCGCTGCGCTCGCTCAACGACCCGCGGGCTGCTACTCAACCCGTTTCGTCTCGCTGCGCTCGCTCAACGACCCGCGAGCTGCTACTCGCCGCGCGAGATGCGCACCATGTCTTCACGGGGGACGACCTTGACGCGCGCCCGCTCCTGAGGTGCACCGAGTGCGACTTCGTGCTCGTCGAGTCGATGCCAGCCCTCGAGGTCGGTCCACTGGACCCCACGCGACTCGAGGAGAGCGGGAATCGCCGCCTCAGAAGTATCGGCCGGATCCCACCAGGAGCCCTGGTCGTTCACGAGGTGCTGCACGGTCTCCATCGCATCGGACTTGGTGTGGCCGATGAGGCCGACCGGTCCGCGCTTGATCCAGCCGGTGGCGTAGATACCCGGCACACGCTGGTTGGAGTCCTTGGCGATGACCTGGCCCTCACGGTTCGGGATCACGCCGTGCTTCTTGTCGAACGGAACGTCCTTGAGCGGCGAGCCGAAGTAGCCGACCGCCCGGTACATCTGCCCGATCGCGATCTCACGCAGCTCACCGGTGCCGAGGATGCCGCCGGAGCCGTCGGACTGCGTCCGCTCGTAGACGATGGCTGCAACCTTGCCGTCTGCGTCCTTCTTGATCTCGACGGGCTTTGCCCAGAAATGCAGGTGCAGCCGTCGGCTGGCTTCGCCCCCGGCGTTATTCACCGACGGGCGCGTGCGCCACTGCTGCAGGATGCGGTCGATGACCTTGACCTGCTTGTTGCTGGCGATCGCCGCGATCGATGCCTCGTCGTAATCGAAGTCCTCGTCGTACACGACCATGTCGACGTCGCGCAGGTCTCCGAGCTCACGCAGTTCGAGCGGCGTGAACTTCACCTGAGCGGGGCCGCGTCGACCGAAGATGTGCACGTCCGTGACTTTCGAGCCCTCGAGCACGGCGTGGACGTTTTCGGGAATCTCCGTGGGGAGCAGGTCCTCGGCGTGCTTGGCGAGCATGCGCGCAACATCGAGTGCCACGTTGCCGTTGCCGAGCACCGCGACCGATTCCGCATCCAGCGGCCACTCGCGCGGCACATCGGGGTGCCCATCGAACCAGCTCACGAAGTCCGCCGCACCGAATGATCCCTCAGCGTCGATCCCTGGGATGTCCAGGTTCGTGTCGCGAACCGCTCCGGTGGCGAAGATCACGGCGTTGTAGTGCTTCTTGAGGTCCTCGAGCGTGATGTCTTCACCGAAGCGCACGTTGCCGAAGATGCGGATATCACCGCGGTCGAGCACGTCGCGCAGAGCGTTGATGACGCCCTTGATGCGCGGATGATCGGGGGCGACCCCGTAGCGCACGAGACCGTAGGGAGCAGGAAGCTGCTCGAACAGGTCGATGGAGACGTCGAACGAGCGCTCGGTCTTCAGCAGAATGTCTGCCGCGTAGATACCGGCGGGGCCCGCCCCGACGATGGCCAGCCTGAGCTTGGTCATTGTTGTCCTTTCGGATGCTGCAGCGATGAATGCGATCGGCGGTGGAGCGGATCAGCTGCTGCGGTCTGCAAGAGTTTGGGCGAAGCGCGTGAGCGCGTCGCGCACCGGACCCTTGGGGAGCGGTGACAGTGCGTCGATGGCATCGCGTGTCCATGAGCGCGCCAGGTCGAGCGTCTTCTGGGTGACGGCGTGATCCCGCAGCTCCGCGAGGGGCTGATCGAGGATCAGCGCATCTTCTCCCGCGGCGATGCGCTCTACGCCGTCGTCGATGCGTACGGCGAGTTCGATGGCTGCGGCATCCGGCTCTGCCTTCAGCAAAAGGTACGGCATGGTGGGCACACCCGCACGCAGGTCTGTGCCGGGGACCTTGCCGGTCTCTTCGGGATTCGCCGAAAGGTCGATCACGTCATCGAGCAGCTGGAACGCGATGCCGACCTTCTCGCCGTACAACCGGAGCGGCTCGACGTACTCGGTCGGAGCATTCGAGAAGATCGCCCCGCCCTGGGTCGCTGCCGCGATGAGCGAGCCGGTCTTGTCGGCCAGCACCTGGATGTAGAACTCGATCGGGTCATCGCCCGCTTGGGCCCCGAGCGTCTCGTGCAGCTGGCCCATCACGAGCCGCTCGAACGTATCGGCCTGCAGCTTGATCGCCCGATCGCCGTAGCGTGCCATGAGCTGGCTGGCGCGCGAGAAGAGGATGTCCCCGGTGAGGATGGCGACGTTGTTGCCCCACACCGCGTGCGCGGCCGGCACCCCGCGTCGACGGTCGGCACCGTCCATGACGTCGTCGTGGTAGAGCGAGCCGAGGTGGGTGATTTCCAGCGCCCTGGCGATGTCGAGCACCGCGGGAGTGTTCCCGTCGCCGAGCTGCGCGGTCAGCAGCGTGAGAACGGGCCGGATGCGCTTGCCGCCGGCCTCGTACAGGTAGCGTGCGGATGCGTCGGCGATCGAGTCGGCAACGCGCAGCTCCTCGGCCATGCCGCTCTCAACGAGGTCGAGGCCGTCTTCGATCTGCCGAGCGACGCGGCGGGCAGCGGGCCCGACGAACACGCGGTCGCTGAAGCCGAGGCGGTTCGCGAGGCGCGAACCCGAGGCAGCGGGGCTCGAAGTCACGGTGTCCACCCTACCCGTGGCTCACGCACGCTTCGTCACCGGTGAGGACACCGGTTTCACAGCTCGATGAAGTGCGACGATTCCGAAGGAGAGATTGCGGTATTCGACGTTCGACCAGCCCGCCTCTCGGATCCACGACGAGAGCTTCTTCTGATCCGGCCAATCCCGAATCGACTCGTTGAGATAGTCGTAGGCGTCGCCGTTGGTGCCGGCCATCCGTGCGACGCGCGGCAGCACCTGAGCGTTGTAGAAGCGGTACAGGCCCCGGAACACCGTGCCGGGAGGTGTGGAGAATTCGTTGATGACCAGTCGTCCGCCCGGCTTGGTGACACGGAACAGCTCAGCAAGCGCCTTCTTCGGCTGCTGGACGTTGCGCAGCCCGTAAGACATCGTCACGGCGTCGAACTCGTCATCGGCGAACGGCAGGTTCATGGCATCCGCTTCGACGAAGCTCAAGTTCTTCAGATGCCCGTGTCGGCGCTCGCCCTCGGCGAGCATCCCCGGCGAGAAGTCGGCCGCGACGACGTCGGCGCCGCTTGCGGCGAGGGATGCCGAAGAGGATGCTGTCCCCGCTGCGAGATCGAGGATGCGCTCGGCGCGTTTCGGCGCCACCGCACGGGTCGTCGCCGCGCGCCAGAAGGCGTCGTTACCGAACGTCATCACGGTGTTCGTGCGGTCGTAGCCGGCGGCCACCTGATCGAACATGCCGCTCACGCGCGCAGGGTCGCGGCCGAGATCGGCGCGGTTGGGCTGGCTCATCCCTCCAGTCTAGATCTGTCAGCGCCCGGGAGATCTGTCGAGCCCCAGCGCTTCGAGTCGGTCGAGCCACGCATCTGCGGTCGCGTCGTCGAAGGGCGCGACCTGTGCGCGCACCCGCTCTTCGAGATCGAGCGCGAGCGATTCGAGGCGCGCCATGACGTCCGCCGGGTAGCCGTATCGGATGCTGTGCTCAGCCCACTCGTCGCGGTCGTCGACCCAGGTGCCGCGGTCGCCCTCGACACGGACGACATCGAGGTCCATATCGATGCCGGTCACAAGAGTCGGGTTGTCGTCGCTCCAGCGGATGTCCCAGCCGAGATCGATGTAGACACGCATGCCATTCGGATGATCCCGATTGACCCGCAGCGTGTAGTCGGCACCCGGCGGCACCAGGGTGACTTTGTTCCGTCTGCCGACGTGATCGATCGCCGGCACCAGGGTCACGTTGCTCGGTGTGTCCGCGGCGAAGCGGGCGCCCGGACGCTCGCTGCGCCAGCCGATCGGCTGCCCGATCCAGTCGCCCCACTCGTCCGTTCCGAGATACACGCACTCATGACGCCAGTGCGGTGAGTCGTCCCACTTGCGCCACTGGAAGACCATCTCGGAGCCGGGGGCGGGACGTGCAGCGCTCATCCGCTCACTCTATGACCGAGCCGGTCACGTGCGTCAGTCCGCATAAGCTAGAGCGGTGAGCAGCACTCGCCTGATCGTGCAGACCCGAGAATTCGATCCGGTCGAAGACCTCCTCGCGTACGCGGACCCCGATCACCCGCTCGTGTGGCTTCGACGCGAAGACGGGATCGTCGCCGTGGGCAGTGGGACGCCGGCATCCATCCGCGTTCCCGCTGGACAGTCACGGCTGCGCGCCGCGATCATGGCCGACGCGTGGCGTGAACTCGCCAATGCCGCAGAGGTCGATGACTCTGTAGGCCTGCCCGGCACGGGCCTCGTCGGATTCGGTGCGCTCACCTTCGACGAGAATTCGCCTGCCGACAGCATCCTGACCATTCCATCGGTCATCCTCGGCAAACATCAGGGGCGCGGCTGGATCACACGCATCGCGCGGGCGGGCGAGGATCTGCCGCAGGATCGTCCCGACGCCACGCTCGAGCCCTGCGAATACGGGCCGCACTGGGCCGGGACCGTGGGCCCGGGCGCCCAGACACCGGAGGGATATCAGGCATCGGTGCGCGCGGCGCTTGCGCGCATCGGCAACGGTGAGGTCAGCAAGGTCGTACTCGCCCGTGATCTCGCCGGGACGATCCCGGCGGGTTCCGACCTGCGCCGCCTCGTTCGCGACCTGTCGACCGGTTACCCCGACACCTGGACGTTCGCGGTCGACGGGATGATCGGCGCGAGCCCCGAGACCCTCGTCACCGTTCAGGATCGCACCGTGACCGCTCGCGTGCTGGCGGGCACCATCGGGCGCGGCGCGGATCCCGATCAGGATGCTGTTGCCTCGGCGCACCTCGCCACCAGCACCAAGGACATGGACGAGCACCAGTACGCCGTGCAGTCGCTCCTGCTGTCGCTCCAACCGCATGTGCGGGCGATGGCGTCGAGCGAGCAGCCGTTCCTGCTGAAGCTGCCGAACCTGTTCCACCTCGCCACCGACGTCGAAGGGGAGCTGACAGACGGCGGATCCGCACTAGACCTGGTCGGAGCGCTGCATCCGACCGCCGCTGTCGCGGGAACCCCGACCGCCGCAGCCGTCGCTGCGATCGCGGAGATCGAACCGTTCGACCGTGGACGCTACGCCGGCCCTGTCGGCTGGATCGACGGTGACGGCAACGGTGAATGGGCGATCGCGCTGCGGTGCGCACAGTTCACTCCCCGGCCGGATGCCATCGGTGTCACCGCCTACGCGGGTGCGGGGATCGTGGCGGCCAGCGACCCGGAGACGGAGTTACTGGAGACGCGGGTGAAGTTCCGACCGTTGGTGGACGCGCTGGCGTAGGGGGCGGGGAGACTTCGACTCGCTTCGCTCGCTCAGTCCGTTTCGTCTCGCTTCGCTCGCTCAACGGCCCGCGGGGGTCAGGGCCCGCGGGGGTCAGGGACCGGGCGTGTTAGGGACCGGTGTCAGGGACGGGCGGGGCGGGGGTCAGGTCGCGGCGAGGCGGCGCTTCTCGGCCTCGACGTCGAAGTCGGCGGCCGGCCACTGCGGATCGATGTGCTCCAGCGCGGTCAGCAGCAGTTCCTGCACGGCGAGGCGCGCGTACCACTTGCTGTCCGCGGGCACCACGTACCAGGGCGCCTGCTCGGTGGATGTGCGGTCGAAGACCGTCTGATATGCCTGCATGTACTGCGGCCACAGCATCCGCTCGTCGACATCACCGGGGTTGAACTTCCAGTATTTGTCGGGGCGCTCGAGCCGCTCCGTGAGGCGCTCTTTCTGCTCGGCGGGCGAGATGTGCAGCATGACCTTGATGATGCGCGTGCCGGATGCCGCAACCTGCGCCTCGAATTCGTTGATCGCGTCGTACCGTCGTTCGATCTCGTCAGCCGGGGCGAGCTCACGAACGCGACCGATCAGCACGTCCTCGTAGTGCGACCGATCGAAGACGCCGATGAAGCCGGGCTCGGGCAGCTTCTTCTCGATGCGCCAGAGGAAGTCGTGTTCGAGCTCCTCGGCCGTCGGCGCTTTGAATGCGGCGAGCGCAACGCCCTGCGGATCGACGCCGCCGACGACGTGCCGGACGATGCCGCCCTTGCCCGCGGAGTCCATCGCCTGCAGCACGAGCAGCACGGAGTCGGTCGTTACCCCCGCACGGCTCTCTGCGAACAGTCTCTCCTGCAGTTCGCTGAGGGCCTCGATGCCGACCGCGAGGTCCTTCTCGCCCTGTTTCTTGTCGCCGTCGTAACCGGGGTGGCTGCCCGGGTCGACGTCATCGATGCGGAATCCCTCCCGCACGCGCAAAAGTTCGGTCGCCTCGCCGGTCCACCCTCGCTTGCTCATGGGTACATCCTGCCCCAGCATCCGCTCAGCGCTCCAGCGGAACCTCGATGATCTGACGGCCGCCGACGGGCGATGTCAGCGCCTGGTCGAGCGCGGTGCGCGTGGTGATGCGCTGATAGTCCCAGCCGTAGGCGAGCGCGAGCTGCTCGAGCTGCACGCTGTGGGGTGTGTAGAAGGCGCGATCGAGGTCCTCGCGCGGGGCGGAGTCCGCGACCTCGAGGGAGTCGAAGATCGTCCCGCCGCCGTCGTTGCCGACGATGACCTGGATGCGCGGCTCCTGTTCATCCGGCGGCAGAAGGAGAGATCCGACATCGTGGAGGAATGCGAGATCACCGAGCAGGACGCGGGTGATTCCGGCGGCGCCGTCGGCCTGGCTCGCGATCGCGATCCCGAGGGCCGTGGCGATCGTGCCGTCGATGCCGGCGAGCCCGCGGTTCGCGTGCACGGGGACCTTCTTGCCGCCGAGCACGGCGTCAGCGACGCGGACGAGCCGGGATGACCCGAACATCAGCCGGTCGTGCGGCCAGGTCGCCCGCCAGACGGCGTCGACGAGCAGCTCGCGATCGAGCGGACGGCGCACCGCGTCGAGTTCGGCACGTACCGCATCGCGTCGTGCGGCGAAGTCCTTCGAGTTCAGCCCGTCCTGATCGGGAGCGTCTTCGCTGAGGTCGATGACGGATGCTGCGGATGCCCGCATCCACGCACCCAGCCAGTCGCGGTCGGCAGTACCCGGGCCTGCGACAACGGATGCCGCGGCGTGTGTTCTCCCGTTGAGGTTCAGCGCCTCGCCACCCGAGCGCACGGCGATGACCTCGACGTCGTCGCGCCGCAGGAGCGCGGTGACCTCACGGCTGAGGGTCGGATGCCCGAGCACGATGACGCGTTCGATCCGTCCACCGAGCTCACCGTTGCGCAGGTGCTCGCGGTAGCCGTGCACGACGTGCCGGCCGAACCGTGAGCCGCTGACGACCTCGGCGACCAGCGGCCAGGATCCGGCGTGCGCGATCTCTTCCGCTGCAGCCCCCGCATCAGCGCCAGCCACGACGATCGTGCGAGGTCCGCGTTCCAGGACGAGCGAGTCGGCGGCATCCGGTGCGGGTGCGTCACCGGCGATGACACCGAGATCAGCGGGAAGCACCCCGGAGAGCGGCTCACGCGTGGGCAGATTCAGGTGCACGGGGCCTGCGATGCCGGGCAGCGCCGTGGCACCAGCATCCGCCCCCATCGCCACGGCGACCGCCTCGCGACCGAGGCCCGCCCAGGAGCCGTCGCCGGGAACCGGCGCATCGCGCTGCCACCGCACGAAGGCGCCGAACATCCCGGGCTGGATCGTCGCCTGGTTCGCGCCGACGCCGCGCAGTTCCGGCGGCCGATCTGCGGTGAGCAAGAGGAGCGGGATGCCGGCGTGGAAGGCTTCCATCGTTGCGGGCAGCAGGTTCGCGGCGGCCGTGCCGGAGGTGCAGATCACCGCGGCAGGCACCCGGGTCTCGCGGGCAAGGCCGAGGGCTGTGAAGCCTGCGACTCGCTCGTCGATGCGAACGTGCACGCGGATGACGCCCTGCCGGGCGAGGTGCACAGCGGCGAGCGCCAACGCCTGCGAGCGCGACCCCGGAGAGATCACGACATCACGGATACCGTTCTCGACGAGCTCGACGAGCAGGGATGCCGCGGCATCCGCAGCGGGCGATGAGGTCATGAACGCGAGTCCGCGGCGGGGCCGTCGGTCTCGTCGTCGAGGCGCGCGAGTTCTTCTTCGAGACGGCGGATGCGCTCATCCTGCTCGTTCTTCCCGAGGGTCCGCAGGAACTCGGGGTTGTCGTCCGGCGCGAGAGAGCGCACGGCCTCACCGTCGCTGCGACGACGCCGCCCGATGACGAACCACAGGATTCCGCCGAGCACAGGAATAAGGACGACGATGGCGATCCAGGCGCCCTTGGGCACACCGCGGTGCCGCGTCGCCGGCTGCACGGCGCAGTCCACGATGCTGAACACCCAGAAAACGAGGGCCAGGAAGCCCCCGACAATCAGTACTCTCGCCACCTCTTCAGTCTAAGCGGCTTATCCGCGCCATGGTTCGCCACCGATCTCGGGAGCGAAGATCACGCGCTAGCATGACCGACATGGGCCGGATCACCACGAGGCATCCTGTCGTGAAGATCACGGCGGACGGCAGCTCTGTGCGCCGGTCCGACACACTCGCCGTCGAAGAACCGCTCGAGATCCGCGTGGCCGGCACCCCGCTCGCGATCACGATGCGCACGCCGGGGCACGATGTCGAGCTGGCTGCGGGCTTTCTCGTCTCAGAGGCGGTCATCGCCTCCGGGTCGGACTTCCTCAGCGCGATCCACTGCGGCGGCCCTGGCACGGGTGGTGTCGAGAACACCTACAACGTGCTCGATGTCGCACTCGCGCCCGGAGTCGCGCTGCCCGATCCGCAGCTCGCCCGCAACTTCTACACGACCAGCTCGTGCGGCATGTGCGGCAAGGCCTCGATCGAAGCGGTCGAGACGGTTTCGTCCTATGACGTCGCGGCGGACGACGCGGCAGTGGATGCTGTCGCCCTCGCCGGCTTCCCCGATGCCCTGCGTGCCCAGCAAGCGGTCTTCGACAAGACCGGCGGGCTGCACGCAGCGGCGCTCTTCGATGCGGCAACCGGCGAGCTGCTCGTGCTGCGCGAGGATGTCGGGCGCCACAACGCCGTCGACAAGGTCGTCGGGTGGGCCGTGCTGAACGATCGCCTCCCTCTGACGGGGTGCGTCCTGATGGTGTCGGGACGCGCGAGCTTCGAGCTCGTGCAGAAATCGATCATGGCCGGGATTCCGATCCTCGCCGCCGTGTCTGCTCCGTCATCGCTCGCCGTGGAACTGGCGACATCATCCGGCCTGACGCTTGTCGGATTCCTGCGGGGCGCAACGATGAACGTGTACTCGCACGCCGAGCGCGTCGTTCTGTCCGCGTCTGATGCGAGCAGCACCCCATCACTATCCCCAGCCACAATGTGACCGATCCTCGAAAGGGAGCTCGACATGCGGAATTCGTCACTGAAGCAGGACTTCCGCGAGGCCGACATCGAAGTCGGAAAGCCGATGGACTACGCCGTGGGCATCGAAGCCGTCGAGAAGGCGATGCTTCCCGCCGAGGAGCACCTCGGCACCCTGCGCACCGCGAAGGTCTCCCTCACCATCAACCAGAAGAAGGGCTTCGACTGCCCCTCGTGCGCGTGGGCGAATCCAGATCATTCCAAGACGCTGGAGTTCTGCGAGAACGGTCTGAAGAACATCGTCTGGGATGCCACTCCCGTCGTCATCGAAGACGCGTTCTGGCAGGAGAACAGCCTGTCGAGCATGCGTGACAAGAGTGAATACTGGCTCGGGATGCAAGGCCGCATCACGAAGCCCATGTACAAGCGTGCCGGCTCCGACCATTACGAGCCGGTGTCATGGGACGAGGCGCTCGACGTGCTGGCCGCGAAGCTGCGCGGGTTGGACTCCCCCGATGAAGCGGTGTTCTACATATCCGGTCGCATCATGAATGAACCGGCTTATCTGCTGCAGCTCTTCGCCCGCGCTTATGGCACGAATAACCTGCCGGACTGCTCGAATATGTGCCATGAAGCAACCGGGTCAGGAATGGTGCCCTCGATCGGCATCGGCAAATCCACGGTGCACTACGACGACTTCGCCTGGTCAGAACTGGTGATCGTGATGGGCCAGAACCCCGGGACCAACCATCCGCGCATGCTCAATGCACTCGAAGACACCAAGACCCGCGGGGGAAAGATCGTCGCGGTCAACCCGCTGCCGGAGGCATCGCTCAAGCGCTACAAGAACCCGCAGACCGTCTCGGGCGAGGTGGCCAAGGGCACGAAGATGGCAGATCAGTTCGTGCAGATTCGCATCGGCGGAGACATGCACCTGATCCAGGCGGTTGCCAAGCGCGTGCTCGAAGCAGAGGATGCTGCCCCCGGCACAGTTTTGGACCACGACTTCATCTCGGAGCACTGCCACGGCTTCGACGAGTACCGCGCACACATCATGCAGGTCGATGAGGCAGAGGTACTCGAGGAGACCGGCCTCACGAGCGACGAGATCGACGAGCTCGCGCAGCGCTATATCCACAGCAATGCGACGATCATCACCTGGGCCCTGGGCATCACTCAGCACAAGAAGGCCGTCGGCACGATCGCCGAGATCATGAACCTACTGATGCTCAAGGGAAACATCGGCAAGAAGGGCGCTGGCGCCTCGCCGATTCGCGGCCACAGCAATGTGCAGGGCGATCGAACGATGGGCGTCTGGGAGAAGATCTCACCCGCATTCGCCACCGCGCTCGAGGACGAGTTCAGATTCACCGTGCCGACGGAACCGGGACTCGATTCTGTCGACGCGATGAACGCCATGGAGACCGGGAAAATCAAGGTGTTCCTGAGCATGGCGGGAAATCTTGTCGCCGCGATCAGCGATTCCGGACGCGCCGAGGACCAGATCAGCCAGGTGGATCTCACCGTCCAGGTGGCGACGAAGCTCAATCGCTCGCACATCGTGACGGGCAAGGAATCTCTTCTGCTGCCCGTGCTCGTGCGGGCCGAGCGCGACGAGCAGGAGAGCGGCCTGCAGTTCGTGACCTCCGAAGACACCGTGTGCCGCATCAACATGAGCCACGGCGAGATCTCGCCGGTGGCGCCAGATCTGCTCTCCGACGTTTCGGTGCTCGCACGGCTCGGCCATCGCGTGCTGGGCGGCACTCATCCGCACATCGACTGGCTCGGCTTCGAGCGGGACTACGACTCCATCCGCGATGCGATCTCACGGACGATCCCCGGCTTCGAGAACTTCAACGAACGGGTGCGCAAAGAGAAGAGCTTCGTGCTCCCGCATCCGCCGCGTGACTCCCGGACGTTCCCGACCGCGACAGGCCGGGCGCAGTTCACGATTGAGCACACCGAGCAGTTCCCCGTGCCCGAAGGCCGCCTGCTGCTGCAGTCGATGCGCGCGCACGATCAGCACAACACCACGATCTACAGCCTGAACGACCGCTACCGCGGGATCAAGAAGGGCCGCTTCGTCGTGTTCGTGCACCCGGACGATCTCACGGAGCAGGGTCTGGTGGACGGACAGACCGTAGACATCTTCAGTGAGTGGCCCGGCGAGCCGGACCGCGTGCTGCGCGGGTATCGGGCCGCTTCGTACCCCACAGCGAAGGGGTGCGCAGCCATGTACTTCCCGGAGCCGAATGTGCTCGTACCGCGCGGTGCCGTTGCCGATGTCTGCAACACACCAACCTCGAAGCAGATCATCGTGCGGATCGATCCGGGAGCCGAAGCCGCGGCGGGAGGCCGCCCTGTGGCTGTGTGATCCCTGTGGCGGTGTGATCAGGGAGCAGACTTACACTTGACGCATGAAGAAGTTGCCGCCCCTCGTCGTCTACACCGTATTGCGGCTCCTCGCTTTCCTCGTTCCGCTGGCGATCATGTGGCTTTTCTTCCCGATCATGCGCGAGCTCTGGTACTTCACCGTGATCTTCGCCGCGCTGATCGGCGTCAGCGTCTCGATCATCTTCCTGCGCAAGCCGCTGTCCAGCGCATCGGCCGAGATCTACGAGCGCCGTGAAGCGCATGCCGGCGAGCGTCGGCAAAGCGTCGCCCTCCAGGACGCGGATGCCGAGGATACGGCGCTGGACGCTCCGGGTTCCGAAGCGGACTCCAGCGACAGCCCTCAGACGAGCACGAGCTGAGCGTCAGGCGGCGAACGCCCAGTACAGCGCGCCCGCGTACGCAAGAGCGGTGAGAGAAGTCAGCCCGAGGGCGACGACGAGTTCTCGCGCCTGACGGTACGACCAGACGATCACGACCGCCGGGATGCCGGCGAGCAGAGCCAGCAGCGCGAGCCACGCGATCGGGTACAGCAGTGCGATGAGCGCGGCGATCGCGAACGGCACCACGACGAACACCGTGTACAGCACCTTCGTCGCGCGACGACCGATCGTCACGGTGAGCGTGCGCTTGCCGACCTCGCGGTCCTGATCGATGTCGCGCAGGTTGTTCGCGAGCAGCACCGCGCAGCCGAACAGACCCGCCGCGACCGCGCCGAGCCAGGCCTCCAGCGGCAGGTGGAATGCCTGGACCCACGTCGTTCCGAGCACAGGGACGAGCCCGAAGAAGATGAAGACGAAGACCTCGCCGAGCCCCATGTACCCGTACGGGCGCTTGCCGCCGGTGTAGAACCAGGCGGCGATGATGCAGGCGGCCCCTACGGCCAGCATCCACCACTGCCCGGTGCGGATCACGATCGCGAGCCCGACGAGGGCGGCAAGCGCGAAGAACGCAAGCCCGATGATGAGCACGGTGCGCGGGGCGACCTGGCCGGAGGCCGTGAGCCGAGCGGGCCCGACGCGTTTCGCGTCGGTGCCGCGGATGCCGTCGCTGTAGTCGTTCGTGAAGTTCACGCCGATCTGCAGGAGGACGGCGACGGCGAGGCACGCGAGCGCGATGGCCCAGTGCAGTTCGGGGTCGACGAGCTGCGCGGCCCCGGTTCCGATGACCACGGGTGCGACGGCGAGCGGGAGCGTGCGCAGTCGTGCGGCTCCGATCCAATCACCGATGGTGACCGGAGGGGCCTCGACGACGGGGCGCCTGGCGGGGTTTCCGCTGGTGCGCACCGGCTTGCGCTTCGCCGACGATGAGTTGCGTTTTGAGGATGCTGCCACGCTGGGGAAGTTTACTAGCGGAGCCGATGCGCGTCGCTCGGTTGCGCGCGTCTCCGCGTCTCGCTCGATCGCTGAGCTTGTCGAAGCGTCGACGCTATGCGTTCGGGTTGCTGTCCTTGCCGTCCAGCCACAGGGTGTCACCGGCATCCGCATGCGTCCCGCCGGAGTCGACATGTTTCGCGGAGATCTGCGGCCCCTTCGTGATCACGTGCACGATTGCCATGCCGTGTCCGCGTCCGAGGTCGTAGTCGGTCTTCAGCCATTCCAGGATCGGCGTGGCCTTCGTCGTCGCGTCGAATCCCTTCTCTGTTGCGAGATCGATGAGCTGTCGCGGAGTGAGTCCGGTCTTGGTCTCGACGGCGTCGAGGTATGCCTGAAATGACATCGTGTTCTCCTTGGGTGAGCGGTCAGTCGCGGAACGTCTGGATGATGGTGGCAGAGGCGTGGATGCCAGTGCAAGCATGGCCCGCGCCCTGCACAACTCCGGAGCTTTTTTGCAGATCGGCGGAAACTGGTGCGCTTCCAGCCCGGATCAGTGTGTTTCTCCGGAGTTGTGCGAGGCGGCGAGCTGCCAGATCAGTCGTCGGCGTCGACCGCGATCGGCCGGTTCTCGTAATACGTCTGCAGCACCACGGTCGTGTGCGTACTGACGTTCGCCGTCAGGCGGATGCCGTTCACGAGCTGCTCCAGCGCACGCGGTGAGGCAACGCGGACGAAGAGCATGTAGCTGGCGTTGCCGGCGATCGAATGGCACGCCTCGATCTCGGCGAGGTGTTCGAGGAGCTCGGGAGCGTTATCGGGCTGACCGGGATCGAGCGGAGTGATCTCGATGAATGCCGACAGCGGCTTGCCGAGCGCCTCGGCATCGAGGAGCGGACGGTAACCCGCGATCACGCCGCGGGATTCGAGCCTGCGCAGGCGGCTCTGCACCGCCGACGTCGACAGACCGACCGCTTCGGACAGCTGAGCGAGCGTCGCCCGGGCATCGCGGGAGATCTCGATGATGATCTGGCGGTCGACAACATCTTCCATAGGTGGAAGAATATCTGCATAGTTACCGTTTCACCGGATATTTTCCGTGATGTCTGCAATCGGAGGCACCGATGCCCACTACTCCCCCTCAGCTCGCTGCCCGACCCCTGAGCACGTCGCCCGTCGAACCCGAGGTCGTGGAAGACGCTGCCATGGCCGAGTCGAGCGCGGCCTGGCGGATGCTGAAGGATGCCGCGATCGCGATCCGCGAGTTGCAGGTAAAGGACGGGTCGATCCCTTCCGCCGATGTCCACACCGATGCGCGTACGCATGTCGCCGCAATCGTCGCCGGCATCCGCGCCCTGGCTCCTGCTTTCCCGCACGATGCCGAGTACCTCGCAGCATCCGTCCGTGACTTCGAGCGCTGGGAGGCAGAGGGATTCGGCGTTCCCGACTTTCTCGATTCGCTGGTGGCTTTCCAGCCGCAGCAGCATCGTGTCGACGGCATCCGGCATCTCGTTGTCTTTCCGATGTACACGCAGAACGGGTCATCCGATCGCCTGGTGGAGGCGCTCATCGTCGAGGCCATCTGGCCGGAGTTCATCGCCGAGCTCGAGGCCGGTGACTACGGGAACAAGCTGTTCGTCTCGCTGCGGCTGATCGATTTCACCCCCGGTTACGACACGAACTCCGCCGTGCTGTTCCCCGAGACCGTCGCGATGCGGGAGATTCCGTCGTTCACGTGGGGCGCGATCTTCCAGGACCGCGAGGCTGCCCGCTACCGGCGCGTGGTGCGCGCAGCATCCGAGATCACGAAGCTCGATCTGCCGGACGCTGCCGCGCGGATGCTGGATGACCAGGACCTCACCGAGAAGACGTTCGTGATGTGGGACATCATCCACGACCGCACGCACATGCGCGGGGATCTGCCGTTTGACCCGTTCATGATCAAGCAGCGGATGCCGTACTTCCTGTACTCGCTCGAAGAGCTGCGTTGCGACCTGACCGCGTTCCGGGAGTCGGTGGCGATCGAAAAGCGGCTCACTGCACGTTCGGCTGCTGAGCCTGTCGAAGCACTGTCGAATACCGAGCAGGAGATGCTCGAGCACGCCGGGCTCGTCCAGTACGCGGTGATCTTCGACCGGATCTTCCGCTTCGCGATCACCGGCTCGCGCGTCCGCAACTACGACGGACTCGGCGGACAGCTGCTGTTCGCATGGCTGCACCAGCGCGGGGTGCTGCACTGGACCGACACTCAGTTGACATTCGACTGGGACGGCGTGCCGGATGCCGTGATCGCCCTGAGCGATGCCATTGATGAGCTGTACTGGCGATCGATCGACCGTCCGAAGAAGGCGCACTGGCTGGCTGCCTACTCCCTGGTGCGCTCGGCGCTCACGCCGAATCCTGCGTCTGTCTGGGCTCGCGGCCTGTCGGATGAGGTGCTCGCCGGACTCCCCAAGGGCTACACCGATGCGGTGCTGGACGATGAGTTCCCGCTGTCGATGTTCTTCGAGGCGCTGGAGAAGAAGATGAGGCCCGTGATCGAATCGACCGCGGGGATTCGGGGGACGGACGGATGAGCGTGCACGTTCTTCGGAGATGTGCAGCTTCTTCGGATCGTTCCGGGGAGTTCGTCCGAAATAAGCGCACTTCTCCGAAGTTGACGCTCGAGCTCGGCCCGGTGAGCGGGCGATGAGTGCGACAGCCGCGCGCCTCGCTCGCAGATCAGCCACAATTTCGCAGGTTTCCGCCCCACACGTGCGAGGAACGAGAGCTTCTGCGAAATTCGTGCTCGATCAAGACGAGCCGTGCGAGCGATGACCGAGGAGGGACGGACGGTCGTGCTCGCGGGAGGGACGAGTGCCGCGGGCATCGCGGTCACGCGGGCGCTGGTCGCGGCGGGCGCCCACGTCGTGGCGACGGGGCGCTCGGAGTCGAGGCTCGCCGACGCGCGGGATGCTGGAGCCGAGACCGTCGTCGCCGATGCGACCTCGCTCGCCGAAATGACGGCTTTGGCTGAGCGTCTCGGCACTGTCGACGGGGTGATCTCGCTGGTCGGAGGGTGGCGCGGTGGCGGCGGGCTGGCCGGGCAGAGCGATGCGGACTTCGCAGCTCTCCTGCCGGCGCTCGAAGCTGTACGGGCAACATCGCGCGCCTTCGACGCCGCGCTGCAGACATCCGATGCCGGACGCTTCGCGATCGTGTCGTCGGTCGCCGTCGCGCGACCGCTCGCCGGGGGTGCGAACTACGCCACGGTGAAAGCTGCCAGCGAGGCATGGGCTCGCGCGGTTGCGCAGGGGTTCGCGAAGACGGCCCGGGATGCCGGCGAGCCGCTGCGCGCAGCATCCGTCGTCTTCCGGGTGAAAGCACTCGACCCGGAGGTGCTCGCGCCCGCCGTCGTCGGACTCTGGGACGCCCCCGCCGCCGAGCTCAACGACCGCGTGATCGATCTGAGCTGACCCGCGCGCGCGCGTCGCGCTGCTCATTTCTGCCCGCGCTGCAGAAGTTTCAGCCGCGCGGGCAGATAACAGCAGCGCGACGCAGATAACAGCAGCGCGACGCAGGGAACAACAGCGCGAGTACAGAACTGTAGCTGCGCGTCGCACGGAGCTGAGCTCGCGCGCGCGTCGCGCTGCTCATTTCTGCCCGCGCTGCAGAAGTTTCAGCCGCGCGGGCAGATAACAGCAGCGCGACGACAGCGACTACAGGAGCGCGGACGGGGAACAGCAGCGCGGGCAGAGAACAGCAGCGCGACGACAGCGACCACAGCAGTGCGACGCGGGGAACAGCAGCGCGAGGCGATCAGAGGTCGAGGCGCACAACGACGCGGCGGGTCGTCGGCCGGGAGACTTCGCGGAATCCCGCTGCACGGAACGGGGCGACCGGTCCGACGCTCATCTCGTCCCCGGTGGTCTTTGCACCGTGTGTGAGCATCGGGTACCCCTCGACCGCCGCTGCGCCGCCGAGCCGCGCGTGTTCGACCGCTCCCTCAACGAGGGCATAGGTCACACCCCGGCCACGGAATCCGCGCCGCACGACCAGGCACGCGATCGCCCAGACCGAGTCGTCGTCCGGGTTTTCGCTGCGGCCCTTCCACGGCACCGGCGATCCACGCAGGCGCCCATAGACGCCGCGGCGGTCGACCGCGCACCACCCGACGGGCTCGCTCTCGAGGTAGGCGACGACCCCGATCGTCTCCTCCGCACGAGGATCATCGCAGTGCACTTCGCTCTCGAACAGGGCCATCCGCCCCTCGACCGGCATGTCCCACCAGTCGTGATCGCCCAGCCGCTGCCGCTCGCACTGGCATCGTCCCGCAGCTCCGGTGAGGATCGACTGCAGGTCATCCCACGACGCCTCGTTCGCCGGGACGACGCGGAACGGGACGGCTTGTCTCACTGCGCCACCTCGCTGTTCACGTGCTGCTCCGGCGCCCGCTCGTACAGCTTCGTGAGCGTCCGGTAGGAGCGGGTGAAGAACGCCAGCGTCGTGGCGACGACCATGAAGAGGCCGGCGACCAGGCATACCAGCGCGATCCCGCGGGCTTCTCCCTCGCCGAGCAGCCACCCCCACTGGTGCTGCCCCTGGGCACTATCCATGTACGGGATGATGAGGAATTCGGCGAGCGGCGCGATGAGGAAAGCAGTGATCGGAGCAGCGCTCGCTTCGAACGCCGCAGCCGTTCCGAACACGCGTCCCTGTCGCGCGAACGGCACCACCTTCTGGATCACCGTCTGCTCAGCCGCTTCAACGGGCGGCACGAGCATCATGTAGAACCAGATCCCGACGACGTACAACGGCCACCACTCGCGCAGCATGAACACCGCGCCGAGGAGGCCCATCGCAATGACGACGAGCAGCATCGTGCGCACCGGCCTCTTGCCGAGGCCGAACTTGGCCACCAGCGCACCGCCGATGAGGAAGCCTGTCGATCCGAACGCGAGCGCAATGCCCCACATCTGCGCATCGAACAGCGTCAGTCCATAGGGGTCCATCAGCGCCATGTAGACGCCGCCGATGAGGTTGTTGAACGTCGAGAAGATGATGAGCGCGAACAGCCCCGGAGCGAGCCGGATCGCCTGCACGCTGCCGCGGAAATCGAAGGAACCGGATGAATTCGGATCGGGTACCGGCTCGGCCTCCGGAATCCGGATGAACAGCAGGTGGACGAAGCTTACCCCCATGAAGACGATCGCGATGATCAACGTCCATCCCATGCCGAGGAACCCGATGGACAGTCCGGAGAAGACGCTGGTGACGAGGAACGCGATGCCCTGCACCGTGCCGACGAGCCCATTGGCATTGGCCCGCTTCTCCTCATCGATGAGAAGCGTCACCGTCGTCGACAGCGCGATATTGCGCAGCTGCTCGATCACGCCGCCGAACAGGATGACGGCTGCGAACAGCCAGAACCAGGGTGCACCGAGGTCGAGCAGCTGATCTTCGGTGAAGAAGAGATAGAGGACGCCAGCAACGCCGAATGCCACCGCCGAGACGACACTCGACAGCAACATCACCGCGTGCTTTCGATGCCGGTCAACGACGGTGCCGAACATCATCGCAAAGACGGCGACGAGGAGCATATACGCGCCGCCGATGATTCCTGTGGCGAGCACAGACTGGGTCTGGATATACACCCAGAACGTCAGTGCAAACCAGAGAAAGCTCGTCGTCACATTGGCGATGAGCGTGTTGATCAGGACGCCTGCGAACGCCCGCCGTGCCGCGGTTCGCTCCATGCCAAAAAGACTAGCTTCGGGCTCGGACATTGCACATAGGCTATTGAGGTGAGCACCCTTCATGACCCCGCGATCCGGGGATTCGCATCGGACAACTACTCCGGCATCCACCCCGAAGTTCTCGCGGCGATCGCCGCCGCGAACGACGGCCACCAGATCGCCTACGGCGAGGACCTCTACAGCGAGCGCCTGCAAGAGGTCTTCCGCGGTCACCTCGGTGACGGCATCCAGGCCTTCCCCGTCTTCAACGGCACCGGCGCGAATGTCGTTGGTCTGCAGTCGATGCTCCCCCGGTGGGGCGCCGTCATCACGGCATCCACGGCGCACATCAACGTCGACGAAGGCGGTGCGCCCGAGCGCATCGGCGGCATGAAGCTGCTCACCGTTCCCACCGACGACGGCAAGCTCACCCCCGAACTCGTCGACCGCGAGGCCTGGGGATGGGGCGATGAGCACCGAGCCCAGCCGCTCGTCGTCTCGATCACGCAGTCCACCGAACTCGGCACGCTCTACACGCCGTCGGAGATCCGCGCCCTCGCCGATCATGCCCATGGCCACGGCATGCACCTGCATTTGGATGGGGCGCGCATCTCCAATGCCGCAGCCGCTCTCGACGTGCCGCTTCGCGCATTCACCCGGGATGCCGGTGTCGACGTGCTCAGCTTCGGCGGCACGAAGAATGGTGCCATGCTCGGTGAAGCCGTCGTCGTGCTGAATCCCGAAGCATCCACCGGCCTCATCTACGGGCGCAAGTACAACATGCAACTGGCATCCAAGATGCGTTTCGTCTCGGCGCAGCTCATCGCATTGCTCGAGGGCGACCTGTGGCTGCGCAATGCGCGCCACTCGAACGCGATGGCTGCGCGACTGCGCGCCGGAATCGAGGCGGGACTCGCTGACGGCACGATCCGCGGAGTTTCGTTCACCCAGCCGACTCAGGTCAACGGTGTCTTCGCGACGCTCCCCGAGGGTGTCGCTGATGAGTTGCGCAAGGCGTTCCGCTTCTACGACTGGGATGCTGCGCGCCGCGAGGTCCGCTGGATGTGCAGCTTCGACACCCAGGAGTCCGACGTCGACGCGTTCATCGCCGAGATCGCCCGGCTGACCACCGCCTGACGCGGCGCGTTCGCGCGGGCGCCGTGCTCGCCGGGGCCGCGCGCTCGCCCGGGGCCCGCGCGCTCGCCGACGCCCCCTCCCGTCACCGAGGCCCCTCCGTATTTGCGTAAATACGGAGGGGCATCGGTGCGCAGAGGGGGCCTCGGCGAACCGCCCGAGATTCATTCATTTGAATATATCCCTCCTCGCTCTGTTGTAACGAGTGCACGGCCCGGCGCACGCCGGGTCGATCCCACAAGGAAAGAGGAGATCATGACTCGTTTCGACGGACGCGTCGCCCTGGTCACGGGTGGCGCCAGCGGAATCGGCAAGGCGACATCGCAGCGCATCGCATCCGAAGGCGGAGCGGTCGTGATCGCCGACGTGCAGGATGACCTCGGCGCACAGGTCGTCGCAGAGATCGAGAAGGACGGCGGCAAGGCCCTGTTCGTCCACCTCGACGTCACCAGCGAAGATGGGTGGGCGGATGCCGTCGCCAAGACGGTCGACGCATTCGGCGGGCTCGACATCCTCGTGAACAACGCCGGCATCGGCGACACCGAACCTCTCGAGATCACCTCTCTCGCGACCTGGGACAAGGTCGTCGCCGTCACTCAGACCAGCGTCTTCCTCGGCATGAAGGCTGCAGCCGAGGCCCTCAAGAAGAGCGGCAACGGCTCGGTCGTCAACACCAGCTCGATGTACGGCATCGTCGGCTCGGGCGTCAGCCCCGCCTATCACGCAGCCAAGGGCGCCGTGCGCCTGCTCACGAAGACCACGGCACTGGGATGGGCGAAGGAGGGCGTGCGGGTCAACTCCGTGCACCCCGGATTCATCGACACCCCGATCCTCGGCGACACCGACCGTGCCGGGCTCATCGCCGGAACCCCGGTGGGGCGCCTCGGCAAGCCCGAGGAGATCGCAGCGATGATCACCTTCCTCGCCAGCGATGACGCGAGCTTCGCCACCGGCGGCGAGTTCGTGGTCGACGGCGGCTACACCGCAGGCTGACCCGGCGCGCTTGATCTGGCGCCGAGGCCCCCTCGCGTCACCGAGGCCCCTCCGTATTTACGTGAGTACGGAGGGGCCTCGACGCGCAGAGGGGGCCTCGGCGGATGCAACCGGGCGGGCCGGGCGGGCGGGGCGCGCGGGGCGCCGCGCGGGCAGGCGGGGCGGGCGGGCGAACCTAGCGGAGCAGGCCGAGAGTCGCGAGAGCGGTGCGGATCAGGGTGCCGCGGCCGCCTTCCATCTCGGCTGCGACGGCATCGGATGCCGCCTCCTCCGGAGCGAACCAGGTGACCTCGAGCGCGTCCTGACGGGGCTCGCAGGTCCCGGTGACCGGCACGACGAATGCGAGCGAGACAGCGTGCTGGCGCTCATCGTGGTACGCACTGAGCCCGGGCATCGGGAAGTACTCGGCCACCGTGAACGGCAAAGGCTGCGGTGGAAGCAGCGGGAACGCCATCGGCCCCAGGTCGTTCTCGATGTGCCGGAACAGCGCATCGCGGATCGTCTCGCCGAACCGCACGCGCCCCGACACGATCGTGCGGGTCATCTCACCGAGCGGTGTGGAACGAAGCAGGATGCCGACCTCGGTGACCTGCCCGGTGCCATCTGTGCGCACGGGGATCGCTTCGACGTACAGCATCGGCATTCGGCGCCGGGCCTCGGCAAGCTCGACCTCGCTCAGCCAGGCCGGATTGTTCGCGTCGGAGGGAAGCTCGTTGAACTGCGAGAGGTCATCGCCCTCGTCATTGGGATCTGGATCTGGTGTGCGCACCGCCATGCTCTATTTCTACCAGTGTCGGTCGTCGCTGGCAGGATGGGCATGTGAGTAACTCTCTGACGATCGATGCGGATGCCACCCGGTGGGCTCCCGCAGAACGCGACGGCCTGCCCCTCTTGGTGATGCTGCACGGCTACGGCTCCGATGAGAACGATCTCTTCGGGCTGCGGCCGTTCCTGCCCGAGGGCATCGCAGTGGCATCCGTCGCAGCTCCCCTGTCGCCGCCGTGGCCGGCGCCCGGCCGCTCCTGGTATCCGATTGAAGAGGTGAATGGCCGGCATCCCGACGGCGTGACCGATGCCGCGCAGGCGCTCCTGCGCTGGTTGGATGCCGAGGCTGCCGATGCCCCGAAAGTCGCCCTGCTCGGTTTCTCGCAGGGCGCCGCTGTCTCCCTGCAAGCGATGAGATTGGATGCTGCGCGCTTCGGCGCGATCGTCGCACTCAGCGGCTACGCCACACCGGGAGAACTGCAGGATGATGAGGACCTGCGCGTCTCGCGGCCGCGGGTGTTCTGGGGTCGCGGCACGAACGACGACGTCATCCCTCAGCCGCTGGTCGACCACACGGCGCAGTGGCTGCCCGACCATTCCGAGCTCACTGGCCGCGTCTACCCCGGGCTCACGCACAGCGTCTCGGAGGACGAGTTGCAGGACGTGCGGGTATTCCTGGAGAAGTGGCGCGACGACTCAGACGTCTGAATTGGGGTCTGGCGCACCCACCCCGTCCGGCGTCTCATCGTCCGCCCGGGGCCCGCGCCGACGGCCGACCGACCCGATGGCGATCGCGAAGACGACGCCGATCGCCACCCCGATCGCAATTCCGAGTGCCATGTTGTCCAGCGCGGAGCCCGTGGCAACGCCTACGCCCATGCCGATCGCGATCCCCGCACCCCAGCTGAGACGCTGGCGCATCTCGTTGCCACTCATCTGATCATTGGCCATGACTCCACGGTACGGGGCGGTGAGGCGCACAGCATCCGCCTCACGACGGACATCGCGACACGCCCGACTGTTGACGCAAGCGACACGCCCGGGTAGCGTCGACGAGTCCTGTTCGCCGTGTTGGGAAGTTCCTTGATCTGAGTCGGTGCCTCCGCGCCCATCTTTCCGCGCGCTGACACGACCCTTCCTACTACGGCTTTCGCCTCCGCCTTTCTGGCGCTTTTCGGCGACCGGTGTCAGTGCACCCGCACATCTCCGGAGACACCCATGTCAACACCGACCACACCTGCATCGGTCACTCTCGACCGCCTCACCTTCACCTGGCCGGACGGCTCCACCGCTCTCGGCGGAATCTCGGGCGCCTTCAGCGCCGGACGCACCGGCCTCGTCGGCCGCAACGGCTCAGGCAAGTCCACGCTGCTTCGCCTCATCGCCGGGGACCTCGAGCCCACGTCGGGCGTCGTGCACACCACGGGCGATGTCACCTATCTCCCGCAGCAGTTGACTCTCGATGTCGATCGCCGCGTCACCGAGCTCCTCGGCGTTGCGGAAGCGCTCAACGCTGTGCGCGCTATCGAGTCCGGCGATGTCGACCCCACGCACTTCGACGCGGTCGGCAACGACTGGGACATCGAGGCTCGCGCCGAAGCATCCCTCGCCGAGGCGGGTCTTGACCCGTCGTTCCTCGACCGCACCGTCGGCGAGTTGTCCGGCGGCGAAGCTGTGCTGGTCGCGATCGCCGGCATCCGCCTTCGACGTGCGCCGCTCACGCTGCTCGACGAACCGACGAACAATCTCGACCGCGATGCACGCGCGAGACTCGCCGACATGGTGCGGTCGTGGAAGGGCACGCTCATCGTCGTCAGCCACGACGTCGCACTCCTCGAGCTGATGGATGCTACCGCCGAGCTCTACGCCCACGCGCTGAGCGTCTTCGGTGGCCCGTACTCCGCGTGGCGCGCCTGGCTGGATGCCGAACAGGATGCCGCACGGCAGCACGAGCGCGATGCGAAGCAGTCGCTGAAGAAGGAGAAGCGCCAGCGCATCGAGGCCGAGACGAAACTGGCCGGGCGTGCCCAGATGGGACGCAAGGCCTTTCTTGAGAAACGCGTGCCGAAGATCGTCGCGAACGGACGAAAAATGGCCGCGCAGGTATCTGCCGGGCGGCTGCGCACCGAGGTTGCGGAGAAGGAGGCGGAAGCACGCAGCGCCCTCGACGCGGCCGGACGCCGCGTTCGCGGAGATGCGTCGATGAATATCGAGCTGCCCGACCCCGATGTCTCCCGAAGCCGGCGCATCGCGACTCTCGGTGACAGTGAGCGCGAGTGGGTGATCCAGGGGCCGGAGCGGGTCGCGCTGATCGGTCGCAACGGCGTCGGCAAGACGACGCTGTTGCGGCAGTTGGTGGCCTCCGGTGTTCACAAGTCCTCAGAAACGGGACGCACCGGGCGAGAATCTTCCACTCCACCCGATTCGGACGAGTTGATGAGGAGTTGTGAATCGAAGCTCACGGCGCACGCCCACACGGACCGCATCGGATACCTGCCGCAGCGGATCGATGGCCTCGACGAGTCGCGCTCGGTGATCGAGAACGTCACACTGGCAGCGCCCGAGATTCCGGAAAAAGAGCTGCGCAACCGGCTGGCGCGCTTCCTCATCCGCGGCGACGCGACAGATCGGCCGGTCGGCACGCTCTCCGGTGGGGAGCGGTTCCGCACGGCGCTGGCAACGCTGCTTCTGGCCGACCCTGCACCCCACCTCGTGGTGCTCGACGAACCGACGAACAATCTCGACCTCGACACCGTCGATCAGGTCATTGAAGCGCTGCGCGCCTATCGCGGAGCCGTCCTGATCGTCAGCCATGACGATGCGTTCCTCGCCCGGCTCGATCTCGATTTCGCCCTCGAACTCGACGCGGACGGGAGGCTGAGCGAGATCGCCGTCAGACCGTAGCCCGGCTGCTGCGCATCGCCTTCGTGTGATTGAGGGTGGGGTCTGCGGCGAGCGCCGCGTACTCGTCCGAGTCGCGCGGCACGATTGCGACGCGTCCCTCGGCGTCGTGGTGCGTCCCCCAGCCATATCGCTTGCCGAGGGGCGACGAACGCAGACACGGCTGCCCCTTCGAGAAGAACTCCGCCCTGGCATCCGCGTCATTCGAGTCGATCCCCTTGCGCAACGCATGAGTCTCGAAGATCACATCGTCGGAGGTGAGCTCGTACGGGCGCTCGGAGATCAGCCGGTAGTGCAGCGCGGCGATCGACAGGTTCTCAGCGATCGGCGGCTCGGCGCCATGATCGATCGGACAGTCCTCCGATACCTCGATGAAAGTGCTCTGGTAGTTCGTCGTGTGCTCAGCCATGACACCACCATTCACCAGCCCGCCGACATTGTCGAGAGTGCGGATCAGATCAGAGCTTTCGTAGCCAGTCATGTTCGGGCAGCGTGCGCTCGAGCGCGGCACGCAGCCAGCCGCGACGATACTCATCGAGGAACGGGAGCGTCGCGTCGAAGTCGGCATCGTCCTTCGGCCGCTGACCTTTGGATTTGTAGAGCAGCTGGATCTCGGGCTGGAGATAACGGACACCGTCCTTCGACCAAAGGGCGTCGGCCATCGGCATCCGGATCGTCTGATCGCGTTTGTAGATCCACTCCGTGGTCGATCCCGGGCTGAGCAGGATGTCGTACTCCCACGGGTGGGCCGCGTCCGGCCGGGTCCACACCTGTCCACTGCCCTCGAGCAGCACCTCGTCCGCGGACGCATCCGGGCGGTCTTCCGAAAGCAGCGGCTTCAGTGCGCCGGAGGATGCCGTCCAGATATGCAGTCTCCCGGCGAGGTGGCGGCGCAGGAGCGGGAGCTCGTCGCGCAGCACGGACGGATCGATGTCTTCGTGGTGACGCCTCACCCCGGTGAACGCCTCGAGCGCCCACCCGCCGGCGATCCACCAGGTTCCCGGGTAGTCCGCGAACAGCCTCGCCACGTCATCGGGTGTCCGGGGTTCCCAGACTCCGTAGACCTTCTCGAACTCCGCGTCATCCATGGTCATCGACGATATCGCGGCCCGATGTCGGCGGCCTGCCGCATGATGGAGTGGTGCCGGATGTGCTCGATCGCTTCACCCCCGCAACCCAGGACTGGTTCCGCGGGGCGTTCGCCGCGCCCACGAACGCGCAGGCGGGTGCATGGGAGGCGATCTCGGCGGGCAAGCACGCTCTGGTGGTCGCCCCGACCGGGTCCGGCAAAACTCTGTCGGCGTTCCTCTGGGCGATCGACAGCGTTTTCCGCGAGAAGGCCGCGCTTTCGGCCGCTGAGCCTGTCGAGGCGTCCGCGGGCACCCGCATCCTCTACATCTCCCCGTTGAAGGCGCTCGGAGTCGACGTCGAGCGCAACCTGCGCTCTCCGCTGGCGGGCATCGGGCAGTCGGCACGCCGGCTCGGAATCGCGGCCCCGGGCGTGACGGTGGGCGTGCGCTCGGGGGACACGACTTCGAGCGATCGTCGCAAGCTCGTCGCGAATCCGCCCGACATCCTGATCACCACCCCGGAGTCGCTGTATCTGATGCTGACCAGTCGTGCCGGCCAGACGCTGCGCGACGTGCACACCGTGATCATCGATGAGGTGCATGCGGTGGCCGCGACCAAGCGCGGCGCGCATCTCGCGGTGAGCCTGGAACGGTTGGACGCTCTGCGCCGCACGGCGGGGGCGGATGCCGCGGCTCAGCGCATCGGACTGTCAGCGACCGTGCGTCCCATCGATGAGGTCGCCCGGTTCCTCGGCGGATCGGCACCGGTCGAGATCGTCGCCCCGAAAGCATCCAAGACGTTCGAACTGAGTGTCGTCGTCCCGATGGATGACATGACTAATCCGCCGCCACCGCCGGGAGTTCCCGCCCCTTCGACAGATGACGTGGATGCTGACACTTCGACAGGCTCAGTGACCGCCGAGGTCACCGGCTCCGTCTGGCCGCACGTCGAAGAGGCGATCGTCGATCGCATCCTGCAGAACAACTCGACGATCGTCTTCTCGAACTCGCGGCGTCTCGCCGAGCGGCTCACGGGGCGGCTGAACGAGATCTACTCGGAGCGTCTTGGTCTGCCGGTGCCCGATTCTTCGGCTCCACCGGCCGCGATGATGGCGCAGGCCGGTTCCACCGCAGGGGCGGATGCCGTGCTCGCCAAGGCACACCACGGCTCGGTGTCGAAGGAGCAGCGCGCCCTCGTTGAAGAAGAGCTCAAGTCCGGCATCCTGCGCTGCGTGGTCGCCACCAGCAGCCTCGAACTCGGCATCGACATGGGAGCGGTCGATCTCGTCATCCAGGTTGAGGCTCCCCCGTCCGCGGCATCCGGTCTGCAACGCGTCGGACGCGCCGGCCACCAGGTCGGCGAGATCAGTCGCGCGGCATTGTTCCCCAAACACCGCGGCGACGTGCTGCACACCGCGATCGTCACCGAGCGGATGCTGGCAGGCAAGATCGAGGCGATCGCCGTGCCGCGCAATCCGCTCGATATCCTCGCGCAGCAGACCGTTGCGGCGTGCGCGCTGGAGTCGATCGGCGTCGAGGAGTGGTTCGAGACGGTTCGCCGTTCTGCGCCGTTCCAGTCCTTGCCGCGCTCGGCGTTCGAAGCAACACTCGACCTGCTCGCCGGTCGTTTCCCGTCGGACGAGTTCGCCGAGCTACGTCCTCGTCTGATCTGGGATCGGGATGCCGGCACTCTCACCGGTCGCCCCGGCGCACAGCGGATCGCGGTGACCAGCGGCGGGACGATCCCCGACCGGGGACTCTTCGGAGTCTTCGTCGCGGGTGAGGGAGCAGGGCGTCGTGTCGGCGAGCTCGATGAGGAGATGGTTTACGAGTCGCGCGTCGGCGATGTCTTCACCCTCGGCACGACGAGCTGGCGGATCGCCGAGATCACCCACGATCGCGTGAACGTGATCCCCGCGTACGGGCAGCCGGGCAAGGTGCCGTTCTGGCACGGCGACGGGATCGGGCGCCCGTTCGAACTCGGCGAAGCGCTCGGTGCGTTCTCCCGCGAAGTGGATGCCGCACCTCCCGAGAAGGCAGCGCAGAGGCTGATCGAAGCGGGCCTCGACGAGCAGGCGCGAGCGAACCTGATGGCGCATCTGAAAGAGCAGCGCGAAGCCACGGGCACTCTGCCTACCGACCGCAACCTCACGGTCGAGCGCGGACGTGACGAGGTCGGCGACTGGCGAGTCATCTTGCATTCCCCATACGGCATGAAGGTGCACGCCCCGTGGGCGCTGGCGATCAACGCGCGAATTCGGGAGCGCCTCGGCGTCGACGGCTCGGCCGTGGCGAGCGACGACGGCATCATCGTGCGCATTCCGGATGCCGACACCGAACCTCCTGGCGCAGATCTGTTCGTCTTCGACGCCGACGAGATGGATCACATTGTCACGGAAGAAGTCGGTGGGTCTGCCCTGTTCGCGTCCCGGTTCCGCGAGTGCGCCGCCCGGGCGCTGCTCATGCCGCGGATGAACCCGAACAAGCGCACCCCGCTCTGGCAGCAGCGGCAGCGCTCAGCGCAGCTGCTCGAGGTGGCACGGCGGCATCCGACCTTCCCGGTGATTCTCGAGACGCTGCGCGAGGTACTGCAGGACGTTTACGACCTCCCGTCGCTGCGCCGGCTCACCACGGCGATCGCCGAGCGCCGCGTGCGGCTGGTGGAGACCGAACCTGCCCAGCCGTCGCCGTACGCGCGCGATCTGCTGTTCGGATACGTCGGTGCGTTCAT
This sequence comes from Microbacterium sp., assembly GCF_052099035.1. Lineage (GTDB taxonomy): Bacteria > Actinomycetota > Actinomycetes > Actinomycetales > Microbacteriaceae > Microbacterium. Next base: position 10,669 of record NZ_JBQDSX010000019.1, on the reverse strand, counting down.
GTACGAGGGCGATTCGCCGCTGGCCGAGCGGCGCGCCGCCGCGCTATCGGTAGATCCGGCACTGTTGGGCGAACTGCTCGGCACGGTCGAGATGCGCGAACTGCTCGATCCGGATGTCATCGCGCAGTTCGAGCGCGAGGCGCAGCGGCTCGACCCCGAACGTCATGCCCGCGGGCTCGAGGGGGTCGCCGATCTCCTGCGCACCCTCGGGCCTCTCGATGCCGCCGAGGTCGCCGCCCGCCTGGAGCCGGAGGACGGTGAGGCAGAAGCGAGGCTTCGACTCGCTGACGCTCGCTCACCCCGTTTCGACTCCGGCCTCCGGCCTCCGCTCAACGACCCGCCTGAGGCCGACCCCCGCGGGCCGTTGAGCGAGCGAAGCGAGACGAAACGGGCTGAGCGAGCGGAGCGAGTCGAAGCCTCCTCCACCCACCTCGCCGCCCTCATCGCCGCACGTCGCGCGATCCCCGTCACTATCGCCGGCACCTCTCGCGTCGCGGCGATCGAAGATGCCGGGCGCCTCCGCGACGCGCTCGGCGCAGCTCTCCCAACCGGCATCCCGGTCGCGTTCCTCGAACCGGTCGCCGATCCGCTCGGCGATCTCGTCTCGCGTCATGCGCGCACGCACGGGCCGTTCACGACGGATGCCGTCGCCACCCGCTTCGGGATCGGAACAGCCGTCGCGCGGCACACGCTGCAGCGACTCGAACAATCCGGACGGGTGACGAGCGGATTCTTCCTGCCGGATGCCGCCGGGAGCGCCACCGAGAACGAGTGGTGCGACACGGAGGTGCTGCGCCGGCTGCGGATGCGCTCGCTCGCGGCGATCCGCGGCAGCGTCGAGCCCGTCGCGCCCGAGGCATACGCACGGTTCCTGCCGGACTGGCAGCATCTCATCCGTCCCCTCGAAGGCGTCGACGGGGTCCTGGCCGTGATCGAACAGCTTGCCGGCATGCCGATCCCCGCCAGCGCCTGGGAGTCGCTGGTGCTGCCATCGCGAGTGCGCGACTACTCCCCCGCGCTGCTCGATGAACTCACCTCCAGCGGCGAAGTCGTGTGGGCGGGTCACGGCACCCTCCCCGGACGCGACGGATGGGTGTCGCTGCATCCCGCCGACCTTGCGCCGTTCACCCTCCCCGATATCGACGCGGAGATCGCCGATGACTCGCTCGAGCGCGGACTGGTCGACGCACTGCAGCAGGGCGGGGCATATTTCGCTGCGCAGCTCAAGGAGATGTCCGGGGCCGAGAACGAGCAGTCCGTGCTGGAGGCCCTCTGGAACCTCACCTGGTCGGGGCGGGTGACCAACGACACGTTCGCCCCCGTGCGGACTCTGCTCGCCGGTGGCTCACAAGCGCATAAGTCCGCGCGGCGCGCGCCGCGCACGCGGACGTTCCGTGGGGTCTCATTCACGGGCACCCCGGCACCGCGGCCGACAGTCGCCACCGGCGGACGCTGGTCATTGCTGGCCCACGGGCCGACCGTTGAGCCTGTCGAAGCGTCGTCGACGACCGCCTCCCGCCGTGCGACCGTCTCAGCAGGGCTTCTCCTCGACCGTTACGGCGTCGTCACCCGTGGCGCAGTGCAGTCCGAAGGAACTCCTGGTGGATTCGCCCAGGCGTACCGCATCCTCGCCGGATTCGAGCAGGCCGGGCACTGCCGTCGCGGGTACGTCATCGAGAAGCTGGGAGCGGCCCAGTTCGCGGCATCCACCACGGTCGATCGCCTGCGCACGTTCGCGAATCTTCCCGACCCCGCACCTCGGCGTGCGATCACGCTCGCGGCAACGGATCCGGCGAACCCCTACGGCGCCGCACTGGCCTGGCCACGGCGCGAGGGAGTCTCGCACCGTCCGGGTCGCAAAGCAGGTGGCCTCGTGGTGCTCGTCGACGGTGCGCTCGTGCTCTACCTCGAGCGCGGCGGTCGTACCGTGCTGGCGTTCGATGACGATCCCGAGGCGCTGCGGTCCGCAGCATCCGACCTCGCGGCCACCTCACGCGCGCGCCGGCTCGAGACGCTGACCGTGGAGAAGATCAACGGCGAGGCGATCTACGGAACCCCGTTCGCCGTCGCTCTGCAGGAGGCGGGATTCGTCCCCACTCCCCGCGGCTTCACCCTCCGCAAGGCGATCTGAGCGGCAGACGAGGGCGGGGCGACACCCCGTTACGCATCCTCGCGCGCCTCACGGAAGAGCTCGGCGAGGTCGCATCCGAGATCGCCCATGTGGAGGACCACGGTGAAGCGGGATCACCGGGGCAAGCCGATCTGACCGCTCACATCAGTACAAGATGCTGAGCACGCGCCGGCTCTCGGTAGCGCTCTGAGAGCCGTTCGACCGCGACCAGCACGTCCATCGACGGCGTGACCTTGCCGGACAGGTAAGAGTTCAGTCGGGTGCGTGACGTTCCCAATTGCGCGGCGAGCTCGCCCTGCGACATCCTTGTGCCGCGGAACGCGCTACGGAGTCGATCGAGAGCGATCTCTGACGACGAGCGCGTTGCTCGGTCGAGCATCGCATCCAGCAGCATGACCGTCGCATGCGACTCGGCCGCATCGCGGGCCTCGTCAAACTCATCCCGCAGCGCAGGATCTGCGGCGACAGCATCCACCAGCTTCCGCCAGTCTCGTGCGTACCCGCGGTCGATGGCCGCGAGCATGCCCTCGAATCCCCACCGGTCGACTGGGTCGTCGGGAGTGGCATCGATATTCCGAAATCGCAGTGGCATCCGCTTCTCCTCTCAGATCATCCGCACAGCCAGCCGCCGGCACTCCGCGATGACGTCGTCCCAGCGCTGCCAACGCGGTTCGAGGCCTTTATACGTGGGCAGGTCGCGGATCCTGGTGCGGTCCTTCGGCATCGGATCCGCCAGCTGCCGGGCAAGCTGCGCCTGCACCGGCCGATCTTCCGCATGACTTTCATCGGTGTAGTAGTCATCGACTGTCGCGAGCGCATGACCGATCATGTCAGACCCGAATCGTCCGGAGAGCGCCGCAACATCGAGGTAGTCACGCATCTGGTTGCGCTTGACGATGAGATATCCCTTGATGCGAGCGATCTCGTCCAGCGTGGGCACCGTCACTGAAGCCCCCGATGGCAAGGTAACGTGCTGCATCTCGAGCGGGCGTCGGCGAATCAGCTGACGCACGCCCGCTTCAATTCCGCCGAGCTCTCCGAGGATGATCTTGCCGGGCACGGCACGATTCAGCACGAAGTCGCCATCACGTTCCAGCGCGTCAAGAACAAGATCGAAGCGATCACGAAGATCTGCAAGAACATGGTCATCGTCCGTCGACATCCGATGGTGAGCATAGAGAGCAGCAGCGGATCCCCCGACAAGCACGGCGTCCGGCACCAGTTGCTGCAACCGTGCCGCCGACTCGAGGACCTCCTCCATCCTGGCCGAGAGACCCACCCTCAGCACCTCATGCTCGGTTCGCCCCACATCTGACATGCACCAACTGTATCACTTCTGATACAGCATGGACAGGTGGTCGACGAGGCAGTCCGAGCGTCTGCCGTAGTCTTGCCCTCGTGATCAGGGAGTTTTTCGCCGGCGTCCGATTCCTGGGACGCGGCTTCGGATACTGGCGCACGCACACGCGCCTCATGTCGCTCGGGCTCATCCCCGCGTTCATCGCCTGGGCGCTCCTGCTGGCCGTTTTCGTGCCCCTCCTGATCAGCCTCGGCCCGATCATCGACGGGATGACCCCGTTCGCAGACGGCTGGACCGAACCGTGGCGAGGATTGGTCCGCTTCGGTCTCGGTGCCGTGATCGTCGTCGCCGCGCTCGCGCTGTCGGCCGCCGTCTTCACCGCGCTCACGCTGACCATCGGCGACCCGTTCTACCAGCGCATCTGGCGCGGAGTCGAGCGCTCGCTCGGCGAAGAGCCCACCGGAAATACCCCCTTCTGGACAACCGTCGGAGAAGGCCTTCGGCTCGTCGTCCTCGGCATCCTGATCGCGCTGCTCACGCTCCTGATCGGCTTCCTGCCCGTCGTCGGCGGGATCACAGCATCCATCATCGGAATCCTCCTGAATGGCCGGCTACTCGCCCGCGAGCTCACCGGGCGAGCGTTCGATGCGCGCGGACTCACCGGTATCTCCCGATCCGGGATGCTGCGCGCCGGGCGCGCCCGCGTCATCGGCTTCGGCGTCGCGACGCAACTGTGCTTCCTCGTGCCATTCGGCGCAATCGTCACGATGCCCGCGGCGGTCGCCGGTTCGACGCTGCTTGCGCACGACCTGCTGCGGCGTGCGAACACTCCATCGCCGCAACCATCCGCGCCCCCGCCACCGGAACCACCTCATGCCTGAGGGCGACACCGTCTTTCGCACTGCACGCCGCCTCGACGAGGCGCTGCGCGGGCAAGCGGTCACCCGATTCGACCTGCGCGTTCCTGGCGCAGCGACGGTCGATCTGACCAGTCAGACAGTGCACGGCGTCGTGCCGCGCGGCAAGCACATCCTCATGCGCATCGGCGATCACACCCTGCATTCGCATCTGCGCATGGATGGCGCGTGGTTCCTGTACCGCCCGGGCGAGAAGTGGCGGCATCCCGCATTCAAAGTCCGTGCGGTCGTCGGAACCGCGACCCGGGATGCCGTTGGCGTTGATATCGCCGAAGTGAAGGTCGTCACCACGCGCGATGAGGAGCAGCTGGTCAGACATCTGGGTCCGGATCCGCTCCGAGACGACTGGGATGCTGCCGAAGCCTCCCGGCGCGTGAGCGCCGACCAGCGCAGTATCCACGTCGCACTCCTCGACCAGCGCAACATCGCGGGCTTCGGCAACGAGTACGCCGCCGAGCTCCTGTTCCTGCGCGGAATCCTGCCCACAACGCCCGCTGCCGACGTCGACACCGCCGCCCTGGTCAGTCTCGGTGCTCGCACGATCCGCGCGAACCGCGACCGTGTCGATCGCACCTTCACCGGCGTCAACCGGCCCGGGCAGACGACGTGGGTGTACGGCCGCGCGAACCGCCCCTGCCGACGCTGCGGCACGCTTATCCGGCGCGGCGAGCTGGGCGCTGATCCCACCCGCGAGCGGGTCACCTTCTGGTGTCCGGCCTGCCAGCGCTGACCCTTCGACAAGCTCAGGGACCCGATATCCCCGTTCGGGAATGAATCGGCCCGTTCCATGGTTGTTGATATATCCGGGAAGTTCCGGACTGGGAGGAATCTTGGGTAAGAACTACATCGACATCGAGAACGACGAAGGCGCGACGCTTCGCTACCGCAAGCACGTCAATGGCCGTGGCCTTGTCGCGCACGGCGCGAAGGTGCATCCGCGGGCTGTTGTCGAGGTCGGCGCCTATGTCGAACCCGGCGCTCGCGTCGGCGCTGGTGCTCGTGTGATCCGCGGCGCCTGGGTCGAACCGGATGCCGTGATCGGCGAGAACGCATACATCGACGCCCACGCTCACATCGGGCAGGGTGCTGCCGTCGGAGACGGAGCCCACATCGGGGTCCGCACGGACGTTGGCGCCGGAGCACTTATCGCTCGCGGCGCGCGCATCGGCGACGACGAGACCGTTCCTGCCGGGTTGCGCATCGCCACCGACCGAAAAGGTCTCTGGCTCGCGGCCTGAACGGACCATCGGGCTCCCGCGACGCGGGTAGCCTGAACCCATGGCAAATTCCGGCGGGTCGCGGCGCCGCGCGTCCATGGGCGGGCCCGCCCGCTCGACGAAGCGTTCGGCGCCGAAACCCTCCGCGAAAAAGGCCCAGAAGCAAGAGCCGGAGCGCAGGAGACCTGCGCCCGAGCCACGAATCTTCCGCCTCGGTGCGGTTCCGGGGGCGACGCCGGGCAGGTGGATCGACACCTGGAAGCAGCGGATGCCGCATGTCACGCTCGAGCTCATCCCGATCGAGAAGTCGTCACAGCGCACCGCGATCGACGAGTTGGATGCTGCGCTCATCCGCCTACCGCTGGTCGATGACAGCCTGCACGTGATCTCGCTCTACGACGAGGTCCCTGTCGTCGTAGCATCCGCCGAGTCGCATCTCATGGCCGTCGATCAACTCACCGCCGACGACCTGGCCGGGGAAGTGCTGATCACTCCGCTCGATGACGTGCTCGGCCCGCTCGATCTGCCGACGACCGCGCCGAGCTTCCGCCCTCTTGCCACGACGGCGGACGCGATCGCTACGGCCGCAACGGGCGTGGGCATCGTCGTCGTGCCGATGTCGCTCGCCCGGCTCCATCAGCGCAAGGACGCCGACTATCGGCCGCTGCTCGCGGGCCCGACGTCGACAGTGGCGCTCGCGTGGCCGCGCGAGCGCACCAGCGAAGACGTCGAGACGTTCGTCGGAATCGTGCGCGGGCGCACGGCGAGGTCTTCGCGGTAGGAGTCGGTCGCGGAGGACGGCTTCGACTCGCTGCGGTCGCTCACCCCGTTTCGTCTCGCTCCGCTCGCTCAACGCCCCGCACACCTATCCGCGCGTCGTTGAGCGATCGGGGGAGCATCACACCAGCACGGGCACCTCGACGGTGAGGCCGTCGGGGCCGGCATCCACCCGCACGGCACCGCCGTCGGTGAGCTCACCGGACACGAGCAGATCAGCGATCCGGTCATCGACCTCGCGCTGGATCAGTCGGCGCAGTGGACGGGCACCGTACTCGGGCTCGTAACCGTGCTCGCCGAGCCATTCGATCGCGGCATCCGTCACCTCGACCGTCGCCGACCGCTCGGCAAGCCGCGCCGAGGTCGCCTGCAGCATCAGCCGAACGATCTCGGCCAACTCCGAGCGCGACAGCTTCTGGAACAGCACGATCTCGTCGATGCGGTTGAGGAATTCCGGTCGCATCGCTTCACGGAGCTTGCCCATGACCCTCGCCCGCAGGTCTTCCTGCGAGGCGAAGCCGTTGGCCGAAGCATCCGAGCTCGAGACGAACCCGAGCGCGCCCGAACGCGAAGCGAGAAACTCCGACCCGATGTTCGAGGTCATCACGATCACCGTGTTGCGGAAGTCGACCGTGCGGCCCTGGCCGTCGGTGAGGCGGCCGTCGTCGAGCACCTGCAGCAGCAGGTTGAACACGTCGGGGTGCGCCTTCTCGATCTCGTCGAACAGCACGATCGAGTACGGGTTGCGCCGTACGCGCTCGGTGAGCTGGCCGGCCTCGTCGTAGCCGACGTATCCCGGAGGGGCACCGACGAGCCGCGACACCGTGTGCCGCTCGCCGAACTCGCTCATGTCGAAGCGGATCACGGAGCCCCCGGCCGCCTGCCCTGAGCCTGTCGAAGGGAACAGCCGATCGGCCAGGGCCTTGGCGAGCTCGGTCTTGCCGACACCCGTGGGCCCGAGGAACAGGAACGATCCGACGGGGCGACGGGCGTCACCCATGCCGGTGCGGCTGCGCCGAACGGCGCGCGAAACAGCCGTCACAGCGTCGTCCTGCCCGATCACCCGGGCGTGCAGTTCGGTCTCGAGGTCGGCGAGACGCTCGCGCTCCCCCTCTGTCAGACGGCTGGCGGGGATGCCGGTCGCACGCGCGATCACCTCGGCGATCTCGCGCTCATCGACAACCGCATCAGCGGTCTCCGAAACTCCAGCAGCTGCAGCATCGATCCGCCCCTGGATCTGCGTGATCTCGTCGCGCAGATGCGAGGCCTCTTCGTAATTCTCGGCTGACACGGCGGTGTTCTTGCGCACTTCGAGATCGGCGAGCTCTGCCACCAGAGCCGAGGTGTCGACGGGAAGACCGAGCTTCAGCCGCAGCCGCGCGCCGGCCTGATCGATCAGGTCGATCGCCTTGTCCGGCAGGACGCGGTCCGGCAGGTACCGGGCGCTCATCGTCACGGCGGCGCTCAGCGCGGCATCCGTGTAGATCACCTGGTGGTGCTGCTGGTATGCGTCCTTGAGCCCTTCCAAGATCAGCACGGCATCCTCGGGGGACGGCTCATCGACCTTGACCGGCTGGAAGCGACGCTCCAGCGCCGGGTCCTTCTCGATCTTGCGGTACTCGTTCAGCGTCGTCGCACCGACCATGTGCAGGTCGCCACGCGCCAGCCGCGGCTTGAGGATATTTCCGGCATCCATCCCGCCGTCGCCGGCACCGCCTGCGCCAACAACGGTGTGCACCTCGTCGATGAAGACGATCACCTCGTCCTTGCGCGCTGCGATCTCGTCCATCGTCTTGGTGAGACGCTCTTCGAAGTCGCCGCGGTAGCGAGCACCGGCGAGCATGCCCGGCAGATCGAGTGAAATGATGCGTCGACCTTCGAGCTGCGCCGGGACCGTGCCATCGATGATCGCCTGCGCGATGCCATCGACGATCGCGGTCTTGCCGACCCCTGCCTCGCCGATCAGCACCGGGTTGTTCTTGGTACGGCGGCTGAGGATCTCGATCGTCTGCTCGATCTCATCGGCCCGACCGATCACCGGGTCGAGTTCACCCGCGCGCGCACGCGCGGTGAGATCGATGCCGTACTTCTCCAGCATCGGAGAATCGGATGCCGCGGCGTCCGCCTCTGCATCCGAACCGCCGACCGGGGCGGAAACATGTTCGCGCACGCCCTGGGTGAGCGCCTCAGCGGTGACGCCCGCACGGGCGAGAACTTGGCCCGCGGGCACATCCTGGCCGAGCACGAGCGCGAAGAAGAGGTGCTCCGGATCGATGTACGTCGAGCCGGAGGAACGCGCCACCTGGTAGGCGTGGAAGAGCGCGCGGCTCGCACTCGGAGTGATCGTGGCAGCATCCGTCTCGGCGGTGTCGCCCGCCAGCGGAAGCCGCGCGTCAACCGCATCGATGATCTCCTTCGGAGTCACGTCGATGCGTGCGATCGCCTGCGCGACCGTGTCGTCCTCGACGATCAGTCGCAGCACGTGCAGCGCATCGAGCTCGGTCTGGCCGCGCTCGAGCGCAAATCGTCCCGCGCGCCGCAGGATGTTCTGGGTGCGCGCGGTGAGGAACCGGCTCAGATCGATGGATTGTGTCTGCCGGGAACGTTCGCCCGCGAAGTATCGAGCGAGGAAGTCGTCGAATGACCCCGCGCCGGAGTCGCTGTAGTCGTCGGGCCCGTTGAAATCGTTAGCCACTGTGTCCTCCTGAAAAGTTGAGCGTCATACACTCAGGTTTGAAGTTGAGTGTACTGCACTCAGGTTCAACGTGTCACGCAGGAGGATATTCCCGTCACCGCGAATAGAATCGTGAGGTGGCCTCGATTCTGTACGTCTGCGTGAGGCCGGAGCAGGGCGCGGCGGATGCCGAGCGCCGATCGTTTCGGCGTGCACTCGGCGTACCCGCGCTCGACCGGTGGAATCTGCTCGAGCAGCCACTCGACGGCTCGATCACAGAACGCTACGACGGCATCGTGATCGGCGGATCACCCTTCAACGTCGTCGTCTACGAACGCAGCGCTCTGCAGCGGCGGGTCGAAGAAGACCTCGAGAAGGTCGCCCAGGATGTCATCGCCGGCCCGCTCCGCGCGATGTTCACCTGCTACGGCATCGGTGTCGTCACACGGATGCTGGGCGGCACCGTCGGCACAGCGACACCTGAGTCCACTCGCGCGACGAGCATCCGCATCACCTCTGCGGGGGCGTCCGATCCGATCTTCGCGGCGAGCGCGCCAGAGTTGTCCGTGCTCACCGCGCACAAGGAGGGAGCGATCGAACCTCCCCCCGGAGCCGTGCTGCTCGCCACGAACGACGACTGCCCGGTGCAGGCCTATCGCGTGGGCGACCGGTTGTACGCGACGCAGTTCCACCCCGAGGTCACCCCGCAGGACTTCGTCGACCGGATGGCCTACTACCGGACCACCGGATACTTCGACCCGCGCGAGTACGACCTGACGGCGCAGCGGGTGCTCGCTTCCTCTCCTACGGGTACTTCGCTTCTGCGCCGCTTCGCGGAGGGCCTGTCGGCTTCGACTCGCGAAGACCCGCACTGGGCGAGCGCCAGCGAGTCGAAGCGTCGCTCACCCGGTTTCGCGGAGGGCCTGTCGGCTTCGACTCGCTCCGCTCGCTCACCCCGTTTCGACTCCGGTGCTCCGCTCCTCCGCTCAACGACCCGCTGAAGCCGCGGGGCGTTGAGCGAGCGAAGCGAGCCGAAACGGGGTGAGCGAGGAGCGCAGCGACGAGTCGAAGCCTTCCTAACACCCCAACAACAGCTCGATCTGCTCCTGCACGTAGGCATCCAACGGGCGATACGACGAGCCCGACCACCGCACCATCGGCACGCGGCCCTGCAGCAAGAGCGGGCCGGACGAGCCGCCGGCATCCACAGCATCCACGTCGATGACCGACCAGCCGACGTGCACGACCTCGCCCTCGGAGAAGCCGCCCTTCAGCGCCATCTGGCGCCTGGCCGCGCGCTCGCGTGCCGACTCCGCCGCGTACCCGCGTCGCCCCGGATCCACCGCACGCAGCACCTCGCCGGTGGCGAACACGCGATCGTCGGCGATCAGCAGTACTCCGATATGCCAGGCCGCCCCGACGAGCACGATGCGCGCGCCGCGCCAGCGCGAGGAGCGCTCCTCGCCGAGCCCTTCCTTCGGGATGCCGGCGAGCGCACTCCGTGCCGCGGCCAGCACTTCGGCAGTCGATTTCATCCGATCAGGCTACCGATTCGCCAGCCCCACGATGAACGGGGCAGAATCGATGCACACCCCTGCAAGGAGCATCCATGTCTCAGACCGATACCGCACGCCTGCTCATCGCCTGCGATGA
>NZ_JBQDSX010000018.1:58212-60131 GCF_052099035.1 Microbacterium sp. | reverse complement strand
CAGCAGCGCGAGGCAGGGATCAGCAGCGCGAAGGGCGGATGCTGGCGCCGCAGCACCAGGAAACGCAGCAGCGCGAGTTAGGAAACAGCAGCGCGAGGCGAGGATGCTGGTGCCCCGGCATCCGGCACCGCAGCACCCGTCCAAGCAGCATCCGAAACCGCAGCGAACGCCTGCGCGAGGTCCGCGATGAGGTCGCCGGCATTCTCGAGCCCGACCGACAGTCGCAGCACATCGGCATCGGGCCGAGCATCCGCCGGCACGGGTCGATGCGTGAGCGCGGCCGGATGCTGGATCAGCGAGTCCACGCCACCCAGAGACACCGCGTGGGTGAACAGCTTCACCGACGATGCCACCGTGCTGGCTGCGGCGTAGCCACCCTGCATCCGCATCGCGATCATCGCGCCGGTGCCGTGCATCTGCCGCTCGAGAATCCCCTCCGGGTCGCCGTCGAGCCCCGGGAAGAACACTTCATTGACCTGAGGCTGATCCTGCAACCACTGCACGAGCTGCTGGGCGTTCTCCTGCTGCTGACGCATCCGCACCGGCAGAGTCGTGAGACCGCGATGCAGCAGATACGCACCGAGCGGATGCAGCAGACCACCGGTCACCGCGCGCACCCGTCGCAGAGCCTCGGCCGCCTCCTCGCTACACGCGACGACGCCCGCGATCACGTCGCCGTGCCCACCGAGATACTTCGTCGCGCTGTGCAGCGACATCGCCGCGCCGTGATCGCACGGGTTCTGCAGGATCGGCGTCGCGAACGTGTTGTCGACGACGACGGGGACGTCTCCGGCCATACGAACGACCGCGGCGATGTCGACGAGCTCGAGCGTCGGATTCGCCGGCGTCTCCATGACCACAAGTCCGGTGTCGGGGCGGATGCTGACACCCACCTCCGACGGATGGCAGAAGGTCGTCTCGGTGCCGAGCAGGCCGGATCCCAGCAGGTGATCGGTGCCGCCGTAGAGCGGTCGAACCGCGACGACATGCCGCTTTCCGGTCGCCGAAGTCATCGCGAGAATCACCGCGGTCATCGCGGCCATGCCGGAGGAGAAGGCGACAGATGCCTCGGTGTGCTCCATTTCGGCAAGGGCATCTTCGAACCGTGCGACGGTCGGGTTCCACAGCCGCGCGTAGACCATGCTGCCGTCCTCGGGCGGGCGTCCACCGGTCGCCATTGCCTCGTAGGAGTCGCCGCCGCGCTCGACATCAGGCAGCGGATTCGTCGTCGAGAGATCGATCGGCAGCGCGTGTACTCCGAGGTCGGTCAGGTCGCCGCGGCCGCTGTGGACGGCAACGGTGTCAGGGTGCAGAGGCTGGGCAGTCATTCTTCCAGATTGCCGGAAACCCCATGAAAATGGGAGAATTCGACAGCATCCGCTGTTCGTGCGCAGGAAACTGAGATATTCAGCAAAGAACCAACATCATGGAGGTGGCGAGGTTGGCGAAAGCACAACTCGATGAACTCGATCTGAAGGTGCTCGCCGCGCTCAGTATCCGCGCAGATCTCACGAACAAGGCGCTCGCGCAGCAACTCGGGCTTGCGGAGTCGACCTGCGCGCACCGCGTACGCAGCCTGCGTGATCGCGGCATCATCCGGGGCTCCCGCATCCGCATCGACACCACCGCGCTCGGATTCCCGCTCGAGGCCATCATCAAGGTGCGCCTCGCGAACCACACCGGCGACAAGGTGAATGCGCTGTTCGATGCGCTCGTCGCGACACCGCAGGTGCTGCAGGTGTTCCACGTCGCCGGGGTCGATGACTTCCTCGTGCACGTCGCCGTGCAGGATGCTGTCGCGCTCCGCGACATCGTCCTCGAGCACATCACGGTGCATCCGGTCGTCCGCGGCACGGAGACCCAGCTGGTCTTCGAGTTGCGCGACGGCCGCGGCGTGCTCGGCTGAGCGGCTGCGGCTC
>NZ_JBQDSX010000018.1:56032-58112 GCF_052099035.1 Microbacterium sp. | reverse complement strand
CTGGTCTTCGAGTTGCGCGACGGCCGCGGCGTGCTCGGCTGAGCGGCTGCGGCTCCGCGGCTTCGCGCTGCTCGATCCTGCCGGTGCCCGCCGTCGCGCTGCTCAAGTCTGTCCGCGCTACAGAAGTTTCAGCCGCGCGAACAGATTTGGACAGCGCGACGCAAAAAGAGACAGCGCGAGGCGAAGAAGGACAGCGCGACGGGCGAGAACAGCAGCGCGACGGGAAAAGGCACAGCGAAACAGCGCCTCACCGCCGCAGGAGCTTCTTCCACCGCTTCTGCATGACGATCGGAATGGGCTGGGTGACCACAGCATCCACGTTCAACGAACTGTTGTCCGGACCCATCAGGGCGATCGGAGTTGTGAGGGTCGGCTCGTCCGGGTCCACGGGCATCTTCGCCAGCGCGCGGTGCGCCCGCACGTACGCGGGGATGAGGATCGCAACCGCCCCGATCCATGCCAGCGGGTTGCTCAGCGCCACGCCGCCGAAGCCCAGCAGGCCACCGAGTAGCACCGCGGCTCCGACGCGCATGACGAGCTCGACGACGCCCGTGATCGTCGGGATCATCGCCTGTCCGAGCCCCTGCAGTGCGCCGCGCACGACGAACAGCGTCCCCAGCAGCGCGTACGCCGAGCCGTTGATGATCAGCATGAGGTGCGCGAGCTCAACGACCTCATCCGACCCTTCACCGACGAACACCCGCACGAGGCTCGTTCCGAAGGTGATCAGCACCACACCGAGGATGACCGAGGCGATGACCGCCATCCAGATCGCCTGCTTCACGCCGGCGCGGATGCGATCCGGGCGACGTCCGCCGAAGTTTTGTGCCACATACATCGAGACGGCAAGGCCCAGCGAGGCCAGCAGCGCCGTCGCGAGGCTGTCAACGCGGGATGCTGTCGTGTACGCCGCAACGGCATCAGCGCCGAGCATGTTCAGCGCGACCTGCACCACGAGAGTTCCGATCGCGATGATGGATGCCTGGAATCCCATCGGGAGCCCCAGCCGCAGGTGATCGGCGATGTCGGCACCGGTGATCTTCCAGTCCGCACGGCGCACGTGCAGCACCGGCATCCGGCGCATGACGAACCCGAGGCACAGCAGCACCGAGACGGCCTGCGAAACGACGGTCGCCAGCGCTGCCCCTGCAACGCCCCAGCCGACCGGCCCGACCAGCACGACGACGAGGACGACGTTCAGCACGCACGCGATCGTGAGGAACACCAGCGGGGTTTTCGAATCACCGATGGCGCGGATGATCGCGGCGAGATAGTTGAAGAACATCGTCGCCCCGCCACCGAGGAAGCTCACCTGCGTGAACAGCGTCGCCTCAGCCAGCAGCTCCGGCGGCGTCTGCATGAGGACGAGAACGGGGCCAGCCAGCAACGGACCAGCCACCGTGATCAGGATGCTGGCGAGCGCAGCGAGCACGGTGCCCGTGGCGACGGATCGCCGAACTGCGGCATAGTCCTTCGCGCCGAAGGCCTGCGCGGTCGGGATCGCGAAACCGCTCGTCATGCCCCAGGCGAATCCGAGCAGCAGGAACAGCAGCGAGCCGGTCGCGCCGACGGCGGCGAGGGAGTTCACACCGAGCTCGCGTCCGACGACGATTGTGTCGACGACCTGGTAGAGCTGCTGGACGATATTGCCGATGAGCAGCGGTACAGAGAACGCGAGGATGACACGCCAGGGGCGGCCCGTGGTGAGGGAGGTAGCCATGCGGGGGAAGGGCTTCCGGAACGAGGGGCGGAAAGATCAGAGCTGCCGGAATCCGGCAGGCGAAAAGTCTATCGAATCGATTCGGGCGTTACTGTGCGCACGCTGACCCGGCGAGAGGGTCGGGCTGCTGGTGCTGTCGGCGCGGGAGCGACCGCGACAGTCGACGCTTGTGCGCGCTCCGGCTTCGGTCGCGCCTGGAACGCCCGCACTGCCACGCGGGCGACCGCGCCCAGGATGAGCGCCAGCGCCAGCGCACCGACAGCGACGAGCGCCGGAATCCACTGCCCGGAGAATCCGGAAGTCAAGCTCAGCAGTGCTCCGCCGATCCACACGGCGACGGCGCCTCCGGTGACCCCGGCC
>NZ_JBQDSX010000018.1:20910-55932 GCF_052099035.1 Microbacterium sp. | reverse complement strand
GCTCAGCAGTGCTCCGCCGATCCACACGGCGACGGCGCCTCCGGTGACCCCGGCCGAGCCTCGCGCAAGAGCGATCAGCGCGACAAGCGCGCAAAGCAACGCGATCCCCGCACCCGCGATTCCGACGGACAGGAAGAATCCTGTCAGGTCCTGCAAGACACCTATCGTGGACATTTTGACCCCCCGGTCGCCTCCGTATACCCAAATGTACGCAGGACCACCGACATCCGCATCCATCGCAAGGATGATGTTATTGAAACGGGTCCAACAAGAGCGCCATCGCGCGCAAAGGAGCATGATGGAGAGGTGGCTGCTCTCCTGTCTGAACTGACCCGGATGCCGGAACCGCAGCGCGTCTACGCCTCAGACGGCACGCGGCTCGCGACATACACCTGGGGCGATCTCGATGCGCCCGTGGTCGTCCTCGTGCACGGCTTCGCGTCGAACGCACGCGATAACTGGGTGCAGACCGGCTGGGTGCGCGACCTCACCCGCGCCGGATACCGCGTGCTGGCCCTCGACCAGCGCGGCCACGGCCTCAGCGACAAGCCGCATGAGGCCGGAGCGTACGCCGTGCAGACTCTTGCGGCGGACGTCGAGAACGTCATGGACGTCTACCTCGTCGACGACGCGTTCTACATCGGATACTCACTCGGCGCGTTCGTGGGCTGGGAAGTCGCGCGAGACCTGCCGCAGCGAATCACCCGGGCCGTGCTCGGCGGTGTTCCCGAGGGCATCCCGCTGACTCGCCTCGATCTCGACCAGGTGCGCGCATATATCGACGACGGCACTCCCGTGCAGGATCGCACGACGCAGAACTACATCGCGCTGACCGAACGCGTGAAGGGCAATGATCTTCGTTCACTGCTCGCGCTGGCCGAGGGCATGCGCGAACAGCGCACGATCGGCCCCGACTCCGCCAAGGCCCCGACCCAGCCGGTCCTGTTCGCGACGGGATCGCAGGATGCCGTCATCGAGGGCTCGCGCGCGCTCGCGGATGCTGCACCTCAGGGCACCTTCTTCGCCATCCCCGACCGGCACCACTTCAACGCCCCCGGCGCACGGGCCTTCAAGGATGCTGCGCTGGCGTTCCTCGGCGAAGCCGAGAGCTGACACCTCGCGTCCCGTTTCCGGCAGACGGGCCGCGGCCGCGGCATCCGGTCTACGCTCGAGGCATGTCCACTGTGATTCCCGCCATCGTCGCGCCCTCTGCCACTGACCCGCTCTTCACCGGCACCATCGAACGCCGTGATGTCGGACCCGCAGATGTGCGGATCGACATCCGCTGGGCGGGTATCTGCCACTCCGACATCCACACGGTGCAGGGCGATTGGGGGCCGCAGCACTACCCGCTGACCGTCGGCCACGAGATCGTCGGCACCGTCGCCGAAGTCGGCGGCGACGTCACGAAGTTCGCCGTCGGCGACCGCGTGGGGGTCGGATGCCTGGTGAACTCTTGCGGTCAGTGCACGAACTGCACGGCTGGCGAGGAGCAGTACTGCCTGAACGGCGCGACCGGCACCTACGCTGCGAAGGACGTCGACGGCACGATCACACAGGGCGGATACTCGACCTCGATCGTCGTCACCGAGCACTTCGTGCTGCGCGTTCCGGAGGCGATCCCGTACGAGAAGGCCGCTCCTCTGCTCTGCGCGGGCATCACCACGTACTCGCCGCTGCGGCATTGGAACGCGGGCCCCGGCAAGAAGGTTGCTGTGATCGGTCTCGGCGGGCTCGGGCACATGGCTGTGAAGATCGCGCACGCGATGGGCGCCGAAGTCACGGTGCTCTCGCGGTCGAACGCGAAGAAGGATGACGCGCTGAAGCTCGGTGCCGACCACTACTTCGCCACCGAGGATCCCGAGACGTTCCGCACGCTGCGGAACTCCTTCGACCTCATGATCAATTCGACCTCGGCCGCGATCGATATCAATGCCCACCTGAAGCTGCTCGCTCTCAACGGCACACTCGTCAACGTCGGCCTGCCGCCGGAGGCCCTGCCCGTGAAGGTCGGCAACCTCATCGGGGGACGCCGCTCGTTCGCCGGCTCGAACATCGGTGGTATCGCCGAGACGCAGGAGATGCTGGACTTCTGCGCCGAGCACGGCATCGCGCCCGAGGTGGAGCTCGTCTCGGCCGAGCAGGTCAACGAGGCGTGGGCTCGCGTGCTGGCATCCGATGTGCGCTACCGCTTCGTCATCGATGTGGAGACGCTCGAGGGCTGACGCCCGGGTCTCCCCGGTCTCAGGTCGCGATTCTCGTCGGTCTGAGCGCCGCATACCAACAGAGTTTGCGACCTGAAGTCAGTACGGCGCCTCGAGCCCGGGGAACATCGGAAAGTGCTTAATGTTCCGCGTCAGCAGCCGGGCGTCGAGCAGGGTGGCCGTCGCCGCGATGATGAAGTCAGCCGCGTCGACGCCATTGTGCGAAGGAAGCCAGCGACGCCCGAGTTCGCCAGCGAGTTCGGAGACCGGCCGGTCGACAGCGTGCCAGACAATGGCGCCGCACAGCGGTCCGACGGCTGCGAGCTCCTGATCCCGGATGAGCACGAGCAGTTCCGTACGGACAATCTCACTCGAATGCAGCGGTCCGTGCTCGGTTGCCCCCATCAGCGCATCCTTGGCCTGCGGAAGACCCCGGGTGTGGTCGATCAGGATGGAGGTGTCGACGAAGCTGATCATGCGGGCTCTGCGAGTCGTGCGCCAGAACGCAGGCGATCGACGAGCTGTTCACCCGACGCAGCGGCGTCGACCACACCGAATGTCGCAAGCAACGCCGCGTGCACACGATCGTCTTCGCCGACCCGCCCGTAGGTCGAGTGAATTGCGTCTCGGATGAGCGCGCTCATCGAGAGCCCCGTGCGCTGGGCGACCGCGTCGAGCACTCGGCGATCTTCGTCGCTCAGAGAGATCTGCGTACGCTGCATCTGCATGATGTAAGGATCATACATCATGGCGTGGCTTGCGCCTCGGCTGTGAGCCAGGCGGGAGTGCGCTGAAGGAAGTGCATACGGAGCCCGCCGGCGAGGATACTGCGCGGCTCGACACGCAACGCCTCCTCGAGATACGCCAACGAAACGGCTCGCCTTCCACGCGCCCACTGCATCCACGCGATCGCACTCAGGACAGGGCCGCGCAAGGGTTCCGGCGAAAGTGCGGCAGTCCGGCGCAGCACCTCGACAGCGCGACGAAGTCGCTCGTCGCTGGGCGGCCGCCGCGTCTCACCGAGGAACAGCCGCATCAGCCGATCGCGCGGCACGGTGCCTGTATCATGAAGATGCTGGACGTATTCATCGATCGTCAGTCCACGACGTTGGGCGCGATCCGCGAGACGCGCGATCTTCCTCGAATGCTCTTCCCCGGCCTTCCTGCCGAAGGCGACTTGCACGACGAGCGCCTCCGGAATGCTGGGATACTCGCACATCATCATCAGCTGCACGTGGAACGGGATGCCGATTGAGGCGACCTCGTCATCGAACAGGGACTCGACGATGGGGACGATCAGCCAGAGCGCTTCGGCATGACCGACAGGGCCGGTTCCCTTCGACAGTTTCTCGTGCGCACGGTTCGCTTCGTTCTTCGATAAAGCCACGCTGAACTCCGGGAGGGCGGCTTGTATGCGTTCGAACTCATCCCACGCCTCATCCATCTCATCGGGTTCCACGATGGGGAGCTGGATGAGCGGTTCGGTTGCTGGTGCCGGAGTGGGTGCGAACATCCGACCATCATCGTCACGCAAAGAGCGCCGCATTCACCTCAGATGCACGGTCGGTGGAGAATCCGACGAGAACGCCGATTGTGCAGAACGAGTCGTTCGCGGGCTGACGCCGGCGTTCAGGTCGCAATCCTGGTCGCTCTGAGCGCCGGATACCGACCGAATTTGCGACCTGAAGTCGCCGTCGCGCTGGCTCACGCCGCGCGCCGCCCGGCGCTGCCTCAGGCGGCGCGCTTCGGCAGCACCCACCCTGCGCGCGGGAAGTGGCAGGTGTAGCCGTTGGGGATGCGCTGCAGGTAGTCCTGGTGCTCGGGCTCGGCCTCCCAGAACGGGCCTTCCGGCTCGATCGTGGTGACAGCCTTGCCGGGCCAGAGGCCGGAGGCATCCACGTCGGCGATCGTGTCACGGGCGACCTGCTCCTGCTCGGGGCTGAGTGGGAAGATCGCCGAGCGGTAGCTGGATCCGACGTCGTTGCCCTGACGGTCGAGCGTCGAGGGGTCGTGGATCTGGAAGAAGAACGCGAGGATGTCGCGGTACGTCGTCTTCGTCGGGTCGAATACGATCTCGAGCGCCTCGGCGTGACCGGGGTGGTTGCGGTAGGTCGCGTTCGCGTTCTCGCCGCCGGTGTAGCCGACGCGGGTGTCGAGCACGCCGGGCTGGCGGCGGACGAGGTCTTCCATGCCCCAGAAGCATCCGCCGGCGAGGACGGCCGTCTCGGTTCCGGGTGTGCGGGTGATGGTGCCGGTGTCAGTCATGTGAGCTCCTTGTCGCCTCTTCAAGTCTGACGCACTATCGGCGTGCGGGTGCCATTCTGGAGGAACGCTCAGGAATGGAGAATTCGATGGATGCCGAGACCGCCGCGGCGCTGCCGCGCATCGTGGGTGATGCTCTCACCGCGTCCGACGAGGCGCGCTCCGTCTGGAAGCTCGAACCCGCCGAGCGCGGGCTGGATGCCAATGTGATCGTGCTGCCCGCAGGCGACGAGATCCAGACGCACATCGGACCGGCGCTGGATGTGCTGATCGTGGTGCTCGATGGGTCGGGAACGCTCGAGACCGAGGCGGATGCCGTCGCGCTTGAACCCGGCGGGATCGTCTGGCTGCCAGCGAAGTCGCAGCGCCGCTTCCTCGCTGGCGCTGACGGTTTGCGGTACTTCTCCGTGCATGCGCGCAAGCCCGGTCTCAGCATCCAATCGCGTGCCTGATGATCACGCCCGGATCGGAAGGGTTTCGTCGGTTCCGAGCATCCGCGGGGCGCGAAACGCTTCCCGCATGATCGGTGAACGACAACAATCGACAGGCTGGATGCCGCGACCGCCTAGCGTGTGAGTATGACTGCGAACCCGATCACTGACGCTCTCGTTCTCATCACCGGCGGTGCGCGAGGCATGGGCGAGATCTACGCTCGCCGTGCGGTCGCCGCGCGCGCCCGCGCCGTCGCGCTGTGGGACATCGACGAGGATGCCGTGACCGCTGTCGCCGCCGAGCTCTCCCGCTCCGGAGTCGACGTGCGCGGATACCGAGTCGACGTCTCGCAGCGCGAGGAGATCGCGAAGGGCGTGGAGCGCGTCCGCGCCGACTTCGGCACCCCGGACGTCATCATCAACAACGCTGGCATCGTGCGCGGGGCGCCGTTCTGGGAGCATGACCCGGTGCGCGACATCGAGGCGACGATGCGCATCAACACCCTCGCGGCGATGTGGCTGACGCGCGAGGTGCTGCCGGACATGATCGCGGACACATCGCGCCCCAAGCGCATCCTCAACATCGCCTCCGCCGCCGGGACTCTGGCGAATCCGAACATGAGCGTCTACGCGTCATCCAAGTGGGCGCTGATCGGCTGGAGCGAATCGGTCCGTCTGGAACTCGAGGGATACGGCCACGGGCACATCAAGGTGACGACGTTCTGCCCGAGTTATATCTCCACCGGCATGTTCGAGGGTGCGCGGGGCCCACTGATGACGCCGATCATGACGCCCCGCTACGCGACGGCGGCAGCATGGAACGGGATGCTGCGCGGAACGCCCATGGTGCTGCGGCCCTGGACGGTGAAGCTGTCGATGGCGCTGCGCGGTGTGCTGCCCACGCGCACCTGGGACTTCCTCGCCCGGTACGTGTTCAAGGTGTATTCGTCGATGGATCAGTTCACCGGACGCAAGTGAGGTGCCAGTAGTGTTGCTTCCCTGAACATCTCTCAGGGGGACGCATGTCGGTTGGTCTGCTTGCCGTCGTCGACGACATCCTCAGCGCTGCGCTGAAGGCATCCGCGAAGTCGGCTGGCGTCGTGATCGACGATGCTGCGGTCACGCCGCAGTACGTACAGGGGATCACGCCGGCGCGCGAACTGCCCGTCGTCATGAAGATCACGCTCGGATCGCTCGGGAACAAGTTCATCATCATCATCCCGATCGCCCTGCTGCTGACGGCGTTCGCCCCGTGGGTGCTGCCGTTCTTCCTGATCATCGGCGGAACCTATCTCTGCTTCGAGGGCGCAGAGAAGGTGCTCGAGTGGTTCGGATTCCACCACGACGGCGGCGAAGAGGGCGCCCGAAACGAGAACAAGCTCGTGTGGGGTGCGATCCGCACCGACCTCATCCTCTCGACCGAGATCATGCTCATCTCCCTGTCGAACCTCGACGCCGGACTCGGTATCTGGATGACGTTGGCCATCCTCGCAGTGATCGCGCTGCTGATGACCGTGATCGTCTACGGTGCGGTCGCGCTGCTGGTGAAGATCGACGACATCGGACTGAAGATGGCGAAGAACGATTCCCGCAAGGTGCGACACGCTGGTGCGCGGATCGTGCGGTCGATGCCCGCGGTGTTCCGCGTCATCAGCGTGGTCGGCACGGTCGCAATGCTCTGGGTCGGCGGGCACCTTCTGCTGGCGAACCTCGGCGAGGTCGGGCTCAGCTTCTTCAGCGACATGCTGCACGGGATCCATGGTTTCCTCGCGCCTCTTGGTGGGGTCGTCGCGTGGGTCGGCGAGACGTTCGTGTCGGCGGTGGCCGGGTTGGTTGTCGGTCTGGTCGTAGTCGGGGTCGTGCTGCTGATCGGTCGGATGCTGGGAAAGAAGCCCTCGTTCAGCGAGGGCGGCGAGGCGCCGGCGAAGGTCCGCGCTCACTGAGCGCACCGACCCCTGAGCCTGTCGAAGGCCGCTTCCGCGGGTCGTTGAGCGAGCGGAGCGAGCCGAAACGGGCTGAGCGAGCGGAGCGAGCCGAAGCCGCTCAACACCCCCTTTCCGCGGGTCGTTGAGCGAGCGGAGCGAGTCGAAACGGGCTGAGCGAGCGCCAGCGAGTCGAAGCCTCTCAACGCCCGAACACCGAGCCACTCTCCCTCCACAGCCCACCCATTTCCAAGCGTTATCCACAGTTCTCGAATAACCCCTGACCAGGCATTTCAATGTCGGTGGCCCCCTGTTGAATGGAGGTATGACATCCCTTGCACGGCAACTCGAGAGCATCGATCGGCAGCTCGCCGACGCGATGACCTCATCGGCCGCGCGCGGAGGTGTTCGACTCGTCGATGACGGCGAGCTCATCGAGACGCTGCAGGTGCTCGGCAGCATCCAGCGCCGCCTCGATGGCGCGATAACCGAGGCGACGGATCGGGTCGTCGAGCGCGACCAGTGCGAGCGTGCCGCGCGGGTGACGACGCAGGTTGGATGCCGCAATGCCGCCGACCTGCTGCGCCGCGTGCTGTACGTCGATGGGCACACTGCCCGCCGGTACGTGTGGGCCGCGGCCGCCGTGCACCGCGATCTCGACATCACGTCTGGTGGCCTGCGGCCAGCGAGGTTTCCCAAGCTCGCCGCGGCGCTGCTGGGTGGCGAAGTGTCGCTGACCGCGTTCCTCGCGTGCGTGTCACCGCTGCAGAAAGCAGCCCGGCTTAGTGCGGCCGACCGGCTGGCGGCGGATGCCGTACTCGCCCGATTCGCGACGGGATTACCGTTGGAGACGGATGCTACGGGTGACGATGAGGTGCCGGATGGCGGTGCTGAGCGCGCACCCCTGCCGACGACGGATGAGCTCGCGGGCCTCGCGGCACACATCATCGATCGGCTCGACCCCGATGGCAAGGAGCCGATCGACCGTGGGGCGAAGCGCCGTCGGCATCTGACGATCGGACGCCTGCGTGACGGATCGGTGCCCGTGCGCGGCGAGTTGCTGCCCGAGGTGGCAGCTCAGCTGCAGAAACTCATCGACAGCCTGCTCAATCCGAAGGTCGATCCGGATGTGCCCGTCGGCGGGACAGTGCAGTTCCGGCCATCGGATGACACGGATGACGCGGGCGCGGATGACGCGAACCCCGACGACGATGGCACCAACGCATCGGCGAGCGGCGTGCATGACCACAGGGTGCCGTCCCCTCCGCAGCACGTTGCCGATCTCCGCACTCACGCGCAGAAGCGGCATGACGCTTTCGCGACGATCATCGGTGTGGCGGCAGCATCCGGCGGTATGCCGCAATCGGGCGGAGCCGCGCCGACGCTGGTCGTCTCGATCAGTGCGAGCGACTTCGCGAACGGCACCGGACGCGCCACGATCGAGGGCGCCGGATACGACGTGCCCTTCGGCGCGGCCGCGCATGCCGGATGCGCTGGGGGTGTGCAGCGGGTGCTGTTCGATGAGAGGGGCGCAATCGTCGCGATCGGCACCTCTGCGCGCATCTTCAATGGGCTCCAGCGACGGGCGATCGTGCTCCGTGACCGCAACTGTCTGATTCCGGGGTGTGACATCGCCGCGGAGTGGTGCGAGATCCATCATGTGACCGAGCATTTCCGCGGTGGGTCGACGCACACCGACAACGGCACAAGCGCTAAATCAGACCTTAAACGCAACGCAATGGGTTGAAACCTGGCGCAATTCGCTGGTTCGTAGCGACAGTATGCGGCCCTGTGCCTCACTGACACGCACGAGACCGGACGAGAACCGCTAGTGGGATTGAGATCACCGGGGTCTGCTGTCTTGATACGATGCAGTTTCATGATCGCTTCGCGTAGAGCCGCGGTCGTGTTCGTGACGCTCTCATGTACCACCGGCGGACGGACGCCATTCTCTGAGGTTATTCGTGAGCCGGTGGTTGACGTCGAGAATCACGCGCGGAGGTTCTCTGCTGGGCGCAGGCGCGATGCACGAACCGAAGCGAGAGCGCCGCCACACGCGCCGACTGCAAGGCCGACGACAATCGCCAGCGGCATGAGCCATAGGTCGAACACGGGGCTCCATCGCTGACTGATGGTCACTGCAAGGATGGCGATCATCCCAACGACCAGCCCTCCGAGTCCACCGAACATGCCCACGTACGCTGACTCAATAGTGATGAGGTACGCGATGTCACGATCGCGGGCACCTAGCGCTTTGCGCATGCCGATCTCGCCTCGACGAGTGTTGACCGACAATAGTGTCGCGTTCACGAGAGCCGCGATGGCGACCAGGAGTGCGAGCAATGTGAATGCGGTCAGCGTCACTTGGACGCCGCTCTCGATCTGCCCGCGGAGTTCTGTGGGATCAGTGGGTGCCGCCAGCACAAGCCTCTCAGGAAGGTACGGGTTCAGCGCAACAGGCAACTGTCCCGCGACCTGAGGTGCCGCACCCGCCGTTGTCAGGATGATCGCGTTCACGTTTGATGCGGTCCTCAGATCCACATCGGCAGGTGAACCCAGCAGCACTTCACCGCGAAGGAGGGGTAGGCGTTGTGATTCGGTGATGATTCCGACGACGACATACCGCTCGCCATCTGCGGTGATAGATGGTGCCGCTGCGACGTCACTGAGCTCAAGATCATTCGCCAGCAGGTCACCCACCAGCGCTTCGCCCGGTGCGAGCTCACCGTCGTGCCGGGGAGCCCAGTCCACTGTCAAGCGTCCCGCCGCTTCGATGTCACCCGCGATGAGGTGCGGCTGCACTTGTCGTGTTTCCGTCAAAGAACCGACGCTCGTCGCGGCGAGGTCGACGACCGCGGCCACAGCTGCGACACCGTTGATCTGAGACGTGCGCGACACTATTTCGCTCAACGTCGGAGAGTGTGGCAGCGAGCCGGACCAACTGGCCGAAACCTCGCGATTGAGATGGGTGTCAAAGGTCGCTGATACTTGGGCGCTTGCGGACGAGGCGAGGCCGAGTGTGGCGATGGTCAATGCCACCGCGATAGCCACCGCGACCGCTTGCCCCCAGGTCTGCGCCCCGCGAGAGAGCACCGACACCCACGCATCCCTACAGATGTCCAGCAGGCGGGGCCGGCCACGTCCGCGGATCTGTGCCATCGGCTGGGGGGTGATATCGCCCACGGCCTCGTTGACGGAGCCGGCACGTGGCGAAGACTGACCAGAGTCCTCGATGATCTGACCATCGGTTATTCGGACGATGCGTCCGGCACGCGCAGCGACTTCAGGAGCGTGCGTCACGACGACAACGGTTGCGCCGCTTCGATTGATCCGCTCCAACTCATCCAATACGAGTTCCGCGTTGTGTGAGTCAAGGTTTCCAGTCGGCTCGTCGGCAAGGATCAGCGCCCCGCTGGTGACGACGGCGCGAGCGATCGCGATACGCTGCCGCTGCCCACCGGACAGGGTTGACGTGTCCTGGAGGGCTTTGTCGCTGAGGCCGACCGAGGTCAGTGCATCGTGGACCCGCTCGCTGCGCGTCTCCCGATCAACGCCTTGGTACATCAGCGCAAGCTCTACGCTGTCTGAGGCCGCGCGCTTTTCAAGAAGATGGAAGGCCTGGAAGATGAATCCGATCTGCTCGGAACGGATTTTTGCAGCGGCCTTACCGCTTTGCTTTTGCATCGGTTCGCCGTCAAGCTCATACACGCCCGTGGACGGTTCATCCAACAGCCCAAGTATGTTCAATAGCGTGCTCTTGCCACCTCCTGATGGCCCCACGATTGCGACGAATTCGCCTTTGGTGATCTCCAAACTCACGCTGCGCAATGCGCTCACATCCGGGCCGCCGTCGTCGGACGTGTAGGTACGTGATACGTCTCTTATGCTGATGAGAGACACGTCAACCGACCTTCAATTCGTCTCCTACACTCACGGCGCCAGACTCGACGGGCTCAATCGCGGCCTGACCATCAAGTGTCCCGAGCACGACAACAGGAACTTCGACGAATACGCCATCATCTCGTCGCACCATGACGATCGTGTTCTCTCCTCCGCGGTCGGTGACGGCGATGACGGGGACGAGGAGACTCTCGCTGGGCACGATCGCCTTCGTAATCAGCACTCTCGCAGTGGTCCCCAGCGCGGCATCAATGCTTGGCACGTCCTGGCTCACGACCGTCATTGTGCCCAA
Source organism: Microbacterium sp. (assembly GCF_052099035.1). GTDB lineage: Bacteria > Actinomycetota > Actinomycetes > Actinomycetales > Microbacteriaceae > Microbacterium. Next base: position 44,921 of record NZ_JBQDSX010000018.1, on the reverse strand, counting down.
ACTCGAGGAGGGCTCGGTCTGGTTCCCGTCCGCCTGGTCGCCTTTGGTGGCGTCATTCGCTGCTGGGGCGGCAATCGAGTCGACCCGCCCAACGACCTCCGCTCCTCCGATCACGATCGTTACCTCTCCCCCTACCTCCACACTGGACAACTGTGAAGGTTCAGCAACCACAGAAACGATCTTCTCAGGCGTGCCGACGATCATGTCCGAACCGCCGTCCTCGCCTGTTCTGTCACCGACCGCGATCCCCTCAATGACGGAAATCGGAAGGGACGTCAGGCCGAGGATCTCGCTCCTCGGCACGACCACCGCCACTGCTGATGTCACTTCCTGATCAGGTATGGGCCCGATCGCTTTGTCGTCCGGCTGTCCAGGATCGTCCGGTGCAGCTGCTGGTCGCGTCGGCACAACATAACCGCTGTCCTTGTACCATGCGCGTACGGCCTGCTCCGTCACCGCACCAAATTCTCCGTCGACACTGACGTTATAACCTCGAGCTGCAAGAGCATTCTGGAGAGCTTTGACATCCGGTCCCGTGTCGCCGACGCTGACGTCACGGTAGAACTCGAATGAGGAAGCCACGGCGAAGACCGGTCGACCGTTCACCTCAGTGATCACTGCGCCCGCGTCCACGGTCTCCCCGCTGTCCACTGGCCGATCAGTCACAACCGATATCGCAGCGTCTGGCGCGGCAGGCAGTATTACGGAGGTTTGGACGGCAGGCACGACTTCACCTGAAAATGAAGCTTCAGATTCCAGTACCCCAGAACTCACCGAGGCGACAATTGGTGCCGCCGACGGAGGAGCGGCGTCTGCCTCGCGTTGTGCCGATGACTGGAAAATCGAGGCAAGCCACCACCCGCCAGCGACGAGAACAACGACACCGACGGCTGCCGCCACAATCCGGAATCGTCGACGCGAGACTTTCTGGACTTCGCCACTCTCTCCTGGATGCTTAATGGCTTGGCGCGTTCTCAGCAACAGTCGTCAGCACTTCCTTGTTGTACTCATCGGCATCGTCGCGTATGCGCTCCAACTTGTCTCTATTCGCTTCGACCAATTCCGCCTCGGCATTCCATTGCGCATCGTAACGTGCTGCGGATAGACCGCTCGAATCCCGACATTCTGCGTCGGCTGCCGCCACTGCGATCTCCTCGGGCGAGATTCCGCCAGAAGAAGCTGCTCCCGCGGTGCGGAACCGCTCGACCATCTGCGCCGTCGGCATGTCCTCGAAACTCATGGGGATTTCGCCTACCTCGGCTTCGACGAGGCATGTGCGCCATTCCTTGGTCGCTGAAACAACCGTCTCATCCGCGCGCGTGACATCCTCAGCCTGGATCTTCAGGCCCATGATGTAGTTGAGGTTGTCAAGATTCTCGACTGACTTCGGCGACCGCACCCCATCTCTACAGGCCTCGAACACCGGTACAAAGTCAGCATCCGGATCATAGGAGTTTGCCCATGCAGTGAATTCATGCCACGCATCCAGCGAGTCAAGGTCCAATGACGGTGCACTTTGATATCCCCACTGCGTTGCAATCTCGACGTTGAATAACCTTATGTCAACATGGTTGAAATTCGCGGGTGAGACGAAGTCGGTATCTTGCCACGGAACATCCCATTCATAACCGTGCTCGTTGAGACATTGACCGAGGAGTAACTGTTCGGCGTAATTGTCTAGCCGACTGGAGTATGTCGCAAACTCGTCCAGTGGCATTACCCATTGCTGCTCGTTCTTCGAAACAAGCGGCTCGTCCTGAGAAACGGTCGCAGCGCATCCTCCGAGTGACGCCGCGGCCGCTATCCCGGCGAGTGCTAGTCCAACGAGGGAGCCAGCTCGTCTTGTTATCGGCACTCGTTGAATCTAACGGTGCTGTCCGGCGGGAGTCAAGCATTCGTGCCATCCACCGATGACGCAGTCGAAGATCACCGCTTGACGGAGTATAGAAAGTTTCGACAAGGGTGCAGTGTTCGTCGGGTCGGGTGCGGCGGCCAGCAGGGGCAGTCAGGTCGCCTGTGCCCAGGTTTGGACGGTGCGGGGAGCGGAGCGGACCGCGCCGTCCCCTGAGCCTTCCTGATGTTGTTTCCTCTTCGCTTTCCTTCTCCGTCTGGCGTCTCGATGTGCATCGGCGATTTTCTTCAGCATCGATGGCAAGACCCGTTCGCGGGGCGCGGCAGCACTGACCGGCCGATGCGGGCTGTTGCGCACGATCACGCGATGGTGCGCGCTGATTGTGAACTTCGGGTTCGCTCCGGTGAGGGTGCCGGCGGTTAGGCTGGGGTGGTGAGTTCGGGCGAGGTTGAGCAGTTCGGTGTTTCGGCGATGGGCACGCCGGACGAGCTAGCGACGGTCCAGCACGGAGAACGATCACTGTATGACAACCCGTGGGTGCATCTGACGAAGGTCGATATCACTCCGCCGGACGGGCGACGGTTTGAGCACCACGTGGTGCGGTTACAACGGGTCTCGTTGGCGCTCGTACTGGATGACCAGGATCAGGTGCTGATGTTGTGGCGGTACCGGTTCGTGCCCAAAGCGTGGGGGTGGGAACTGCCGGGCGGAATCGTCGACGGAGACGAAGACCCCCGCGTGACCGCAGAGCGGGAAACCTTGGAAGAGACCGGCTGGCGTCCGGGGCGGTTGTCTCGTCTGGCGGAGTTCCAACCTATGCCGGGCATGGTGGACACCCCGCATGAGATTTACACGGGCCATGGCGCGGAACACGTCGGCGACCCCTCGGACGCAGAGGAAGCATCCGTGGTGCGGTGGGTGCCGCTTGCCGTGATCCCTGAACTGATCGCTAAGGGCCTGGTGATGGGGGCGGGCTCGCTGGTCGGGCTCCTACAGGTCCTGGCCAGTGGCGCCGGGAAGCAGAATCCGGTCCAACCGTCGTAGGAGGCGTTGCGAGCCGATCTGAGCTGCAAGTGACCGTGCGACCCTGATGTGGGTTCGGGCTTGGTCCCGGTCACCGGCCACAGCGTGAGCGGTGGCAAGGTCAGTGTGAAGGCCGGTGAGGGCACGAACGAACGATCCTTGGTCGATGGTATCCAGCGCCCGGGTCAGATCATCGACGGCTTCAGGGTTGCCGAGGCGGGCCAACGCACTGCCACGCCACCGGGTGAGGTGCGCATCGTTCAAGCTGAGGAACGGCAACGACTCGTCGGTGTTATCAGCGGGCAGGAACTTCTGGGCGCGGTCGAACGCGCGGAGGGCCTCAGCGGTGTTCCCGCTGGCTGCGGCGAATTCTCCCTCGGCAGCGGCCAGCCAGGCAGTCAACAGCGGCGGGTGCGACCCGAGAGCTGCTGCGTGCCTGATTGCGTCAAGTGCACCGTGCGGGTCGCTGGATTCGAGGAGGGCGTATGCCTGCTCGCCGATCGCGTGAGCCAAAAGGATAGGCGCTCCGGCTTCCAGGGCGGCGTTTCGGGCACGGTTGAAGTGTTTCCACGCCCGCCTGGTCGCTCCAGCATCAAGCGCCTGCCACCCGGCCAACGCTCCCGCGTCGGCAAGGACACGGGCAAGTCCCACCCGGATCGCAGGGGTCATCGAATGATCGAGGTGCCCTTGTATCTGTCGGATGTGCGCGGACATTTGGTCCAGAAGCGTCGCGGCACCGAATGTGCGGTCTTGCAGGCGCAATGCGTGGGTCTGCTGGTCGAATGTGCCAATCAGAGCGACGTCGACTCGAGCGGCGCTCGCCAGACGCGCGGCCAATTCTGCCGTGTCTTCGGTGACGGCCAAGCGTGGCCGGCTGGTGAAGCCGAGTTCTTCATCGGTGAGGTTGTAGAGGCGGCGTAGCACCTGACGGGTGTGTTCGTCGGGGGCGTGCTCGCCACGTTCCCAGCGGGAAATCGAGTTCCGCAGCGAGTCCGGTTCAGCGGCGGGAATGTTCAATTCCGCTGCTGCGCGCGCATACTCCTTTGCCGCCGTGTACTGGCTCCAACGCCTGCTTGTCCGTGCCTGCGCAAGCGCGCTCGGGGCGAGCAATGGTACGCGGTGGGTCACGGTCATGGTGGACCCATCCTCGCTGAACTTCCGCGCGATTGCGCAACAGGCACGACGAAGGGATGAACGTAGCGGGCTGTAGCACCGGCTTGCTACACGGTGCCACTTATCCGCGAAAGGGGGTTCGCGGTGTGCTGGAGGCAGCCCAAAGTGATCCCATCCGGGATCGACGGGCAGACCAGAAGGAGCATCAACATGAAGCTGATGATCAACACCGACGGGGTGTCATTCCTGTGTACCCGCATCGCCGAGCAGCGGACCGATCGCGACACCGGGGCGGTGCGAATGGACAGGGAGACGGGCCTCCCGCTGTGGCAGGTACAAGTCGCCGCCCTCGACGCATCCGGCGGTGAAGTCCTCGCCGTCACCGTCGCCGGAGAACCCGGAAACCTGACTACCGGGTCACCGGTCGCCATCGAACGGCTCGTGGCGATCCCGTGGGCTCAGGGTGACCGTTCCGGAGTCGCGTACCGGGCAGCCTCCATCCGCGCCGTCAACGCTCCCGCCGGGGCGCGTCCGGTCAAGACCGGCGACTAACCCTGCTGTGCCGGTCAGGCATACCCGGGGCGCTCTGCCTCGCCTGCCTGACCGGCACCCCTTCTCGTTCACCGCCGACTCTCTTGGAGATTGTGAATCTCATGGTTCAATCCACTGCCCGCCAACCCGCCAACAGCAGCAATGACGATTCTCTGGTGGAGATCGTCATCGTCGCCGCCCTCCGCTTGACATGGTTCGTTACCCGCCGCGTCCTGCTCCTGGGATGGTGGGCGATCCTCTTCCCGATGCTGAGCCTCCCCGCCCTGACCGCCGTGTACGTCCTCATCGTGCACGGCTGGGCCTCCGCGCTGGCTGTCGTCGCCGTCACTATCGTCGTCCTGGTCCTGTGGCGGCTTGTGTGGCCGGGCTCTTTCCGTCATCTGGTGTCGTTTCGCATCTGGACGAGACGCCGCAGACACCGCGTCTACCGTCACCCATGGGCTGCCGTGTGTGCCCTGCATGGACTGACGACACCACTGGATGGGCAGCCCGTCATACCCCGGCTCCGCAAGATCCGCATCGGGTACGCCGCAGACGAGTTGCTGGTGCAACTGATCCCGGGCCAGACGGTCGCGGACTGGGCAGGCCAATCGGATGCGTTCGCCCACTCCTTCGGAGCGAACACGGTCAACGTGACCGCGGCGGGCCCTGGCAGAGTGCTCATAACCGTTCATCACGCCGACAGCCTCGCCGAACCGATCCGCGTCTCCGCGCCGAGCGAACTCGTGGACCTCGAAGCGGTCCCGGTGGGTGTCACCGAATCCGGCACACCCTGGCTGGTGCGTGTTATCGGACGGCATCTGCTGATCGCTGGAGCAACGGGTTCTGGGAAGGGCAGCGTCGTCTGGTCTCTCCTGACCGGCCTTGCCCCGCTGATCAGAGACGGTGTCGTGCAGGCCTGGGTGGTCGACCCGAAAGGCGGGATGGAATTCGGACGCGGCACCGCACTGTTCGCCCGATTCGCGTACGACACCACCGAACAGACACTGACGCTGCTGCATGACGCCGCGACGATCCTCGCTGAGCGTGCCGAACGGCTCCGCGGGGTGACCCGCCAGCACGTTCCCACCATCTCGGAGCCGCTGATCCTGCTCGTGATCGATGAACTCGCCTCACTCACCGCCTACCAGACAGACCGGAAGGTCGCCGCCGAAATCACCCAGATCCTCGGCTTGATCCTGTCTCAGGGCCGCGCGGTCGGCGTCAACGTGATCGGTTGCGTCCAAGACCCTGCGAAAGACATTGTGGCGATGCGGCAACTCTTCCCCACCCGTATCGGGCTACGCCTGGCCGAGGCTACCCAGGTCGGCATGGTCCTCGGCGCTGGTGCACGTGAAGCTGGAGCGCTTTGTGATCAGATCAGCGACTCTCTGCCCGGCATCGGGTACATCTGCGAGGACGGCACCACGACGGTCACCCGCGTCCGCGCGTTCCACGTCACCGACGCCGATATCGACACCCTCGCCGCCGGGTACCGGCCAGCGCCTACCGATGAGGACAGCGGCGCAACCCCTGCCGAGCCGGACGACACCGCCACCCCAGGATTCTGACCGAGACAGATCACGAACAGAGGGAGGAGGCGACAATGAACCCCACGGCGCACACCAACTCATCATTCGGTGACATGGACCCGGAACTGATCTCGCAGCTTCTGACCCGCGCTTCCTCCTCCACCTATCCGGCATGGTGGGCGCGGGTTACCGCATCCGGGTACTGCGCCCATCCGATCCACCTGACCCGGCAGGACCCCGCCGGGACGAGCCTGATCTACGCTCGGTGCAAGAACCGCCGCGCCACGGTGTGCCCGTCGTGCTCTGACCTGTACGCCGGAGACACCTGGCATCTCGTCCATGCTGGACTCGGCGGCAACGACATCGTACCCGCCACCGTCGCGGATCACCCCGCCGTGTTCGCCACCCTGACCGCACCCGGCTTTGGTGCTGTGCATTCCACCCGTGCCGACGACAACGGCGCATCCCGGCCGTGTCATCCCGTGCCCGACGGGACGTGCCGACACCGACGTGCAGCGACCTGCCTGCTCGTGCATCAGGGCGATGACGAACTCCTCGGGCTACCACTGTGCCGCGACTGCTACGACTACACCGCCCACGTCCTGACCACCTGGCACACCCCGGCGCTATGGGACCGATTCACCCGCACCCTCCGCCGTGTCCTCCGCACGGAGCACGGCGCTGGGGTTCGGGTCTCGTTTGTGAAAGTCGTCGAGATGCAAACCCGCAGCATCCCCCACGTTCACACGGTGATCCGCCTCGACGCCGCCACCCGAACAGGAACGCCGACCCCTCCAGTCAAAGCGATCAGTGGTGAGCAATTGTCCGTGCTGGTTCAGCGCGCTGCCGCCAGCGTCCACCTGGACGTACTCGCGCCCGGCGGAGAAATACGCACGCTCCGATTCGGTCACCAGATCAATACTCAAATTCTGACCGACACCACCGGCGACCCGGATGGTGCCGTGTTGGGGCGGAAGGTCGCGGGCTACCTGGCCAAGTACGTCACCAAGTCCGTCGCTGACGCCGGGCTGTCCCCGCACCGACTCACGCCCGCAGCCATCGACCACCTCGCGGTGTCAGACCATGTCCGGACGCTCCTACACGCAATCGTGAACCTGTCTGAAGAGATCCCCGAGTACGCGGCGATGGTGACCTGGCTGCATACCCTCGGCTACCGCGGACACATCACCACCAAATCCCGCCGCTACTCCACAACCATGGGAGCGCTCCGCGCCGTCCGCGCCGCATACGAACAAGCCGCCGCAGCCCGACACCGAAGTATCCGTGGCGACGCTGAAACAGAACCCGGTGATGCTGCCGATACAGAATGGGCGTTCGCTCGGGCCGGACACAAGAGCGCTGGGGAACGCTACCTCGCCGTCACCGCCGCGCTGAAGCACCGCGAAGGGTTATGGGCTGCCCGGCAGCTCGACGACACCTCTACACCCGTGGCCCCTATCGACCCCGACGGTGACGGCGGCGGTGAGGGATGAGTTTCGAGAACATCGACCGCACCGCTCTGGCCGCCTGGGTGCACGAATCCTGTGCCCGACAAGGGGTCTCGGTGAAGATCACCAACCCGGTCGTCATCGCGAACATTTCCACGCTCTTGACCAGCGGCAGCGATAGCGGAAAGACACCGTTGGGCAGCTAGGGGTGGGTACCAGCTGTTCCCTAAGCTCGGAGTGTCGGAGGTCCCCAGTTACATGGGCGCTGCGGTCTACATCGCCAACCCGGAGGTGCTACATGGATTTCTGGCCCACACCCGCCAACATGGTCTGCGCCCTGGGTCCTGGTGATGGGGTGATCGACATACGCACGCCCGGCGAATACGAACGCTGGCACGGATTTCAGGGGCTGCCACGAGATGGCCTATCTTGCCTAGACTGCCTGGGGGCAGTCAATCCGCGGATGCTGCCCAAGAAGATCACCGCTGCAAGACCGATCCTCGTTCACTCGCCGAGACCGGACGGCGCGAACGCTGTAGACAAGTGCGAGTCGGTGAAATCAACGCAACGCGGTGCCGGGTGGAAGAAGCTCCTCAAGAATCTGATCGCTGAGTATCTCCACCAGTTCGGGTACGAAGTCGAAGTAGACCCGGTGACGGACGGGGAGCGGATAGACCTGCTGACCCACGCCGGTAGCCGAAGGATTGCGATCAGAGTTGAGCTCGACAAGCTCAAGGTCGATGACTTCAAGGCGGCTCGACGACAGCTTGCGCGGCAGGAAATGAACACCGAGGTGTTGTGGATCACCTTTGGGTGCAGCTGGGTGGACACGGCGAATGCCGTCGGAATCCGGTTCCTGGAGGAGCCACCGACGCGTGGCGTCATCGATGTAGGCGGCGTCTTCCCCGTCGTAGACGCAGGCGTCTTCACGTTCGGCACACGCGGCCTCACGCCAGCGAAACCATTCGGCTTGGGTTATTTTCTGGAGAGATTCATGGAGGGAGGAGTCCAGAATCACCCCATCGCCGGAGAAAGAAGAGGATGGGCCGGCACCAACGCGTGGGACCAACACATTCGTCACCTCGTGCGAACACGAGAGGCCGCCGAACAACAGCAAACGCAGTTAGAGCAGGAACTGACGGAAGCAAGGCGCGTCCATCAGGAAAAGATCCGTGGGTTGGAACTCACGGCAGCGGCCGCTGCGAGTCGTGCCGCACGCGCAGAGAGTGAGACGGTACGTGAGCGGGAGCGCATTGCCGTAGCCACAGATGAGCGAGACAGTGAGATAGCGCATCGGACCGCCGCCACGACCTGGGGAGCTGGTGTCGAAAACCTGCGCGACACGAACATCGTGAGCCGACTCGGCCTGCGCCGCCACCCCGCGTTCGTCTACCCACAGCCAATAGAGGCGAGCAATCCTAAGTCGGCAAGCAATTGGCGACAACTTCTCAGAGCTGCAAGCCCTTGGGCGCTCGCGGTAGCGACGATGGTCCTGCCCCTCCTCAGCATCACCTACCTGGCGGGCACTAACACGCTCGCACCCCTTGGCGACCTGTGGAGCGCAGCCATGCTTATCTGCCTAGGGCTACTGCCCGCGGGGGTGGCGCTTTGGACAGACGGACGATGGTGCTGGGCATTGGACAACCATTCAAAGCTTCGTGGCCACCGTCGAGCCGGTCGATTCCTGCACCGCTGCGGACAGCGCGAGCACTCACTAAACCTCTTCGATGCGTGGCTGTTGTTCTGCATCGTTGAATCGGTCACCTTCGTTGCCTGGATCGTTCTGCACTTCTCGTAGCCGAAGTGCATAAAGGTCACGGGTCGCCTCAGCGCAGGGTCAGTCCCGCCATTCGGGGACGATTCGGCTCGGGTCGACGGTGCGGGTGCCGGGTGTGCCGGGCAGGATCGTCGCGTAGTCCAGCACGGCCTGGATGATCGCGACCTGACGTGCCAACGTCAGCGCCTCCCATTCGGCCTCCAGCTCCTTGCCCCGCCCCACGAGCGTCGCCAACGAGTCGGTGCTCCGCAGCCGCGACAACTCTTTCTCGGCCTGCTCGATCCGGGCCTCGATCGGCGCCCTCGCCGCGCTCCATTCGGTGCGGGAGATCTCATCCGCCGCCCACATCGACGCGAGTTCCTCACGTTTCGCTTGCGCGGCCTGCAACTGTGCCGTCAACGTACTCAGCCGCTCATCCGCATCGGTGCGCCCGGCGACCCTGTCCGTCAGCTCGGGGGTATCCAGCCGGTACAGCGCCGCTGCCGCCAGCCACTCTTCGACCGGCTCCGCGACCACGGTCAGCTTCCCGCACCCCCGGTGGTCCGGACCCGACGAGCACACATACCGGCGGGTCGTTTCACGGCGAGCTGAATACAGGCGGCTGCCGCACTTGCCGCAGCGCAGCAAACCCGACAGTAAATATCGGCGCGGCACCCGCCGACCAGACACCCGCTTGCGCTCGACCGCCGCAATCACCTGCTCACGCTGCTCCGGCGTGATGATCGGCTCCCACACGGCAGGGCCGACGACGACACTCTTGTGCGACCGTAACCCCGCGATCCGTGCGGAGATCAGCATCTGCCGCAACGTCGACGTGTGCCATGGCCTTCCCCCGGTCGTTGGCACGCCGGTGGATTCCATCCAGACGGCCAGCGAATGCAACGACTCGCCCGCGAGGAACCGGTCCACTACCTCACGAATCAGCACCGCCTCCGCCTCGTTGACCGTCACCCGGTCTGACTCGTACCCGAACGGGCGCAGATGCCCGCCGTTCGGTCTCCCCGCCTCCGCGTTCTGCTGAGCCTTACGCCTGAGTCGTTCCGACTTCCGCCCCGATTCTTTCGCCGCCACTGCCGCCAACACCCGCGCCATGAACATGCCATCATCGTTGCCCAGATCGATATCCGCGGTCACCGTCGCAAAGCTCCGCACACCGGCCGCTTCGCACACGAGCGTGAACTCTTCCAACTCGATCGGGCGTCGCGTCAACCGGTCCGTGTTGTACACCACCACGCCATCCCGCACCCGCGCCGCTATGTCGGCCAACATCCGCTCATACGCCGGACGATGCTTGCCCCTGAACGCGGAGATATCGTTGTCCACGTACTCTTCCGCGACCGCCCAACCGCGCTCGGCGGCAAGCTTGCGGCAGTCCTCCAACTGCCGGGTCACCGCCAACTGCTGCCCGGTCTGATCCGAAGACACCCTCGCGTAAACCGCCGCCGCACGCACCAATTCCATAAGGTCAGACTAACGAATAGTCCGCAACGGGGTCCCCCTGTGCTGGCATCACCATCGCACCCTCGATGAGGGGCACTGGCTCATCCGCATGCGCGGTGGCAGGCCCGAGATCCGCGGACCGAACTGGTGGGATCCACACGGGCTCTGGCGCTCCCCTCACCTCGACTACGCCGCCGTGGACGATGCGCTCGATATCGAACGAGCACGGGAACCCGCGTGGACCACGTGGTGAAAGGAGCCGGGCACGTATGCGGCCTCCGAAGTCGGCGATCAGCCTGAAGGGTCGGCTGTGCCGACAGGTCCGCCCGGCGGAACAGATGACGGCCCACGACGGTTGGGTCGGTCATGACGCTGCAGCTACCAGACATCGACGTGATCGTCTTCGACATCCTGGGCACGCTTGTCGACGAACCGACCGGGATTCGCACGGCAATCCACGAAACTCTCCCGACCGCGGGCGCAGAAACGATCAGTGCACTCGCCGAGCACTGGCAGCGGCACATCGCGGAGCAGCAGTCGCGCATCGCGGATGGCGCCCGGCCATATGTCGATTCCGAAGAGCTCGACGCCGAAGCAGCAGATATCGTCCTCGGCCTCGCCGCCAATATCGACCTGCCCGCGGCCACGGATCCCGACGCCCGCCGCCGCCTCGCCTCCGCATCGCACCGACTCCCACCCTGGCCGGATTCCGTCACCGAGCTCACGCGCATCTGCGCCCGCTTCCCGGTGTTGGCCCTGTCCAACGCCGCACCGACCACGCTCCTCTATCTCGCCGCGCACACGGGCCTCCGCTGGCACGCCGCGGTGAGCGCCGATGACGTGCACGCCTACAAGCCCGCGCCGGAGCCGTACCGCCGGGCGATCGAAATCGCTGACCGCCCCGCTGACCGGATCCTCATGGTCGCAGCGCACGCGTGGGATCTCCGCGCAGCCCGGGATGCGGGCATGCGCACCTGCTACGTCGACCGGCCAGTCGGCGACCCGCCAGCACCGGACGATCACTTCGATCTGTCGGTCTCGGGCCTGACCACGATCCGGTAAGTTCTAACCGAACACGCACACGTGCTCCGGGATCGGTGAAACTCCGAACCGGCGGTCAAAGTCCGCGACTCGCAGCCCTTCCGGCAGCGATTGAACCGGTGGAATTCCGGTACCGACAGTCACAGTCTGGATGGGAGAAGCACAGGGGGAACAATGGACGTCCTGCGATGGCTGGTCGATCTCTTCAATTCGCAGTGGATGCTGCCGGGCGGACAGACGCTCCTCATCCGCGAAGTCGTCGGCAACGTCTTCGGCCTCGCCAGCGCCCTCGGCGGCATGCGCCGCAAGATCTGGGCGTGGCCGGTCGGCATCGTCGGCAACCTGCTGCTGCTCACGGTGTTCCTCGGGGCCATCCTCAACCCCGACCACTCGCTGCCGAACCTGCTCGGTCAGGCCGGCCGCCAGGTGATGTTCATCGCCGTCGCGATCTACGGGTGGATCCGCTGGCGACAGGCCACCTCCGACACCGGCCAGGTAACCCCGCGCTGGGCGTCGAACGGCGCGCGCATCGGTCTCATCCTCGTCCTCGTGATCGGCACGATCGCCCTCACTCCCCTCTTCCGAGTGCTCGGGTCCTATGAGCCGGTCTGGGCGGATGCGTGGACCTTCGTCGGCTCGCTGCTGGCAACCTATGGCATGGCCAAGGGCTGGACGGAGTTCTGGCTCATCTGGATCGCCGTCGACGTCGTCGGCGTCCCACTACTGTTCAGCGCCGGGTACTACGCCACCGGTTTCATGTACGTGTTCTACGGCGTCTTCACCGCGGTCGGATTCTTCGTCTGGTGGCGCGCGCAGGCGAACGCCAAGCCGCATATCGACACGATCATGCCCGACCCTCGCATAGGAAGCACCGGCGAGAATAGGGAGTGATGTTCGACAGCCCGCTCTCCGCCTCCGCCTACGAGGTGCTCGGCGTCGAGCCTGCCGCCACGGCGGAGGAGATCAAGCGCGCATTCCGGCTTCGCCTGCGCCAGACCCATCCGGATGCCGGCGGCGACGCGAGCGCGTTCATCCAGGTGCAGCGGGCGTGGGAACTGATCGGGACGCCGGAGGCGCGCACCGCCTACGACCGGGGCCACGGGCTCGGCGCAGCATCCACCACCACGACCGGCGCGGAACAGAGCTGGAGCGGCTGGCGCGCGCCCGCGCCGCGCACCGACACACGGCCGAAGGCGCGCGCGTACGGGCATCCGGGCGGCTGGCGCCGCGAACGCTACCTCGCCCTCATCCGTGAATGGGCGGGCGTCGGCGTCGACGTTCCCGACCCCTACGACCCGGCTCTGGTGCGCTCCGCACCGCTCGAGGTGCGTCGACTGCTGGCGGATGCCCTCGCCGAGGAGGCTACGGCAGGAACCGTATCCGACCTCGGGATGGGCTTCACGGTCTGGCACGATGTCGCCACCAGCGCCGACCCTCTGCTTTCTGGGGACGCAGACAAGCTCGACCACGTCATCCTCAGCCCGTCCGGTCTGTACGGGGTGATGTCCGAGGACTTCGCCGAGGTCGTACGATTCCGACGCGGCGAGATCATCGGCCCTGGCATCGCCGGCCGGGCCCCCGTCGCCACTCTCCTCGCCCGCATGCGCGTGATCGCGCGCGCCGCGAAGGTGCGCTTCGGCGGCGCCATCATCGTGCTGCCCGACGACGACCTCGATCAGGCCGTCACGTCACTGGGCAAGGTCCGCGGAACTCCCGTCGTCGTCGTGCGCCGAAGCGCTCTGAGCATGGTGCTGCGCCAGGGCGTGCCCGGCGTGCGCGACATCGGCGGCAACGAGCTGTTCGACGTGCGCACCCGCTTGCAGCAGACGATCCGGTTCGTCTGAGACTGAGAGATTTTCAGATGACGGCGTCCGTGCGGATGCCGAGGAGACTGCCCGCTCCGGCATCCGATGGCAACGGGCGAAAGCCGAGCTTCGTGTAGAACGCGACGGCGTTCGTGTTGCTCGGCGAAACCCCGAGGTGCACCCCCGACACGCCGCGCTCGCGCAGCTCGGCGAGCAGCGTCCGCATGAGTTTTCGCCCCATTCCCTGACCCTGCAACTCCGGCAGCAGATCGATGTGCAGGTGGGCGGGGTACTCCGCGAGCTCGTCGATGATCATCCGGTCCGGGTCCAGACCCATGTCGAGGATGCTGGACGGCTCGAGGTCGCTGTACTTCGATGAGAACGCGGGCAGCCACTCGCTGCGGTAGCGCTCCACGAAAGCGCGCGTATCGGCAACGGCGACGATGTACCCCGACACCCGCTCCCCCGTGTCCACGACGAAACAGGTCGCAGGCTCGAGGTCGACGTACGGCAGCGCGAAGATATCGGCCAGCAGTTCGTCGCTACCGTGCATTCCGGTCGCATCCTGGCCGCCATCGCCGGTCTTCAGGCAGATCTCGGCAACATCGGAGCGGTCGGTCTCACGGAATCGACGGATGTGGGTCATCCCATCATCCTGACACGACGCTGTCACGTACGATTCAGACATGAGCAACTCCGACCCGATCGAAGACGTATCCATCGGCGGCGAGGTCATCCGGCTCGGACAGTTCCTGAAGTTCGCAGGGCTCCTCGACTCCGGCGGAGATGCCAAAGAGATGATCATCGACGGATACGTGCAGGTCAACGGCGAGATCGACCGTCGCCGCGGCCGTCAGCTGCATGACGGCGACACGGTCACGGTCGAAGGGCGAACCGTTCGCGTCCGTCCGTGACAAGATCCACTCTCGACGACGATCAGCGTGCGCTCGTCGACGCTCTCTCGCGTGCCACGGCGCCGACCTCGAACGCCCGCGGCCTCTACATCCACGGACCTGCCGGCCGCGGCAAGTCGTGGGTTGCGAACGCCTTCTTCGAGTCGCTTCCGACGACACGCAAGACCCGCGTGCACTTCCACGGATTCCTGGATGCTCTGCACCGCAGCATCCACGACCGACGCCTCCGGCAAGACAGAGACGAAGCGGATGCTGTCACGCAGGCCATCGACGACGTCACCGGTCGCAGTCGGGTGCTGTTCTTCGATGAGTTCCACGTGCACGACTCCGGCGATGCACGACTGCTGACACGGCTGCTCGAGCACGTGTTCCGGCAGGAGATCACGGTCATCGCGACGTCAAACTACGCCCCGGACGACCTGCTGCCGAACCCGATCTGGCACCATCTGTTCGAGCCGGGGATCGCGCTGATCCACGCTCACATGGATACCTTCGAACTCGACGGCCCGACCGACTACCGAACTCTCGCGCACGATCACTCGAGCGGGTTCGCCAGCGGCTCGTGGACGACGTCGGCCGCGCTTCCGGATGCTCGCGAAGCAACCGTCGCCCGCGTGCGCGACCGTGAGTTCCCGGTACTCGCCGCCCGTCCTGACGAACTGTGGATCTCTTTCGCGCAGCTGTGCGAGACGCCCACCTCGACGATCGAATACCTGGAGTGGGCGCAGTCGTTCCCGCGCTGGGTGATCACTGATATCCCGGCCTTCGCGGATGCTGACGCTCAGGCGCAGCAGCGGTTCATCAACGCCGTCGACGTGCTCGTCGACGCGGACGTCCCGGTGACGTTCGTGTCACCGAGCGGCCTCGATGCGTTCCTCGCCGGCACGACTGAGCGCCCGGACGCATTCCGCATGGCGAGCAGGTTGCAGCTGCTGCGGCGCTGAGGAATCGGTAGGTTTGCCCTGTGGATGCCACTGACCCGCTCCCCGACCGACCCGCCCCCGACAACCCGCAGGGCAAGCTCGTGCTGCTCCGGCACGGCGAAACCGAGTGGTCACGCACGGGACGGCATACCGGGCGCACCGATGTGCCGCTGACCGCGCACGGCGAGGAGCTCGCGCGCGCGGCCGGCGAACTGGTGCGCGACTACGACTTCCGGCTTGTGCTCACTTCTCCCCTGCAGCGCGCCCGCCGCACCGCCGAGCTCGCCGAGCTCCATGCCGACGTCGATCCACTCCTGATCGAATGGGACTACGGCGGATACGAGGGACGGACGACGAAGGACGTTCGCGCCGAACTCGGCTACAACTGGTCGGCGTTCACGCACGGAGTGATCCGCGGCGAGACACCCGGCGAGACCGTCGAAGAGGTCGCGGCCCGCGCGTCGCGTGTACTGACCCGCGTGCTCCCTGCGATGGTCGACGGTGATGTCGCACTCGTCGCCCACGGGCACTATCTGCGCATCCTCGCCGCGGTCTTTCTGCGCCAGGCACCGCGATTCGGCGCATCCATCACATTCGGCGCAGGATCCGTCTCGGTACTCGGCTACGACCGCGAGCAGCCCGCGATCCTGGCCTGGAACCACGGCCCGCAGCTGCCGATGGAGCCGCCGGAGAACTGACGACGCCTACGGCGCCAGATGCCCGATCGCGTCGTGGAGCCCCTTGTGCGTGCCGTACGGCGGGTACTTGATCCGCGGATCGACGGATGTGCTGTGGTGGAGCACGCCACGTGCGTTGGTGAACGCCTCGAAGCCGAACCGTCCGTGATACTTGCCCATCCCGGAGTTGCCGACGCCACCGAACGGAAGCTCCGGAATCAGCGGCTGCAGCGCGCAGTCGTTGACGACAGCATCCCCTGATTCCGTCGCGTCGAGGATGCGCTCGGTCACGTGATGATCCTCGCTGAAGACATACAGTCCGAGTGGTTCGGGGCGGCCATTGACCCAGTCGATCACTTCGTCCACGGAGGTGACCTCGACCACGGGAAGGATCGGACCGAAGATCTCCTCCTTCATCACCGGATCGTCCACGCTCACGTCGACGAGTACCGTGGGCGCGACGTATCGCTCGGCACGATCGGTCTGCCCACCCGCGACGATCGTGCCGTTCGTCAGGTATCCGGCGAGCCGGTCGAAGGTCCGCTCGTTGATCACCCGACCGAAGTCGGGGCTTGTCTGCGGGTCTTCTCCGTAGAACTCCCGAATCGCCTCCTTGACGTGCCCGAGGAATTCGTCCTTCACCTCCGGCCAGATCAGCACGTGGTCCGGCGCTGTACAGATGTGCCCCGCGTTGATGTACCGCATGTACGCGATCCGGCGAGCGGCCGTGCGGATATCGGCCGAGGAGTGCACGATGGTGGGGTTCTTGCCACCGAGCTCGAGCACGACCGGGGTCAGCTGCTTGGCGGCCGCCTGGTGGATGATCTTGCCAACGGCAGGTCCACCGGTGAAGAAGATCATGTCCCATTTCTGCTCGAGCAGAGCGGTCGTTTCCGGGACGGCCCCTTCGACCACGGCGAACGCCTGGGGGTCCAGGTACCGGGGAATCATGTCGGCGACGACCGCGGAGCATGCTGCCGCGACCTCGGACGGCTTGATCACCGCCGTATTGCCCCCGGCGATGGCGGCGACGAGCGGCGCCAGGGTGAGCATGAACGGCTCGTTCCACGCGCCGATGATCAACGTCACCCCGAGCGGGTCACGCCGCACCTCGGTATATCCCGGCTCCATCACCACCGGCGCCGCCGCCCGCTCCGGTTTCATCCATGCGTCAATGTGCCGCAACGCATGCAGTGCTTCCTTCGCGCTGTACGCCACGTCCATGAGGTCGGCGTCATAGCGGTTTCGACGCAGGTCCTTCCAGAGCGCGTCGTACATGGCCTCGCTGTTCTCGGTGACCATCGTCACCAGTGCGTGCAGCTGCGCTTTGCGCCAATGGACGGACCGCGTGGCTCCCGTCAGGTAGTAGGCCCGCTGCGCCGCGATGAGACTGGAGAAGTCGAGATCACTCATGCCATGACAGTACCGGGCCGGTCACCAGCGGTTGCGGACGTCCTCCACCCAGCCCTCGAGTCCATCGATCGAAACCCACTGACCCTGATCGGTCAGCACGCGGCCGGTGAACGTGCCGAAGCACTGGTGCGCTTCGTTGAAGATGACCAGGAAGTTCGTGCGCGCGTGCCGCTCGAAGAACGGCGTGAAGGTGATGTCCATCCGTGCGTTCCGGAGGTGCCAGGGCTTCATGAAGTCCTGACGGTCGTACTCCCATCGAAGGCCGATCGGGATCTTGTGCACCCGGCCGTCGATCGTGACACCGGTGTGCGAGACGCCGTTCAGTGGCATGCCGTCGGGGTCTGCGCCGCCGAAGTTGATTCCGATCCGACGTCCGTCGACCTCGCCGACGGCTGCTCCCCAGTTCCAGTTGGTGACGTAGGGCGTGCGGGAGCGGGCGTGGTCAAGCACCGCGAAGCCGGTCGCGTCGTACGTGACACCGTCGATCGAGATCGTGCCGGTGGTCGGGCGGTCGGCGTCCTTGACGGTGTAATCCACCAGCATCCGTCCGTGCGGCGAGGCGATCCCCATCGCCTCGTGGCCCGGCAGGGTGGCGGCAAGGACGTCGACCTGCACGCGCGGCGTACGGGCGCGCAGTCTCGTGCCGGCATCCGAATCCACGAATCGCAGCTCGACGCGACGCCCGCGTGAGGTGTTCACGCCGGTGCCGTGCGTTCCGGTGAGGGAGAGTCCGCGGCTGAGCGGGGAGATCTCGAAGGCATCGATCTCGGTGAGCATCGCACGATCGAGTACCCACACCTGACGGACGTTCGCGTAGTCGAGGCCGCCGATCGTGAGCGCGAAGATGTGGGTCGGAGTGACGATGCCCCAGTACTCCCAGCGCTTGTTGCGCCCCCAGCCGTACGAGCCGCGACCGATGCCGTCGGTGTCGTGCAGCTGGTGCCGGGCCCAGCCGACGGATGCTTCATCCAGCCGTCCGCGCTCGTCGACCAGACGGACGCGGGAGGTGATCTCGCGGTCGTGCACGTCGGGCCGCGCCCGCGCAGACAGGCTCATCGCAGACAGCGTCATCGCACGCTCGCTCATCGCACGCTCCGAATCGGGACGACCGACAGCGCACCGGCGAGCGCGAAGACGATACCGGCGATGAAGACCGCGGTGTAACTGCCCGTGATCGCGATCAGGGCCCAGACGATCACCGGCGTCATCGCCTGCGGGAGCGTCGTGGCGATGTTGAGGATGCCGAGGTCCTTCGCCGCCGCCTCGGCCTTGGGCAGAACCTCGTTCATAAGGGCCGAGTCCACGCTCATGTAGATGCCGTACCCAAGCCCGAAAGTGATGGCGAGGGCGAACATCCCTGCGACGCTCGGCGCGAAGAGCGGGATCGCGAGGGATCCCGCCATGATGATGGATGCCACGATCACGAAGACCTTGCGCCGCTGCATCCGGTCGCTGATCTTGCCGGTGAGGAAGGCGGTCGCCAGGGCACCGACGAGCATCACCGCGGTCAGCGGAGTGCTTAGGGCGGTGGAATCGGCATCCGAGACGCCGACGTAGTCGCGCAGGATGTAGAGCAGGTACGACTGCACGCTCTGGTACGCCAGGATCAGCAGGAAGCGTCCGGCGAATGCCCACCAGAAGTCCGGATACCGCCGAGGGGCGACCCAGAAGCTCGCGAAGAACTCCTTCCAGCGGAACGGCGGACGCTCGAGATCCTTCGACGAGAAGTCGCGGTTGAAGATCGTGAACAGCAGCGTCACGACGAGGATCATTCCGCCGAAGGTCGCGTATCCGATGCCGATGCTGTTCGCGAAGAAGCCGGCACCGGCGACGCCGAGCCCCATGCCGACGAACGTTCCCATCGCAAGGATGCCGGATGCCGTGCCGAACCGCTCGCGGGGAAAGCGATCGGGCACGATAGCTGCCTGCGCTGTCGCGACGGCGTTGAGTGCGAGCATGACGAGCATCCAGTAGACGCCGAGCGTCCAGAGCTCTCCGGCACCGGAGAGCAGCACCATCATGAGCGCCGCGGTGGCGGCGCTGATGACCATCCACGGTGCGCGACGGCCGAATCGGCTGCGCGTGCGGTCGGAGAACGCACCGATCAGCGGGTGGATGATGATCGCACCGATGGATGCCGCGGTCATAACCAGCGCAAGGTTGCCGACCTTGTTCGCCGGATCAATCTGCTGCACCTGGTCGGGGATGAAGATGACCATGAAGCCCGCGTAGCAGGTGAGCAGCGCGGCGTTCATGACGAACAGCCAAGTGAGGAGTCGACGATCGGTCGTCTGCGGGCGCACGGGGGCCAGAATGCTCATCAAATTCTCTCTCGCGGCAGCGTCGCCGCGCGTCTGACGCCCCCGCGTTCGGGTCACGGGAGCGATCCACTGTAACTTGCCACGTGGAAAATGCAAAGCGCATGGACCACACGATCAGCGTTCAGGTCCGTAAAGCCGCTCAGAGGGCGATCGCCGGCGGCAGCGCGCGCGTCCACGCACGGTCGCCGCGCAGGAGATTCTCGGACTGCTCGCGCAACAACTGCGTGGTGCGCTCGGTGGATCGATCGACGGTCGGTTGTGTCTCCACGGCCCGGAGAATGCTCTGCAACGTGGAGGAGACGACTTCGGAGGCACGCGATGGAGCAATGCCCCATGAAGAACCCTCGGCGACGACATCCGACGCGGTCACGTCCGACAGAACAGATCTCCCATTGATACGCAGCGAAAGAGGCGAGAACTCTGGATCGAAGAGTGTCTGCGGTACGACGTCGTAAGCATCAGCGAGAGTAGCGCGCTCACCGCGAGTCTCGAAGGCTCCGCGGAGGTCCGGCAGCAGAAATGAGTGGTTCTTCGCGTGAGCATCAGTGTTTCCTGCGGCAACGTTGAGGACCGTCAGTGCGAGGAGCCGCTCACGCTCGGAAGCCTCTGCAGACAACGCTGAGTGCGGAAGCAGTCGTGCGATGTTACGCAGGGACGCACGGGGGTTGACTGACTCATATTTGTCGTTGCCACCCCACGCCAGGCCGAGCGCTTGTGCAGCGTCTTCCTGGTGGAGGCGACCAACGTCGGCGCCCACTCGCACCCGGTCGTACCGCTCGACGACCAGAACGAGCCGGTCGCCTGCCGGTTCCAGTCGCGTGCTGTGCGTGGAAAGGCCGATCTGCCGGGCGATCTCATTGAGATGTGATTCGGCACGGATCCGGTCGGCATGCTCGAGCGGAACGGGCTTGAGGAGGTGCGTGCTGGGGGTGCTTCCGCGACCGATGAGCCACTGTTCCCGGCTCGCATCCCAGGTGAGTGCGACTTTCGGCTGCACGCCCGTCGCCGCGGATCCGCCACCGCCGACATTCGCGCCACGCAAATACCCCGCTGCACGCTCGAGGATGCGTTCATACTCATCCTCTTCGATGACTACCGGGTCCATCGGCGGCCGAGGTTCTCCGATCGTGACAGCGCCGCCGACGTCGGCTCCCACTTCTGCGAGAAGGCCGAACAGATCACGGGAGGAGATTCGTGCTTCGCGAGCCAGCCGCTCCAACCCCGCACCCTCTGGAAGCAGCCCACCCAAGAAAGGCGAGACATCAGCATCCGACGCCCCGAATGGAATCGAGTGCGACAGCACAGGCGAGTTCAGAGGGGCAAGAGTGTTCCATTGCGGAATCCAGGTGAACAGTCCCGTGGGATGGAGCTCACCGATCTGCGTGCCTTCCAGGCGAACGACAAGCGTGTCAGTCATCTGAGACGCTCGCGCTCAATCGAATGCCGAGCGCATCAAGCACGGCGAAGTAGCGTGCGTTGATCTGCTTGCCTTTGCCCGACTCCAACTCTGAGAGCCATCGCTGCGTGACACCGATGCGCTCGGCCAGCTCGCGCTGCGACAGCCCGTGAGTTTCACGAGTGTGGCGCACCAGACGGCCGAGGTCCGCCGGTGAAGTGATGATCGCTTGCATATCGCCGCCTTGATGCTGATTTCGTAATCGGATTCAATCGATTACTTTATCGTAATCACACACTGCCCACCAGCTGGTTGCCCGAGCGCGCCACGAGCGGATGCAGCACGGCTGCGGCATCCACCTCGGCGACGCCGGTGATTCGGAAGACGGCCTGCTCACCGGGCAGAAGCGTGACAAGCCCGCGGTCGACCGTCGCGTCGGGGGCGAGTCGGTCGACCAGCAGGGTGAGATCACGCGTCAGCGCACCTGCCGCGATCGTCACATCGTGCGAGCCGTCGTCGCGGCGGGCCACCTCGGCGGTGAGTCCGGGGGCGGCGAGCGCGCTATCGCGCGGCTCGGCGAACCACCAGAGGCCTCGGTTTCCGGATGCTTCGGCCAGGAGCAGTTCGGATGCCGCATTCTCGGCCGCGACGATATCCGCAGGGATCTGGACGCGCATGGTCGATCGGGGTGCGACCGTCACCGGCGACGTATGCGCTGTGCGCACGAGCCCATCGAAGCCGACTCGGCGCAGCACGAGATCGCCGCCCCATTCGTCGTCGGTGTCATTGCTCAGCACAGCATCCAGCCCGTCAGCCGCAGGCTGGATCGTGACCACACGCGGGGCGAACGCGTTCTTGATCGCGAACAGCAGCGGCTTCTCGCGACCATCGCCATCGATCGCCGCCCACGAGGTCACCGGCCAGCAGTCGTTGAGCTGCCAGACGATGGCGCCGGAGTTGTGCGGGGCGAGCGAGCGGAACCAGTCCAGCGCACAGCCGACCGCGTTCGCCTGATTCAGCTGCATAGCCCAGTGCCAGCTCTCGATGTCGTCCGGGACCCGGTAGTGCGCGACGAGTCCTGCGGCGAGTTTGGTGTTCCCGTCGATCGCCTTCTGGTGCACGATCATCCCTGGTGAATCAGGGGTCAGCGGGTCGTCGCTGATCGCGCGGGTGACGGTCGTCCATGCCGGTGGTCCCTGCCAGCCGAACTCCGCGACGAAGCGCGGGCGGTGGTCGCGGTACGTCGGCCAGTCCAGCCGGTTCCACTGCTCCCACAGGTGCATCGTTCCGTGCTGCTCGTCATTCGGATGAGGCCCGGTCTGCAGGTGTCCGTCCCAGCCGCCGCCGGGACTGAACGGGCTCCCCGGCGCGTAAGGAACGTGCGGAGCGATCTCACCGATGACCTGCGGGAACAGCTCGTAGTAATAGTGCGCGCCCCAGGTCTTGCCGTCGAGCAGTGCCTTCCACCCCCAGTCCTCGTAGCCCCAGGTGTTCTCGTTGTTCCCGGTGAACAGCGCGAGGGACGCGCGGTGCGCGAGGCGGGAGACGTTGTCGCGGGCCTCTGCCTCGATCTCGCCGCGCAGCGGTTCCTCTTCGGCGTAAGCAGCGCAGGCGAACAGGAAGTCCTGCCAGACCAGCAGTCCGAGCTCATCGGCGAGGTCGTAGAACTCCTCGGACTCGTAGATGCCGCCGCCCCATACGCGGATGAGGTTGAGGTTCGCGTTCTTCGCCTGCTCGAGGCGGGCACGGTAGCGGGTGCGGTCCACGCGGCTCGGGAACGCGTCGTCGGGAATCCAGTTGACGCCCTTGACGTAGATCGGACGGTCATTGACGATCAGCGTGAACGGCGTGCCTGCGGCATCCGCTTCGGTGTCCCAGCGCAGGTCGCGGAAGCCGACCCGGCACGTCGCGGTGTCGAGCGGCGCACCTTCGGCGGTCAGGATCACGTCGACGTCGTACAGCGGCTGGGCGCCGTGACCCGCCGGCCACCAGCGCTCGACATCGCTGATCAAGAGTTCGACATCGGCGGACGATGCGGATGCCGCGATGCACGCCGTCTGCTCGGCACCCGCCGCTCGCACGGTCAGTTCGAGATCGGTGTCGGCGGCGCGCTCGAGGCCGACGTGAACGCGGACGATGCCGCCTTCGCCGTCCGGGCTCGCCACGACGCGCACCTCGTCGAGGCGTGCGATCGACCAGGACTCCAGACGAACCTCACGCCAGATCCCGCTCGTCGCGGTTGCGATCCCCCAGTCCCAGCCGAAGCTGCACGCTGATTTGCGGATCGCGTCGAACGGCGAAGGGTAGGGCCCCGGGCGCGCTCCGAGCGCGACGCTCTGCGCGTTGGCGTAGCGCACGGGGCTGCGGAAGGCGACGGTGAGCCGGTTCTGCCCCGCCGTGACGATGTCGGTGACGTCGAGCCGGTAGGTGCGGTGCTGGTTCGCGACTTCGGCGAGCGCGTGTCCGTTCACGATGACGGTCGCGACCGTGTCCAGCCCGTCGAAGACGAGGGTCTGTCGCGCGGCATCCTGCTCATGCTCGCCATCATCGGGGTCGAGCGCGAAGGTCGTCTCGTACGTCCAGTCGACGAGGCCGATCCAGGCGAGAGCCGACTCGTTGTCGTCGAGATACGGATCGGGGATGAGCCCCGCGCGCATCAGGTCGAGGTGAACGACACCGGGGACAACGGCAGAAATCGCGTTGGACACCTGGGCGGGGCCGGATGCCGCGTGCACCCGCCATCCGTCGGTGAGCGGTCGGCGGATGAGAGGACGAGCCATGCGGTCAACCTACCGCGTCACGATG
>NZ_JBQDSX010000018.1:0-20810 GCF_052099035.1 Microbacterium sp. | reverse complement strand
GCCAATCCCGCGTCACTCCTGCGTGAACTGTCCTTCATACCCCGAGCGGGCGCCGCGGTCGACGGATGCCACCTGATCCGGAACCATCCTGGCGAGGACCACGTCGCGCAGGCGCTGCGGCAGCAGGCTCACGAAGCGATACGCGATGCCGACGTACCCCGGCACCGTGACCTCGAAGCGCGGTCGGGCAATCGTGCGCGCCACCGCCTGAGCGACGTCGCCCGGCTGCAGCATCGCCGCCGATCCCATACTGGTTCCCGCGGCGAGCGCGGTGTCGACGACGGTGGGCATGATGACGGACAGGTGGATGCCGGAGCCGCGCAGTTCGGTGCGGACGGCTTTGAGGTATCCGAGCACGCCGTGCTTGCTGGCGGCGTAGGTCGCCTCGCCCGGCGTCGGAAGAATGGATGCTGCGGACGCGATCGTAAGGATGTGCCCGGCGCCACGTGCCTGCATGCGCGGCGCGAGGAGTTTCACGGAGTGGATCACGCCGAGCAGATTGACATCGAGCTGCCGACGGGCGGCTGATTCGGGCTCGTCCGCGAAACCTCCCACCCACATCACGCCCGCACTGTTGACGAGGATATCGATCGGCCCGCACTCCGATTCGACGGATGCCAGGAACGCGGCGAACGAGTCGTAATCGGTGACATCGAGGTCGAACCCGACAGCGCTCGCACCGATCTCCTGCGCGGTGCGTCGCGCGGCTTCGCCGTCGTAATCGCCGATGGCGACGCGAGCTCCGGCCGCCGCGAGAAGTGCAGCGGTCTCCCGCCCGATGCCGTTCGCGCCGCCGGTGCTGGCAACGACTCGGTACTGCAGCATCCCGGTCATGAGGTCACCGTGTTCTGGCGCAGCATCCGCTCTTCTTGTTCTGCACCCGCCGCGCGCCTGGCTCCCGCTTTTCGCTCGCGCACGAGGTCCCACAGGTAGTGGTCGAAATCGACCTCCATGGTGTGGCGCGGGGACGCGTAAAAGCGGCGCTTGTTGCGCTCGTGGTCGCGCATCATCTGGGTGCGCACCTCACGGTCGCTCGGCGGGGCGTACTGGCCGGTGAGCATCTCGGTCACCCATGCTGCCTGCGCCTCGGCGAGCGGCATGACGGCACCGACGGGCTGGAGCAGGCCGATGAAGTAGAGGCCGGGCAGGTCGGGGTGGACTGTCCGTTTCCACAACGGCAGCTCGTTGCCCTCGGGGTCGACGAGCGAGCGATCGAGGAAGGGGAACGACACCTGGTATCCGGTCGCCCAGACGATCAGATCGGCGCGCGCGCTGCTGCCGTCGGTGAACTCGACGCGGTCACCATCGAAGCAGCGGATGCCGGGGCGCACAGCGACTTTGCCGGCGGCAATCTGCGCGTGGATCTGTTCGGATTGCACGGGGTGGGACTGGCCGGGGGCGTGCGGCGGCTTCGGCAGGCCGTACTTCTTGAGTCCGCCGGAGGCGAGGGCGCCGATGCGCAGGCGTGCGGCGGTCATCCACCACGGCATCCATCCCGGCAGGGCGATCTGGTCGCTGGCTGCGCCAAAAAGGAACTTGCGCATCACCCACTGGCCGCGCCGGATCGACAGGGTCACGCTCTTCGCCCGGAGAGCGCCCTCGACGGCGATGTCCATGGCGGAGTTGCCGGCGCCGACGACGATGACGTCGCGGCTTTCGAGCTGATCCCCCGAGCGGTAGTCGTGCGCATGGATCTGCTCGCCGGAGAAGGTTCCCGGGTAGGCGGGTTCTGGCCAGCGCGGGTGCCAGTGATGCCCGTTCGCGACGAGGACGGCGTCGTACTCGCGGGTCTCTTCGCCGTGCGGACCAGCAGTGCGCACCCGCCATCTGCCGTCGTCGGTGCGGGAGACATCGGTGACGGTGGTGTGGAACGTGATCGTGGCGCGGAAGTCGAAGTGCGCCGCGTAGTCCTCGAAGTAGGCATGCACCTGGTCGTGCCGGGCGTAGGGCGGGTAGTTCTCGGGCATGGGGAAGCCGGAGAACGCCATCCGCGGGCAGGATGTGTTGATCTCGAGCGTCTCGCAGCAGGCGGACTGTCCGTTCGGGTTGTCGAAGAGCCAGTTTCCGCCGATCTCGCTGCCCTTCTCGAAGCAGTCGAAGGGGACCCCGGCGAGGTACAGCGCTTTCGCCGCGGCAAGTCCCGAGGAGCCGGCGCCGATGACACACACGCTGGGCAGGGATTCGTCTCGAGGAATGGATGTCGCGACCGCTGCGCTGCGGTGCGCGGGCTTCACGAAGTAAGCCATTTCGTGAGTATGCCATCGAAATGGGCGTCGGTTCTGAATGGCGTGGGTTCTGAACGGCCTCGGTCGTCAGCGCCCGACGAGTCCGAGGTGATGCTCGTTGTACCGGGCTCCGGCGACGCCGACGCGATCGGCGAGTGCGGTGAGGTCGGCGTGCTCGTCGGCGGAGAGCGCGACGGCGGTGGCCGCCGCATTCTCTGCGATGCGGGACGTGCGGCGCGTGCCGGGGATCGGGACGATCGATGGATGCTGCGCGAGCAGCCAGGCGAGCGCGATCTGCCCCGGTGTCGCACTCTTCGCCGCGGCAATCTCCGTGATGTGCACCACGAGAGCCTGATTGGCGGTGCGGTTGTCTTCACTGAATCGCGGGATCGTGGTGCGGATATCACCGGTCGAGAATTCGGTGGTCTGATCGACGGTTCCGGTGAGGAATCCCTTGCCGAGCGGGCTGAAGGGTACGAATCCGATGCCGAGTTCGGCGAGTGTCGGCAGCACCTCGGCTTCGGGGTCGCGGGTCCACAGCGAGTACTCGCTCTGCACCGCCGTGACGGGGAACGCCGCATGCGCGCGACGGATGGTCTCGGCGGATGCCTCGGAGAGCCCGAAGTATTGCACCTTGCCCTCTTTCACGAGCTCGCCGACCGTTCCGGCGACATCCTCGATCGGCACGTCGGGGTCCACACGGTGCTGGTAGAACAGGTCGAGCGTGTCGGTGCGCAGGCGCTGCAGCGAAGCATCCGCCACTTTTCTGATCTGCTCGGGCCGGCTGTTGAGGCCACCTTCGCCACCCTCGATGTCGAACCCGAACTTGGTGGCGATCGTGACCTGATCGCGGATCGGCTGAAGGGCTTCGCCGACGAGCTCTTCGTTGGCGTAGGGACCGTAGACCTCGGCCGTGTCAAAGAACGTCACGCCGTGGTCGACGGCCGAGCGCAGTACCGCGATCATGTCGGCACGGCTGCCGGGGTTGGGGCCGTAGCTCTGCGACATGCCCATGCAACCGAGGCCGATGGCCGACACTTCGAGGCCGTGTCCGAGGGTGCGGGTGTGCATCAGCTCTTCTCCTTCACGCCGCGCGCGGCGGCATCGCTTCCTGACATTATGCGCGGCTGGGCTCAGCGGATGTGCATGCCCGCTCCGACGGCATAGGCCTCTTCCAGCCATCCGGCGAACTCGTCGTCGAGCTCGGCAGCCAAGGCGATCTGGAAGTGATGGACGAACAGACGCTGCGTATACGGCGCAGCCGAGCGGATCCGCGGGTCGGCCAGCTCACGCTGGATGTCGAAGTACCCGCGCAAGCCCGCGGCTACCGGACGCGCTCCGGCGAACCCGCGCCGCGTGCCCTTCAAAGTGATCGTCGATTTGCTGACCGAATAGGTGAAGGGTCCAATCGCCTCGACCATGTGGATGAAATCGTGGAAGAGATCGACGGCGAACTCCGGCTGCCCCTCGAGGTGCCGCTCGATGGTCCATTCCTCGATAGGAGTCATACCGCCAGGCTATTGCGGGGCTCGGACATCGATACTCTCGTCATGTGATGTCCACGACCAGCGCCTACGCGGCAGGTGCCGCGGAGTACACGGACCTCCTGGGATCCATGTCGGCAGTGCACCCGTCGGATCGGCAGATCATCGATACCTGGGCCTCGTCAATCGAGGGGAATGTCATGGACGCCGGCTGCGGACCCGGGCATTGGACGGGTCACCTGAACGATCTCGGGCTCAATGCACGCGGGATCGACCTTGTTCCGTCGTTCATCGATCATGCTCGCGCGGTGTACCCCGGCATCCGATTCGATCTGGGGAGTATCGACCACATCGACGCGAGCGACGGTTCACTTGCCGGGGTCCTTTCGTGGTTCTCGACGATCCATCATGAGCCCGACGCGATCGCCACCCCGCTCTCCGAGTTCGCGCGAGTCCTGCGTCCGGGCGGACAGCTCGCGCTCGGTTTCTTCAGCGGGTCTGCGGTGGAACCCTTCGATCATGCGGTGGTGCGCGCGTATCGGTGGCCGGTCGATCAGCTGAGCGACCTGCTCGACGCTGCCGGTTTCGACGTTGTGGAGACGTACCTTCGTGAGGCACGCGGTGAGCGCCCGGTGGGCACGATGATCTGCGAGCGGCGGAATGAGGTGCGCTGACGGGGAGTTAGTCTCGTCCGGCGAGCGGCAGATCCATCACCTCGTGCCAGGACGCATCCGCACGTTCGGCGAGCAGGGTTACAGCGGTCGCTTTTCCGAGTATTGGGAGGACGCGAAGCATCGTCGCCTCGGCGCTGAGCAATTCGTCGCGGCTGCCGGAGTCGCCGACTGTCGCATGCGGCACCGATCCATCGTGGGCACCTCCGTAAGGCGGATAGGCCGGGAAGGCATCGCTCACGGCATCGATGAGATCGACGAACGGTGCAGGCTTCTCCGGCGCGAGCCAGAGAACGCGATCGCCGAACCATCCCGTTCCTGTGAGCGCGTAATCGAATTCGCGCACGCTCAGGGCCACGCGACGAACGGCATCGAGATCCGATTCGCGGAGCTGGGCGGCAGGAATGAACGGGAAGAGAATCGTGATGTGCGGGGGCACTCCGTTCGTCGCACCTGCTGCGTAGAGCTGACGGAGCGCCACGAGTTCGTCCACCTGTGGGACTTTCACGACCAGCGCTGTCCTCGACATACGTCGATGCTACGAGTGTCAGATCGCCGTGGCGAGCTGACCCATTCCCATCGCGATGCACAGCGACAGCACGGCGAGTACGAGCACGACCGGCGTCATCGTGTATCGCTCGGGTTTGCTGCGTGAGATGCCGTTCATGACGATGCCGATCGCGAAGTACGCGAACACCACCCACATCGCCACCTGGGCGACGGCATCCGGAAGCAGCGAGCTCGCACCTACCCGCTCCCAGGCGATGAACGCGATCAGTGCGTAGATCACGATCGAGAGGATGCTGCCGATGCGCAGGTTCCGTGGCAGCACGCGGTGCTGCCCTCCCCACGCGAAATGACCCCACGGGGCGCCTGCGGCGAGCGCGATCTGGAACAGTGCGAGCAGGGCGAGGATCACCGTCAGGGCGAGAGCGAAGGGCACGGCTACACCGTAGCGGGTGGTCTGGAAGAAATTCACAGCGCGATGCCCGTGATCGTGACCGAGAACCCTGTCGCGACCCGAGAGTTCTACGAGTCTTTCCTCGGTTTCCGGGTGGCGATGGACGAGGACGGCATGATCATGTTCGCGTCACCCGACGGGCCGGGTGATCACGGTCGCCAGTTACACCTAGTTGAAGTCCCCACCCTGCGCCATGTCGGCGAACCGGGAGTAGTGGCCCTGGAACGCCAGGTTGATCGTCGCGGTCGGACCGTTACGGTGCTTGGCGACGATGAGGTCGGCCTCGCCCGGGCGGACGTCTTTGTCGTAGACCGAGTCGCGGTGCAGCAGGATCACCATGTCGGCATCCTGCTCGATCGACCCGGACTCACGAAGGTCGCTGATCTGCGGCTTCTTGTCCGTGCGCTGCTCAGAACCACGGTTCAGCTGCGACAGGGCAATGACCGGCACCTGCAGCTCCTTCGCGAGCAGCTTCAGTGCACGCGAGAACTCCGAGACCTCTTGCTGACGCGACTCGACGCGCTTGCCGCTCGTCATCAGCTGCAGGTAGTCGATGACGACCAGGCGCAGACCCTCGCGCTGCTTGAGGCGACGGCACTTCGCGCGGATCTCGACCAGCGTCATGTTGGGGCTGTCATCGATGAAGAGGGGCGCATCGTTGATGCGTCCGCGGGTCGCAGCGACCGTAGTCCAGTCGCGCGGGTCGAGTGAACCCTTGCGCATGTGCTGCAGCGGAATCGCGCCCTCTGCGCTGAGCAGACGCATGGCGATCTCGCTCTTGCCCATTTCGAGGGAGAAGAACACCGCGGGCTGGTTGTGGCCGATCGCAGCGGCTCGAGCGAAATCGAGCGCGAGCGTCGACTTACCGACAGCAGGCCTCGCTGCTACGACGATCATCTGACCGCCGTGCAAGCCGTTCGTCAGCTCATCGAGCTCTTTGAACCCGGTCGGCACACCCGTCATCGATCCGTCACGACCACTGGCCGCCTCGATCTCTTCCATCGCAGCATCCACCGCGACCGTCAGCGGAACGTAGTCTTCCGCGGTCTGCGTGCCGGAGACTGCGTAGATCTCGGCCTGCGCGTTGTTGACGAGGTCGGTTGCGTCGCCCTGACCCTCGTAGCCGAGCTGCACGATGCGTGTGCCCGCGTCGACGAGACGGCGCAGAATCGAGCGTTCGGCGACGATGCCACCGTAGTAGCCGGCGTTCGCGGCGGTCGGCACGATCGAGGTGAGCGTGTGCAGGTAGTCCGCGCCACCGGCACGTCCCAGCTCACCGGTCTTGATCAGCTCGTCGGTGACGGCGACGACATCGGTCGGCTCACCATGCGAGTACAGCGAGAGGATCGCCTCGAAGATGAGCTCGTGCTTGGGAATGTAGAAATCGGCGCCCTTGAGCGTCTCGATCACATCGGCGACAGCGTCTTTCGACAGGAGCATTCCGCCCAGAGCACTCTGTTCGGCGAGGAGGTCATGGGGCGGCACGCGCTCTGGCTTGCGCTGGCCTCCGAGACGTTCCTCCGAGATGTCGGCAATCGACACTGTGCTCCCTTCGGTGCGGCTGGCAGGCGGACAGCTCAGGTTCCAGCGGCCCCCAAGCCGGGCGACAGCGGAGTGTTTTCGCGGTCACACCGAGCGAACCACACACCACCGACATCTCGTCGCCTTCCCACGGTAAGAGCAGGGTTATCCCCATGCAAGACGGCCTGTGGATAACTATGTGGAGAGATTGCGGAGAACGCCGGAGTGTCTGTGTACAACACATGTGGATAACCTTGTGCTGAGCGTTGTTTTCAAACTTTATTTATCCCTATGATCAGGGGTTTATTGCCTCTCAAGCTTGTGGATGAGATTCTGTTTAAATCACTGATTGAAGGTTGTGAGCCGCGTGGACGGATGTGTACAACCTGGGGAGAAGTCAAGCTTGATTTTTCTCGGGCGCGTCCGCTGCGCACCCCGAGGAGAAGCGACCGGTCAGCGCGCAAAATCGGCCTGGACAAGCACGGCGGTGCGCGCGTATGGTCGGGGCCAAGGCGTTGCGCGCCGAGGTCATTCGCTTCGAGGGGGAGGTGAACGTGTCTGCCGCCGCATCCCGTCGGATGCCCACAGGGTTTCTGTGGGGAGCCATCAGTGTGCTCGCGTGGGCAGCCTTCATCATTCTCACCACAGGCTCTTCCGCGCACGCGGACGAGACACCGGATGACCCGCTCGACAGCCTCGCCGGCCTGGTGAGCTCCACTCTCGACTCCGGTACCGATCTCGTCAGCGACGTCGTCACCGAGACGGTCACTCCTGTCGTCGAGGCCGTCACTCCGGTCGTGACCGAAACCGTCTCGACCGTGACCGAACCGGTGGCGCAGACGATCGAGTCGGTCGAGTCGGTCCCCGTCGTCGGCGACATTGCCAGCGACGTTGCGCAGCCGGTCACCGACACCGCCGCCGATCTCGTGCCTGCCGTTGCGACACCGGTCGCGGAAACGCTTCAGAACTCTCCGGTCGCATCGCTCACGGATCCCGCGCTCGAGATCGTTTCCGACGTTCCGCTCGTCGGTCAGCTCCTTCGCGACCTGGGCGTCACGGATGCCGTCAGCGACGTCGTTGACACAGTGGATGCCACGACCGGGCTCATCGGAAACACGATCGACGCAGTCGTCCCGCCCGTACTCGAAGTGATCGATTCCGGCTCTCCGGCAGTGCCAGACGATATGACGTCCCCGGCGAATCCGCCCGCGTCAGCGCAGCTGCTCGACACCGTTGCGGTGAATGCACCCGCGGCCGGTGCGCACGCACGTATTTCCACGGTCGGCAGCCACCAGTCCGGAGACTCGCGCCCTGCGGATATCTCGGTGGATGCCGCGGCGCACCCCGCCGGAGCACCGGACGATCCGGGGCACCACCCTGCCCATGCTCCCCCGGGTGCGCCCGGTCCTTCGTCTTCCGCCAGCCATGGCGGAAGCCCTACCGCCGACGCTGCACGCTTCGGCGACGAATCCGCGGACTCGCTCCGTGCCGTGAAGCGAGCTCTCGCGGTGGCTGACGACGATCTACCGTCGTCAGCGGTCGCCGACACGGACACCTCTCCCGACTGATCGGGGTTCGGTCATCCCCCGAGGATGACGCACGTTTCGCGCGCTCTCTGCGCGCGATCATCCGAACCCATCTCAGTCTGGAGTTGAACAATCATGCGAACTTTCGTCAAGCGCGCCCTCTGGGGCGTCGCACTGGCCGGCGGGATCACCCTGCTCGGCGCCACCGCCGCGAACGCGGCAGAAACCGATGGAGACGACGGCATCCTCTCGGGAACTCAGGCGGTCATCCCCGTCGAGATTCCCGTGGATGTCACCGGCAATGCGATTGCGTTGCTCGGCATCTCGAGTGCGGATGCTGCGCCACCGGCGCCCGCGGAAACACCTCCGCCCGCGGCCGCAGAAGAACCAGCACCGGCGCCCGTGGAGGAACCGGCGCCCGAACCCGCACCCGCGCCCGAACCGGCACCTGCTGCCGAGACGAGCGGTGCGGACGGTACGGCATCCGGAACCCAGGCGGTTGTGACCGCGGAGGTCCCGGTGACCGTCGATGGCAATGCGGTCAGCGTGCTCGGCTCGTCCGACGTGGCGGACACCGCACCCGCACCGGCGCCGGCACCGGCCGCGACTGACGCACAGTCAGTGGCACCGGTGACCACATCGGGCATCGATTCGTTGCTCGGAGGCACGCAGGCGCTGCTCGATGTGAACGTGCCGATCACCGTGACCGACAACGCCATCTCGGCGCTGGGCACCAGCGCCGTGGCAGGATCCGAGGAGTCGGCGGCACCCGCCTCCTCAACACCCGCCCAGCCGTCCAATGCAACGCCGGGTACTGCAACGCAGGATGCTGTCACGGACGGCTCGGACGGCATCGCCAGCGGCACCCAAGTGGTGGCGCCGGCTGATGTTCCGGTGTCGGTTGTCGGCAACGCGGTCAGTGTCCTCGGAACGAGCGAGGTCGCCGGCTCAGGGGCGGGAGCTCCGGCATCCGATCCTGCGACGGGTGGTGACGTCGTCACGTCCGGCCTCGACTCGGTGTTGGGCGGCTCGCAGATCGCGGCGCCGGTCAGCATCCCGCTGACGATCGGCGGTAACGCGATCTCGGTCATCGGCACCAGCACGGTCACCGATCCAGGAACGGACCCCGGGACAGATCCAGGAACCGATCCGGGAACTGACCCCGGCACCGACCCGGGAACTGACCCGGGAACGGGTCCGGGCACTGATCCAGGCACTGATCCTGGGACCGACCCCGGCACGACGCCGAGCACCGGCGCGAACACCGTCGTGGGTGTTCAGGGATCGGCGGTCGCCGCGGGGAGCGCACCGAGCGCGATGCTCGCAACGACCGGAGGCGGCGACCTGCTGGCACCGGCCCTGCTGGCCATCCTGCTGATGTTGCTCGGTGCGGGTCTGGTGGTGCGTCGCCGCACAGCCTGACGCACCAGCATCCGAACAGCACGGCATCCGAAAAGCGGAGAGCCTCCGATCCCGAAGGATCGGAGGCTCTCCGGAAGGTTGTTGCGGCTTACTTGGCCGCGACGACCTGAAGGGTGATGACGGCGACGACGTCGTCGTGCAGACGCACGGTCGCCTCGTGGTCACCGGTCGACTTGATCGGCGAGGTGATGGTCACCTTGCGCTTGTCAACGGAGCCGAGGCCGGCCGCTGCGACAGCGTCGGCGACGTGATCGGTCTTGACCGAGCCGAACAGGCGTCCGCCGTTGCCGGCCTTCACCGTCAGGCGGACCTTCTGGCCCTCGATCGCGTCCTTGAGTGCCACGGCCTCTTCGCGGTCGTGGATTGCGCGTGCCTTGCGGGCGGCCTGAATCGACTCGACCTGCTTGGCACCACCGCGGGTCCACGCCGTAGCGAGGCCCTGGGGGACGAGGTAGTTACGGGCGTACCCGTTCTTGACCTCGATGACGTCACCGGCGCTTCCGAGCCCGGCAACTTCGTTCGTGAGAATCAGCTTTGCCATGTCAGCACCCCTTAGCGGCCAGCGCCGGCGTAGGGCAGGAGCGCCATTTCGCGTGCGTTCTTGATCGCCTTGGCGATCAGACGCTGCTCCTGCACCGAGACTCCGGTGATACGACGGGCGCGGATCTTTCCACGCTCCGAGATGAACTTGCGAAGGGTCGCGACGTCCTTGTAGTCAATGACGCCAACCCGGATCGACTTCGCGGGAGCGGTGGGCTTGCCACCCTTCCGCGGCTTGCGGCGGTCGCCGCTCGACTTTCCAGCCATGGTTATTCCTTATCAATAAGAGTTTGCATTGTCAGGCTCGGACCGTCGGTCGCTGAGCCTGTCGAAGCGTTAGAACGGAGTGTCGTCGCCGAAGCTGCCCGGAGTGCTCCAGGCATCGGCGCTGGTCGAAGAACCGGGCGTGGACCACGGCTCCTCGGACGACGACGACTGCTGCTGCTGAGCCGGACGCGACTGTCCGCCGCCACCGCCACCGCCGGAAGCGGCGCGGGTGACCTGAGCGGTCGCGTAGCGAAGCGAAGGGCCGATTTCGTCGATCTCGAGCTCGATGGACGTGCGCTGGTTTCCCTCGCGGTCCTGGTACGAGCGCTGACGGAGGCGACCCTGCGCGACAACACGCATGCCCTTTGTCAGTGATCCCGCCACGTGCTCAGCGAACTCGCGCCACACGGACGCACGGAGGAACAGCGCGTCGCCGTCCTTCCACTCGTTCGCCTGACGGTCGAAGGTTCGCGGCGTCGATGCGATGGTGAAGTTCGCCACCGGCAGCCCGTTCTGCGTGTACCGCAGTTCGGGGTCGGCCGTGAGGTTTCCCACCACGGTGATGACGGTTTCGCCGGCCATGAGACTCAGGCCTTCGCAGCCTTGGCGGCCTTGCGGGCAGCCTTCTCTTCGGAGCGCTTGGCTTCAAACGCAACCATGGCCTGTGCCTCTTCGGAACGGAGAACCTTGGTGCGCATGATCTGCTCGTTCAGACCCAGCTGACGGTCGAGCTCCTTCGTGGAGTCGCTCGAAGCGGTGAAGTTGACGACGGCGTAGATGCCCTCGTTCTTCTTCTCGATCTCGTATGCAAGACGGCGCTTGCCCCAGATGTCGATCTTGTCCACAGTGCCACCATCGTTGGTGATGACCTTGAGGAACTTGTCGAGCGCAGGAGCAACCTGGCGCTCGTCGATCTCGGGGGTCAGAATGACCATGAGTTCGTACTGGTGCGTCACTTACCCACCTCCTTCGGACTTGAACGGTTTCCGGGACGTTCCCGGAAACAGGAGGGTGTGTGCACGTGCCCGTCCTTCTCGCCGCAGAGTGCGTTCCGATAGACAGACAACCTGAGCAGTCTACTTCAGATCCGGGCGTGTCGCGAACGCGCTAGGCCACCGAGCCGCGCGGAACGATCCAGCGGTGCGAGAACGCCGGCTCGATCGCGGCAACGTTCTCGAAGTCCGCGTCGTAATGCACGACGCTCACGCGCTGGTTTCCGCTCGAGCTACGGATCGCAGTGGCGGCGATCTGGACGTCGCTCACGCCCACAGATCTTCCCTGGCCGTCGGCGAACAGCCGCCGCTGCAGATCGACGGCGAGACGTGCGACCTCGGCATCCGCCTGGAGGAACACTTTCGCCTTGGCGCTTGCTTCGGTCAGGGCGCGGTGCTCTTCCGCGCTCCGCGCGGAATACCCCTCTTCGAGCAGCTGCGGCAGGCAGCTGGCCAGGTCGCCCGTGCTCAGCAGATCGATCAGCGCTTGAGCCACAGCATCCGATCGATGAACCCGTTGCAGCACGGAGTTGTCGACCAGGAAGAGCTGGTTCATCGTTGCGCGTCGGCGATCACATCTGAGTCGTCGAGCGCGATGACCACCCCGGAGCGAAGCATGTCGATGTAACCGAGCGCCTCACCGCGCCTGACGGTCTGCGCGAGTGCCTCGTTGATTGCGGCTTTCTTCGTCGTCGCCCCCGTGAGGCGCATCGCCTGCTCGAGCAGCTGATCGTCGACGTCGATAAGAGTCTTCGTCATGGCGCCCCCGTATATCTCAACTGTTGAATGAGTATATACCTTGTGCAGGTGCGGGTACCGTGGTCGGCATGGACTGGATCTCGGACGTCTCTGCTGGCGACTGGCTGCGTGACCGCCTCGACGACGACTGGTCGATTCACCACTTCGTTCCTCATGGCTTCGAGGCGTACGCACGTGTCTTCCATCCCGCCGAGGTGCGGTCGCTCCCGGATCGTGCGGTGCCGACGATGGACGCGTGGATGCGCATGCCGGACTCCGAGCAGCAGCGTCTCATGGGGCTGTTCGACGACCGACCGGCAACCTGGGCGGATGCCGCCGCCGCATTCGGCACGACTGTGCATGCGCTGGCGCAATGGCAGCGCATCGTCGCCACACCGCCGGAGGAGGACTGGCGCTCGCGCATCGCCCCGGACGGGCGCGAGTTCACGTGTCCCGACGAGGGTCGGATGCCGGTCGCGCAGTTCGCGGCGGTCGCCGCCCACCTCGCATCGCATACGTCGACACCGGATGCTGGATGCGTCGCCGTATGGGAAGGGTGGGGTGGTCTCGTCGGCGCGTACGGCGGCAACGGTCGCGGCTTCATCGAACTCACCGACGAGCCGCCCCGCGAACCGGCGGTGTGGAGCAGCCTCCGCGCGAACTTCGAGAATCCATTTCGCAAAGCGCAGTGGCATCCCGGCATCCTCTCCGACGAGATCTCGAAGGGCGCCCGGCTCGCGCTGCCCGACCGCGATCATGTGCTGTTCGGCGCAGCTCCCTCGTCGTTCGCGGATCCGAGCTGGATCCTTGACGCGCCCTGGCGCGACCGTGAAGCCGAGGCGCGCGGTTTCGAGCCTGCCGTGCAGCACCCCAGCATCCTCTGGCCCTCGGACCACGCCTGGGTGATGGTGAGCGAGATCGACTTCGACTCGACGATCGTCGCCGGGTCCGCGGAGCTCATCCGGCAGATCTGCGCGGATGCCGCGATCGAGGCGCTGCCGATCGAAGAGGGCGCGTCGATGCATGCGGGCGCCTGACCCGCCGGCGCTGCCCGCCGGCGCCGGCGCCACTCCCGCCACTGGCGGCGAGACACCATTTCCTGCTTGAGACGCCACGAAACGCGTGGTGTCTCGTGCTGAAAGTGATGTCTGGTGCCGAAAGTGATGTCTGGGGGCTGCCCCTTCGACAGGCTCAGGGACCGCGTGCCGCGGCGCACGCCGGGCGCGTGGTCTGCGTATTCAGACGCCTGACTGTGGCAACGTGGAGGAGTGACCACGCCCGCGCCCCCCTCTTTCGACGCCCGACCGCTCACGGATCCGGTCGATCCGAAGGCCGTCAGCGCGTTCGTCCGGGAGATGCGCACGCGGCAGAGTTCGAGCAGCTTCTCCGCGGGCAGCGTCGTGGTGATCATCGTCATCGCCATCATGCTCGTGATCGGTGTGCCGGTGGTCACTGCCGGGGTCACGGCGGCCGCGCGGGCCGGCTCTCCCCTGCTCGGTCTGCCCTTCGTGGCAGTCCTCATCGTGCTCGTCGTCATCGGCGTCATCGCATTCGTCAACTATCGCCGCGGCCGCATCGCGCGCTTCCGGCTGAGCCGCTTCGCCGCCGCGAACGGCATGACGTATGAGGATCGGGTTCCAAATCCGCCGCTCCCGGGCATGATCTTCGGCCTGGGCCGCGCTCGGAAGGCAGACCAGCTGGTCCGCGGCCACACCCCTCGCTTCGTGGAGTTCGGCAACTACGAGTACACGACCGGTTCGGGCAAGAACTCGACGACGCACCGCTGGGGTTATGTCGCGGTGAAGCTGGACGTCCCCCTGCCGAACATCGTGTTGGATGCTCTCGGCAACAACGGATTCGGCACCAACCTGCCGGCATCGTTCCAGAAGGACCAGCGTCTGTCGCTCGAAGGGGACTTCGACAAGTACTTCACGCTGTACTGCCCTGAGGGGTACGAGCAGGATGCGCTCTACCTGTTCACCCCCGACATCATGGCGCGCTTCATCGACAGCGCAGCTCAACTCGACGTGGAGATCGTTGACGACTGGCTGTTCCTGTACACCAAGCGTGCGGCATCGACCCTGGACCCCGCGACGTGGGCCTGGCTGTTCGGGGCCGTCGGCGCCCTCATGACCAAGCTCGACCAGTGGGCGAGGTGGCGTGATGACCGGCTCGCGCAACGCGTCCCCGCTACGCCCGCCATGGCGGGTTCCGTTGCGGGCGCGCCGGTCGAGGGATCGCACGCGCTGCCGTTCGCGCCACCGGTCGGGATGCTGACGCCACCGCCCGGGGTGGCGCTGGAGGGGCGACGCCTCAAGCGCGGTGGCCGGTGGGTCACCGTCGTGATCGTCGTGATCGTCGCAGTCATCTGGTTCCTGCCGCGGTTTCTGAGTTAGATGAACACGCTATTCGCGCTGGACCCCGCCCTGGTGCACAAGCTGTTCCGGCCAGCATCCCTTGCGCGACTGGAATCACTGGTCGATATCGATCCTGACGAAGTCATCACGGACTTCCGCGAGGTGCCGGCAGCCGCACTGTCCGACGTCGAGTTCCTCATCACCGGGTGGGGATCACCCACCATCGGCCCCGCCGAGCTGGATCGGATGCCGGCACTGCGAGCGATCCTGCATGCCGCCGGCACGGTGAAAGGGCATGTGGACGCTGACGCCTGGCACCGCGGGATCATCGTGACGACCGCGGCGAGCGCCAACGCCCGGCCGGTCGCCGAGTACACGCTCGCTATGATCCTGCTCGCCGGCAAACGTGCTTTCGAGCTGTCGAGGGAGTTCGCCGTGTCGCGGCATCCACTGCCCATCGCCACCGGCTACCCGGCCATCGGAAATGCGGGGAGAACCGTCGGCATCGTGGGGGCGTCACGAATCGGACGGCGGGTCCTCGACCTGCTGCGTCCCTTCGATTTCGATCTACTCCTCACCGATCCCACGATCAGCGCTGCCGAGGCACGCGACCTCGGGGCGACGCTGGTCGGGCTGGATGAGCTGCTCGAGAGAAGTTCGATCGTGAGCCTGCATGCGCCGATGACCCCGGCGACCGAGCACATGCTCGATGCGGCGGCTCTTGCCCGCATCCCTGACGGAGCATGCCTGATCAACACCGCCCGCGGGCGGCTCATCGACCATGATGCCCTCCGTGCGGAGCTGCGTACTGGCCGCATCTCGGCGATCCTGGACGTCACCGATCCCGAGCCGCTCGACGAGGACGACGTCCTGTACACGCTGCCTAATGTGACGCTCACTCCTCACATCGCCGGCGCTGCAGGAAACGAACTCGCCCTGCTCGGAGACATGGTCACCGAGCAGCTCGCGCAGATCCTCGCCGGCACGTCCCCCGTCGACGCCATCTCGTTCGAGCAGCTGGCGACGATGGCCTGACACCTTTCTGCACGAGACACCATTTGTTGCATGAGACACCCCTCGCCACGCGGTGTCTCGTGCAGTAAATGATGTCTCACCCGCCCGGCGGCTCTCGAGTGCTAGCATTATGCTGGCAGGAGGCATCTCATGGCCGCGATCACGATCCGCAATCTTCCCGACGAAGTCGTCGAGGCGCTGAAGCAGCGCGCGACGAAGAACTCCCGCTCGATGGAGGCCGAAGTGCGAGAGGCGCTGACGCGGCTGGCCGCAGGCGATGATCCGGCGACGAGCGGACTGGAGCGGGTGCTCGCTGACCGGTACCGAACTCGACGCTGGTCCACGACGGGCGACGAGATCGAGGCGCGCCTCGCGGCGAATCCGCCCACCGAAGAGGATCTGCACGTCGCGGCGAACTGGCTGACCGAGCACAATGCCAGACCGTACGACGACGCGGATGCCTGGGAGGACCCGTGGATGCGGGCTGAACGACAGCGTGAAACGCTCCGAAGGCAACAGGGCGAGAGCGCGTGATCCTGCTCGACACCAGCGTCCTGATCGACATCGACAATGTCGCCCTGCCGCGAGAGTCGATCGTGCTCAGCTCCCTCGCTGCCGCTGAACTGCAATTCGGGATCGAGCACGCCGCCACGATAGAGATACGACGTCAGCGAATGATGCGATTCGGGCGGCTCACGAGGCTTCTGGAAGCCCCCTGGCTGCCCTTCGATGAGGCTGCCGCCAGGAGCTATGGGCGTCTCGCCGCGATCGTCGCGAGAACCCGGCCATCCCACGCTCGTGGCAAAGACGTCCTGTTAGCCGGCCACGCACACGCGCTCGGCGCTCGCCTCGCGACACTCAATCCCAAAGACTTCGAGCTCGTCGCCGACGAGGTCGAGATCATCGTTCCTCAACTGCGGACCTAGTCGCTCCGGGCGGCCCACCATTCGCGGAGGCGCTGCTCGGCGGCATCCGGGCCGAGTACGCCCTCGTCCAGCCGCAGGTCGAGCAGGAACTTGTAGGCCTCGCCCACTTCGCGTCCCGGCTTGATGCCGAGGATCTGCTGGATCTGGTTGCCATCGAGCTCGGGACGGATCGAGTCGAGCTCCTCTTGCTCGCGCAGATCGGCGATGCGCGTCTCGATGTCGTCATAGGCGGATGCCAGCCGCGATGCCTTGCGGCGATTGCGCGTGGTGACATCCGCACGCGTGAGGATGTGCAGTCGCTCGAGTAGGTCGCCGGCATCGCGCACGTAGCGGCGCACCGCGGCATCCGTCCACGCCCCCTCGGCGTAGCCGAAGAAGCGCAGGTGCAACTCGATGAGGGTGGCGACGGCATCCGTCGTGTCGCCATCGAAGCGGAGCGCCTTCAGGCGCTTGCGCGCCATCCGCGAGCCGACGATGTCGTGGTGGTGGAACGTGACCGCTCCCCCGGCTTCCAGCTTGCGGGTGCGGGGCTTGCCGATGTCGTGCAGCAGGGCCGCGATGCGCAGCGGCACGTCGGGCGACTCACCCGGATTGCGGGAGTGCTCGAGTTCGATCGCCTGCTGCAGCACGGTGAGCGAGTGCTCGTACACGTCCTTGTGGTGGTGGTGCTCATCGACCTCGAGGCGCAGGGCGCTGACCTCGGGCAGAAACTCTTCGATCAGCCCGGTGTCGACGAGGACGCGGATGCCGCGCACCGGGTCGTCGGTCTGCATGAGACGCACGAGCTCGGACTGCACCCGCTCGGGGCTCACGATCTTGAGCGTCTCGCGCAGCTCGCCGATCGCGGCCGTCGTCTCGGGTGAGATGGAGAATCCGAGCTGGGCGCTGAAGCGGGCGGCACGCAGCATCCGCAGTGGATCGTCGCCGAAACTCACCGTCGGCTCGGCCGGGGTGCGCAGGATGCCGGCGACGAGATCCTCGACGCCGCCCGTCGGATCGACGAGCTTGACGGACGGAACCTGCAGCGCCATCGCGTTCACGCGGAAGTCGCGGCGCACGAGATCGCCCTCGATCGTGTCGCCGAACTCGACTGTGGGCTTTCGGGTGACGCCGTCGTAGCTGTCGGCGCGGTAGGTGGTGATCTCGACCTGCTCGGCGGGCCCATCCGGAGACGGAACCCGCGCGCCGATCGTGCCGAATGCGCGGCCGATGTCCCACTGCGCCGTCGAAATCGGGGTGATGATCTTCAGAATCTCATCGGGCGAGGCGTTCGTCGTGAAGTCGAGGTCATTCGTCTCGCGGCCGAGCAGCGCATCGCGCACCGGTCCCCCGACGACAGCGAGTTCGAAACCGGCATCCTGGAACGCCTGGGCGACCACGGACACGACCGGTCCTTCGGCGAGCGCACGCAGGCGGGCGAGCCCCTCGGCCATATTCAGCATGGGTTCCAGCGTACCGGGGCGAGCCACGGGGGGTCCGTGCGTGCCGAATCCCAGACGACACGTTCGCCACGCGGCGTGTCACGCCCCGACACGCCGTCGCCGCCACAGACCGTCTGGGATTCGGCGCGCACGAGCGGGATTCGGCGCGCACGAGCGGGATTCGGCGCGCACAAGCTGGGATTCGGCGCGCACGAGCGGGCCTCGGATCGTACGAGCGAGCCTCGGATCGCTCGTTCATCCGCACGTCGCTCGCGCGACAGCATCCCGAAACCTGACCCGGATTGTCTGGACGTGCCCATGCGCCCGCGTGGGAAACCCACCATAAGGACACATATGACCTCCCCCTCCCCCGCCGTACGATGGCGACGCGGCGGCCTCGCATCCGCCGCGCTCCTCGCCGTACTCGGCGGCTCGCTCGCTGCCCCCGCAGCGATGGCCGCACCTGCCGAACCCGATGTTCCCGCAGACCCGCTCGTCACCACAGCATCCACCTGGAGCTACCTCGACGACGGCAGCGATCCCTCGCCCGCCCCCGCTGCGATGCGCGAGTGGACCACGGCTGACTTCGACGACTCGGCATGGCAGAGCGCGCCCGGCAGCTTCGGCGCCAAGCGCGGCGAACTCGCCCAGGTCGGGCCGCACTTGCCGACAACGCTGCTGAACCAGTACCTCGACGGCGCGGCCGCACCCACCGTGCCCACCTACTTCTTCCGCA
Organism: Microbacterium sp.; assembly: GCF_052099035.1. Lineage (GTDB taxonomy): Bacteria > Actinomycetota > Actinomycetes > Actinomycetales > Microbacteriaceae > Microbacterium. Next base: position 2,009 of record NZ_JBQDSX010000018.1, on the reverse strand, counting down.
CCACCTTCGATCTCGAAGCGGGCGTCGCTGAGCAGGTCGCAGCGCTGCAGAGCACCGTCACCTACGACGACGCGCTCGTCGTCTGGGTCAACGGCACCAAGGTCGCCAGCTACGCCGACGGGCGCATCACCGAGAAGACCAACGTCGAGTACGCCGGCGACAGCAACGGCGACCCGGTCACGAGCACGTTCGCGGCCGGTCCCGAGGTCCTGCAGGACGGGACCAACACCGTCGCCGTCGCGCTCTACCAGGACCGCGAGACCAGCTCCGACATCTACTTCGACATGTCGTCGCTGACTCTGGTCGAAGCATCCGACCCCGGCAACCCCGTCGTCGCCGCGCCGACGCGCGTCGTGCTCACCCCGACCGAGACGCCATCGATGTCGCAGTCGTTCTCCTGGCTCGCCGGCGACATGTCGCACACGTCCGGCCAGGTGCAGATCGAGCCCGCCGCAGGCGGCGACACTCGCACCGTGGATGCATACTCCGCCGGCGTCACGGGTGGCAACCCGAACCAGCACTTCTCCGCCACGGTTGACGCACTCACGCCGGCCACCGAGTACCGGTACCGCGTCGGTCTCGAGGGCAGCTGGAGCGATTGGTTCGATTTCCGCACCGAGGACCCGAGCGCGACCGACTTCCAGTTCGTCTACTACGGCGACGCTCAGATCGGCCTCGACACGACCTGGCCGAGCGTCGTCGCCCAGGCCGAGGCGAACGCGCCGCGCTCGATCGGATCGGTGCACGCCGGAGACCTCATCAACACCGGTGGCAACGACAACGAGTGGCTGAACTGGTTCAAGGGGATGCAGAACTCCGCGGTCAGCACGAACGTCATGGCAGCCCCCGGTAACCACGAGTACTCCGGCGACAAGATGCTCACCGCCTGGAAGGCGAACTTCGAGTACCCGCACAACAACCCCGAGATCGGCTCGATCGGAGAGCTCGCGAACCTTGCGCAGGGCGATTCGGATGCTGCGAAGCAGTACGCCGCCTACTTCGAGCACTGGGGTGAGTTTGCCGCCGAGACCGTCTACTACACCGACTACCAGGACGTGCGCTTCATCACACTGAACGCGACGCGCGACACGACCTTCCTCACCCCGTCTGCGCTGCCGTCGTGCACGGGCGAGGAGTGCCCTTCGACCCAGGTCGCCGAGATGTGGACGAAGTTCCAGGCGGCATGGCTCGACGAGGTCCTGAAGCAGAGCCCGTCGAAGTGGAACGTCGTCACGTTCCACCAGCCGGTGTTCTCGACGTCGGCGGGGCGTGACGAGCCGATCCTGCGGGCCGAGTGGCTGCCGGTGTTCCAGAACAACGACATCGACCTCGTGCTCATGGGCCACGACCACACCTATGCGCGCGGCTACGTGAACACCGACGCCACCGAAACGCCCGGGATCACAACAGGTCCCGTCTACGTCGTCTCGAACTCGGGCGCGAAGCACTACAACCTCGAGACCGATGCGAAAAACGTCTGGACCAACAACGGTGCCACCCAGGTGCTGCGCGGCGCGGGCGTGACGACCTACCAGGTCATCGACGTCTCCGATGGTCAGCTCGTCTACCGCTCGTACCTCGCGGAGAAGACGTCGGATGCTACGACCGAACTTCCCGTCGGCGCGGTGTACGACGAGTTCACCGTCACGAAGAACGACGCGGGAGAGAAGTGGGTCACCGAGACCGGCGTCAACCCGCCGGAACCCGAGGTTCCGGCGGCGATCACGCTCGGTGCATCGTCCGTTGCTGCCGGTGGTGAGGTCACGGTGTCCGGCACCGGCTTCGCTGCGGATGCTGAGTTGAGTCTCGAGCTGCGTTCGACGCCGGTGCAGCTCGGCACCGTGACGGCGGATGCTGACGGTGCGTTCGCCGCGACCGTGACGATCCCGGCAGCCACTCCCGCCGGTGCGCACACGCTCGTCGTCATCTTGCCGGATGGCACTGAGGTGACGACAGAGCTCGCCGTGACGGCCGCAGCTGGTGGCGACACGGATGGTGGCGACACGGAT
>NZ_JBQDSX010000017.1:0-69129 GCF_052099035.1 Microbacterium sp. | reverse complement strand
AGCGCGCTTCCCTGACACGGAAGAGGTCACTGGTTCGATCCCAGTATCGCGCACACACGAAAACCCTCGGTTTACCGGGGGTTTTTCTCGTTTTACTCCGAGCTCTCGGGCGGCACCGGGCCTCGGCGCAGTCGCTCCAACCGAGACATCACTTTGTCGACCGTCAGAATGACGGCGCAAACAATCGCGATAGAGCCGGGCACGAAGACGAGCAGGTCATCGATCGCCTCCCAGGCCGCCGGACTCCACAGCGCCACCCACGTCAATACCAACGCGAGTGCCGTCATCAGCTCGCCGACGAGCGTAGCGATTCCGAAAAACCAGGCAGCCCGGCGATGCTGAGCCACTGCCTTCGTCGAGAAGTGGAAATCGATGCCGAACGCGATGAGCAGCACCGCGAACACCGATAGCAGCAGTCCCAGATCATCCGTCGTCAACTCGCGCATGGCGTCAGGATGTCAGCTGTGCGAGCGGAATTCCAGTGCGCCACGGGCGATCTGTCAATGGGGACGACGGATCTGCTGGTCTGCGTAAGGGTGGGATCCACCATCAGATCGAACGAAAGGAACCTCACATGTCGAATCCCATGGACGACCAGGAAGAGGACCGTCCGACGGTCGTCGGCACGGACCCCGATATGAACATCGGCGACGACAACCCTGCCGCGGAACAGCGAGCGGATAACGCGGAGGACGCGGACGACGACGAAGAAGGGGACAAGGACGAGATCCAGGTCGAAGATCTTCCCTAACGTGATCGCACGGTCGGGGGTCGCAGGACGAGTAGCCTAGAAGCCGACCCAAATGGAGTGACCTGTGCCTGAAATCGACGAGTCGAATGCCGCCGCCCGCGACGGCTTCGCCCTGTTCTCTGACCGATCCGTCGTCGCCATGCGCGTGAACGGCGAACTCAAGGATCTCGCGACCACCGTGACCGAGACCGATGAGGTCGAACCCGTCACGATCGACAGCCCTGACGGTCTCAATATCCTGCGTCACTCCGCAGCTCATGTGCTCGCACAGGCAGTGCAGCGCATCAACCCGCAGGCGAACCTCGGCATCGGCCCGCCCATCACCGACGGCTTCTACTACGACTTCGGCGTCGAGACTCCGTTCACTCCGGAAGACATCAAAGCGATCTCGAAAGAGATGCAACGCATCGTCCGCGAGGGTCAGCGGTTCACGCGCCGTGTCGTCACGGCGGATGAGGCTCGCGCCGAGCTCGCGAACGAGCCATTCAAGCTCGAACTCATCGATCTCGCTGGCGGGCCCGGATCCGGCGTGGATGCTGCCGAAGGCGCCTCCGTGGAGGTCGGCGCGGGCGAACTGACCATCTACGACAACGTCAGCAAGGACGGGGAAGTGGTCTGGAAGGACCTCTGCCGTGGCCCGCACCTTCCCAGCACCCGCATGATCGGCAACGGCTGGGACCTGACGCGCATCGCCGCCGCCTACTGGCGCGGCAGCGAGAAAAACCCGCAGCTGCAACGCATCTACGGCACGGCATGGCCGAGCAAGGACGAGCTGCGCGCGTACAAGGAACGCCTCGCAGAGGCCGCAAAGCGCGATCACCGCAAGCTCGGCAAAGAGCTTGACCTCTTCTCTTTCCCCGAAGAGATCGGTTCGGGTCTGAGCGTCTGGCATCCACGCGGCGGCATGATCCGCGGCGAGATGGAGCAGCACGCTCGCAAACGTCACATCGAGGGCGGCTACACCTACGTGTACACCCCGCACATCTCCAAGGAAGACCTCTTCCTCACCTCGAACCACCTCGTCACCTACAGGGACGGGATGTTCCCGCCGATCGTCATGGACGAGGAGCGCGACGACGAGGGCAACATCACCAAGCAGGGCCAGGACTACTACCTGAAGCCGATGAACTGCCCGATGCACATCCTCATCTACAAGGAGCGCGCCCGCAGCTACCGCGACCTGCCGCTCCGCCTTGCGGAGAACGGCACGGTCTATCGCAACGAGCTCTCCGGTGCGCTGCACGGCCTGACCCGCGTGCGCGGCTTCACTCAGGATGACTCGCACCTCTTCGTCACCCCCGATCAGCTCGAGGAAGAGGTCGCGAAGGTTCTGGAGTTCATCCTCTCGATGCTTCGAGACTTCGGGCTCACCGACTTCGAGCTCGAGCTGTCGATGAAGGACGATGAGAAATCCAAGTGGATCGGCACTGAAGAGTTCTGGGAGTCTTCGACCGATGCGCTGCGGCGGGTTGCCGTCGCATCCGGTCTCAAGCTCACGGAGGTCCCCGGTGAGGCCGCGTTCTATGGCCCGAAGATCGATCTGAAGACCCGTGATGCGATCGGACGCACCTGGCAGTTGTCCACGGTGCAGGTCGACCCGAATCTGCCCGAGCGCTTCGACCTCGAGTTCATGGACAAGGACGGCCAGAAGAAACGGCCGATCATGATCCACCGCGCGCTGTTCGGCTCGATCGAGCGCTTCTTCGCGATCCTGCTCGAGCACTACGCCGGAGACTTCCCCGTGTGGCTCTCGCCCCTGCAGGTCGTCGGAATTCCGGTCGCGGACGATTTCGCCGACTATCTCGGCGACGTCGTCACCACGTTGCGCGACAGCGGCGTGCGCGCCGAACTCGACACCTCCGACGATCGGATGCAGAAAAAGATCCGCAACCACACCACCGGCAAGGTCCCGCTGATCCTGATCGCGGGTGAGAAGGACCGGGATGCCGGTACCGTCTCCTTCCGTTTCCGTGACGGCACGCAGGAGAACGGGGTTCCGATCGCGGATGCCGTCGACCGTATCCGCGCCGCGATCGCCTCGCACGCGCTCGTGCACACGGTCGGGGATCTCGCGTGACAGCGGAGGGCCCGGGCCCTTCGACAGGCTCAGGGACCGGATTGGAAAATGCCGGACATCTTGCCGGCGTCCCCGACGAGTTTCAACGCCTGTGGACACCGCACCGCATGGCGTACATCCAGGCGGGCCCGGAGCCTCTGCGCGACGAATGCCCGTTCTGCGAGGCTCCCCAGCATCCGGACGCCGAGCGGCTGATCGTCGCACGCGGTGAGACGGCCTACGTGCTGCTCAACCTGTTCCCGTACAACTCCGGGCACCTGCTCGTATGCCCGTACCGGCATGTCGCGACCTACGATCAGGCGACCCCCGAAGAAGTCGCCGAGATCGGGGCCCTCACGCAGATCGGTATGCGCGTGCTCCGCGAAGTGTCCAACTGCGACGGTTTCAACCTCGGGATGAATCAGGGCGCGGTGGCCGGAGCCGGTGTCGATGCGCACCTGCACCAGCACATCGTGCCGCGCTGGAAGTCCGACGCGAACTTCTTCCCGATCATCGCCAAGACGAAGGCGCTGCCGCAGCTGCTCGGCGAGGTGCGAGAGGCCGTTGCGAACGCGTGGCCGGTCAGCGCGCCTGAAGCGCGGTGAACTGCATCTTCGGGTGGGCGTAGGACTCCTGCGCCTCGATGAGCTGCAGCTCACGGTCACCGGAATCCAACGTCAGCTGAAGCAGATCGAACACGCTCGACGCCGTGCGCTCGAGGGCGACCTGTGCGCTTCCGGTGTCGACATAGTGCGCCGTGAACAGAGCGGCCGTGACGTCACCGGAGCCATTCGCCTTCATCGGGAGGAACGGCGTCTGCACGATCCATGCACCCTGATCATCAACCGCGAGCATCTCAATGGTGCCTTCTTCGCGATCGGGCCGTTCGACGCTTGTCACGAGCACGGTGCTGGGTCCCATCTGGCGCGCCAGATCGACAGAGGCGAGCGTTGACTCGAGGGTGTCCGGCTCCGTGCGGGTGAGGAAGCCCAGCTCGAACTGATTCGGGGTGATGATGTCTGCCACCGGCACGACCTTCTCACGCAGCAGTTCCGGGATCGCCGGTGCGACGAAGCATCCTGACTTCGCATTGCCCATCACCGGATCGCAGGCGTACAGCGCTTTCGGGTTTGCCGCCTTCACGCGGGCGACGGCGTCGATGATGACGTCCCCGATGCCTTCGCCGCCCTGGTAGCCGGAGAGCACAGCATCTACCTGAGGGAATATCTCGCGCTCCTCGATGCCGGTGATGACCTCGCGAACGTCACTCGGGGCGATGAGCGGTCCGCGCCAGGCGCCGTAGCCGGTGTGATTGGAGAAGTTCACCGTGTACACCGGAATCACGTCGACACCGATGCGCTGCAACGGGAAGACGGCGGCGGAGTTGCCCACGTGTCCGTAGGCGACGGCGGACTGGATCGAGAGGATCTTCATCCCTCGATCTTCTCACTGTCACGCGTTTCTCAGCGCACGGCTCCGGCGATGTCGGCGACAAGTTGGGCGGCATCCCCGTCGCCGAGGTCATGGACGGTGAGGCGGAGATGATGAGAGGGCGGGGCGCTCTCCTCGAGCCGGAACCCATCGCCGGTGCGGGCGAGCCAGCCGCGACGCATGAGACGCTCTGCCACGGTGTGCGCTGGTGTGGCGAGCCGAATCCAGAGGTTCATCCCATCGACGTACTCCGCATCGATTCCCTGCTCGCGCAGACGCTCCGCGAATGCGCGGTTCCGTTCCGCATAGTGCGTGCCGGCCTCGCGAATGGAAGCGCGCACGTCGACGTCCGTGAGCATGCCCAGCGCGAGCCGCTGCAGCAGGTGACTCACCCAGGTCGTTCCGGGGCTCAGACGCATCGCCAGGCGCTCGGCGGTCTCCGGGTCCGTCGCCGCGATGGCGAGGCACATGTCGGGGCCGAGGAACTTCGAGACCGACCGCAGCAGCGCGAAACGGCGGTGGTCTGGTCCGATGAGGCTTTCGTAGGGTCGCTCGGACAGCATCGAGAAGTGATCATCCTCGATGATCAGCACATACGGATGCTCGGCCAGCAGTTCACGCAGAGCCGCAGCGCGCGCGGGGGAGAGGCTCACCCCGGTCGGATTCTGAGCGCGCGGAGTGCAGATGACGGCACGGACCCCGTCCTCCAGCGCAGCGCGCAGACCCGCTACGGTCATCCCTTCCTCATCGACGGGTACAGGGACGGCCCGGTATCCACCGAGGCGGACGGTGTGGATGCTCGCGAGGAAGCAGGGGTCCTCGAGCGCCACCGCGTCATCACGCATGAGGGCCTGCGCGAGCAGGCGCTCGACAGCATCCACCGCACCGCTGGTGATCGTGATGCGGAAGTCGGATGCGGGAAGATCCGGCGCGATCCACTCCCGGGCCCATGCGTCGAGTGCCGGATCGATCACCGGTTCGCCGTAGAGCACGGGCCTGCCGACGACGCCCGAGAGCACAGCGGTCGGATCGGGGATCAGCGCGGGGTCCGGGTTTCCTGTCCCCACGTCGCGCAGCACGGTATCGGCCGCATACCCCTCCTGCGCGACCGCGTCATGCTCGACGATCATGGTGCCAGCGCGTCCTCGGCTGATCACGATGCCGGCCTGAGCGAGCTGCCGATACGCAGCGACCGTCGTGTTCCGGTTGACACCCAGTCGCGTGGCGAGCTCGCGCACCGGGGGCAGTAACGCACCCGGCGCAAGGTCGCCGCGCTCGCGAAGCTCACGCACGCTCGTTGCGATCTCGGCGGCCGTGCTGCCGGTGATCTGCTCGTTCATGACGCCTCCTGACGTGTGAGTCTACGGGGCATCCGGACAGTGCTATCTTTTGGCATAGATCAATAACAGCTTTGGATGCACGGAAGGATCCACCATGGTCGCAGACGAGAAGTCCACTACCGGATCGGCACGCGTCAAGCGCGGACTCGCCGAGATGCTCAAGGGGGGCGTCATCATGGACGTCGTCACCGCCGAGCAGGCAAAGATCGCTGAGGATGCCGGTGCTGTCGCCGTCATGGCCCTCGAGCGCGTTCCTGCCGATATCCGCGCACAGGGCGGCGTCTCGCGGATGAGCGATCCGGACATGATCGACAGCATCATCGACACCGTCTCGATCCCGGTCATGGCGAAGGCGCGCATCGGCCACTTCGTCGAGGCGCAGGTTCTGCAAGAGCTCGGCGTCGACTACATCGACGAGTCCGAGGTGCTCTCCCCAGCGGACTACGTCAACCACATCGACAAGTACGACTTCACCGTGCCCTTCGTGTGCGGCGCGACCAACCTCGGCGAAGCGCTCCGACGCATCAACGAGGGGGCGGCGATGATCCGTTCGAAGGGTGAAGCCGGCACCGGCGACGTCTCCGAGGCGATGAAGCACATTCGCAAGATCCGCGGTGAGATCGCGGCCCTCGCGGCCCTCCCCAAGGACGAGCTCTACGTCGCGGCCAAGGAGCTCCAGGCACCGTATGAGCTGGTCGCCGAGATCGCCGAAACCGGGAAGCTTCCGGTCGTGCTGTTCGTCGCCGGCGGCGTTGCAACCCCTGCGGATGCCGCGATGATGATGCAGCTCGGGGCGGATGGAGTGTTCGTCGGCTCGGGTATCTTCAAGTCCGGCAACCCGGCAGAGCGGGCGAAGGCGATCGTCAAGGCGACCACGTTCTACGACGACGCGAAGGTCATCGCCGAAGTGTCACGGGGCCTCGGCGAGGCGATGGTCGGCATCAATGTCTCCGACCTTCCTGCGCCGCACCGTCTCGCCGAGCGTGGCTGGTAGTCCACGCGTCGGCATCCTCGCCCTGCAGGGCGACGTGCGCGAGCACGAACACGTCCTGCAGGGGCTCGGAGCTGACACCGTTCGCGTTCGGCGCCCGGAAGAGCTCAACGCGGTAGACGCGCTGGTGATCCCGGGAGGCGAGTCGACGGTGATCGACAAGCTCTCCCGGGCTTTCGGCCTCCGTGAACCGATCCGTTCAGCGATGAGAGACGGGATGCCGATGCTCGGCACCTGCGCGGGCCTGATCATGCTCGCGGACACGGTGACGGATGCCGTCGGTGGACAGGAGACCTTCGGGGGGCTCGATGTCACCGTGCAGCGCAATGCCTTCGGCAGGCAGACCGAATCGTTCGAAGTCGAACTCGATGTTCCGGTACTGGGAGCGCCACCTGTGCGCGCGGCTTTCATTCGTGGTCCGGTGATCACCGACGTCGGACCGGGTGCCACGATCCTGGCTGCTCTGGCTGATGGGCGGGTCGTCGCTGTCGAACAGGGCGTTCTGTTCGGGCTCAGCTTCCATCCGGAGATCACGGGGGAGACGCGCTTCCACGAACGGCTGCTCGCTGCGGCCATGCGGTAGTCCTTCGGCACGATAACGTTGCGGAATGCGTTTGCCGATCGGTTCCACAGGTGTCAGTGAAAGCGGTGGCAATCTCACCCTGATCGGCCGTCGAGGTGAGGGCTGGCAGCGTATCGCCGAGACCGAGATGTCGCTCGACGACGCCGTCGCGTCGCTGGAGCAGAGCGGTCACGGGTCTGCGCACGATGATCCGGCGTTCGAGAACGCGGTGCGCTCGGAGGACGTGGCGGCACCCCGGTTCACCCCTGGTGACCCGATCCTGTGGCGCTACGGTCGGCATATCGAAACCGCACGCGTGATCCGCGACGATCAGCGCGGGCTGGTCATCTGGATTCCCTCCGGTTCTCAGCGGCTCGAGCCGGGGCCGGCGCACGGCGGCCGGCATCGCGATGTCCCGCTGGCAGATCGATTCCGCACGCCATGGGTGATGCAGGAGAAGACATGGACAGGGCAGGGCGTTGTCCGCGTCGCTCCCGCGGGTAAACCCTGGTCGGTGTGGTTCTTCCGCCGTGCAGATGGCTCACCCGATGGCGCATACGTCAACCTCGAACTGCCCCACCTGCGCCTGGCCGGCGAGACGCCGAGCGTCTTCTCCCGCGATCTCGTCCTCGACCTCTGGATCGATGCCGAGCACGAGGGATCTGAGGACGTCTGGCTGAAGGATGCCGATGAATTGGAGGAGGTCGTCGTACAGGGGCGCTTCACAGACGCGCAGGCCGAAGCCGTGCGGTGTCTCGCCGATCACGCCGGTCGCGAGTTCATCGTCGACGGGGCATGGCCGCTCGACGAAGGCTGGGAACGGTGGTCACCCGATACGGTGATGGATGCCCCCGTTGCGCTGCCGTCGACATCGACGATCGAATCTGCACGGCGGCGATCGGGAGACACCAGCCTCGAGGGCTGAGCCGACCATCGCGGGGCGTGCGGTGCGAACCGCGTAGACTGAGGGCGCAAAAAGCGCGAGACGAGCGGAGATATATGTCCGGGCATTCCAAGTGGGCGACGACGAAGCACAAGAAGGCTGTCATCGACTCCAGGCGCGCGAAGTCGTGGGCCAAGCTCATCAAGAACATCGAAGTGGCTGCCAAGCTCGGCGGTGCCGATATGGCCGGCAACCCGACGCTTTACGACGCCGTGTTCAAGGCCAAGAAGATGTCTGTCCCGAAGGACAACATCGACCGTGCGGTCAAGCGCGGTGCCGGCATCGGTGGCGAAGCAGTCGAATACCTGTCGATCATGTACGAGGGCTACGGTCCGAACGGTGTCGCGCTCATGATCGAGTGTCTGACCGATAACAAGAACCGTGCTGCCGCCGAGGTGCGTACGGCCCTGAGCCGCAATGGCGGCAACCTCGCCGATCCCGGCAGCGTCGCGTACAACTTCGAGCGCAAGGGCGTCATCGTCGTCGGTTCCGAGGGGACGAGCGAAGACGACGTGATGGAAGCGGTGCTCGAGGCCGGTGCTGAAGAGATCGAGCCGCACGGAGACGGCTACGGCGTGATCACCGAGGCGACCGATCTGGTGACCGTTCGTACGGCGCTGCAGGATGCCGGTATCGACTACGAGTCCGCTGACGTCGAGTTCGTTCCGAACGTCAAGGTCGAGATCGACGCTGCGACCGCGCGCAAGGTCTTCCGTCTCATCGATGCACTCGAAGACAGCGAAGACGTCCAGAACGTCTACAGCAACCTCGACCTGACCCCAGAGGTGCAGGCCGAGCTCGAGAACGACGAAGAGGACTAAGGCGAGTCTGCGAAGCCGCCGCTCCCCGCACGCATACCCTGGGGGAGTGGCGGCTTCTTCTCTGCGCGTGCTCGGCATCGACCCCGGTCTCACCCGGTGCGGTGTCGGCATCGTCGACGTCGAGCGATCCCGCCGCGCGAACCTTGTCCACGTCGGTGTCATCCGCACCCCCGCAGACGCTCCCATCGGAGAGCGTCTGGCGGCCGTGGCCGAGGGAATCCGCGCCGTTCTCGGTGAGCATGCGCCGGATGCTGTCGCCGTGGAGCGCGTGTTCGCTCAGCACAACAGCCACACAGTGATGGGGACGGCCCAGGCCAGCGGTGTAGCGCTCCTGCTGGCTGCCGAGGCCGGGCTACCGGCGGCGACGCACACGCCGAGTGAGGTCAAAGCCGCTGTCACCGGTTACGGCTCTGCCGACAAGAAGCAGGTGCAGACGATGATCGCACGCATCCTGCGACTGGATGCTCCTCCTCAGCCGGCGGATGCCGCGGATGCTCTGGCGATCGCGCTCTGCCACGCCTGGAGGCGAGGTGGCGCGGCCCCCGGTGCTGCCGGGTCGCTGACCCCCGCGCAGCGGGCGTGGGCGGACGCCGAGCGTGTCGCTCGAACATACATACGATCAGACTCGTAGGCTGGGGAGATGATCTCCTCGCTGCACGGTTCTGTGCTGACCACGGGCACCGACCATGTCGTGATCGACGTCGGAGGCGTCGGCTTCTTCGTGTTCGTCCCGGCCGATGTCGCCCACACCGCACGAGTGGGGGAGAACGTGCGTCTGCACACGAGCCTCATCGTTCGAGAAGACGCCCTGACACTGTACGGGTTCGCCGAGACCATCGAGCTCGATGTCTTCACGCAGCTGCTGAGCGTTACGGGCGTCGGACCGAAATCCGCCCTCGGCGTGCTCGGGCACTTGACCGTCGATCAGATCGCCACTGCCGTTGCCGACGACGATGACGCACCGTTTCGCAGGGTCTCGGGCATCGGTCCGAAGACCGCCAAGCTCATCGTTGTTCAGCTGGCCGGAAAGCTGCAGCCGCCGAGTCCCGGTGGAACTGTCCGCGGCGCCGCAACCGGAGGGACAGTGGTCGCTCAAGTCACCGCTGCGCTCGTCGGGCTCGGCTGGTCCGAGAAGGTAGCCAATGAAGCCGCCGCCGAGACAGCCGACGCCGCGAGCGATGCGGATCGGTCCTCCGTCCCCGCGCTTCTGCGCCGGGCGCTGGCGGCTCTCGGCCCCGCGAAGGCGGGTGGCGCGCGTGGCTGATGAATACGCTGACGGTCGTGATCCGGCGGAACCGATCGATGAGACCGAGTTGGCGATCGAAGGTGCGCTGCGTCCGGAGAGCCTCGGCGAATTCGTCGGCCAGCCCAAGGTTCGCGGCCAGCTGCAGCTGCTCCTCGACGCCGCACGCATTCAGAACCGTCCGCCCGACCACATTCTGCTCGCCGGTCCTCCCGGTCTCGGAAAGACGACCCTCGCGATGATCGTCGCACACGAGAGCGAGCGGCCCCTCCGCCTCTCCAGCGGTCCTGCCATCCAGCACGCCGGCGATCTCGCCGCACTGCTGTCGAGCCTGGTCCCGGGTGAGATCCTCTTCATCGATGAGATTCACCGGATGGCCCGCTCAGCAGAGGAGATGCTCTATCTCGCGATGGAGGACTTCCGCATCGACATCATGGTGGGCAAGGGAGCTGGAGCCACCAGCATCCCGCTCGATCTCGCCCCGTTCACGCTTGTCGGCGCCACCACGCGATCGGGCCTGCTGCCGAACCCCTTGCGCGACCGCTTCGGCTTCACCGGTCACCTGGAGTTCTACGACGATTCCGATCTGGAAAAAGTCATCGAACGTTCCTCATCTGTGCTCGACGTCGCGATGCCCGCGGTGGCTCGCCACGAGATCGCACGGCGATCGCGCGGCACACCGCGTATCGCGAACCGCCTCCTGCGCCGCGTTCGCGACTACGCACTCGTACACGGCGATCACGATGCCGCAACACTCGGCGACGTCAACGCGGCTCTCGAGCTGTACGACGTCGATCCGATCGGTCTGGACAGGCTCGACCGGGCTGTGCTCGAGACGCTGGTCAAGCGCTTCCGTGGCGGACCAGTCGGACTCAGCACACTCGCTGTCGCCGTCGGAGAAGAAGCAGAGACCGTGGAGAGCGTCGTCGAACCGTTTCTCGTGCGCATCGGATTTCTCGGCCGAACCCCGCGTGGTCGCGTGGCGACTCCCGAGGCGTATGCCCACCTCGGGATGCCGCATCCCGAGGGCAGCGCATTGCTCGATGACCTATAATCGCTGGAGACTTCACCCCACCCCCCTGTACGTCGGCTCTCCGGCGTGCGCATTGTGAAAGGCTTTGCCTCATGGAAATCGTTCTTTTCGGCCTCCTCGCCGTCCTCCTCATCTTCATGTTCTTCAACACGCGCAAGCGCCAGAGGCAGATGAAGGCTGATCAGGAAGAGAAGGCCACGAAGACTATTCCCGGTGCAAAGGTGCTTCTCCAGGGCGGTCTCTACGGCACCATCGTCGCCTATGATCCCACCGACCTCGACACTCCAGCCCTCGTCGAGATCGCACCCGGCACGATCATCGAGGTCCACAGCCAGGCGATCCTCCGCGTCGTGGAGCCGAAGGATGCTGTCGCAGATCTCGATGAGTCCAGCGACGCGCATGACCACGTGATCGAAGAGATCGCGCCCGACGTCGCGCTCGAGACTCCCGAAGAGACCCGCGCCCGACTGGATCGCGACGCCGACAGCAAGTAGTAGGCTCTTCGCTGGTCCTCTCCGGCCCGACCGGTATCGCAGAAAGCTGAACATACGTGGCTTCATCCTCTCCTGTCCGCCACGCGTGGAAGGTGCTCCTCGGCCTTCTTCTCGTGACAGCCGCACTGTTCGGCATCAACGCACTCGGTGTCTACGGATTCCAGAAGAGCTCATGGGCACCTGAACTCGCCCTCGACCTGCAGGGTGGCACGCAGATCGTCTTGAGCGCCGTCACTGAAGACGGCTCGAACCCGACCCAGGACCAGCTCGATCAAGCTGTCGAGATCATCCGACAGCGAGTCGACGCATCCGGTGTCGCCGAAGCCGATATCACCACCGAGGGCGGACGCAACATCGTCGTCCAGATCCCGGGTGTCGCGGATGAAGAGACGCGCGCCCGGATCGAGGCGAGCGCCCAGCTCGAGTTCCGCGCAGTGATCTTCGCCGGAGACCCGGCGACGGAGTTCGTCGGGGAAGACGGAAACTCCACTCCGTACCCGACGCCCGATCCCTCGGCGAACGCGGTTCCCACGGCAGAGCCGACCGACGGCAGTGACATGTCGTGGGTCACGGAGAAGCTGCAGGCCGAGTTCCTCGCCTACGACTGCGCGGCCCCCAACGATGGCGCCTCGAGCCCACCCGCTGATGAACCGTTGATCACGTGCGACGACGCCGGGACGACCAAGTACATCCTGGGTCCGATGGAGCTCTCCGGCGATGCGATCAACGACGCGTCGAGCGGCCGCGACCCGCAGTCGGGTGCATGGACCGTCCAGCTCACGCTCGACGGCAACGGCACCCAGGTCTTCGGCGAGATCAGCCAGCGCCTGTACCAGAACCAGCTCGACGGGCTGAGCCCCCGCGACCAGTTCGCATTCGTGCTCGACGGCAAGGTCATCTCCGCGCCGCGGATGAACGCGCAGATCCTCAACGGAAAGCCCAGCATCTCAGGCTCGTTCACGCAGGAGACCGCTGAGACGCTCGCCAATCAGCTCAAGTACGGTGCGCTTCCGCTGAGCTTCACGACAGAGAGCGCCGCAACGGTCTCAGCGACGCTGGGAACCCAGCAACTGCAGGTCGGCCTCATCGCCGGGCTCATCGGGCTTGCTCTCGTCGCGCTTTACTCGTTGATCAGCTATCGCGCACTCGGCACCGTGATCATCGCGTCGATCGCGGTGATGGGTGTGCTGACGTACATCATCATCTGCATCCTCGCCTGGCGTCTCGGCTTCCGCCTCTCGCTCGCCGGCGTCGCGGGCCTGATCGTCTCCATCGGCTTCACCGCCGACTCCTTCATCGTGTACTTCGAGCGAATACGAGATGAGCTGCGAGACGGTAAATCCATCGCCGGAGCGGTCGAGGACGGCTGGGGGCGCGCGAAGCGGACGATCTACATCTCCAAGTCGATCAACATCCTCGCCGCTGTGGTGCTGTACATCCTCGCCGATTCGACGGTGAAGGGCTTCGCGTTCACTCTGGGGCTCACAACCCTGATCGACGTGTTCATCTTCATCATCTTCACCCACCCGGTCATGCAGATCCTGGCACGAACACGCTTCTTCGGCGGCGGGCACAAACTGTCCGGCCTCGATCCGGATGCGCTCGGCGCGGTCTACCACACACGGACGCAGTTCCGAGAAGTGAATCAGGCAACGGTCGGTCGCACCGCCAAGAACAACCGTTCCCGCGGTGAGGCGGAGCGACGTCAGACGATCGCCGAGCGCAAGAGAGAACAGGCGCTCACCGGCACGAGATCCACGGACTCGGGAAGCGAGGGAGAGCACTGATGGCCTCCATGAATGAGTTCGGCAACAACCTCTACACGGGAAAGACCTCCTTCCCGTTCGTGGGGAAGCGTCGTCTGTGGTTCATCATCGCGATTGCACTGGTCCTCGCTTCCGCACTCGTCCCGCTACTGCGCCCGGTGCAGTTCTCGATCGAGTTCACGGGTGGATCGCAGTTCACCGTGGTCGCCCCGTCATCCACAGACCAGACAACGGCGACGCAGGCCGTGCAGTCGGTGGTCCCGGAGTCGACGGCCAAGGTCGCCATCGTCGGTGGTACCGACGTCCGCGTGCAGACCTCCCAGATGTCGGCAGAAGACACCATCACGGTCTCCAAGGCGCTGGCAGCGGCATACGACGTCGACCCTGACGAAGTCACCTCATCGTTCATCGGACCCCAGTGGGGCGAGAGCGTCACGCGGCAGTCGCTGTGGGGTCTGGCGATCTTCCTCGCGCTGACCTTCCTGATCCTCGCGATCTACTTCCGCACGTGGAAGATGTCTGCCGCCGCAATTCTCGGTCTGCTCGACGTCCTCGTCATCACGGTCGGCGTATACGCGCTGGCCGGGTTCGAGATCTCGCCGGCAGCCGTCATCGGCTTCTTGACGATCCTCGCGTACTCGCTGTACGACACGACGGTGGTGTTCGACAAGGTCAGAGAGAACACCACGGAAGACGGGGAGAACTCTGCCCGCACGTTCGGTGAATCGGTGAACCTCGCGGTCAACCAGACTCTCGTGCGCTCGATCAACACATCGATCGTCGCCGCCCTCCCGGTCGGTGCGATCCTGTTCATCGGCGCGTTCTGGCTCGGTGCCGAGACACTCACCGATATCTCGTTGTCGATCTTCGTCGGCATCCTCGTCGCGACGTATTCCACACTGTTCGTCGCCGCGCCGCTGTACTCGCTCTTCCGTGAGAACGAGCCGCAGATCATCGAGAACGATCGTCGCGTACGCGACCTCCGGGCTCGTGCCGCGGTAGACGCCTGAGCCGTCCCGCCGACCCGGGCCTCGGGCAACGGCGTACGCGTAGGATGTTGTGACCCGGAGGTATCGATGGCGGAGGCGAGCACGCAGGCGCAGGGCTCGAGTCTGAGACGACTCGTTCCCCGCATTTTTTCGCGAGCCCCCCGCGTCAACGATCTCGACAACCTCATCCGTTCCGTGCGGGTCAACCACCCCAAGGGTGACCTCGCGATCATCGAACGCGCCTACAAGGTCGCCAAAGAGAAGCACGAGGGGCAGAAGAGGCGCAGCGGAGAGCCGTACATCACGCATCCGCTCGCTGTCGCCCAGATCCTCGCCGAGATGGGGCTGGGTCCGCGTGCGATCGCTGCGGCGCTGCTTCACGACACGGTCGAGGACACCGGCTACGCGCTGTCCGAGCTCAGCGACACATTCGGCGACGAAGTGGCGATGCTCGTCGACGGCGTCACGAAGCTCGACAAAGTCAAGTACGGAGAGAGCGCGCAGGCCGAGACCGTCCGCAAGATGATCGTGGCGATGTCGAAAGACATCCGGGTACTGCTGATCAAACTCGCCGACCGATTGCACAATGCCCGCACCTGGGGCTTCGTCCCGCCGGAGAAAGCTGCACCGAAGGCCCGGGAGACCCTGGAGATCTACGCGCCGCTGGCCAATCGCCTCGGCATCCAGGCGATCAAATCCGAACTCGAAGATCTCTCCTTCGCCGTGCTGCATCCGAAGATCTATGCCGAGATCAACAGCCTGATCGCGCAGCGCACCCCGCAGCGCGAGAAGTATCTCAAGCAGGTCATCGAGTCGATCAACGAAGATCTGCACGATCTGCGGATCAAGGGCAAGGTCGTCGGCCGACCCAAGCAGCTGTATTCGGTGTACCAGAAGATGGTCATACGCGGTCGTGAGTTCGACGACATCTACGACCTCATCGGAATCCGCGTCCTCGTGAACTCAGTACGCGACTGCTACGCGGTGCTCGGCGCGATCCACGCCCGGTGGACCCCGCTGCCTGGGCGTTTCAAGGACTACATCGCCACTCCGAAGTTCAATCTTTATCAGTCGCTGCACACGACGGTGATCGGCCCGAACGGCCGAACGGTCGAGATCCAGATCCGTACGCATGAAATGCATCAGCAGGCGGAGTTCGGTGTCGCCGCGCACTGGATGTACAAAGAGCGCATGAACGGCGGCAAGTCGTTCGACGGTCCGAGCGACACCGACATGACCTGGCTCGCGCATATCTCGGACTGGCAGGCGGAGACGGCTGATCCGAGCGAGTTCCTCGATTCGCTGCGTTTCGAGATCGGTGCGAAAGAGGTCTACGTCTTCACGCCGAAGGGGCGAGTGATCGGCTTGCCCGCGGGTGCGACCACTGTCGACTTCGCGTACGCCGTGCATACCGAGATCGGGCACCGCACGATGGGCGCGAAGGTGAACGGACGTCTCGTTCCCCTCGAGACCGAGGTCAAGAGCGGCGATGTCGTCGAGGTGTTCACATCGAAGAACCCTGATGCCGGCCCCAGCCAGGACTGGTTGAGCTTCGTCAAGAGCACACGTGCGCGCAACAAGATCAAGGGCTGGTTCACGAAGGAGCGGCGCGAAGAGGCGATAGAACAGGGCAAGGAGTCCATCGCGCGAGCGATGCGACGCCAGAACCTCCCACTTCAGCGTCTGATGAGTCAGGATTCCTTTGCCGAGGTCGCGCTGCAGCTGCGCTACGAGGATGTGTCGGCACTGTACGCGGCGGTTGGCGAGGGACACGTCTCGACGCAGTCGGTGCTCGAAAAGGTCACCGCGCTCGTCGCCGCCAACGATACGAGCACGGGTGCGATCGACATCCCGGTTCGGCCGCGCGCGCATGAACCCCGCGCGGGGGACTCCGGCGTTCTCGTCCGGGGCGCAGCCGACATTCTCGTGAAGCTCGCCAAATGCTGCACTCCCGTCCCTGGCGACCCGATCGTCGGCTTCGTCACGCGGGGCAGTGGCGTGTCGGTGCACAGGGCCGACTGCGTCAATGTGAAGGCGCTGAGCGACCAGGAGGAGCGCTTCATCGAGGTGGAGTGGGGCTCGACGACCAAGAGCATATTCCGCGTCCAGATCCAGGTGGAGGCACTCGATCGAGGCGGACTCCTCTCTGACGTGACACGTGTGCTCACCGAGCATCACGTGAATATCCTCTCGGCGACAGTGAATACGAACGACGAACGTCTGGCGATCAGCAGATTCGTCTTCGAGATGGGCGACTCGGTGCATCTCGATCGTGTGCTCAACGCAGTACGTCGCATCGACGCCGTCTACGACGTCTACCGGGTGACGTCCTCATAGCCTCCGAGGCTGTCGAGCACTGCCAGTGCTGCGCGTTTTCCCGGCAGTCTCTGACGCGATCGCAGAAGCTCAGTCGCACGCGGTACGAGCGACGATTCGACGCGCGCGAACCGGTGTAACCACGCCGCTGTTTCGTCGTCGTATGCGGCACCGAGGGCGAGATCGGTCAGCGTTCGCAACTTCGTCGTGATCTGCTCGCCGGCAATGGTCTCGATGTCGCCGGACTGAAGTCGCTTTTCATGCATGACCACGAGCGGTGGCGCCTGCAGGCGTCCGCGCCGGGTGGATACGCGCACCAGGTGATGTCGTAGCGGCGGGGAGTCACCCGCGCCGTGCACCCACGCCGCCGTTGGCCCGCTGAGGGCACAGTCAGGGGCGAGAAGGTGTCTGATCGACATCATGCGAGCTGCGGCATCCTCGGGAAGGTCGGGTGGCATATAACCGTCGCCGACTTCAATCAGCAGCCCATCGAGTCGCGCCGAACTCAGCTCCGGCTGAGACAGCAAAGCCCCGGGGCGGAAGAACAACGACGAATGCACACCTTCAGTGTGACGCGCTGAACCCCGCCTCGGGGCGGCTGTGGATAACCCTCAGTTGCCGAGAGCGTCGAGCCAAGCGCGCCGAGCCTGGAGAGCCTCCGCCGCCTGTTCGATGGACTTCTTGTCACCGGACTTCTCGGCGGCTGCGAGCTCGTTCTCGAGCTTCTCGATCGCATCGAGGAGCTGCTGGCTCATGTCGTTCGCGCGAGCCTTGGTTTCGGGGTTGTTGCGCTTCCAGTCGACTTCCTCACGAGACTTCAGTCCCTGCTCGATCACGCGCAGCTTGTCATCTAGGGCGCGTTCCTGCTCGCGGGGGAAGATGCGTCCGACCTCGTCCCACTGTCGCTGGATCTTCGTCAGCAGCGCACGGGCCTGTTTGATGTTCGACTCATCGGCGACCGCCTTCGCGTCTTCGAGAAGTGCCTTGCGCGCTTCGATCTTCGGAGCCGACTCGGCTTCTTCTGCGGCGGACTGCTCGGCACGCGCCGCGTACAGAGCATCGCCAGCCGTCTTGAACCGCGCCCACAGTGCGTCATCGGCCTTGCGTCCGGCACGGCCGGAAGCCTTCCAGTCCTCGAGAAGGTTGCGGTAGGCGGGGATTCCGTCCACGCCCTTCGGGGCGAGGGCCTCGGCCCGCTCGATCAGCGTGTTCTTGCGGTCGCGAGCAGCCTTGTGCGTCTCGTCGAGGTCGGCGTAGAACGAACGACGGCTCTTGTCCACGACGGAGCGTGCATCACGGAACCGCTTCCACAGCTGCTGAGAGATCCCCTTCGGCAGGCGGGGCCCGTTCTGCTGCTGCGACTGCCACGTTTCGAAGAGTGTGTTCACCTCTTCGGTGACCTGCTTCCACTGCACCTTGCTGAGGTCGCGCGCGGCGATGGCCTCGATGCTTTCGACGAGGACCGTGCGGTCAGCGATTGCCTGGTCGACCTGCTCCTTGGCTGCCTTCGCCTCCGCATCGCGTGCCTCCGCGAGAGCATCGGTCAGCGTGGACAGACGCGTCTGGAGGGAGGCGAGATCGCCGACGGCAGCCGCCCCGGTGATCTCCGTGACGAGTTTGCCGGCCTGGCCGGTCAGGTCGCTTGCCGATGCGCCACCGCTCTGGTGTCGCTGCTCGAGCGTATGCACCTTGAACGCAAGGTCATCGAACTTGCGCACGTAATACGCGAGCGCCTCATCGGGGGTGCCGTCGGGGAACTGGCCAACGACACGCCAGTCATCGCCCTCCCGCACCTCGACGGTGCCGTCATCGGTCACGCGGCCCCAGGTGGCGGAGTCCGCGGATGCGACCGGGGATGCCGGGGCAGCCGGCGCTGCGACAGGTGAGGTCGCGCGCGGCGGCATGGGGATGCGCGGCGGGGCGGGGACGGGTGGAGTCGGCTTTGAGGTCTCGTCTGCGGACACGATGTGCTCCTTGCGCGGTCTGCCCGCGTGAGGGTGGAAAGGACTTCGTTCAGCCTAGTCGGCGGAGGCCGCGGGCGAGAACAGATCCGCGAACGGGTTCTCCAGGACGGCGGGCGTGGACGCTGCTGTCGGCTCCGGCTCCGGTGTGACGACGGCGGCGTGCACGGACTGACTGACGATCGCGCCGACGATGATGAGGCCGCCGACGATGCCGGCGATCGTGTTGTCGCGTGCTCGGCGGCTGATCTGCGCCTCATGCCACGAAGTACGAGCCGCATAGAGTCGCGATCGCTCGGCGGACGCCTTCGAGCGGGGGGCGTTCTTCGATCCACGACCGGCCATCATCTTCCTTCCTCGGGTGCACGCTGTCTGCACCACCCGCGAGCCTACCTGTGAGCGTTGTCGGCGGCGCACATTAGCCTGGTGAGATGACCTCCGCGCCACTGCTCTCGGGACAGACGCCCCTTGCCGTGCGCATGCGACCGATATCCCTCGACGAGGTGGCCGGTCAGCAGCACCTGCTGCGCGCGGGTTCCCCGATCGTGGCGCTGGCCGATCCGGATGCCGCATCCCCCGGTGCCGTGTCGATCATCCTCTGGGGACCGCCCGGCACCGGTAAGACGACTCTGGCTCAGGCCATCGCCCGGTCCTCCGGGCGGCGTTTCGTCGAGCTGTCGGCGATCACGGCCGGGGTGAAGGATGTCCGCGAGGTGATGCAGGAGGCGCTAACGCAGCGTGACCTGTACGGGCAGACGACGATCCTGTTCCTCGATGAGATACACCGGTTCACCAAGGCTCAGCAAGACGCGCTGCTTCCCGGCGTCGAGAACGGCTGGGTCATCCTCATCGCAGCAACGACGGAGAACCCCTCGTTCTCGGTCATCTCACCGTTGCTCTCACGCTCGCTCCTGCTGACGCTGCAGCCGCTCACCGACGATGACATCGCCCTGCTGGTCGACCGCGCGGTCTCCGACGCACGCGGATTGAACGGTGCGGTCGAAGTCGAAGATGCCGCGCGCGGCGCACTGGTGCGGCTCGCCTCCGGTGATGCGCGACGGGCCCTGACGGGCTTGGATGCCGCGGCGGCTGTGGCGATGTCGAACGCTGATTCAGCTGCCGCCGTGAAGCCAACGGTCACCGCTGATGACGTCGCGCAAGCCGTCGACCGTGCGCTGCTGCGCTACGACCGCCAGGGCGACGAGCACTACGACGTGATCAGCGCGTTCATCAAGTCCATCCGCGGTTCCGATCCGGATGCTGCGCTGCACTACCTCGCCCGAATGATCGAGGCGGGGGAGGACCCGCGATTCATCGCGCGGCGCCTGGTGATCTCGGCATCCGAAGATATCGGCCTCGCAGACCCGCAAGGCCTGGTGATCGCCGCCGCCGCCGCAGACGCCGTCGCCTTCATCGGAATGCCGGAGGGCCGCATCCCGCTCGCGGAGGCGACCGTCTACCTGGCAACGACCGCCAAATCCAATGCCGCATACGCCGGCATCGATGCGGCGATCGCCGACGTGCGCGCAGGAAAGATCGGTCGTGTTCCCGCGCATCTGCGCGATGCGCACTATCCGGGCGCGAAGCGCCTCGGACATGGCAAGGGCTATCTGTTCCCGCATGACAATGAGCACGGCATCGTGACGCAGCAGTACCTTCCGGACGAGTTGCAGGGCCGGCGCTACTACCAGCCGAAGAACCTGGGCGCCGAGCGCGACGTCTCCGCACGGCTCGAGCGAATCCGGCGCATTCTCGACGGGCGCTGACCCTTCGACAGGCTCAGGGACCGGTTCGACAGGCTCAGGGATCGACTCACGGGTGGTCTGTTAGACTTGAGCGGCTCGAAACAGAGTTTTCGGGCATCTCTTCGTTCACACCCCACTTTCTTCGCGCCCCGGCGTGCGTGCAGAAGGCAGAGCGTTGGAGATACGTCCGTGAGGCGTGAAAGACACGTCCACGTCATCGGAAGGAATACTTCGTGGTTACGAAGTCCCAGGACCGCCGCAAGGTCCGCCTGTCCCGCGCCCTCGGCGTGGCACTCACCCCGAAGGCCGCCCGCTACCTCGAGAAGCGTCCCTACGCTCCGGGCGAGCACGGCCGCACCAAGCGCAAGGCCGACAGCGACTACGCGGTTCGTCTGCGTGAGAAGCAGCGTCTGCGCGAGCAGTACGGCATCCGCGAGAAGCAGCTGCGCATTGCGTTCAACGAGGCACGTCGTGTCGACGGTCTGACCGGTGAGAACCTGGTCGAGCTGCTCGAGATGCGTCTTGACGCGCTTGTCGTGCGTTCGGGCTTCGCCCGCACCACCGCACAGGCCCGCCAGATGGTCGTGCACCGTCACATCATGGTCGACGGCCAGCTCGTCGACCGCCCGTCCTTCCGCGTGAAGCCGGGTCAGCTCATCCACGTCAAGCCCAAGAGCGAGGGCACCGAGCCCTTCCAGGTGGCAGCAGCCGGCGGTCACGCCGAGGTGCTTCCTCCCGTTCCTGCGTACCTTGAGGTCGAGCTCGACAAGCTGCAGGCCCGTCTGGTTCGTCGTCCGAAGCGCGCCGAGGTCCCCGTGACCTGTGAAGTGCAGCTCGTCGTCGAGTACTACGCGGCTCGCTGATACAGCGTTAGAACAGAAGGCGTCGGGGGAGATCCCGGCGCCTTCTGCTGTTTCCGCATACGATGGATAAGCCGCGCCCTGCGGCCCAATCGCAAGGATGGCGACATGAAGACTTTTCTGTGGTTCCTGATCGGCGTGATCGGCGGCTTCGTCGCCGCTCACTTCATGAACAAAGACCCGCGCGGGCACGATCTTCTCTCTGAGGTCGACGCGCGCATCACCGGTTTCACGGCGATCCTCGGCGACGCGTACCGCGACCAGGAAGCCCGGCTCGTCGAACCCCGCGAGCATTGATCATCCGCCCCGGAGGCTGCGTTTGGCGCAGCATCCGTCCGTCTCACACAAGGACAGCAGTATCCCTATGAAAACCACGGACATCGCGCAGCGCTATCTCTCCTACTTCGAGAAGAACGGCCACACGGTCGTGCCATCGGCGTCGCTCGTGAGCGACGACCCGACGGTCATGTTCAACATCGCCGGAATGGTGCCATTCGTGCCCTATCTGACGGGTCTGCTGCCTGCGCCGTTTTCGCGTGCGACCGACCTCCAGAAGTGCATCCGCACCAATGACATCGAAGAGGTCGGCAAGACGGCCCGTCACGGCACGTTCTTCCAGATGCTCGGCAACTGGTCCTTCGGTGACTACTTCAAAGAGGGCGCGATCAGCTACGCCTGGGAGCTGCTGACGTCGTCCGAGGCGGATGGCGGTCTCGGCTTCGACGAGAAGGACATCTGGGTCACCGTCTACGAGACGGATGACGAAGCAGCAGCCCTCTGGCAGAAGATCGCCGGCCTCCCCATCGAGCGCATCCAGCGCATGGGCAAGGAAGACAACTACTGGCACACCGGTCAGCCGGGCCCCGGCGGCCCGTGCTCGGAGATCTACATCGATCGCGGACCTGCGTACGGACGCGACGGCGGCCCGATCGTCGATGACAATCGATTCACGGAGATCTGGAACCTCGTCTTCATGCAGGAGATGCTCTCCGATGTGCGCACGAAGACGGATTTCGACATCGCCGGTCCCCTCCCGAAGAAGAACATCGACACCGGCATGGGCCTCGAGCGCGTCGCCATGTTCAAGCAGGGCGTCGAGAACATGTACGAGACCGACCAGGTGCGTCCTGTTCTCGATCGCGCGATCGAGATCTCCGGTCGCAAGTACGGCGTCTCGCACGAGGACGACGTCCGGTTCCGCGTGATCGCCGACCACGTGCGCTCCTCGCTCATGCTGCTCTCGGACGGCGTGAAGCCCGCCAATGACGGGCGCGGCTACATCCTGCGTCGCCTCATGCGCCGCACCGTGCGCTCGATGCGCCTGCTGGGCGTGGATGCTCCGACTTTCCCCGAGCTGTTCGCCACCTCTCGCGACGCGATGAAGGCTTCGTACCCCGTACTCGAAACCGAGTGGGACCGACTGTCGGGTCTGGCCATCGCCGAAGAAGAGACGTTCCTGCGCACCCTGGCTCAGGGATCGACGATCCTCGACCTCGCCCTGAGCGACACGAAGAAATCCGGCAAGCAGACACTCGCCGGCCCGGAAGCCTTCCTGCTGCACGACACGTACGGTTTCCCGATCGATCTCACGCTCGAGATCGCAGAGGAGCAGGGCCTCAGCGTCGACCGCAGCGCGTTCGATGAGCTGATGACCGAGCAGCGCACTCGTGCCAAGGCCGACGCGAAGAGCCGGCGCCGCCAGATGGCCGATGTAACGGTGTACCGCGATCTCCGCGCGCTCGGCGAGACATCCTTCACCGGCTACACAGACCTGCAAACCGAGTCACGCGTGCTCGGCATCCTCGTCGACGGACACCCCGTCACGACAGCATCCGAGGGCGACGTCGCCGAGATAATCCTCCCCGAGACCACGCTGTATGCGGAGTCCGGCGGACAGGTCGCCGACAAGGGGATGATCGTCGGCGCCGGATTCGAACTCGAAGTCCTCGACGTTCAGAAGCCTGTTCCCGGGCTCATCAGCCACACCGTGCAGGTCATCAGCGGAAGCGTCGCGGTCGATGACCGTGCAACGACGGTCGTGGATGCCGCGAACCGCCGAGCTGCACGTCAGGCGCACTCCGCGACCCACCTCGTGCACGCCGCATTGCGTGACACCCTCGGCTCCGGAGCGACGCAGACCGGGTCGCTGAACCGCGCGGGCTACATGCGGTTCGACTTCTCCTGGGCGCAGCCGTTGTCGACGGACACCCGCACCGAGGTCGAAGAGATCACGAACCGTGCAGTTCAGGATGCCCTCGAGGTGACCACGCGCATCATGTCGCTCGATGAGGCGAAGGAAGCCGGAGCCATGGCGCTGTTCGGCGAGAAGTACGGCGATGTGGTGCGGATGGTCGACATCGGCGGTCCGTGGTCGCGCGAGCTGTGCGGTGGCACGCATGTGGCAACCAGCGCTGAGATCGGTCTGGTCAGCGTCGTCGGCGAATCTTCGGTCGGCGCATCCAACCGGCGTATCGAAGCTCTCGTCGGTCAGAACGCCTTCCGCGAACTGGCGGCGGAGCGCGCGATCGTGTCTCAGCTGACGTCTTCGTTGAAGACTCCCCGCGAGCAGCTCCCCGAGCGCATCGCGGAGATCGCTGCGAATCTGAAGGCGGCGGAGAAGCGCATCGCGCAGTTCGAGGCGAAGGAACGGGAAGGACGTGTCCCCGCGATCGCCGAGTCCGCCGAGCGCATCGGCGAGCTCCGGGTGGCCGCAGTCTCTGTGGGTGAGGTCGCTTCCGGCGATGACGTTCGCGGTCTGGCCCTGAGCGTGCGCGAGCGGCTCGGCTCCGAGCCCGCCGTCGTCGCACTCGGTGCCATCGCCGCAGGACGCCCCGTTGTCGTGGTCGCCACCAATGATGCCGCCCGCGCCGCCGGTGCCAAGGCCGGTGTGCTCGCCAAAACCGCGGCCGGTGTCCTCGGTGGAGGCGGAGGTGGTCGTGACGACGTCGCGCAGGGTGGCGGTACGGATGCTGCGGCGCTGCCTGCAGCGCTCGAAGCCGTCACGAAAGCACTTCGCGGCGCGTGAGCGGGTTCCGTCGCGGCGTTCGACTCGGTGTCGACGTAGGCAAAGCGCGTGTCGGCATTTCACGATGCGATCCGGATGGCATGCTCGCCGTTCCAGTCGAGACTGTTCCGCGCTCGGATGCGTCACTGGCACGGATCGCGGAGCTCGCAGAAGAATACGCACCGCTGGAGTTCGTCGTCGGACTCCCGGTGAACATGCAGGGGACCGACACGCCCTCCACCGCGGATGCCAGGGAGTTCGCTGCGGCCCTGCAGCAGCTCACCGGGATCCCGGTGCGGATGATGGACGAACGACTCAGTACGGTCTCCGCGCACGCGGCCTTGAGATCCTCCGGGCGAAATCAGCGAAACTCTCGTAGCATTGTCGATCAGGTCGCTGCCGTGGTTCTCCTGCAGCATGCGATCGACACGGAGAAGAGCACCGGCAGCCCGGCCGGCTCCGTGGTTCCGAGAGCCGAGGAGCCCATCTGAACATGCCCGAACGCGACAACCAGGAGCAGGGGCGGCAGAGCCTGTCCGACGACCTGTTCGCGAATCTGCCGGAGCCGACGCATCAATCCCCGGCTCCGTCATCGACGCCCCCGGCGCCCGGATCTCGCCGCGCGCGCCGTGAAGCCGAGCAGTCCGACACCAGCGGTCCGGTCGCAGATGCCACGCCCGCGCGAGTCAGCGAGCCTACGGCGCCGCCGGACGCTCAGGATGCGCCCGCAGTGACCTCCGCACCACTCGCGTCGGATTCCGCACCGCAGCAGGTTTCGCAGCAGGCGCCTCAGCAGACCCCGGCGAAGCCGGCGACCGCGACACTCGATGACCTCTTCGCGACGGATCATGACGACCAGGGCGGGCACGGCCGCCGCGGCAGGAAGAAGCGCCGTAGCGGGTGCGTGGTCGCGCTGATCGTTGTTCTGGCGATCATCGGCGGCATTGTGGGCGCCGGATTCTGGGTGATGAACGTCTACGGTGACCAGATCAACAGTGTCATGGGCTGGGGCGAGCCTGCGGACTGGGATCCCGGGATGGCAACGGGTGAAGCGCTCGTGACGATTCGTGAGGGAGACACCGGGACTCCGGTGTCGACGGCTCTGTACGAGGCGGGCGTCACCAAGACCGATCGAGTCTTCTACGACTATCTGGTGAACGAGAACGTCGCGGTCACCTTCTACCCGGGCGTCTACAAGCTGCAGCAGAAGATGACGGCATCGGCCGCACTCGAGGCGCTCCAGGATCCTGCGAGCAAGTCCGAGAACACGGTCAGCATTCCCGAAGGCGGGACGATCGAGTCCTCGCTGCCGCTCATCACTGAGAGCGTGGGAATTCCCCTCGAAGATCTGCAGGCGGCTGTGGCCGATCCTGCAGCGTACGGCGTGGATGCCCCGGATCTCGAGGGCTGGCTGTTCCCGGCGATCTACACATTCGATCCGGAGGCCACGGCTACGCAGGTCATCGCACGCATGGTCGACCGTACGCGCGAATCATTGTCGGCAGCGGCTGTTCCTGCCGCCGATGAGCAGCGCATCCTGACGATCGCGTCCATCATCCAGCGCGAGGGCCGCACGGATGACTTCGCCAAGGTCTCCCGTGTCATTCAGAACCGACTCGATGACGGAATGAAGCTGCAGATGGACTCGACAGCGCAGTACGGCTTCGGTGAACTTCACGCCGGCGTGGTCAGCACGTCCGATGAGGCGCAGTTCGATGACAACCCGTGGAATACCTACGTCATCGACGGTCTGCCCCAGGGGCCCATCGCCAATCCCAGTGACGCCGCGATCGAGGCAGCGATGCATCCCGCCGATGGCCCGTGGCTGTATTTCGTGACGACCAACCCGCAGACCGGTGAAACGGTCTTCTCCACGACCTACGAGGAACATCAGGCGGCGATCAAGACGTGGCAGGAATGGTGCCGGGCGAACCCCGATCAAGGATGCTGACGCGAGACGCGGGGAACCGCTTCGAGGTCTGGGGCGATCCCATCGCGCACAGCAAGTCTCCGGCGCTGCATGTCGCCGCGTATCGCGTGCTCGGGCTCGACTGGGAGTACGGGCGTCGACAGGTGGACGCCGCAGGTTTCACTGGGGCATTGGCCTCGCTCGACGGCAACTGGCGCGGCCTCTCGCTCACCATGCCGCTGAAAGAGCAGGGATTCGCGGCCTCGGCCTCGCACGACCGTCATGCGACCCTCACGGGCGCGGCCAACACGCTGCTTCTGGGCGCGAAGCCGGCCGGCTTCAACACGGATGTCGGCGGTATCGTCGATGCCCTTGCCGAGGGCGGGATCGCCGCAGCGCACCGGGTTCGCATTCTCGGGGCAGGGGCGACCGCGGCATCCGCCCTGGTCGCCGTGAGCGAGATCGGCGCTGCGCGCGTCGATATCCGTGCACGCCGTCCGGAGCGCGCCATCGAGCTCATGGCGCTGGGGGAGAGGCTCGGTCTCCACGTGACGATCGACAGCTTCGCAGGGGCGACAGAGCCGGCGGATCTCACGATCGCGACGCTTCCCAGCGGCACCGTGCTCGATGCGCCCGTCACAGAATCGTTCGCGGCAACCGGCGGTGTCCTGTTCGATGCGGCATACGCGCCGTGGCCATCGGCTCTGGCCGCTGGCTGGGGCGGCTCGCCGGTGATTTCCGGGTTCGGGATGCTGCTGCATCAGGCCGTGCGTCAGATCCGGATCTTCCTCACCGGCGACCCGCTCACCCTGTTGCCCGATGAGGACCGTGTGATTGCGGCGATGCGCGCCGCGGTCTGAACAGCACTGCCATCGCACGTGCTGACACACGGGCGGATGCAGCCCTGATGTCATGGGAGACTGGAGCAATGCTCCGCGTGCTCACGGCCGGCGAATCGCACGGCCCCGAACTCATCGCCGTCATGGAAGGCCTGCCCTCCGGCGTTCCGATCTCCTCCGAGGCCATTCAGGCCGATCTCGCCCGCCGCAAACTCGGCTACGGTCGCGGGTCGCGGATGAAGTTCGAACAGGACGCGCTCTCGATCTCGGGTGGTGTCCGCCACGGCAAGACGCTCGGCAGCCCGATTGCGCTCCGCATCGGCAACACCGAGTGGCCCAAGTGGATCGAAGTCATGAACCCCGAGCCCGTGGAGATCACCGACAAGTCCCGGGGGCGTTCTGCGCCGCTGACCCGGCCCCGCCCCGGACACGCCGATCTCGTGGGCATGCAGAAGTACGACTTCGACGAGGCCCGCCCCATCCTCGAGCGTGCCAGCGCACGAGAGACTGCCGCACGCGTCGCATTGGGCGCTGTCGCCCGGTCATTCCTCGGCGAGCTCGGCATCCGTCTGGTCAGCCACACACTCTCGATCGGTCCGGTTCGTGTTCCGGAGGGAGCCGCGCTTCCGACACCCGATGACGTGGACGCGCTCGATGCCGATCCGCTGCGGTGCTTCGATGCAGAGACCTCCGAGCGCATGGTCGACGAGGTCGACGACGCTCGCAAGGCCGGCGACACCCTGGGCGGCATCGTCGAGGTGCTCGCTTATGGTCTTCCGCCGGGGCTCGGATCGCACGTGCACTGGGATCGTCGTCTGGACGCTCGTCTCGCTCAGGCGCTCATGAGCATCCAGGCGATCAAGGGCGTCGAGGTCGGCGATGGGTTCGAGACCACGCGCAGGCGAGGCTCGGCCGCACATGACGAACTTTTCGCCGCGGATGCCGGGATCACTCGCGCATCCGATCGTGCCGGCGGCACCGAGGGCGGGATGTCCACGGGCACCGTCCTGCGCGTGCGCGCCGGTATGAAGCCGATCGCAACGGTCCCGCATTCCCTGCGCACGATCGATACGGCCACCGGCGAGGCAGCCAGCGCCCATCACCAGCGTTCCGACGTGTGCGCGGTCCCTGCTGCGGGCGTCGTCGCCGAGGCGATGGTCGCGGTCGAGCTGGCACGTGCCGTGCTGGAGAAGTTCGGTGGCGACAGCGTTCGTGAGACCCGGCGAAACCTCGAGGGGTACCTCGAGGCGATCCCGGCCGAGCTGCGCACCGCCCCGGCATCGGAAACGGCACTGATCGCGCACGATGAGCAGTCCTGATCCGCTGACGCTCGTGCTCGTCGGCCCGATGGGGGCCGGCAAGACCAGCGTCGGCCGTCGAGTCGCGAAGATTCTCGAGGTCGGCTTCATCGACACGGACAAGCGCATCGTCGCCGAGCACGGTCCGATTCCGGCGATCTTCGCCGAGCACGGTGAAGATCGATTCAGATCGCTGGAACGCGTAGCAGTCGCCGAGGCGCTGGACGCGGGCGGTGTGATCTCGCTGGGCGGGGGCGCGGTGGCCGACGCGCACACGCGTGAGATGCTGCTCCAGCATCCTGTCGTCTTTCTGACCGTCGCCGCGGATGCGGTCAGCCACCGCATCGGCGGAGCAGGACGCCCCATGCTGGCCGGCAGCGACGATGCGCTCACCCGTTGGAAGCAGATCTACGAACAGCGCCGTGGCTGGTACGACGAGGTTGCGGATGCGACCTTCGATACTTCTCATCGGCCGATGAAGCGCATCGCCGAAGAGATCGCGGCTTGGAGGAGAGAGCAGGCATGAGCACCACCACGATCAGCGTCACAGGACAGACGTCCTACGACATCACCATCGGTCGGGACATCCTCGACCAGGTCTCGAGCGCTTTGGACCCCGCCGTCCGCAAGGTACTCGTCGTGCACCCGCCGACGCTGGCACTTCGTGCGGCCGAGCTGCGCGAGCGGCTTCTCGCCGACCCGGTCAACACCGGGCGCGAGGTGATCCTCGCTGAGATCCCCGACGCCGAGCAGGGCAAGCGCATCGAGGTCGCCGCGTTCTGCTGGCAGGTCATGGGACAGTCCGACTTCACGCGCACCGATGCTGTGGTCGGCTACGGCGGCGGGGCGGTCACGGACCTCGCCGGATTCGTCGCGGCAACCTGGCTGCGCGGCGTCCAGCTCGTCCAGGTGCCGACCACTGTGCTGGGGCTCGTCGATGCTTCCGTGGGCGGAAAGACGGGGGTCAACACCGCTGAGGGAAAGAACCTGGTGGGCGCTTTCTGGGCGCCGCAGGCGGTCATCGGAGATCTCGATGAACTGGGTAGTCTCAGCGCGAACGAGGCCACCGCCGGCTACGCCGAGGTCGTGAAGGCGGGCTTCATCTGGGCGCCGGAGATTCTCGACCTCATCGAGGCCGACCCGTCTCGCGTGGTCGACACCTCCACGCAGGAGTTCCGACGCACCGTGGAGCTTGCGGTCGAGATGAAAGCGGCAGTGGTCTCCGAGGACTTCCGGGAAGCGGGTCAGCGCGAGATCCTGAACTACGGACACACGCTGGGCCACGCTATCGAACACGCCGAGCGCTATCAGTGGCGGCACGGCGCGGCGATCTCGATAGGGATGATGTACGCGGCCGAACTCTCGCGCCTGGCCGGCCGTCTGTCGGACTCGGCGGTCGACAGGCATCGCTCGGTCCTCGAATCGCTGGGCCTTCCGACCACCTATCGCGCGGGTGCGTGGCCGCAGCTCCTATCGACGATGCAGCGCGATAAGAAGGCACGCGGGGGGATGCTGCGCTTCATCCTGCTCGACGACATCGCCAAGCCCACCGTCCTGCAGGCACCGGACGAATCGCTGATGTTCGCCGCCTATCAGGAGGTGGGAGCGTGAGCGCAGAGATCCGGCGAATCAAGGCTGACGAATGGCAGCGGGTTCGGGCCCTGCGCCTGGACGCTGTGCGCGATCCTGCCGCTCCCATCGCCTTCCTGCATCCCTATGAAGTTGAGGCCGCGCACGACGATGCCTTCTGGCAGGATCGGGCCGCTGGCGGCGCAAAAGGCGACGCTGTGGCGCAGTTCGTCGCCGAGGAGGATGGCGAGTGGATCGGCACTCTGACGGTGCTGCGCTGGGCTGCCGGGGCGACAGACCATCAGGGACACGTCGTGGACGCACCTCGCGGTGATGTCGTCGGCGTCTTCATCCGTCCCGAGCACCGCGGCAACGGCATCGTCGACGAGCTGTTCCACGCCGCCGCAGACTGGGCGACCTCACTCGGCGATACGCGTCTCTCTCTCGATGTGCACGCGGACAACTCCCGCGCGCAGGCGGCCTACCGACGCGTCGGGTTCGTCGAGACCGGCCAGACGTTCACCGGCCCCATCGGCGCCGAAATCGTCATGGAGCGCTCCCTCGTAAACGACCTCGCCACGAGCGGGGGAGTGAAATGAGCGCCCCACGCCGTCTCCTGCTCGTGAACGGTCCGAACCTGAATCTGCTCGGCATCCGCGATCCGGCGGTGTACGGCACCTCGACCCTCGCCGACGTGGAGAAGATCACGGCGGATGCTTCGGCCGAAGCCGGCTTCTCGGTGCGCAGCATCCAGAGCAATCACGAGGGTGTGCTCATCGATGAGATCCACGCAGCCCGCGAGGACTGCGCCGGCATCGTCATCAACCCTGGCGGACTGACGCACACATCCGTCGCGCTGCGCGACGCCCTCACCGGGGTGTCGCTCCCATTCGCCGAGATCCATATCTCGGATGTGAACGCGCGTGAGGAGTTCCGCCGCTTCTCCTATCTGCATGATGTCGCGACCGTCCGCGTCATCGGCGAGGGCGTGCACGGGTACGCCACCGCCGTCGCACAGCTTTGTGCGCTCATCCCGTAGAATCGACTGTCGGTCGCCACTTCGACAGGATCAGTGATGGCCTCTACCTCAACGAAACGGAACTCTCCCGCATGGCATCCACCGCAGATATCAAGAACGGCGTCGTCCTCAATCTCGACGGGCAGCTCTGGACCGTTGTGGAGTTCCAGCACGTCAAGCCGGGCAAGGGCGGCGCATTCGTGCGCACCAAGCTGAAGAACGTCGTCACGGGTCGCACCAACGACAAGACCTTCAACGCCGGCGCCAAGGTCGACATCGAGAACGTCGACCGCCGCGACTTCACCTACCTGTACGCCGACGGCGATGGTTACGTCTTCATGGACGCGACCGATTTCGATCAGATCACCCTCAGTGATGTCGTGGTCGGCGACGCCAAGAACTTCCTGCTGGAGAACACGCAGGTCACGATCGCGCTCAACAACGGCAACCCGCTGTACATCGAGCTGCCGACATCGGTCATCCTCGAGGTGACCTACAGCGAGCCCGGTCTGCAGGGCGACCGCTCCTCCGCCGGCACCAAGCCCGCAACGGTCGAAACCGGCTACGAGATGCAGGTTCCGCTGTTCGTCGAGACCGGTACGAAGATCAAGGTCGACACGCGCACGGGTGACTACCTCGGTCGCGAGAAGTAAGGCGTGAGCGCTCGGACGAAGGCGCGCAAGCGCGCACTCGACATTCTCTTCTCCTCGGATGTCCGCGGAGACGCACTCGGTGTGACTCTCGCGGCGGAAGCCAAGCGTGCGGCCAGCGAGCCGGCGCGCGAGGCATCGTGGCTGTACGCCCGCGAGATCATCGACGGCATCATCGATCACGGCGAAGACATCGACGAGAGCATCGTCACGCACAGTCGTGATTGGAAGATCGATCGGATGCCGACCGTCGACCGCGCACTGCTGCGGATGGGTGCGTGGGAGATCCTGTACAACGACGAGGTGCCAACCGCCGTCGCGATCGATGAAGCGGTCGAACTCGCCAAGGAGTTCTCGACGGACGACTCCGGGGCCTTCGTGCACGGGGTGCTCGCCCGCGTAGCGCGCGCCAGCTGATCCGAGTCATCACGTTGTCGGTGGTCGCCGAGAGGATGCCGGTATGCCCGCTCCGCTCATAGACCTGTACATCTTGCAACGGGTGACAGACGCGGGAAGCCTCGACCGCGGACGGGCCTATGCCCGAAGCGGCATGGTGCTCCGAAAGGCATGGAACGCCGCCTTCACGATGCTCGCCGCCGATGTGCGGGGATCGGGGGCTGCGGAGTACCGGAGCGTCGTGCGCGTGGCCATGGGCGCCGAGACCGCCGAGATCACCTCCACGACCTGCACCTGCCCCGTGCGACGAGGATGCAAGCACATCGTCGCGACCGTGCTCGCGAGCAACGCCGAGGTGGAGGCAGCACCCGTCCCGGTGCCGTCGGGCCCCGTCGATTCGGTCCAGGTTCCCACCTGGCGGCTGCTGCTCGAAACGCCCCGGCCACAGGTCGGGGCCGTGCCGCTCGCACTCGGCATCGAGGTGCGGCATCGCGGCGCGCAGGGCGCCCACCAGTGGGCGCCGCGACCCGTGCGCACGGCCACAGTGCGCGATGTGGTCAAGAACAGCGGCGAACTGCTGCTCGGCATCCGTCCGCTCATGAAGAGCGTCTCGACGGGTGCATGGATCCAGGGGACGATCTCGTGGGACGTGGTGCGCCGGCCCGGCCCGCAGTTCCGTCCTGACCAGCTGCGGTGGTTCTCCGAGCTTCTGAGCATCGCCAGGGACTCGCTCATGTCCGGCACCGCCGGTGACTGGCTGATCCTCGATCACGTCGAGTCCGGCCTGCTCTGGCCCCATCTGCGTGCTGGTGCGGATTACGACATTCCCATCGTCACCAATCAGAAGAGCTTTTCGGTGGGACTCGCAGACTCCGGGGCTGTCGCCGCGGAGGTGGAGCGCGATGACAACGGTCTCCTGGTGTCGGCGGAGATCACCCTGGACGGGCAGCGGATCGACGCGACGACGGTGCACACGCTCGGCCATTCGGGCATATACAGCGTCGCACCTCTCGGCAGCAGAGCGCAGGTGACGATCGCGGAGGTCGCGCTCAGTCCGATCGTCCATGCACTGGTCACCGCGCGCAGCACGCTGACGGTGCCAGCGGATGACGAACCCGCATTCCTGCGCGATGCCTACCCGGCGCTCGCTCGGCGCGTGCCCGTGCGGGCCATCGGCACGATCGAGCTCCCGCCCGTGCCGGTGCCGACGGCGACCCTCGTCATCACTCATCGGCCCAAGGATCGAATCGACTACGCGTTCGAATGGACCTACACCGGGCACGGACGCTTTCCGCTCACTCCCACCGGCGACGGCGTGCGCGATGAGAGCGCCGAGTCCTCCGCGCTGTCCGAGCTGGAGCGGCAATGGCAGACAGCCACCGGAGAGCCGTTCGCAGCGACCGGCACCTACCAGGACGTGGACGCCGCCGAATTCGCCACCCATGTCGTTCCCGCGCTGAAGAGCCAGGGAATCACGACCGTCGTCGTCGGAAAGGCCAAGACGTATCAGGAGCTCAGCGGAGCGCCCGAGATCTCGGTGTCGACCGTGGAGAGCAGCGACCCGGACTGGTTTGATCTGGGAATCATCGTCAAGATTGATGGCCGCAGCATCCCGTTCGCGCCGTTGTTCACTGCACTGAGCATGCGCCGGACGAAACTGCTGCTCGTCGACGGCAGCTACTTCTCGCTCGCGCACCCCGCGCTGGACTCCCTGCGCGAACTCATCGACGAAGCCACGGAGCTCGCCGAATGGGAGACCGCGCCCCGCATCAGCCGGTACCAGACAGACCTCTGGGAAGAGTTCGAGGACCTCGCCGACGAAGCGACGCCGGCGACCAGCTGGCGAGCCACGGCGGACGGCCTGAGAACGGCCGACGGTGTGCCGTCGGCAGCAGTTCCCGCTGGGCTGCACGCGGAACTGCGTCCGTACCAGAAAGCCGGGTTCGACTGGCTCGCGTTCCTGTGGGAGCACCGCCTCGGCGGAATCCTTGCCGACGATATGGGGCTCGGAAAGACGATCCAACTGCTCACCCTCATGCTGCATGCCCGCGCGGCAGGGGAGAAGCGACCCTTCCTCGTCATCGCCCCGACCTCGGTGCTGCCCACATGGCAGGAAGAGGCAGCGCGGTTCGCACCATCCCTGCGCGTGCGTCTGGTCGAGGGGACATCGAACCGTCGCGGTGCCTCCGCCGGAGACATCGTCCAGGATGCCGACATCGTCGTCACCTCGTACACCCTCGCGCGACTCGATGCCGACGAATACGCCGCAACCGAGTGGGCAGTCCTCGTGCTCGATGAAGCGCAGTTCGTGAAGAACCCCTCGACGAAGCAGCATCGTGCCGTGGCATCCATCCCGGCACCGGTGACGTTCGCCGTGACGGGAACGCCGATGGAAAACAGCCTGGGCGACCTGTGGGCGCTGTTGAAACTCACCGCTCCCGGCTTGTTCGCCTCGGCACGGAAGTTCCGGCAGGACTACATCCAGCCCATTGAGCAAGGCAAGGTCCCCGAGAACGAAGAGGGCGGCGAGTACCGGCAGCGACGACTGCAGCGACTGCGCAGACGCATCCGTCCGCTCATGCTGCGACGAACGAAAGAGCTTGTTGCGACCGATCTCCCCGAAAAGCAGGAGCAGCTGCTGCACGTCGATCTCAGCCCCGCGCATCGCGCGCTCTACGACACGGTTCTTCAGCGAGAGCGGCAGAAGGTGCTCGGGCTGCTCAAAGACCTCGACCGCAACCGCTTCATCGTCTTCCGATCGCTCACGATGCTGCGGATGCTGAGTCTCGCACCCGGCCTGGTCGACGAAGCTGACGCAGCGATCGGCTCACGGAAGCTCGACACCCTTGTCGAGCGCGTCATCGAGCTGCACGCCGAGGGACACCGGGCACTGGTATTCAGCCAGTTCACCTCATTCCTCCAGCTCGCCGCCGCGCGACTCGAGCAGGCGGGCATCGCCTATGCGTACCTCGACGGTTCCACACGTGCGCGAAAGCAGGTCATCGACGGGTTCCGCACGGGGAAGCAGCCTGTGTTCCTCATCAGCCTGAAATCCGGCGGCTTCGGACTGACGCTCACCGAAGCCGACTACGTCTTCATGCTCGACCCGTGGTGGAATCCGGCGGCAGAAGCCCAAGCCATCGACCGCACGCACCGGATCGGTCAGCGCAATCCCGTGATGGTCTATCGCATGATCTCCTCCGGCACGATCGAGGAAAAGGTGCTGGCCCTTCAGCAGCGCAAGGCGCGGCTGTTCACCGCGGTCATGGACGATGAAGCGCTGTTCGCGCAGTCGCTCACCGCCGACGACATCCGCGGGCTATTCGAGGCCTGACCGATATCCACGGCCACGCTCGGCTGGTCGTGAGCATGCCGCCGGTAGAATCGAGCTGTCCACCTCAGGAGGAGTGCAATGCGGATCACCGGACTCGGCCACGCCGGGATGTTCATCGAGACCGTCGGCGGAAACATCATCTGCGACCCGGTGCTCGGGCCCTCCTTCTTCGGCTCCTGGTTCCCGTTCCCCGACAACCGCGGCCTCGACTGGGAGAAGTTCGGCGCCGAAGCCGACTTCCTGTACATCTCGCACCGCCACCGCGATCACTTCGACCCGAAGCTGCTGCAGTGCTATATCCGCCGTGACATCGAGGTACTCCTGCCGGAGTACCCGATCAACGATCTCGAGCAGGACATCCGCTCCCTCGGCTACACCAACATCACCTACGCTCCGGCGGGCCAGGTGATCGAGCGCGGCGACCTCAAGATCATGATCACCCCGTTGCGCGCCCCCAGTGACGGTCCGATCGGTGACTCGTCACTGAGTGTCGACGATGGCACGGCATCCGTGCTCAATCAGAATGATTCGCATCCGCTCGATCTCGACAGGTTGCTGAGCTTCGGCAAGCCCGATGCCTATTTCACACAGACCTCCGGAGCGATCTGGTGGCCGATGGTCTACGACCTGCCACTGGATGCCAAGCAGAACTTCGCACGGCTCAAGCGCGAAGCGCAGAACAAACGCGCCATGTACTACATCGAGAAAGTCGATGCACCCCTCGTGTTCCCGATGGCGGGCCCGCCGATGTTCCTGCGAGACGAGCTGTTCGCGTACAACGGGTTCGGCAAGAACGGCGAGTCGATCTTCACCGATCAGAAGCAGTTCATCACGCATTTGAAAGAGCTCGCGCCGCAGTACGACGGGCAGCTGTTCGTTCCCGGCACTGTCGTGACTCTCGAGAATCGAGCGCTGTCCTCGATCGAGCAGACGCTGTACAGCCAGGACGAGATCGATCACATCTTCGACGAGAAGTGGGAGTACCTCGAGGGTCAGCGCGCTGGCCGGCAGCAGGAGATCCGCGACGAGGAGGCCGAGCGGGCAGAGCCACTGCCCGCCGACGAGATTCTCGCGGCCCTCAAGAGCTGGTGGGAGCCGCTGCTAAAGAAGTCGCGCACGATCCGTCTCGGTGTCGGCGGGTGTGTGCGGTTCCGCATCGGCGACCTCGACATGGTGGTCGATTTTCCCAAGGCCAAAGTGCGCGAATACGCGGGGGAGGAGTGCATCTACTGGTACACGATTCCCGCGGACCTCGTCTCGACGAACATCCGCGATCACGAGATCGACTGGTCGAACTCGATCTTCCTGTCGATGCAGTTCTCCGTGGGCCGCAGCGGCAAGTTCAACGAGTTCCTCACCACATTCCTCAAGTGCCTATCGGTCGATCGCATCGAATACGTCGAGAACTGGTACTCCGAGCAGACCGATCAGACCGAGGACGCCGAGGTCGGAGATTGGGTCGTCCAGCGCCGCTGCCCGCACCTGCGTGCCGACCTCACCAAGACCGGCAAGGTCGATGATGACGGCATCCTCACGTGCAGCATGCATGACTGGAAGTGGGATCTGAAGACCGGCAAGTGCCTGACCACAACAGGGCACGAAATCCGCGCTCAGCGCTGCCCTGTTACCGACGACGCTTTGCGACTCGGCGCCTGACCAGCGCGTCGGAGAGTGGATTCAGCACGATCAGAATCAGCCAGGTGAGCTTGGCAGTGTTCGCGTCGATGAACAGCGCCACCGGCACGGATGCCAGGAACACGACGGGCGTGATGAGCGCCGCGAGCGTCTCGATCCTGTTCTGCGCATCCGGTCGCTGCGGATCCTCGAGCCCGCGCGCGCGAGCCACCTGATACGTGATCGTCTGGGTCAGCGACACGGCCGCGATGTTCACGGCGTAGAGCGCGGTGGGAAGAGCGAATTCGGTCGCCACCGGATCGCTGATGCCTTGCGTGGTGAAGGCGATGAGGATGACCAGCGCCGCGGCCAGGAGGTTCAACGCGGTGACGGGGCCGTCTGTACCGGAAAGGCGACGCGTCAGGCGGACGTTGGCGCGCCAGACCACGGCGATGACGATGAAGCTCAGCGCGAATCCGAGCAGCTGTGTTCCGACGCCGGATGCGAGGAGGCTCTCAAGACTCTGCCAGGCGCTCACGGGAGGTGGATCGACGTTCGCGATCAGAAGTGTCATCGCGAATCCGTAGATGGAGTCGTACAACGAGACGCCCCGACTGAACGGCATCGAGTCGGTGGTGTCCACGGATTCGGTTCGACGGCTCGCAGACTCGGCACTCCTCGACGGGACCTCGTCGTCGCTCATGT
This sequence comes from Microbacterium sp., assembly GCF_052099035.1. Lineage (GTDB taxonomy): Bacteria > Actinomycetota > Actinomycetes > Actinomycetales > Microbacteriaceae > Microbacterium. The sequence goes on along the minus strand of NZ_JBQDSX010000017.1, from coordinate 31,491 downwards.
CCACAGCGTGCCAGTAGACTGACAGCGCAAGCAACCTTTAACACCGTCCAGAGAGGCGGAGAAGGGAGCGGCTGATGAGCGCACGCACTGTGCTGCAGCAAGCCGATATCTCGCGGGCACTGACCCGTATCGCCCATGAGATTCTCGAATCCAACAAGGGTGCGGCAGATCTGGTGCTGCTCGGGATCCCCACTCGCGGCGTCGCCCTCGCCGAGCGGCTCGGCGCGCTGATCGCCTCGATCTCCGACACCGAGATCCCGGTCGGGTCACTGGATGTCACGCTCTTCCGAGATGACCTCGCCAAGCATCCGACTCGCTCCCCGCAGCCGACCGAGATCCCCTCCGGCGGCATCGACGGCAAGACGGTCGTTCTCGTCGATGACGTGCTCTTCTCTGGTCGCAGCATCCGCGCAGCGCTGGACGCGATCCAGTCCATCGGGCGACCCGCCATCGTGCGCCTCGCGATTCTCGTCGATCGCGGCCACCGAGAACTGCCGATCCGCCCTGACTTCGTCGGCAAGAACATCCCCTCGGCCAGCGCAGAGCGCGTGAATGTGCGTCTGGATGAATACGACGGCGTGGACGAGGTGACGATCGGCGCATGAGACATCTCCTCGATACCAAGACTCTCGACCGCGAGACCGCTCTGCGCATCCTCGATGTCGCCGAAGACATGTCCGATACGCAGTCGCGCGAGGTCAAGAAGCTTCCAACGCTGCGCGGCAAGACCGTCGTTAACCTCTTCTTCGAAGACTCCACGCGCACGCGCATCTCGTTCGAAGCAGCGGCCAAGCGCCTCTCCGCCGACGTCATCAACTTCTCCGCCAAAGGCTCCAGCGTCTCCAAAGGCGAGAGCCTGAAGGACACCGCCCAGACCCTGCAGGCGATGGGGGCGGATGCCGTCGTCGTCCGTCATGCGGCTTCCGGGGCCCCGCGCACGCTCGCAACGAGCGGATGGATCTCGGCCGGTGTGGTCAATGCCGGCGACGGTACGCACGAGCATCCGACCCAGGCGCTGCTGGACGCCTTCACGATCCGCAAGCGCCGTTTCGGCGCCGATAGCCGCGGGAAGGATCTCACCGGCATCCACGTGGTCATCGTCGGCGACGTGCTACACTCCCGCGTCGCGCGATCGAACGTCTGGTTGCTTGCGACACTCGGCGCGCAGGTCACGCTCGTATCGCCGCCGACCCTCGTGCCCCAGAACGTCACGAAGTGGCCGGTACGCGTGCTGTACTCGCTCGACGAAGCTCTCGCCGATGGTCCCGACGCCGTCATGATGCTGCGCATTCAGCTCGAACGCATGAACGCCGCATATTTCCCCAGTGAGCGGGAGTATTCCCGCACGTGGGGCCTGGATGCCGTACGCGCGGCGTCGCTGCCGCGAGATAGCATTGTCATGCACCCCGGGCCCATGAACCGGGGCCTCGAGATCTCGTCGGAGGCTGCGGACTCACCGCGCTCGACGGTGCTCGAGCAGGTGACAAACGGGGTGTCCGTGAGAATGGCCGTCCTTTACCTGCTGCTCGCAGGAGAACGAAACGACGAACGAGGGAGAGACCTGTGACCGAGACCCTCGTGATCACCGGAGCGCGCATGCTGGGCGCCGATGGCGCCGACATCCTCGTTCAAGACGGGAAGATCGCCGAGATCGGCAGCGGAATCAGCCGCGACGGCGCACGCGTGATCGATGCTGACGGTCTTGTGGCACTGCCGGGACTCGTCGATCTGCACACGCACCTGCGCGAGCCCGGATATGAAGCATCCGAGACGATCCTCACCGGCACTCGGGCCGCAGCTGCCGGCGGCTTCACCGCTGTCTTCGCGATGCCCAACACCTCGCCGGTCGCCGACTCCGCGGGCGTTGTCGAACAGGAGCTCGCGCTCGGTGAGGCGGCGGGCTACGCCACCGTGCAGCCGATCGGCGCCGTCACCGTCGGGCAGAAGGGCGAGCGGCTCGCCGAACTCGGCGCGATGGCGAACTCCCGCGCGAAGGTGCGTGTGTTCAGCGACGACGGCTTCTGCGTCTTCGATCCGCTGATCATGCGACGCGCTCTCGAATACGTGAAGTCGTTCGGGGGAGTCATCGCCCAGCATGCCCAGGATCCGCGATTGACCGAGGGCGCCCAGATGAACGAGGGCGCAGTCTCGGCGGAACTGGGGCTCGCCGGCTGGCCGGCAGTCGCCGAGGAGTCGATCATCGCCCGCGATGTGCTGCTCGCCGAGCACGTCGGCTCGCGCCTGCACGTCTGCCATCTCTCCACGGCAGGCTCGGTCGACATCATCCGCTGGGCGAAGAAGCGGGGCGTCAACGTCACCGCCGAAGTCACCCCGCACCACCTGCTACTCACCGACGAACTCGTGCGCGGATATGACGCGCGCTTCAAGGTCAACCCGCCGCTGCGCCGCGAAGAAGATGTGCTCGCCGTCCGCGAAGGACTCGCCGACGGCACGATCGACATCGTCGCAACCGATCACGCACCGCATCCCAGCGAGAACAAGGCATGCGAATGGCAGGCCGCCGCCAACGGCATGGTGGGCCTCGAAAGCGCTCTGCGCGTGGTGCATCAGTCGATGGTGCAGACCGGGCTCCTCGATTGGACGGATGTGGCACGCGTGATGAGCACGACCCCTGCGCGCATCGGAATGCTCGAGGGGCACGGCACGCCGCTGGAGGTCGGACAGCCCGCACAGATCACGCTCTACGATCCGTCCGCGGCGGGGGAGTTCACCACTGCCGATCTGCACGGTCGCAGCGAGAATTCGCCGTACCTCGGGCGGAACCTCCCCGGGCGGGTGGAGTGGACCATCCATCACGGAGTCGTCACGCTCGCCGCCGGCGAGGTCGTCTCGGAGCTGATCTCGTGAGTGCACGGGACCTCGCCGTCGCGATCACGATCGCTGTCGCAGTCCTCATTCTGCTCGCGATGCTGTTCGCGTGGCGACGACGATTGCGACGCGATGCCGTCTACACCGCGCCACTGGGCGTTCCCGAGCACGCCGAGGTGACGAGCCGTCACGAGGTGCTCTACGTTTCGACCACTCGTCACGATGCGCCCCTCGAGCGCCTCGCGATCAAGCCGCTGGCATATCGTGCGCGCGGAGAGCTCGCCGTCACCGACCGCGGTGCGGCGCTCTGCCTCGACGGATCGCCCACGGTCTTCTTCGCCACGGACAATATCGAAGCCGTCGATCGCGCCACCGTCACCATCGACCGGGTGGTCGAACCCGGCGGACTCGTCCGCATCGCCTGGCGGGTGGATGCCGACACCATCGTCGACTCCTACCTGCGGGCCGTCAGCGGCAACCCCGACACTCTCATCTCAGAACTGCAGCGGCTCACCCCCGCCCCCGACACAGGAGCCATGTCTTGACCAGCTCACATCCTCTGACCAACCGGGCATCCGCCGTCCTCGTCCTCGAAGACGGAACCCGGCACACCGGCCGCGCATACGGCGCCGAAGGCACGACCCTCGGCGAAGTCGTCTTCGCGACCGGGATGTCCGGCTATCAGGAGACCCTCACCGATCCCTCCTACGCCGGCCAGATCGTGCTGCAGACCGCACCGCACATCGGCAACACCGGCATGAACGACGAAGACTCCGAGTCCCGACGCATCTGGGTCGCGGGCTACATCGTGCGAGACCCCTCGCGAGTGGTGTCCAATTGGCGTGCGAACGCCTCGCTGGACGAGATTCTCGTCCGAGACGGCATCATCGGCGTCAGCGGGATCGACACGCGCGCCGTGACGCGCCACATCCGCGCGGCCGGATCCATGCGCGGGGGTATCTTCTCGGGGGCGGATGCCGCACTCGATGCTGATGAGCAGCTGCGCATCGTGCAGCAGGCGCCGCAGATGAGCGGACAGAATCTGTCTGCACAGGTGTCCGTCGACGCTCCCACCATCACGACGGCGCTCGGGAAGCGCATCGGCAACCTCGCGGTGCTCGACCTCGGGGTCAAGCAGGCCACGATCGACAACCTCGCCGCGCGTGGATTCGACGTGCACGTGATGCCGCAGGATGTCACGTTCGATGAGATCCAGGCGATCGACCCCGTGGGCGTGTTCTACTCCAACGGCCCCGGCGACCCTGCCGCATCAGGGGACCACGTCGCTCTGCTGCGCGCTGTGCTCGACGACAGGCTGCCGTTCTTCGGCATCTGCTTCGGCAACCAGCTGCTCGGCCGCGCCCTCGGGCTCGGCACGTACAAGCTGCCGTTCGGCCACCGCGGTATCAACCAGCCGGTTCTCGACAAGTCCACGGGCCGCGTCGAGATCACCGCGCACAATCACGGCTTCGCCGTCGAGGCGCCCTTGGAGGGGACCTTCGACAGCCCGAACGGGTACGGCAAGGTCGAAGTCAGCCACATCGGCCTCAACGACAACGTCGTGGAGGGGCTCCGCGCCCTCGACCTGCCCGCGTTCTCCGTGCAGTACCACCCGGAGGCCGCCGCCGGCCCGCACGATGCCAACTACCTCTTCGACCGCTTCGCCGAGCTGGTCATCTCCACGCAGAAGGACGCAAAGTAATGCCAAAGCGCGACGACATCAACTCCGTCCTCGTCATCGGCTCCGGCCCGATCGTCATCGGGCAGGCGTGCGAATTCGACTACTCCGGAACCCAGGCCTGCCGCGTGCTGCGCGAAGAAGGCGTGCGCGTCATCCTGGTCAACTCCAACCCGGCGACGATTATGACCGACCCGGACTTCGCGGATGCCACCTACATCGAGCCGATCACCTGGCAGGTCATCGAGACCATCATCGCCAAGGAGCGCCCGGACGCGATTCTGCCCACCCTGGGTGGTCAGACGGCGCTGAATGCCGCAATCGACCTCCACAACCACGGGATCCTCGAGAAGTACGACATCGAGCTCATCGGTGCGAACTTCGAGGCCATCAACAAGGGCGAGGATCGTCAGATCTTCAAGGAGCTCGTCCTCGAGGCTGGCGCGGATGTCGCAGCATCCGTCATCTGCCACACCATGGATGAGCTCATCGCGGGAGCGGAGAAGCTCGGCTACCCGCTCGTGGTCCGCCCGAGCTTCACCATGGGCGGTCTCGGTTCCGGGTTCGCGTACGACGAGAAGGACCTCCGCCGCATCGGCGGAGCAGGTCTGCACGACTCGCCGACGAATGAGGTCCTGCTCGAGGAGTCGATCCTCGGCTGGAAGGAGTACGAGCTCGAGCTCATGCGCGACACCGCCGACAACACGGTCGTCGTCTGCTCCATCGAGAACGTCGACCCGGTCGGCGTTCACACGGGCGACTCGATCACGGTCGCTCCGGCCCTCACGCTGACCGACCGCGAGTATCAGAAGATGCGCGACATCGGCATCGACATCATTCGCGCCGTCGGCGTCGACACCGGCGGATGCAACATCCAGTTCGCCGTCGATCCGTCCAACGGCCGCATCATCGTCATCGAGATGAACCCGCGCGTCTCGCGCTCGAGCGCCCTGGCATCGAAGGCGACCGGTTTCCCGATCGCCAAGCTCGCAGCCAAACTCGCCCTCGGCTACCGCCTCGACGAGATCCCCAACGACATCACCGGCGTCACCCCGGCGAGCTTCGAGCCCACGCTCGACTACGTGGTGGTGAAGGTGCCGCGGTTCGCGTTCGAGAAGTTCCCCGCCGCCGACGCCACGCTCACCACGACCATGAAGTCGGTGGGCGAGGCGATGGCGATCGGCCGCAACTACGCCACCGCCTTGCAGAAGGCGCTGCGCTCGCTCGAGAAGCGCGGCTCCAGCTTCCACTGGGGCGATGAGCCCCGGTCCGTCGAGGAGCTGCTCGAAATCTCGAAGACGCCCACCGATGGCCGTATCGTCGTGCTGCAGCAGGCGCTGCGCAAGGGAGCGACGATCGAGCAGGCGTTCGATGCGACCGCGATCGACCCGTGGTTCCTCGACCAGATCGTCCTGATCAATGAGGTCGCCGAATCCGTGCACACGGCCGACGAGCTGGACGCCGACGTGATCCGCCACGCGAAGGAGCACGGCTTCTCCGATGCGCAGATCGCCCAGCTGCGCGGCATCGGCGAGGCCGAGGTCCGCGGCGTGCGTCACGGCCTCGGCATCCGCCCGGTCTACAAGACGGTCGACACGTGTGCGGGGGAGTTCCCGGCACTCACGCCATACCACTACTCGAGCTATGACTTCGAAACCGAGGTGGCGCCGTCCGAGCGCACCAAGGTCGTCATCATCGGATCGGGCCCGAACCGCATCGGCCAGGGTGTGGAGTTCGACTATTCGTGCGTCCACGCGTCGTTCGCGCTGTCGGATGCCGGATACGAGACGGTGATGGTCAACTGCAACCCCGAGACCGTCTCGACCGACTACGACACCTCGGACCGCCTCTACTTCGAGCCGCTCACGCTCGAGGACGTTCTCGAAGTGCTGGATGCCGAAGCCGCCAGCGGCACGATCCTCGGTGTCGTCTGCCAGCTCGGTGGACAGACGCCACTCGGCCTCGCGAAAGGCATCGAGGCAGCCGGCTACACGATCCTCGGCACGAGCCCGGAAGCGATCGACATCGCCGAGGAGCGCGAGCTCTTCTCGCAGCTGCTCGACAAGGCCGGTCTCGTGGCCCCGCGTCATGGTACGGCCACTGACGTCGACGGTGCCGTCGTGATCGCGGAGGACATCGGCTATCCCGTTCTCGTTCGTCCGAGCTTCGTGCTCGGCGGCCGTGGCATGGAGATCGTCTACGACACCCCGAGCCTGCGCGACTACTTCGTGCGCACCGGCGGCGAGGTCATCGTCGGCCCCGGCACGCCGCTGCTCGTCGACCGGTTCCTCGACGACGCCATCGAGCTCGACGTCGATGCCCTGTACGACGGTGACGAGCTCTACATCGGTGGAGTGATGGAGCACCTCGAAGAGGCCGGCATCCACTCCGGCGACTCGAGCTGCACCCTGCCTCCGATCTCGCTCGGTCGCAGCGATGTCGACCGTGTCCGCGAGGCGACGCTCGCGATCGCCGAGGGCGTGGGTGTCCGCGGCCTCCTCAACGTGCAGTTCGCGATCAGCGCGGGCGTGCTCTACGTGATCGAGGCGAACCCGCGCGCCAGCCGCACGGTGCCCTTCGTTTCGAAGGCGCTCGGGATCCCGATGGCGAAGGCTGCCAGCCGCGTCATGGTGGGGGACAAGATCGCAGATCTGAAGGCAGAGGGGCTGCTCCCGGCCTCGGACGGCTCACGGGTTCCGCTGGGCTCACCGGTCTCTGTGAAGGAAGCCGTTCTCCCGTTCAAGCGGTTCCGCACCAAGGACGGCAAGATCGTCGACTCCGTGCTGGGCCCCGAGATGCGCTCGACCGGTGAGGTCATGGGCATCGACAAGGACTTCCCGACGGCGTTCGCGAAGAGCCAGGCCGCAGCCTACGGCGGCATGCCGACATCCGGCACGGTGTTCATCTCCGTCGCCGATGCGGACAAGCGCGCTGTGATCCTTCCCGCGCATCGTCTGCAGCAGCTCGGCTTCACGCTGGTCGCGACCGAGGGAACTGCCGAAGTCCTCTCCCGCAACGGCATCGCCGTGACGGCGGTGGCGAAATACAGCGAGACTCAGGAAGATGGCTCGGAGAACGTCGTCGATCTGATCAACAACGGCTCCATCGACATCGTCGTGAACACGCCTTCCGGCGGGGCCGCGCGTGCCGACGGCTACGAGATCCGCGCAGCGGCGGTCGCGGCGGACAAGGCGCTGTTCACCACGATGGCGGTGCTCGGTGCTGCAGTCAGCGGTATGGATGCCGCCGACACCGGGTTCGATGTCAAGAGCCTCCAGGAGTACGCGCTCGACCGGCAGGCGGCTCTGTGACACGACAGACATCGCCAGAGCGATTCGGGGAGCGGGTTCGCCTCGCGCTGCGTGCGCGAGGCCCCCTGTGCGTCGGCATCGATCCGCATGCCGGTCTGCTGAGCGCGTGGGGGCTCTCCGAGTCTGCTCGGGGAGTGCGTGAATTCGGCCTGCGCACCGTGGATGCCGCAGCTGATCGAGTCGGTTTCGTCAAGCCGCAGGTGTCATTCTTCGAACGCTTCGGTTCTGTCGGGATCGCCGCACTCGAAGATGTTCTCCGCGCGGCACGTGAGGCCGGTCTCATCGTTATCGCCGACGCCAAGCGCGGCGACATCGGCACGACGATGGATGCGTACGCGGCAGCATGGCTGGGCTCCGGCTCGCCGTTGGAGGCGGATGCTCTGACGGTGAATCCCTTCCTGGGAGTGGGCGCACTCGAGAGCACGTTCGAATTGGCACAGCGCAACGGCAAGGGCGTCTTCGTCCTCGCTGCGACCAGCAACCCCGAAGCGACGACCGTACAGCGCGCGCAGACCGCAGCAGCCCAGTCGGTCTCGGCGGAGATCGTGGCGCAGGTCAGCACGCGCAATGCGCACAGCACGCCGGCCGGCGAGTGGGGCAGTCTCGGCTTCGTGATCGGGGCAACCGTGGACTGGACCGCAGCGGGCCTCGCACCGTTCTCCCCGCCGGCTCCCATTCTCGGTCCCGGCTTCGGCGCCCAGGGCGCCGGACCTGCTGACCTGCGCGGACGCTTCGGCACCGCTGCAGCGACGGTCATCGCCTCGGAGAGCCGGAGCATCCTCTCGGCTGGTCCCGATGGGCTCGCCTTGGCGATCGACGAACGTGTCGCCGACTATCGAAAGGCTCTCGATGTCTGAGCGCGCTGGTTCCGAACGCACTGTCCCCGAGGTGGATCGGGCGGCGGCGGCACGCCGCGCCGTCGAGCGGCGCCGTGCACGTGCGTCGCTGAAACGCGATCTCACGATGCGCGTCGTGACGCCCCAGGCGGTCGCCGCTCACGCATTCGACGACGCCGACTCCGTGGCCGGATCCATGCGGATCACCGACTTCCTTGTCGCGTTGCCCGCAATCGGCGTCGGCAAGCGCGACCGCATCCTCGCTGACCTCGAGATCGCCCCGGTCAAGCGACTCGGCGGCCTCGGCGTGCGCCAGCGCACAAGTCTCACGCGCTGGCTCGACGAACGATTCCCGCAGCCTTCGCCGCGCGCAGGACGCAGCCGCCTGCTCGTCCTCGCGGGGCCCACCGCGGTCGGCAAAGGCACTGTCGCCGCGCACATCCGCGAGCACAACCCCGAGATCCACCTCTCGGTCTCGGCCACCACACGCCCACCACGCCCGGGCGAGATCGACGGCGTGCACTACTACTTCGTCGGCGATGACGAGTTCGATCGTCTGATCGCCGATGATGAGCTGCTGGAATACGCGGTCGTGCACAACAAGTCCCGCTATGGGACTCCGCGCGCACCCATCGCCGATGCGCTGGCCGCCGGAAAGACGGTGCTGCTCGAGATCGATCTGCAGGGTGCGCGGCAGGTCCGGGCGGCTGAACCGTCGGCGACTCTCATCTTCCTGCTCCCGCCGTCCTGGGACGAATTGGTGCACCGCCTGGTCGGGCGGGGCACCGAGAACGAAGAAGAACGGGCCCGTCGTCTGCGCACCGCAAAGGTCGAATTGGCGGCGCAGAGCGAGTTCGATTACCGCATTGTGAACGAGGACGTCGCCGCAGCAGCGCGGGAGGTCGTAGAATTGTCTGAGGCTACTGCGCGCTGATCGCTTTTACGCGCCCGCCGAATCGACTTCGCGACGAACCCGTCGCCTGATCTGGAGGTCCCACCATGGCCGGACACCACACCAAGGGCATCATCGACCCGCCCATCGACAACCTGCTCGATCGCGTCGAGTCGAAGTACGAACTGGTCATCTACGCGTCCAAGCGCGCCCGCCAGATCAACGACTACTACGCCGATCTCCACGAGGGCAACCTGTTCGACAACGTCGGACCGTTGGTCGACTCGTCCGTCGAGGACAAGCCGCTGACCATTGCGCTCCACGAGATCAACGAGGACAAGCTCCGCCTTCGCCACGCCGAGTGAGGGCCGCTTCCTCGATGAGCGCACTGCGCCTTTTCACCTCCGAGTCCGTCACCGAGGGACACCCTGACAAGATCTGCGATCAGATCTCGGACAGCATCCTCGACGGATTGATCGCCAAAGACCCCGGCTCGCGGGTGGCTGTGGAGACCCTTGTCACGACAGGGCTTGTCCACGTCGCCGGCGAGATCCGCACCGAGGCGTACGTCGACATCCCCACGATCGTCCGCGAGGTCGTCAACGGGATCGGTTACACCTCCAGCGAGACCGGATTTGACGGCGACTCGTGTGGCGTGAGCATCTCCGTCGGGGAGCAGTCCACAGACATCGCGCACGGTGTCGACCTCGCGCAGGAGCATCGCGACGGCAGCTCGAGCGATGCGCTCGATGGTCTTGGCGCCGGCGACCAGGGCATCATGTTCGGCTTCGCGACCATCGAGACGCCGGAACTCATGCCGATGGCCGGTCACACCGCGCATCGGATCGCTGAGCGGCTCACCGCGGTTCGCCGCTCGGGTGAGCTCGACTTCCTGCGTCCCGACGGCAAGACGCAGGTCACGCTCGGCTACGAGGGCTTCACACCGAAGACGATCGACGCCGTGGTGCTGTCCACCCAGCACCACCCCGATGTCTCCCAGCACGAACTGCAGGAGCAGGTGCGCCGACTCGTGATCGATCCGGTGCTCGAGAGCACCGGCCTCGAAATGCCCGCGAGCGATCGCTATTTCATCAACCCTGCAGGCCCGTTCGTCACGGGCGGTCCGAAGGGCGATGCCGGCCTCACCGGTCGCAAGATCATCATCGACACCTACGGCGGAGCAGCCCGCCATGGCGGCGGCGCGTTCAGCGGAAAAGACCCCTCCAAGGTTGACCGCTCCGGTGCTTACGCCATGCGGTGGGTTGCCAAGAACGCCGTCGCGGCAGGTCTCGCGGACCGACTCGAGGTCCAGGTCGCCTACGCGATCGGTGTCGCGCGTCCCGTCGGACTGTACGTCGAGACCTTCGGCACGGGGAAAGTCTCCGATGAGGTGATCACCCGCGCGATCCGTGACGTCTTCGATCTGCGGCCGCAGGCCATCATCGAGCAGCTTGATCTGCTGCGCCCGATCTACCGGAAGACGGCCGCCTACGGTCATTTCGGTCGCGAGCTGCCCGACTTCACATGGGAGCGCACGGACCGCGCTGACGAACTGCGCCGCGCCGCGGGGCTGTAATGCACAGTCGCGGGTCGCGCACGCACTCGCGCGGGGTTCGGCGTTGAGTCGGCGTATCGCGCGCGTGCTGCTGGAGTCTCCGCTTCCGCAGCTGGATCGCCTCTTCGACTACGTCCTGCTGGACGAACTCGGCGATGTACCGATCGGTGCGCGCGTCCGAGTGCCCCTGCGCACAGCGGGACGTATGGTCGACGCCTACGTCGTGGAGATCGACGAAGAGGATGACGCCGAGCGCCCGCTTTCGACGCTGGAGAGCGTCGTTTCGCTCGTTCCGGTGCTCCCGGATCGGCTGTACCGACTCGCGCGCCGGGTCGCCGACCGTGCCGCCGGTTCGGCGTCGGACATCCTGCGCCTGGTGATCCCGAAACGTCAGGTACGGGTCGAGAAGGCGTGGAAGGCGGATGCCGATACCCCGGTGCCGTCAGCGGATGATGTGCAGCGCGCGGATGCCGTCCTCGCGGAGTACACCGGCCTCAGCGCTGTGCTCGATGAACACGGGCGCGCCGCAGTCGAAGCGATTCCGGGTATTCGTGATGAGACTCTGAGCTGGACAGAGCTGCTCGCCGCCGCTGCGAGTCGGGCACTGGCATCCGGTTCCTCGGCGATCATCGCTGTGCCCGATCATCGAGATCTCGATCGGCTGCTGGCGACACTGGAGACGTTCGTTCCTGCCGACGCGATCGTTCGCCACGACTCCCGGCAGACCAACCCGGATCGGTACCGCGGGTTTCTCCGCACGCTCGAGGACGCCCCCTGCATCGTCGTCGGCAATCGATCTGCGGTGTACGCCCCTGTCCGGGCGGGACTGGTGGCGATCTGGGACGATGGCGATCCGCTCTACAGCGAGCCTCTCGCCCCATACGTCCACACCCGAGACGCGATGCTCCTGCGCCAGGAGCAGGAGGGATCGGCGCTTCTTTTTGCCGGTCACACCCGAACCACAGACGTCGAGCGTCTCGTTCAGCGAGGGTGGCTGACAGACGTGCACGCCGAGCGCCGTGTCCTGCCGCGCGTCGTGCTTAGCAGCCCCCAGGAGATGGAGCAGCCGGCCCAGCGCGTGCATTCGAGCGCATTCTCGGCCGCACGCAAGGCCACCGATGAAGGACCTGTTCTCGTTCAGGTCGCACGCCCCGGCTTCTCGCCGACGCTGGTGTGCGCGCAGTGCCGGGCCCCGGCCCGCTGCGCTCACTGCGGTGGGCCGCTGGGCGCATCGCACCGCGGTGCCGTCCCCGTATGCGGGTGGTGCGGTCGCTCGGCACAGGCCTGGCGCTGCCCGTCATGCTCTTCCGCACAGCTGCGCCTGTCCTCTTCGGGAAGCGAGCGCACCGCGGATGAGCTGGGCCGGGCATTCGCCGGTGTGCGCGTGATCGTCGCGGACGGCGCGCATCCGGTCGAAACCGTGTCGGCCAAGCCCGCGCTCGTCGTGGCCACCCGCGGTGCCGAACCGGTCGCCGAAGGCGGCTACCGTGCCGTCCTGCTGCTGGACGGCACGCGGATGCTGCAAGCCCCCGACCTGCGCATCGGCGAGTCGTGCCTGCGCTGGTGGTCCAACGCGGCCGCGCTCGCTGCTCCCGGGGCGCCGATCCATCTCGTCGGCGTCGACGGGCCGATCGGTCGAGCTCTGGCGACCTGGACGCAGCCGGCCTATGCCCGCTCCGAGCTCGACAGCCGCGCACCGTTGCATCTGCCGCCCGCGACGCGTGTCGGACTGGTCGAAGGCCAGCCGGCATCGGTCTCGAGGGCCCTGGACGTGCTTCGCGAACTGCCCCTGCCTTCCGACGCGATCCTCGGCCCGGTCCCGATCGAGAACGACACCAACAGCGACGACGGGCGCGTGCGTGCCCTCGTGCGCTTCGAATACGCCGCCGGCGCCGCCGTCGCGACCCGATTGCGCGCGGCTGTCGTCGCCGAGGCCGTGAAGCGTCGGCGTGGTCGTGGGCAGAGCAATCGCGTCCCGCTGTCCGTTCGCCTCGATATGCTCGATCCTGAGCTTTGATCCTTTCCGGAGTACCTTTATGCGCCTCGTTTTCGCCGGCACACCAGCGGCAGCCGCCCCGACGTTACGAGCGCTGGCCGGACTGCACGATATCGCCGCGGTAGTCACTCGCCCGGATGCGCCGCTCGGTCGCAAGCGGGTCCTCACCCCTTCGCCGGTCGCCCTGGTCGCCGAAGAGCTCGGACTCCCGATCATCAAGGCCGCGCGCCTGGATGACGAGGCCACCGGCCGTATCACGGCGCTTCGGCCCGAACTCGGCGTCATCGTGGCCTACGGCGGACTCGTGCGCGAACCGCTGCTGTCGGCGCCCGATCACGGCTGGATCAATCTGCATTTCTCGCTGCTTCCGATGTGGCGGGGCGCTGCGCCCGTACAGCGCGCACTGATCGCCGGTGATGCCGAGCTGGGCGCCAGCGTCTTCCAGATCGTGCCGGCGCTCGACGCGGGCGACGTGTTCGCGATGCGCACCGTGGATGTCCCCGGCGATGCAACCGCCGATGTCGCGCTCGGGATACTTGCCGACGATGGTGCGCAGCTCATGGCCGAGGTCGTCGCCGACATCGCCGGTGGCACCGCCGTCGCCCACCCTCAGCAGGGTGAACCGACGACAGCGGCGAAGCTCGCGTTCGATGACGGTGCGCTGGAGTGGAATCGACCCTTCGACGAGGTGTACGCACGGTTCCGCGGAGTCACCCCCGAGCCCGGGGCACATACGACGATCGACGGGCAGCGCCTGAAAGTCCTCGCCGCAGGACCTGCGACAGATGCTGAGGGCGCGACCGAACCCGGCGACCTCTCCCCAGGGGAGATCACCGCGACGAAGCATGCGGTGCTGATCGGCACCGCCACCGAGCCGCTCGCCGTCACGCGCGTGCAGCCGGCAGGCAAGCAGGCCATGAGCGCGACGGACTGGTGGCGCGGCGTCCGCAGCGATGTCACCCTGCGAGCAGGATCGTGAGCGCCCCCCAGCGACGCCCCGCCCGCAGCGGGCGCGACCGAACGGGCGCATCGTCGGCCCGCCGGGTTCAGCCCGCACGTCGTGTCGCGTACGACGTGCTGCGCGCCGTGAGCGACTCCGACGCCTACGCGAATCTGCTGCTGCCCTCGGCGATCACTTCGGCATCCCTCACCCCGCAGGATGCAGCCCTGGCGACAGAGCTCACTTACGGGGCGCTTCGACGGCGCGGGATGTACGACGCCGTGATCGCGATAGCGGCCGGTCGCGAGATCGATCAGATCGATCCCGCTGTGCTCGGCGCTCTCCGTCTCGCGACGCACCAGCTGCTGGCCACCAGGGTGGCCTCTCACGCCGCCGTCAACGAATCCGTCAACCTCGTCGCCGCCGAACTCGGTCGCGGGCCCGCCGGATTCACCAATGCGGTGCTCCGCCGTATTTCGCGCGACACACCAGGCCAGTGGCAGGAGCGCATCGAGCAGGGCGCCCGGTCCGATGATGAGCGCCTCGGCCTCACGAGTGCGCACCCGGTGTGGATCATCCGGGCGATGCGCCGCGCCCTGGCCGCCGAGGGGCGCGCCGATGAGCTCGAAGCGCTCCTGGAAGCTGACAACGCCTCCCCGGAGGTGACGCTGGTCGCTCTCCCCGGCCTCGCCGAGCCCGGAGTGCCTCCGTGCCCCTACGCACGCACCGCATTCGGCTCACCGGGCGGGGACCCGCACACGATCATCCGCGCTTCCGGAGGAACAGTACGCGTGCAGGACGAAGGATCTCAGCTGGTCGCCCTGGCCCTGGCGGCGGCGAAGCCGATCGCTCCGGGGGAGCAGTGGCTGGATCTGTGTGCCGGCCCTGGTGGCAAGACAGCGCTCCTCGCGGCAATCGCCCGGCAGCACGATGTGACGCTCGAGGCGAATGAGGTCATTCCCACCCGCGCCGGACTCGTGCGCAGCGCGCTGAAGGCCGTGCCGGGCGAAGTGGTCGTGCACGAGCAGGACGGACGCGAGCTCACGGCGGCGAACCCGGGCCGATTCGATCGGATCCTCGTCGATGCCCCCTGCACAGGACTCGGTGCGCTGCGCCGACGTCCCGAGGCCCGCTGGCGGAAATCACCTTCCGACGTCGCAGAGCTCGCGGTTCTCCAGGCGCAGCTGCTCTCCGGCGCGCTCGATGCCGTGGCACCCGGCGGAATCGTCGCCTACGTCACCTGCTCGCCGCACCTCGCGGAAACCTCCGGCATCGTCGCAGAAGCCCTACGCACGCGCAATGACATCACGGAGCTCGATGCCGCAGCGGTGATGTCGACGGTCGCCCAGAGCCCCATCGACCTGGCCACGGACGGCACCGGTCGCGTGCAGCTCTGGCCGCACCGCCACGGCACAGATGCCATGTTCCTCGCGCTGCTGCAGCGCGACACCACTGGAGAGTGATCCCATGAGCCTTCCGCACGCCCCACGCATCAACCCCAGCATCCTCTCGGCCGACTTCGTGAACATGCAGGCCGACCTCGCGCGCATCGCGGCGGCCGATTTCGCGCACGTGGATGTCATGGACAACCATTTCGTGCCCAACCTCACCTTCGGGCTCCAGATGGTCGAGCGCGTGCAGGCCACGAGCCCGATTCCGCTCGATGTCCACCTCATGATCGACGATCCCGACCGCTGGGCGCCCGGATACGCGGAGCTGGGAGCTGCGAGCGTCACATTCCACCTCGAAGCCGCCGCCGACCCCGTCGCGCTCGCACGCCGGCTGCGCGATATCGGCGCCAGGGCCGGCATCGCGCTCAAGCCCGGAACAGCGGGGGAGGAGCTGTACGATATGCTCGGCGAGTTCGATCAGGTTCTGGTGATGACGGTCGAACCGGGCTTCGGTGGTCAGAGCTTCATGCCCGAAACCATGCCGAAGTTGCGGGGTCTCGTGGCCGAAGCGCGCAGGCGCGGGACGGATGCCTGGTTCCAGGTCGACGGCGGAATCTCCGATGACACGATCGCCCAGGCAGCGGCCGCCGGGGCCGACACGTTCGTGGCGGGCTCAGCGGTGTACGGTGCGGACAACATCGAGGCTGCCATCGAGGGGCTTCGAGACCGCGCGCGAGCCGCTAGCCTGGAACTGTGAAGACTTTCGACGAGCTGTTCGCTGAGCTCCGTGCCAAGGCAGAGACCCGTCCGGAGGGATCTCGCACGATCGCCGAGCTCGACGCCGGCGTGCACACCATCGGCAAGAAGATCGTCGAAGAGGCAGCCGAGGTGTGGATGGCTGCCGAGTACGAGTCCGATGCTGAGGCGGCCGAGGAGATCTCCCAGCTGCTCTACCACCTCCAGGTGATGATGCTGGCGAAGGGGCTCAGCCTCGAAGACGTGTACCGACATCTTTGATGCGCACCGTCTTGTTCCTCTGATCTGAAAGTTTCACCATGCTGCGCATTGCCGTTCCCAATAAGGGCTCGCTCGCCGAGACCGCCGCCGAGATGCTCGCCGAAGCCGGATACGCCGGCCGCCGCGACTCCAAGACCCTGCACGTCATCGACGCCGCGAACGATGTCGAGTTCTTCTTCCTCCGCCCCCGCGACATCGCCACCTACGTGGCATCCGGTGCACTCGACGTCGGCGTCACTGGCCGCGACCTGCTCCGCGACGTACCGCAGCAGGCGCGCGAGATCGAAGCTCTCGGTTTCGCCCACTCGACATTCCGCTTCGCCGCACCGACCGGCAAATTCTCCTCGATCGCCGACCTTGCCGGTGTGCGCATCGCATCCGCCTACCCTGGCCTCGTCGACACGTTCCTGCGGGAGAACGGCGTCGAAGCGACACTCGTCCCGCTGGACGGCGCCGTCGAGTCGGCCGTGCAGCTGGGCGTGGCGGATGCCATCGCCGATGTCGTCGAGACCGGTACGACGCTGCGTCAGGCGGGTCTGGAGATCTTCGGCCCGGTGATCATCGAGTCCGAGGCCGTGCTGATCAGCCGTCCCGGCGAAGTCGAGGGCACCGAGAAGCTGCTGCGTCGACTGCGCGGCGTCATCGTCGCCCGTCGCTACGTGCTTCTGGACTACGACCTGCCTGCGGACAAGATCGAAGAGGCAGCGGCCATCGCATCCGGTCGTGAATCTCCGACGATCTCACCTCTTCAGGACCCCACGTGGGTCGCCGTGCGCGTGATGCTTCCCCGCAAGGGCATCAACAAGGTGATGGACGACCTGTATGCGCTCGGCGCACGTGCGCTCCTGGTCACCGCCATCGAGGCGGCCCGGCTCTGATGACGCTCACAAGCCGGGTGATCCCCTGCCTGGACGTCGCGGGCGGCCGTGTCGTGAAGGGCGTCAACTTCGAGAATCTGCGCGACATGGGCGACCCCGTCGAGCTGGCTGCCCACTACGCGCAGCAGGGCGCGGACGAGATCACCTTCCTCGATGTCACCGCGACCGTCGATGACCGCTCGACCACATACGACGTCGTGCAGCGCACTGCCGAGAACGTGTTCGTGCCGCTCACCGTCGGCGGGGGAGTGCGCAGCGTCGAAGACGTTGCGCGACTCCAGGGCGTCGGAGCCGACAAGGTGGGAGTGAACTCCGCAGCCATCGCACGCCCCGACCTGATCGGCGAGATCGCGGACCGTTTCGGCGCACAGGTGCTCGTGCTCTCGCTCGACGTCAAACGTGCACCCACGACCGCGTCCGGCTTCATCGTCACCACCCACGGTGGTCGGACGGCAACCGATCTGGACGCCCTCGACTGGGCGCGCGAGGCCATCGAACGCGGCGCCGGTGAACTGCTCGTCAATTCCATCGATGCGGACGGCACCCGTGACGGCTTCGACCTCGAACTGGTCCGTCTCATGCGGGAGGTGTCATCAGTACCGGTGATCGCATCCGGCGGAGCGGGCAGCGTGTCCGACTTCGCCCCGGCGATCCACGCCGGTGCTGATGCCGTGCTCGCCGCGAGTGTCTTCCACTCCGGAGCACTCACCATCGGCGAGGTCAAGGACGCCATGCGCGCAGAGGGCGTCCTGGTGCGCTCGAGCGCACAGACCGAGTCGGACCAGACCGAGTGGAGTGAGTCGAAGTGACAGATCTCGAGGCGCGGATCGCACAGGTCGTCTGGAACGACGACGGCCTCGCCCCCGCCATCGTGCAGCAGTGGGACACGCACGAGGTGCTGATGCTCGCCTGGGTGGATGCCGAGGCGCTGCGTCGCACGCTCACCACCGGCCGCGTCACGTACTGGTCGCGCTCACGCCAGGAGTACTGGCGCAAGGGCGACACATCGGGCAACATCCAGCGCATTCACGAGGCGCGGCTGGACTGCGATGGCGACGCCATTCTGCTGCTGGTCGATCAGACCGGACCCGCCTGCCACACTGGTACGCGCACTTGCTTCGACGCAGCGGATCTCGAAGCCGTCGACGGCGTGCACGAATGAACGTCGCGCGTCGCGGGCGCAGCCTCTCGGTGATCGGACTGCTGATCGCCGGCGGCATCGGCATCATCTCGTCGACCCAGACGTGGCTGACCGTGAACCGGGTCGATGCTGCCGAGCCGATCCTCGTTCCCGGCGCAGACGCTATGGCGCTGCTGGCGCCGCTCAGCCTGGCCGTCCTCGCCGTGGGTGCCGCCCTCGCACTGGTGGGAAAGGTGCTCCGCTACGTCTTCGCCATGCTGGCACTCCTGGCCGGAGGCCTGCTCGCCTGGTGGACCGCTGAGATCCTCTTCACCACCCCTCTCTCGGCCGTCGCGCCCACTGTCACCGAGACCACCGGACTCGCCGGAAGTGCAACGGTCGCAGAGATGATCGCCTCGATCGTCCCCTCGGCGTGGCCGGTTCTCGCGTTGATCGGATGGGCCGTCCAGATCATCACGGCAGTATTCGCCCTCCTGACCGCGCACCGCTGGCAGCGCGGCGGGCGCCGCTTCCAGACGGATGCCGAGGCCCATGACCAGCATGACGGGCCGGTGGACGCCATCGATTCCTGGGATGACCTCTCGCATGGCACGGATCCCACGCGATGAGCCCGATAGACTTGAACCCAACACCCACGACCGCCTCGGAGGAGAACATGACCAACCCGATCGCCGACCCCGGCCACGGACACTCGCCTGCGGCCTGGACCGCTGTCGTGATCATGCTCGTCGGCGTTGCCTTCGGCACCTTGTTCTTCTGCCTCGACATGCCGCCGCTGGTGTGGGTGGGCGTCGCTATCGTCGTCGTCGGAATCGTTGTCGGTTGGATCATGGCGAAGGCCGGCTACGGCGTCAACGGACCCAAGTACTCGCCGAAGGGACACTAGTGGTCCTCGCCGACCTGACGGCCGGCGCAGTCGAGGACGCGCAGACCCGTGCGCTCTCGCGCCCGCTCGCCGAGGTCGAGAAGGATGCTCTCGCGCGTCCCGCCGCGCGTGACGCGCTTGCAGCGCTCGCCCCGGCATCCCGGGTGAAGATCGTCGCCGAAGTCAAGCGCGCCAGCCCCTCGCGCGGTGCCCTGGCAGAGATCCCCGATCCCGCCCATCAGGCATCGCTGTATGAAACCGGTGGTGCCTCCGCCATCAGCGTCCTCACCGAGGAGCGCCGGTTCGGCGGCAGCCTCGCAGACCTGGAAGCTGTCACCGCACGGGTCGGGCTACCCGTTCTGCGCAAGGACTTCATTGCAACGCCGTACCAGGTGCTCGAAGCACGTGCCGCAGGTGCTGACCTCGCTCTGCTGATCGTCGCCGGCCTCGAGCGGGACGTCCTGCAGGAGCTGTACTCGCTGGTCCTGGAACTGGGCATGACGCCCCTCGTCGAGACGCACTCGGCCGAGGAGCTCGACGTGGCCATCGATCTCGGCGCATCGCTCATCGGAATCAATGCCCGGAACCTCTCGACCTTCGAGCTCGACCGCAACCTGTTCGGCCAGCTGGTCGATCGCATTCCGTCCGGCGCGATCAAGATCGCGGAATCTGCCGTCCTGGAGCCCGCGGATGTCACGCACTACCGCCAAGCCGGCGCCGATGTCGTACTGATCGGCGAGGCACTCGTGACCGGCGACCCGGTCGCCACACTGCAGGGCTTCCTCGAAGCCGGAGACGATGAGAGGCATGAGACACCGTGAGTCTGCGCGAACAGCCAGGGCCGTTCTTCGGTGAGTTCGGCGGGCGCTTCATGCCCGAATCCCTCATCGCCGCGATCGATGAGTTGACCGTCGCCTACGAGCAGGCGGTTGCCGACCCGGAGTTCCGCTCCGAGCTGGCGCAACTGCTGGGCTCTTATGCGGGCCGACCGTCCGCCCTCACCGAGGTCCCGCGGTTCGCCGAGCACGCCGGGGGAGCGCGCATCTTCCTCAAGCGCGAAGACCTCAACCACACCGGCAGCCACAAGATCAACAACGTGCTCGGCCAGGCGCTGCTCACCAAGCGTCTGGGAAAGACCCGGGTCATCGCAGAGACCGGCGCAGGGCAGCACGGTGTCGCTACCGCGACCGCCGCGGCGCTGTTCGGGATGGACTGCACCATCTACATGGGCGAGGTCGATACCGAACGGCAAGCGCTCAACGTCGCCCGCATGCGCTTGCTGGGCGCCGAGGTCATCCCCGTAACGACAGGATCGCGCACGCTGAAGGACGCGATCAACGAGGCCTACCGCGACTGGGTCACAAGCGTCGAGACGACCAACTACATCTTCGGAACGGCGGCCGGCCCCCACCCGTTCCCCGCCATGGTGCGTGATTTCCAGAAGATCATCGGCGAAGAGGCGCGCGAGCAGCTTCTCGCGGAGCTCGGACGCCTCCCGGAGGCAGTCGTCGCCTGCGTCGGCGGAGGATCCAATGCCATCGGCATGTTCGATGCGTTCCTCGACGATGAGAGCGTCAAGCTGTACGGCGTCGAGGCAGCCGGCGACGGTGTCGATACCGACAAGCACGCAGCATCGATTGAACGCGGCCGACCCGGCGTGCTGCACGGCGCGAAGACGTACGTGCTGCAGGACGAGGACGGCCAGACGATCGAGTCGCACTCGATCTCCGCCGGGCTCGACTATCCGGGCGTTGGGCCAGAGCACTCCTGGCTCGCCGACATCGGACGCGTCGAGTACATTCCCGCGACCGACGACGAGGCCATGCAGGCGCTGCGGCTGCTCAGCAGGACAGAGGGCATCATCCCCGCCATCGAGTCCGCGCATGCGCTGGCCGGTGCGATCCGTCTGGGACTCGCCATGGGGCCGGATGCCGTCATCGCCGTCTGCCTATCGGGGCGCGGCGACAAAGACATGGACACCGCCGCGAAGTACTTCCAGCTGTACGACGAAGGTGTGGAGGAAGCCCGATGAGCCGCGTCACCGCCGCCATCCAGAAGGCGAAGGATGCTGGACGCGGAGCGTTCATCGGCTATCTCCCGGTCGGTTTTCCCGATCTTCAGACGAGCATCCAGGCGGCGATCACGCTCGCCGAGAACGGTGCCGACATCATCGAGCTCGGCCCGCCCTACAGCGATCCGGTGATGGACGGCCCGGTCATCCAGGAAGCGACCCAGACCGCTCTGGCGAACGGCTTCAAGATGCGCGACCTCTTCACCGCGGTCCGCGAGATCACCGCCGCAACCGATGTGCCCGTCGTCGTGATGTCGTACTGGAATCCGGTGATGCAGTACGGCGTCGATCGCTACGCGGACGATCTCCTCGCCGCGGGTGGGTCGGGGCTCATCACACCCGACATCACCCCCGAAGCAGCAGGGGAGTGGATCTCCGCCAGTGAGCGCACTGGGCTCGATCGAATCTTCCTCGCAGCTCCCACATCGACCGATGAGCGGCTGGATCTCGTCGTGAAGTCCTCGACCGGATTCATCTACACCGTCTCGACTATGGGCATCACCGGAGAACGGGCCGAGCTCGACCAGGCAGCGCGGGCGCTCGTCGGTCGACTCCGCGCCTACGGCGCCGTCAATGCCTGCGTCGGCATCGGCATCTCCACAGCCGATCAGATCGCCGACGTGGTCGAGTACGCCGATGGAGCCATCGTCGGAACCGCCCTGGTTCGCGCGCTTCGCGACGGGGGCCTTGACGCCCTCGCCGACGTTGCGAAGACCCTTGCTGCAGGCACGCCGTCCGCAGTCCGCTCACACGAGAACTAGAATCGCACTCATGTCCCTCGCGCTTCACTCTGCCCTCAGCGGTGTGCTCACCAGCATCCCGAGCCCTCCGGTCAGCTACTTCGACCTCGGCCCGCTGCGGATCCACTTCTACGCTCTGTGCATCATCGCCGGCATCATCGTCGCAACTCTGCTGACGAACCACCGGCTCACCAAGCGCGGGGCAGAGCCCTGGGTCGTCATTGACATCGCCATCCTGGCCGTGCCGCTCGCCATCATCGGCGCACGCATCTTCCACGTGCTCACCCACCCGAACTTCTACTTCGGTGAGGGCAGGAACACCTGGAACCCCTTCGAGCCAGGTTCGGTCTGGGCGATCTGGGAGGGCGGCATCGCGATCTTCGGTGCGCTCCTCGGAGGAGCTGTCGGTGCGTACCTCGGCTGCAAGTGGACCGGGATCCGGTTCTGGACCTTCGCCGACGCACTCGCGCCCGGCATGCTGCTCGCCCAGGCGATGGGGCGCTTCGGGAACTGGTTCAACCACGAGCTCTTCGGTCTGCCGACGGACCTGCCGTGGGGACTCGAGATCGAGTCCGACAATTCAGCGTTCCCTCCGGGACTCGCTGACGGCACGCTGTTCCATCCCACCTTCCTCTACGAGGTCATCTGGAACCTCCTCGGCGTGCTCTTCCTGCTCTGGATCGGCCGTCGCCTGCACCTGCAGTGGGGCAAGCTCTTCGCCGTGTACCTGATCTGGTACAGCGCAGGTCGCGTGGTGTGGGAATCGATCCGCATCGACCCGAGCGAGATCATTCTCGGACTGCGCAGCAACGTGTGGGCCTCGATCATCGGCATCATCGTCGGCATCGTCATCCTCATCGTCCAGACGCGTCGGCACACCGGCCAGGAGGCCTCGCCCTACGCGCCGGGCCGAGGGCGGAAGGCCGCGGCCGCTGATGTACAATCGCAACACGATCTTGATGATTTCGTCGACGTGAGCGAGCCTCCCGCCGAAGTCACCGTCGGAGCCACCGCCACAAGCACCGCTCCGTAAGGCGAAGGCGGCCCCCGAAGGCCCCTCGTCGAGTCACGTATCCATTGCACTGAACGAGTGGGCCGACGGCGTCCCCGGTGTCACCTGATTGCCTGAGGACGGTAACAGATGTACTTCCAGCCTCCCTACGGCGCCTCCGGCGCCTACCCCCCGAAGCAGGGCATGTACAACCCGGCATTCGAGAAGGATGCCTGCGGCCTGGCTATGGTCGCCACCCTCCGGGGTACAGCAGGACACGACATCATCGCGCTGGCGCTTCAAGCGCTGCGCAACCTCGAGCACCGAGGTGCCATCGGCTCTGACGCCGGCACCGGAGACGGTGCGGGCATCCTCACCCAGATGCCAGACGCATTCTTGCGTGAAGTCACAGACTTCGAACTGCCCGATGCCGGCGAATACGCCGCCGGGCTCGCCTTCCTTCCGCTGCAGGCTTCTGACCGCCGTGCGCAGAAGGCCGGGGTCGAGAAGATCGCCCGCGAAGAGGGACTGGACGTCCTCGGCTGGCGCGTCGTTCCCACCGCCAATGAGAATCTCGGAAAGCTCGCCGATGAGGCGCGTCCGGCATTTGAACAGCTCTTCGTCGCCGCTGCCCCCGGCGACGACGCTCGACTATCCGGAATCGCCCTGGACCGCGTCGCGTACCGGCTCCGCAAGCGCGCCGGCCACGAGCTCGATGCCTACTTCGTCTCGTTGTCCAGTCGTACGCTGGGCTACAAGGGCATGGTGACGACGCTCCAGCTCGAGCCGTTCTACCCCGACCTGCAGGATGAGCGCTTCGCCTCCGAGCTCGCCGTGGTGCATTCCCGGTACTCCACGAACACCTTCCCGTCCTGGCCGCTCGCACAGCCGTTGCGGATGCTGGCCCACAACGGGGAGATCAACACCGTCGGTGGAAACCGCAACTGGATGCGCGCACGCCAGTCGCAGCTGGAGTCCGAGCTGCTCGGCGACATCCGACCTCTTCTGCCCATCTGCACGCCCGGAGCCAGCGACTCGGCATCGTTCGACGAGGTTCTCGAGCTGCTGACGCTTTCGGGCCGCAGCCTCCCGCACGCGATCATGATGATGGTCCCCGAGGCCTACGAGAAGCAGTCGGACCTCTCACCCGAGCTACGGGCGTTCTACGACTACCACTCCAACCAGATGGAGCCGTGGGACGGCCCTGCCGCTCTCATCTTCACCGATGGGTCACTCGTCGGTGCCACACTCGACCGCAACGGCCTGCGCCCAGGACGATGGACCGAGACCACCGATGGGCTCGTCGTCATCGGATCAGAGACGGGTGTGCTGGATTTCGAGCCCGAGCGGATCAAGCGTCGTGGCCGCCTGCAGCCGGGCAAGATGTTCGTCGTCGACACGGCCGCTGGCCGCATCGTCGAAGATGACGAAATCAAGAAGAACCTCGCGACACTGCATCCTTGGCAGGAATGGCTCAATCAGGGCGCCGTTCGTCTGGCCGAGTTGCCGGAGCGCGAGCACATCGTGCACCCGCCGGCATCCATCACGCGCCGCCAGCGCACTTTCGGATACACCGAAGAAGAAGTGCGCATCCTGCTCACGCCGATGGGCCAGACCGGCGTCGAGCCACTGGGGGCGATGGGATCCGACACACCGATTGCGGTGCTCAGCGACCGTCCGCGCCTGCTGTTCGACTACTTCACGCAGCAGTTCGCGCAGGTGACGAATCCGCCACTGGACTCGATCCGCGAAGAGGTCGTGACGAGCCTCCGGTCCTCCCTCGGCCCGGAGAGCAACCTGCTCAGCTGGGGTCCGGAGCACACGCGCACTGTCGCCGTCGACTTCCCCGTCATCGATAACGACGAGCTCGCGAAGATCCGGCACATAGATAAGGCGCTTGAAGGACGCTCCGCCGTCACGATCAGCGGCCTCTACCACTTCGATGCCGGTGCCCACACGATGCAGGAGCGCATCGAGGAGATGTGCGCCGAAGCGGATGAGGCGATCGCCGAAGGCGCGGAGTTCATTATCCTGTCCGACCGTGACTCGAACAAGGATCTCGTCGCGATCCCGTCTCTGCTGATGGTCTCGGCGATCCACCATCATCTGATCCGTCGTGAGAATCGGATGAAGGTGGGCCTGCTCGTCGAAGCGGGTGACGTGCGCGAAGTGCATCACGTTGCCACCCTTATCGGATACGGGGCATCCGCTGTCAATCCCTACCTCGCGATGGAGACGGTGGAGCACCTCGTGCGCACCGGCTTCATCACCGGAATCTCCCCGGAGAAGGCCGTCCGCAATCTCATCTACGCGCTCGGCAAGGGCGTGCTGAAGATCATGTCGAAGATGGGCATCTCCACCGTCTCCTCGTATGCCGGCGCGCAGGTCTTCGAGGCCATCGGCCTCAGCCAGGACTTCATCGACGCCTACTTCACCGGCACCGAGACCAAGCTCGGCGGCATCGGCATCGAAGACGTCTTCGCCGAGAACCAGGCCCGTCACGACTACGCCTATCCTGAGGATGCCGCAGCCAGGGCCCACGAACGCCTGTGGACCGGCGGCGAGTACCAGTGGCGCCGCGATGGCTCCCCGCACCTGTTCAATCCCGAAACGGTGTTCCGACTGCAGCACTCCACGCGCAACCGTCGCTATGACATCTTCCGCGAGTACACGAAGCTCGTCGATGATCAGGCAGCCGAGCTGAAGACGCTGCGTGGACTGTTCGCCCTGCGCACGGGCACACGTCCGCCGATCCCGATCGACGACGTCGAGCCGGCGAGCGCCATCGTGAAACGCTTCTCGACCGGAGCGATGAGCTACGGTTCCATCTCCCGCGAAGCGCACGAAACGCTCGCCGTCGCGATGAACAGCATCGGAGCGAAGTCGAACACCGGCGAAGGTGGTGAAGACGTCGATCGGCTGCTCGACCCCGAGCGTCGCAGTGCGATCAAGCAGGTCGCATCCGGCCGCTTCGGGGTCACGAGCCTCTACCTCACGCAGGCGGATGACATCCAGATCAAGCTCGCCCAGGGCGCGAAGCCCGGCGAGGGCGGGCAGTTGCCGCCGGGGAAGGTCTATCCCTGGGTCGCGAGGACTCGACACGCCACAGCCGGTGTGGGACTCATCTCACCGCCGCCGCACCATGACATCTACTCGATCGAAGATCTCAAGCAGCTGATCTTCGACCTGAAGCGCGCGAACCCGAAGGCGCGCATCCACACCAAGCTGGTGAGCCAGTCCGGAATCGGCGCGGTCTCTGCGGGCGTGGCGAAGGCGCTCAGCGACGTCATCCTGGTCTCCGGCCACGACGGCGGCACGGGAGCAAGCCCGTTGAACTCGCTCAAGCACGCCGGCACTCCGTGGGAACTCGGGCTCGCCGAGACGCAGCAGACGCTCATGCTCAACGGTATGCGCGACCGCGTCGTGGTGCAGGTCGACGGACAGCTCAAGACCGGCCGTGACGTCATCATCGGTGCGCTGCTGGGGGCGGAGGAGTTCGGTTTCGCCACCGCTCCGCTCGTGGTCAGCGGCTGCATCATGATGCGCGTCTGCCATCTCGATACGTGCCCGGTGGGAGTTGCGACTCAGAATCCCGCCCTGCGGGAGCGATTCACCGGCAAGCCGGAGTTCGTCGTGAACTTCATGGAGTTCATCGCTGAAGAGGTTCGTGAGCTCCTCGCCGATCTGGGCTTCCGTTCTCTCGATGAGATCATCGGCCGTGCAGACCTCATCGAGGCGAATGCGGCGATCCAGCATTGGAAGGCCGATGGCCTCGATCTCGCACCGATCCTCGAGGGTCCGCTGTTCCCAGCATCCGAACCTCGTCGGCACGCGCGTACGCAGGATCACGAGCTCGACAAGCACTTCGATGTGCAGTTGATCGAGATGTCGCAGGAGGCGCTGCACGATCGACAGCCTGTGTTCATCGAACTGCCGATCCGCAACACCGAGCGCGCCGTGGGCACCATGCTCGGACACGAGGTCACGACTCGTTTCGGGCCCGGCGGTCTCGCACGAGAGACGATCGATGTCACCCTGCACGGCACGGCCGGCCAGTCGCTGGGCGCCTTCCTGCCTGCGGGCATCATGCTGCGCCTCGAGGGCGATGCGAACGACTACGTCGGCAAGGGCCTCTCCGGCGGCGATATCGTCGTTCGCCCTGCGCGGGAGTCGAGTATCACCCCTCACGAGAACGTGATCGCAGGAAACGTGATCGGCTACGGCGCGACGTCCGGGTCGATGTTCATCTCCGGTGTCGTCGGCGAGCGGTTCCTGGTGCGAAATTCCGGGGCGACCGCGGTCGTCGAGGGAGTCGGTGACCACGCCCTCGAGTACATGACCGGCGGCCGCGCAGTCATTCTCGGAACAACGGGCCGCAACCTCGGTGCGGGTATGTCCGGGGGAGTGGCCTACGTGCACGCGCTGCCGCCGGAGAAGGTGAATCAGCAGTCGCGCGAGAGTGGCGAACTCCGGCTGGAACCACTGGATCGAGCAGATCTGGAAGTGCTGCGAAGCCTGCTCGCAGAGCATGTCGAACGCACGGACTCTCCACTCGCAGCCGGGATGCTGGCGCAGTTCGGCACCATCGCATCCGAGTTCGTAAAGGTGCTGCCGCGTGATTTCGCGGCCGTGCAGACCATGCGCCAGGAGGCAGAGGCCTCCGGCGTCGACCCGGACGGCGATGCTGTCTGGAACCGCATCCTGGAGGTGACCGGTGGCTGATCCCAAGGGCTTTCTGAAGGTGACGGAGCGCGAACTGCCCGCCCGTCGCCCTGTACCGGTGCGGATCATGGACTGGAAAGAGGTCTACGAGCCCGGTGACAAGAACGTGCTGCGCCGCCAGGCCGGCCGGTGCATGGACTGCGGCGTGCCGTTCTGCCATTCGGGGTGCCCGCTGGGCAATCTCATCCCGGAGTGGAACGATCTGACCTGGCGCGGCGAGGACCGTGCCGCGATCGAGCGCCTGCACGCGACGAACAACTTCCCGGAGTTCACGGGCAGGCTGTGCCCCGCACCGTGCGAGAGCGCCTGCGTGCTGGGCATCAATCAGCCGGCCGTGACGATCAAGCAGGTCGAGGTCTCGATCATCGACGAGGCCTTCGCGAAGGGTTGGGTCGAGCCGCAGCCGCCGGAGCGGCTCACCGGCAAGACCGTCGCTGTTGTCGGCTCGGGTCCCGCGGGGCTGGCGGCTGCTCAGCAGCTCACGCGGGCGGGTCACACCGTCGCCGTCTTCGAGCGGGACGATCGCATCGGCGGGCTGCTGCGTTACGGCATCCCGGATTTCAAGATGGAGAAGAGCCACCTTGAGTCCCGCCTACGTCAGATGCAGGAGGAGGGCACGCGCTTCCGGGCGGGTGTCGAGATCGGCACGGACATCACCTGGGCCGACCTGCGCGCGCGTTACGACGCCGTCGTCCTCGCCACCGGCTCCACGGTTCCGCGCGATCTGTCGATCCCGGGGCGAGACTGGGACGGCGTGCACTTCGCGATGGAGTATCTCGTCGAGTCCAACCGTGCAGGTGCCGGCGATATCGTGCCGAACCAGATCAGCGCCGCGGGCAAGCACGTCATCGTCATCGGCGGCGGTGACACCGGTGCCGACTGCATCGGGACCGCGCACCGTCAGGGCGCGCTCAGCGTCACCAACCTCGCTATCGGCACCCAACCCGGTCTCGAGCGTCCTGACCACCAGCCCTGGCCGATGATGCCGACCATCTTCGAGGTGCAGTCCGCGCACGAAGAAGGCGGCGAGCGACACTATCTGGCATCCACCGTCGAGTTCCTCGGCAACGAGGCCGGTGAGGTGCGCGCGCTGCGTGTCGCCGAGACCGAGTACCTCGACGGGCGGCGTGTGCCGAAGAGCGGCACCGAGCGGGAGATCCCCGCAGACCTCGTGCTCATCGCGATGGGGTTCACGGGCCCGGAGACCGATACCTTCACCGACGAGATGCGGCCGCAGACGGCAGAACGCGGTGCGTTTCACCGTGCGGAGTCCTACGAGTCGACGATCCCGGGCGTATTCGTCGCCGGTGACGCCGGTCGTGGGCAGTCGCTCATCGTGTGGGCAATCGCCGAAGGACGTGCGGCTGCGGCCGGTGTTGACCGCTTCCTGATGGGAGAATCGGTGCTGCCTGCACCTGTACGCCCGTCGGATGTCGCAATCGGGCTGCAGCCCGCGTAGGCTGGCGACGGCACCGTCGCCATAATTCCCCCACCCTCTTACCCTGGAGAAGTCTATTGAGACGCGCGAAAATCGTCGCCACGCTGGGTCCGGCAACGTCAAGTTATGAGAACGTCCGAGCAATCATCGAGGCGGGCGTCGATGTCGCCCGCCTGAACCTCAGCCACGGTGACTACACCGTCCACGACGCGAACTACGCCAACGTGCGCCGCGCCGCGGACGACGCAGGCCGTGCTGTGGCCGTCCTGGTCGACCTGCAGGGCCCGAAGATCCGACTCGGCAAGTTCGAGGACGGCCCGTACGAGCTCGCCGAAGGCGACATCTTCAAGATCACCACCGAAGACATCATCGGCAACCGTGAGATCTGCGGCACGACGTTCAAGGGACTCCCGAACGACGTCAAGCCCGGAGACTTCCTGCTGATCGACGACGGCAAGGTCCGCGTCGAGGTCGTCGAGACCGACGGAACCGTCGTGACGACCAAGGTGATCGTCGCCGGCGCCGTATCGAACAACAAGGGCATCAACCTGCCCGGCGTCGCCGTGAACGTCCCCGCGATGAGCGAAAAGGACGAGGCAGATCTCCGCTGGGGCCTGAAGATCGGCGCCGACCTGATCGCGCTGTCGTTCGTGCGCAACGCAGAGGATGTCGACCGCGTCCACGAGATCATGGCGGAAGAGGGCGTGAAGGTCCCCGTCATCGCGAAGATCGAGAAGCCGCAGGCTGTCGAGGCGCTCGAAGAGATCGTCGACGCGTTCGACGGCATCATGGTCGCCCGCGGCGACCTCGGCGTCGAACTGCCTCTGGAGGCGGTCCCGATCGTGCAGAAGCGCGCTGTCGAGCTCGCCCGCCGCAACGCGAAGCCCGTCATCGTCGCGACGCAGATGCTCGAGTCGATGATCTCCAGCCCCGTTCCCACGCGTGCTGAGACCTCGGACGTCGCCAACGCCGTGCTCGATGGCGCGGATGCTGTCATGCTCTCCGGCGAGACGAGCGTGGGGGAGTACCCCATCGTCGTCGTCGAGACGATGGCACGCATCGTGGAGTCCACGGAGGAGCACGGTCTCGAGCGCATCGCGCCACTGACGACCAAGCCGCGCACCCAAGGTGGCGCCATCACGCTGGCCGCTCTCGAGGTCGCGGAGTTCGTGGATGCGAAGTTCCTCTGCGTCTTCACGCAGTCCGGTGACAGCGCGCGTCGTCTGTCGCGCCTGCGCTCGCGGATTCCGATGCTCGCGTTCACGCCGGAGCCGAGCATCCGCCGTCGCATGGCCCTGACCTGGGGCATCCGCTCGAAGCTGGTCGAGATGGTCCAGCACACCGACCTGATGTACCACCAGGTCGACGAGTACCTGCTGGGCAATGGTCTCGCCGTCGAGGGAGACAAGGTCGTCGTGATCTCCGGGTCCCCTCCCGGAATCGTCGGCTCCACCAACGACATTCGCGTCCACAAGGTCGGGGATGCCGTCAACGGAGCAGCGCCGATCTACAAGGCTGGCGCCTAAGAGCTGAACGAGGAATGGCCCCGGGAGAGATCCCGGGGCCATTCGTCATTCTTGCGGTGCCGGCGGTGGGACTCGAACCCACACGTCCTTTCGGACAAAGCATTTTGAGTGCTCCGCGTCTACCATTCCGCCACGCCGGCGCGGATGTCGCGTCTACGACTTTAGCGCAGAGCAGGTGGTGGTCTGGTCCACCGCGGGCGTGTGCGGCGGGCTCGGCCTGGGTGTCCACTAGAATGGATGCTGTGACCGAGCAAGAACAGTCTGAGCAGCCCACGGCATCCGCCCCGCGACGCGTCGTCGTCGCCGAAGACGAATCGCTGATCCGACTCGACATCGTCGAGATCCTCCGAGACAACGGCTATGACGTCGTCGGCGAGGCAGGAGACGGTGAGACGGCTGTGGCCCTCGCAACCGAGCTTCGGCCCGACCTGGTCATCATGGACGTCAAGATGCCGCAGCTCGACGGCATCAGCGCCGCAGAGCGCCTGCACAAGGCGAACATCGCCCCCGTCGTACTGCTGACCGCTTTCAGCCAGAAGGAGCTCGTCGAGCGCGCCAGCGAGGCCGGCGCCCTGGCCTATGTCGTCAAGCCGTTCACGCCGAACGACCTCCTCCCGGCGATCGAGATCGCGCTGGCCCGCCACGAGCAGATCATCACGCTCGAGGCCGAGGTC
>NZ_JBQDSX010000016.1:0-71921 GCF_052099035.1 Microbacterium sp. | reverse complement strand
ACGCGGCGGTCATCGCGAGGCGTCGGTCAGATGGTGCCCCTGGAGGGACTCGAACCCCCAACCGTTTGCTTAGGACGCAACTGCTCTTCCATTGAGCTACAGAGGCTGGCGCAACAAGTCTATCCAGTCGCACCGGCCGCAATGACCTCACGGGTCGTCGCGATCCGGGCGAATCCGCCTTCCTGAAGCACGAGCGCGGTGCTCGCCATGATCTCGTCTGCGCTGCGATGCACCTCGCCGAGGCCGATCACCTCTGCGGTGAGATCGAAAGTCCGCGTGGCATCCAGCACCACCACCGTGGAGTATCCGAGATTGCCAGCCATCCGCGCGGTCGTCTCCACGCACATGTTCGTCTGGATGCCGCAGATCACCAACTCTTCGATCGCTGCCTCCTGCAACCAGGTGTGCAGATCCGGACTCCCGTAGAACGCAGAGTTCACGTTCTTGACGACGAGCAGCGCGCGTCCGGCTCGGTCCACAGCTGCAACCAGCGCATTGCCGGGATTCGCCGGATGCAACGGCGATGAGTCCGAAAGAGAGTCGTGCCGGACTACCACGATCGGTTCTCCGGCGCGCTCCCACTCGACGATCAGACGTGCGACGTTCTCCTCACAACCAAAGTTCGTCGTCGACCCCCAGAAGTCGAGATCGTCGAAGCCGAGTTGCATATCGATGATGATGAGGGCACGTGACATATCGTCATTCTTCCGAAGTCATGCAGCGAGCGCGAGATACGGCTCCCAGCAGGGGTCGCTGCGCTCGGTGCCGCGAACGGTCCATCTGCCACCGTGCGGCGGACGCGGAGTGAACCGCAGCTGCCACCTCATCTCCTGGGGCGTGCGGTCGCTCTTGACGTTGTTGCACCGCAGGCAGCACGCCACAAGGTTCTCCCAGGAGTCGGCACCTCCGCGCGAGCGAGGCAGAACGTGGTCGATCGTGGATGCTGCTTTGCCACAGTATCCACAGCGATGATCATCCCGGCGGAGCACGCCCCGCCGAGTGACGGGCACTCGTCTACTCATCGGAACCCGAACATATCGCGACAGGATGATGACGGCCGGACGGTCGAATACGTCCGTTGCGGCCCAGACCGGATCGCCTTCGACGCGTTCGATCACGGTCGCTTTGTGACTCATCACGAGCACGAGGGCTCGGCGGAACGAGACCACCGCGAGCGGTTCGTATCCCGCATTCAGAACAAGTGTGCGCATCGTCATCCCTTCGATCCGCCAGGACGGCTTCCTGGCACTCTCGACTCACATGACGCCACTCGAACGGCAGATCAAACGCAGAGACGTAAAAAGGCGCCGTCCTATGGACAGCGCCTTGTGCACACGACAAGTTCCGTGCATCCCTGCGGGCAATGCCGAAGGACGTAACGACCGAGTGCATCCATGGTGCGAATGCTCGGCGTTGGTTCCATCGGCTTCTCCCGTCCGTGCGACGACGGGTTCAGGCTAGCTCATCAAGCCGAGGGATGACGAAACGACGGGTGAACACTCAGGTGCGTGTCGTACCGGGGAAAGCGGAACGCGAGATCAGCCAGCGTTGGCGGCGAGCCACGAGTACGGCTCGAGGATGGCGCCGTTCACGTGCACCTCGAAGTGGAGGTGATTCGCCGTCGAGCTGCCGGTGCTTCCGACAGCACCGATGAGCTGTCCGGCCTGCACGGTCTGCCCTGCCTGGACCTGACGCGACCCATAGGTCATGTGGCCGTATGTCGTCGAGACGCTCTGACCGCCGATGACGTGGTCGATCGTGATCCCGACGCCGTATCCGTAGTAGCTCTCCGACGACACTCGCACGACACCGGCTGCCGCGGCATAGATCGGTGTTCCTGCCGGGGCGAGCATGTCGGCGCCTTCGTGGCCACCACTGTCGGCACCGACAGTCGTGCGCCCCTGGGTGTACGAGCCCTGCGGAAGCGGATAGCGCACCTCACCGGAACCCGGAGAGACAAGCGCGTAGCTGCCGATATCGATGCCCCCGCCGGAGTACGAAGAGGATGCTGCCGACACGGAAGCCGCCTCAGCTGCGGCAGCAGCTGCTGCGGCTGCTGCCTCTTCAGCCTTCTTCTGCTCGATCTCTTCGGGCGTGGTCGCCGTGTAGGTCGAGCGCTGGAGGGGGGCGGCTGTCGCTTCAGACGCGACGACAAGAGACTGAGCGTCAGATGCTGCGACCTGCTGCAGGGTGGCCGTCGCATCGAGCGGATCGGATGAAGCCGCGTAGGCGGGAAGCGCGACCGCTGCCACCAGCGCGCCGACGGCACCGAAGATCGCGATCGACCGCATGGGCTTCACGATCCGGCGAGTAGCGCTGCGGGGTGCCGCGTTGCGCTGACTTTTCACGGTCGCGTCAGATGTTGTGGTCGGTTCGATGTCTGCGGCCAAAAGGTAATCCTCCTGTGCCTCGGCGCTCGGGTGCGCTGACTCGTCTGCACTGCTTCTCGTCGCACGAGTTCGGGCTACTTCGTGCGTTGTGTCCGCAGAGACGACGAGCCGATGAGGCAGTCTTCGCGGGGTTTGCCGCCAGCGGGCTTCTTCGCTGACGACCTGTCCGAGGTTACCGGAAGATAACGATCCTGTCACCCTGAGAGGCTGACAATCCTCCGGGAGCGGTTTGTCAGGACGATTCGCCCACGAGGAAGATGTGCGAGGCCAGCTCGACAGGGAGCTCAAGGCCCTCGTCGTTGCCGTCCATCTCGATCAGAACGTATCCCTCACTGAAGCGGTAGTTTCCGTGGGCTCCCGGCACGACACCGGCATCACGCAGCTGCACCAGCAGCTCGGGGTCGACCTGTGCGGGCTCGGCGAGCCGGCGCACGGTCCCCTCGATCGGCTCTCCCGCCTCGTTGAGCTTCTTCACCAACCCGACCACGCCCTCATCGAATGTGCGCGCGGGCATCATGTCGCCCAGCTGGTCAAGGCCCGGGATCGGGTTGCCATACGGCGACTCGGTCGGATGCCCGAGGAGCTCGACGAGACGGCGCTCGACCTGCTCGCTCATCACGTGCTCCCATCGGCACGCCTCTTCATGGACGAATGCCCAATCCAGTCCGATCACATCAGAGAGCAGTCGCTCGGCGAGACGGTGCTTGCGCATGACATCGACGGCCTTTCGGCGGCCGGCATCCGTCAACTCGAGCGTGCGATCCTCGGAGACGACGACGAGCCCGTCGCGCTCCATGCGCCCCACGGTCTGCGAGACGGTCGGACCCGAGTGTCCGAGACGCTCGGAGATGCGCGCACGCAGGGGAACGATGTTCTCCTCTTCGAGTTCGAGGATTGTGCGGAGGTACATCTCCGTGGTGTCGATCAAGTCCGTCATCTGGCCCTCCGGGTCTTCTTAGGCAAGCCTACATTCCCCCAGCGACGTCAGACGTGGTCACAGTGGAAGTCCCCCGCTCGACGCGCCCCTAGAATCGACCCATGGCGATCGAGATTCCCCGTGACCTCCTGCCCGTTGACGGCCGCTTCGGCTGCGGTCCATCGAAAGTGCGCCCTGCGCAGTTGGAGGCACTCGTCACCGCGGGCGCCAGCATCCTCGGTACCTCGCATCGCCAGGCGCCGGTGAAGAACCTCGTCGGCAGCGTCCGCGAGCAGTTCGCGAGCCTGTTCCGTCTTCCTGACGGTTACGAGATCCTGCTGGGCAACGGCGGGTCGACCGCCTTCTGGGATGCTGCGGCCTTCGGCCTCATCGAACGTCGTAGCCAGAACCTCACCTTCGGCGAGTTCGGCGGCAAGTTCGCCAAGGCCGCCGCTGCGCCGTGGCTCGAAGCCCCCGACGTCCGCAGCGCGGAACCGGGATCCCTCATCGCTCCCGAGATCGTCGACGGCGTCGACGTCTACGCCTGGCCACACAACGAGACCTCGACCGGTGTCGCAGCTCCTGTCCAGCGCGTCGCCGCTGGTGGCGCACTCACGGTGGTCGACGCGACGAGCGCAGCCGGCGGCATCGACTTCGACGTCGCCCAGGCCGATGTCTACTACTTCGCACCGCAGAAGAACCTCGGATCGGATGGCGGCATCTGGTTCGCTGCGGTCTCCCCTGCTGCGATCGAGCGGATCGAGCGAATCGCGGCATCAGATCGCTACATTCCCGAGTTCCTCAGCCTGAAGAACGCCGTCGACAACTCGCGGCTGAACCAGACGCTGAACACGCCGGCGCTCACGACGCTGCACCTCCTGGACACCCAGCTGAAGTGGATCAATGAGAACGGCGGTCTGGCTTGGGCCGGCGCGCGTACGGCGGAGTCTTCGGGAGCGCTGTACGACTGGGCTGAGGCCTCCTCCGTCGCAACGCCGTTCGTCACGAACCCGGAGCACCGCTCCCCCGTCGTCGTCACGATCGACTTCGACGAGAGCATCGATGCCGCCGCGATCGCGAAGACCCTGCGTGCCAACGGCATCGTCGACACCGAGCCGTACCGGAAGCTCGGCCGCAATCAGCTGCGCATCGCGACGTTCGTCTCGATCGAGCCGGACGACGTGCGTCAGCTCATTCGGTCGATCGACTACGTCCTGGAGAACACCGGCGCCTGAGCGCGGATTCGCTCTTCGCGCTGTCCTTCTCTGTTGGCGCGGCATAAATAACAGCCGCGCCGACAGAGAACAGCAGCGCGACGCGGGGATTAGCAGCGCGACGGCAGAGAACAGCAGCGCGACGCGGGGATTAGCAGCGCGAGCTACTCCTCCTCGGCGGAGTCGTCGAGCTCATCGATGTCGACGCCGTCGAGGTCGCCGGCGTGCAGCACGCGCGAGCCCGAAGAGTCCTCATCGTCGAAGTCGTCGTCCTCGGACTCCTCGTCGTCGTCGTCTTCGTCGTCGTCTTCGTCGTCGTCTGCGTCATCAGAAGCGTCCGACTCGTCATCGTCCGAATCACCCGACTCGTCCGACTCCGAATCAGCACTCTCTGCCGCTGCGGCAGCCGCCTGCTCGGCGAGTTCAGCCTGGTGGGCGCGGTACTCCGCAAGGCGCTCGGCCCACGGCACCCATTCGGGAGCCAGAAGCGCG
Organism: Microbacterium sp.; assembly: GCF_052099035.1. GTDB lineage: Bacteria > Actinomycetota > Actinomycetes > Actinomycetales > Microbacteriaceae > Microbacterium. Next base: position 66,909 of record NZ_JBQDSX010000016.1, on the reverse strand, counting down.
CCCTCGTTCGGCAACAATTCGAGTTCGAGCACGGTGGGACCTGCATCCTCGACGCGGGCCACGGTGACGGTCCAGTACCAGCCCGGGTATCCGGGAAGGCGGTTCTCGAACCGCAGCGACACGGAGCCGTCGTCCTCGACGAGGTATCCGGCGGCGGGGCCGATCGTCGAGGCCGGCGTGATCTCCTGCAGAGCAGCGAGCGCGAGGTCGTGCGCGCCGATCAGGCGATCGTCCGCTTCAGCAGAGGGCTCAGGCGTCGAGGTCATCGGCAACCTTGCGAAGAACAGCAGCGACCTTGCGGCCATAGCTGCTGGATGGATAGCGTCCGCGGCGCAGATCGCCGCCGACATCATCGAGGAGCTTGACGAGGTCTTCGATGATGACTGCCATGTCGTCGGCCGGCTTGCGCTTCGCCTTGGCGAGGCTGACCGGAGCGTCGAGAACGCGAACCGAAAGTGCTTGGAGACCGCGCTTGCCGTCGGCGACGCCGAACTCGACGCGCGCGCCGGACTTGATCGACGTACCTGCGGGCAGGGCAGAGGCGTGCAGGAAGACGTCCTGGCCATCATCGCTGGCGATGAAGCCGAACCCCTTCTCGTCGTCGTAGAACCTGACCTTGCCGGTGGGCATGGGAGACCTCGCAGTGTGATGATGCCGAAATGAAGGCGCGCGGATCTGCGGCCTCCCCCAGCCTACCGGTGTTCCAGGGGCTAGGCTGAGACGGATGAGCACGCAGAATTCCGGACCCGAGGTCCCCGTCCGCCGACTGGACCGCATCCTCGCGTTCACGGCCTTGATTCTCGCCGCTCTCTCGGTCATCTGCTTCTTCGCCATCATCATCGGAAGCGCCGCCGGAATGACCCAGCAATCGTTCACCGAAGGCGTGTGGCCGATCCTCGTGGCGGTGCCGCCATACGGGCTGCCGATCGCGTTCGCCATGATCATCGCGCTGCTGATCATGAGTTTCGTCCGAAAGGGTCGCGCCGCCAAGCGGTCGTGAGATGAGCACGCACGCCCGCCCGCTCGCCGTGTGGCTGGCCGCTGCCACCGACGAGCAGCTGGCAGCGCTGTTCGCAGCGCACAATGTGCGAGAGGACGTGGCCTGGTCGGACTTCTTCGACGCCGCCGAAGCACTGCTGGAACCAGCATCCATCGAGCGGATGCTGCCGCGTCTGACGCTGGAGGAAGCCACCGCGCTGCACCGCGCTGCACACGGTGAGGATGCTGGCGAAGAGGAGGCATCCCTCCTCGCTCTGGGGCTGTTGCGTCCAGACGGCTCCCCCGCGCCATCGGTCATCGACGCCGTCAGGACCAGAGAACCTCCCGTCGTCGTGGAGACCTCCGCCCCGGAGCCGTCGACCGAGCCGGCCACCGCACGGGCAGCGGAACGCGCATTCACCAGCGTGGCAGCGATAGCCGACCTGCTGATGCTCGCGTCCGAGTCCCCCCTTGCACTGCTGACGGACGGACGGCTCGCCGCGGGAGAAAAGCGCCGGATCGCCGAGGCCGGCACGCCCGCTGACATCCTCGACGACCTCATCTCCATCGCGACGGCCGCCGGCCTCATCACGGTGGCCGACCGCCGTTTGCGAGTGAGCACTTCCGGCGATGCCTGGCTGCGGCACTCAGCATCCGATCGCTGGACGGCGCTCACTGAGGCCTTCCGGTCCGCCCTGCCCCGTGGCCTGCGCACCGATGCAGGCGGCTGGCTGCCCGTGTCGCGCTGGGAACAGCAGCATCCTTGGGACCCCTCTTGGGGAGCGCGCTGCGCGTCGATCCGCACCCGCACTCGACTGCTCGGCCTGATCGCCGACGACGGAACAGAACCGGAATGGGCTGCGCCGCTGCGACTCGGTGCGGCTGCAGACGCCACCGCGATCGAGCGGATGCTGCCTGCCGAGGTCGACCGGATCTTCCTGCAGAACGACCTCTCGGCGATTGCACCCGGGCCCCTTCAGCCCGCGCTGGATGTGCGTCTGCGCGGTATCGCCGTCCGTGAGTCGACCGCTCAGGCATCCTCGTACCGCTTCACCGCAGAATCCGTCGCGCACGCTCTGACGACCGGCGAGACCGCCGCATCGATCCTCGAATTCCTCGGCGAGATCTCGCTGACCGGCATCCCGCAGCCGCTCGAGTACCTCGTGGTGCAGTCCGATCAGCGACACGGGCTCGTGCGGGTATTCGCGGATCCGGTGTCGGGGCGAACCCGGGTCGCGAGCGCAGATGCCACGCTGCTGGATGCGATGGGCGTCGACCAGTCGTTGCGTCCCCTCGCGCTGTCCCGGGATGCCGAAGGGCTCAGCTCGCGCGTCGGACGCGACACCGTCTATTGGACACTGACGGATGCCCGTTACCCGGCGATGCTCGTCGGGCCGGACGGGCAGCCGCTTGTGGTCGATCGTCATCCGAATCCGGAATCCGAGCACGGGGCGGCACCGGACTACACGGGCCTCATCGGCCGGCTTCGCGCCCAGCAGGGTCCGGATGCCGACGCCGCGTGGCTCGACCGCGAGCTCGAGGCGGCCGTGCGCGCCAAGGCCGTGCTGCGGGTGGAGATCGACATGCCGGACGGCACCACCCGAGAACTGCTGCTCGAGGCGAGCGGGCTCGGCGGCGGCCGATTGCGCGGCAGAGATCGTGCGGCGGATGTTGAGCGGACGCTTCCGGTCAGAAGCATCCGCGCTGTCCATGTCGTCGACCCTTCCGAAGCGTAGCGAGGATAGACTGGACCGCTATGTCTGATGGCCCACTGATCGTTCAGAGCGACCGCACCGTGCTCCTCGAAGTCGCACACGCGGACGCCGAAACCGCGCGCCACGAGCTGGCGATCTTCGCCGAGCTCGAACGGGCGCCGGAGCACATCCACACGTATCGGATCACCCGACTCGGCCTGTGGAACGCCCGCGCCGCCGGGCACACCGCCGACGACATGCTCGAGGTGCTCGAGAAGTGGTCCCGATTCCCGGTGCCGCCATCGGTATCCGTCGATCTGCGCGAGACGGTGAACCGCTACGGCAGGCTCATCATCGAACGCGATGACGAGGGTGTGCTGCTCCTGCGTTCGACGGACCCTGCTGTACTCGCTCAGGTGGCGAACAACAAGCGCATCCAGCCGTTGCTCATCGGGCATCCGAATCCCGACGCGTATGTGATCGACGCGTGGGCCCGTGGCCAGATCAAGCAGGAGCTGCTGAAGATCGGCTGGCCCGCGGAGGACCTCGCCGGATACACCCCCGGCACCCCGCATGAGATCGAGCTCGCCGAGGACGGCTGGCATATTCGCCCGTACCAGCAGGATGCCGTAGACGCATTCACCAAGGACGGATCCGGAGTCGTGGTTCTCCCCTGCGGCGCAGGTAAGACCATCGTCGGCGCGGCAGCGATGGCCGCGACGAAGACGACGACCCTCATCCTCGTGACGAATACGGTATCGGCCCGGCAGTGGCACGACGAGCTGCTCAAGCGCACCGATCTCACCCCTGAAGAGATCGGCGAGTACTCGGGGCAGGTCAAAGAGGTCAAGCCGGTCACGATCGCGACCTACCAGATCCTCACGGCGAAGAGGAAGGGCGAGTACGCCCACCTCGCACTGCTGGATGCTCTGGATTGGGGCCTCATCGTCTATGACGAGGTGCATCTGCTCCCGGCTCCCGTCTTCAAGCTGACCGCCGACCTCCAGGCCCGCCGCCGCATCGGACTCACCGCGACCCTGGTCCGCGAGGACGGCCGCGAGGGCGACGTGTTCAGCCTCATCGGCCCTAAGCGCTTCGATGCGCCGTGGAAGCAGATCGAAGCGCAGGGGTTCATCTCCCCCGCCGCCTGCTACGAGGTGCGTGTCGACCTGCCCGCCGACGACCGGCTGGAGTACGCCGCAGCGACCGATGACGACCGGTACCGGCTTGCGGCATCCGCCCCGGCCAAGATCGATGCGGTGCGCGAGCTCATCGCGAAGCATCCCGGTGAGCGCATTCTCGTGATCGGCCAGTACCTCGACCAGCTCGAGACGCTCTCCGAAGCCTTGAATGCTCCGCAGATCACCGGCGCCACACCGATCGACGAGCGCGAAGAGCTGTACCGCCAATTCCGCGAGGGCGAGATCGAGTTGCTGGTCGTGTCGAAAGTGGCGAACTTCTCGATCGATCTGCCGGAGGCTTCCGTGGCGATCCAGGTATCGGGTTCGTTCGGTTCACGCCAGGAAGAGGCTCAGCGACTCGGACGCCTGCTGCGACCGAAGGAGTCCGGTCACACCGCGAGCTTCTACACGCTCATCGCGCGCGACACGGTCGACCAGGATTACGCCCAGAACCGTCAACGCTTCCTCGCCGAACAGGGATACAGCTACACGATCTTGGACGCGGACGCGCTCGCTGCCGCGTGATCAGTCCTCGTCTTCGGGGCGTGTGCCGCACCGCCAGCAGGGGCTGACCCTGTCATCGAGCATCGCCCCGCATTCCGGGCACACCCGGGCGAGCCAGCACGCGCTGTCGCCGCCTTCTGCCTCGTCCATACTCCCGGATGCTACTCCGACCGGGTCACGGCATTCGGGGTCGACAATTCGCCGCTCCGCAAGATGATCAGCCACCGCATGGGTGAAGTCACCATAATGGGGTCATGACTGATGCACGCATCCTGGTCGTCGACGACGAGCCGAACATCCGTGACCTGCTGTCCACCGGTCTGAGCTTTGCCGGTTACCAGGTCAAGACCGTCGCCAACGGCGCCGCGACCATCTCCGCTGTTCTCGAAGAGGAACCGGACCTCATCATCCTCGATGTCATGCTGCCCGATATGAACGGGTTCAGCGTGACAAAGCGGCTTCGCGGTGCAGGATTCACCGCACCGATCCTCTTCCTCACGGCGAAGGATGACACTCAGGACAAGATCGAAGGCCTCAACGCCGGTGGCGACGACTACGTCACCAAGCCCTTCGCCCTGGACGAGATCGTCGCCCGTGCGCAGGCGATCCTCCGCCGCACCATGCAGGCCGATGAGGAGTCCATCATCCGTGCCGGGGAGCTGTCGATGGATCAGGACACGCATGACGTGTTCGTCGGCAAGGAGCCGATCGAGCTCAGCCCGACCGAGTTCAAGCTGCTGCGCTATCTCATGCTCAACCCGAACCGGGTGCTCTCGAAGGCGCAGATCCTCGATCACGTGTGGGAGTACGACTTCAACGGCGACGCCGGCATCGTGGAGAGCTACATCTCGTACCTGCGCCGGAAGATCGATCCGCACACGGAAGAGTCCGTCATCCAGACCAAGCGCGGCTTCGGCTACATGCTCAAGGTGGGCAAGTAGTCCGCGAAGGGGGCGCGTATGGCGCACAAGCCTGACGCGGTCACCGGATGGTGGCGGCGCATCAGCCTACGCGCCAAGGTCACCGGTGTCACCGTCGCCGTGCTCGCGCTCGGACTCGTGGTGGCCGGAATCGGCACGGTCCCGCTCCTGCGCAACTCGCTGATCAGCAACATCGACGCGCAGCTCCCCTCCCTCGCTGCCAGTGACCTGGTCAGCCGCTGGTTCGATGTGGAGCCCGTCGACGGCTCCCAGCACCTCGTCGACGCCGAGAACGCTCCGCGTACGACCGACTACACCTTCGCTGTCTATGCCGCTGATGGGACGTTCCTCGCGAGCGCTGGCGGCACGTCCGGCGACGAGGCACCGGTATTCGATGAATCGATCACGCTCGAGCAGGCCCACAGCCGCGATGGCGACCTCGTCACGCTGCACAGCCCCGATGGGCAGGAATTCCGCGCATCGGTGGCTGTCGTTCCCGGTACCGATGGCTCGCTTTTCGTGCAGTTCGTCGCGCTTCCGCTCGACGAGGTCGACAGCATCATCGCGCAGTACTTCGGCGTCTATACCACCGTGGCCCTCGTCACGATCCTGGTTGCCGCTCTCCTGATCCGCGGACTCGTGACCTTGACGTTCCGCCGACTCAGCCAGGTCGAATCCACCGCCATGCTGATCGCGTCGGGAGACTTCAGTCAGCGCCTCACCGACATGGAGCCCAGCACGGAAGTGGGCCGGCTCAACTTCGCGATCAACACGATGCTCGAACGCATCGATCAGTCCATCGCGCAGCGCGACCGCACTGTTCAGCACATGCGTCGGTTCATCGGTGATGCCAGCCACGAGCTGCGCACGCCGTTGGTGAGCGTACGCGGTTATGCCGAGCTGTATCGGATGGGCGCTATCCGCGGCGAGGAAGACACCGCGCGGGCGATGGAGCGCATCGAGAAAGAGGCGATCAGGATGGGCGTCCTCGTTGAGGACCTCCTCGATCTCGCCCGTCTCGACGAAGAACCCGAATTGCACATCCAGTCGCTCGATCTGCGTCCGCTTGCACGCGATGCCGCCCTCGACGTGCGCGCGGCTGCACCGGGTCGTCGGATTTCCGTCGTGGACAAGACAGCGGAATTCCTTCCCACCGCTCCGATGCCGATCCTCCCCTCGTTGCCACCGAAGACGGCACCAGCAAAGCCGCGCGGTGGAGCGCTCGCCCGCCTGCGGCGCCGCCCGCGCGGCGCTGACGAGGCGATGCCGCAGATCGACTTCACCGAAGCCGAGGACACCCCGGTGCGCACCCCGCCGATCGTGCTCGGCGAGGAGAACAAGGTTCGTCAGGTGGTGGCGAATCTCCTCGGCAATGCGCGCCGCTTCTCGTCGGAGGACACGCCCATCGAGCTCGTCGTCGACTCGGATCGACTGGCGGGAACAGGCAGCATCTCGATCGTCGATCACGGGGAGGGGATCCCCCTGCAGATTCGCGAGCAGATCTTCGAACGATTCTGGCGAGCGGACACGTCGCGTGCGCGCGAGACCGGGGGCTCCGGCCTGGGCCTGGCGATCGTGGCGTCCATCGTTTCCGCGCTCGATGGCCACGTGCGTGTCGATGAGACGCCCGGTGGTGGCGCTACATTCACCGTGACGCTGCCGCTGGCACCGGCTCAGGCGACCCCGGAGCATCTCCTGGAAGACACGCAGCCGCTGCAGCCGCTGGACCTCGACGAACTCTGAGGCCGACTCGACCTGCACAGATCGCCAAGAAGAAAACTCCTCCACAGATCGCAGGTTCGGGCACTTCGTCGGGTGCCCTGCGCGCCTAGCGTGGGGTCTCCGACGAGAGGAGTTCACATGTCCGTCTACACAGTCGACACGGAGGCTGTCTTCGCAGCGAACGGTGCGACGAGGGCCACGATGGAGCGACTGCGCAGCGAGTCGCAAGCGCTGAAAGCGCAGCTGACCCAATTGCAGTCCTCCTGGACAGGGGCCGCAGCGGTCGCCTTCCAGGGCTGCAGCGATCAATGGGCCGCGGCACAGCTGCACGTCGAGCAGGTGCTGGAATCGATCGGCACCGCGCTCGGGTCTGCGGCGACGCAGTATTCCGACGCCGATCAGTACTCCGCCAGCCTGTTCCGCTGACCCTTCGACAGGCTCAGGGACCGGCAAGACGCAGAAACGCCCCGGCCGAAGCCGGGGCGTTTCTGTCAGTGCTCTGGACTTAGAAGTCCATGCCACCCGTCGGGTCGCCGGCCGGAGCCGCAACCTTCTCGGGCTTGTCGGCGACGACGGCCTCAGTGGTGAGGAAGAGGCCGGCGATCGATGCTGCGTTCTGCAGCGCCGAGCGCGTCACCTTGGCGGGGTCGATGATGCCCGCTGCGAACATTTCCACGTACTCGCCGGTCGCGGCGTTGAGGCCGTGTCCGCTGGCGAGTTCGGAGACCTTGTGCGCAACGACACCGGGCTCGAGACCGGCGTTGAGCGCGATCTGCTTGAGCGGAGCCGAAATCGCGACGCGAACGATGTTCGCACCGGTCGCCTCGTCACCGGTCAGCTCGAGAGCGTCGAGCGCCTTGGTGCCGGCCTGGATGAGCGCGACGCCACCACCGGGGACGATGCCCTCTTCGACGGCTGCCTTCGCGTTGCGAACGGCGTCCTCGATGCGGTGCTTGCGCTCCTTGAGCTCGACCTCGGTCGCAGCTCCGGCCTTGATGACCGCAACGCCACCGGCGAGCTTCGCCAGACGCTCCTGGAGCTTCTCGCGGTCGTAGTCGCTGTCGGTGTTCTCGATCTCGCGACGGATCTGCGTGACGCGACCCTCGATCTGGTCGGCCTCACCGGCGCCCTCGACGATCGTGGTCTCGTCCTTGGTGACGATGACCTTGCGAGCGCGACCCAGCAGGTCGAGCGTGGTGTTCTCGAGCTTGAGGCCGACCTCTTCGGTGATGACCTGACCACCGGTGAGGATCGCGATGTCCTGCAGCTGAGCCTTGCGACGGTCACCGAAGCCGGGAGCCTTGACGGCGGCCGACTTGAAGATGCCACGGATCTTGTTCAGCACGAGGGTCGCAAGGGCTTCGCCCTCGACGTCCTCAGCGATGATGACGAGCTCCTTGCCGTCCTGGATCACCTTGTCGACAACGGGGAGAAGATCCTTGATGTTCGAGATCTTCGAGTTGGCGATGAGGATGTAGGGCTCCTCGAAGACTGCCTCCTGGCGGTCAGCATCCGTCACGAAGTACGGGTTCAGGTAGCCCTTGTCGAAGCGCATGCCCTCGGTGAGCTCGAGCTCAGTGCCGAAGGTCTGCGACTCCTCGACGGTGACGACGCCTTCCTTGCCGACCTTGTCGATCGCCTCGGCGATGAGCTCGCCGATCTCGGGGTCGGCGGCGGAGATCGAAGCCGTAGCTGCGATCTGCTCCTTGGAGTCGATCTCCTTGGCGCTGGCGAGCAGCTCCTCGGTGATCGAGGCGACGGCCTTCTCGATGCCGCGCTTGAGCGAGATCGGGTCGGCGCCGGCTGCGACGTTGCGCAGGCCTTCGCGGACAAGTGCCTGAGCGAGGACGGTCGCGGTGGTGGTTCCGTCACCGGCGACGTCATCGGTCTTCTTGGCGACCTCCTTGACGAGCTCCGCGCCGATCTTCTCGTACGGGTCGTCCAGCTCGATCTCCTTGGCGATCGACACACCGTCGTTCGTGATCGTGGGGGCGCCCCACTTCTTCTCGAGAACAACGTTGCGACCGCGCGGGCCGAGGGTCACCTTGACAGCGTCGGCGAGGATGTTGAGGCCGCGCTCGAGACCGCGACGGGCCTCCTCATCGAAAGCGATGATCTTTGCCATGAGTTTTGTCGTCCCTCCTGGACGTAGACGTTCTGGTTAGCACTCACAGTACGAGAGTGCTAATGCCCATTCTGGCACTCGACACCTTCGAGTGCAAGCCGCGGAAGGCGGACTATTCTGCGGGCGCTTCTGTGGCATCGGGCTGGACGCTCGAACGGTCCAATCCGATCACGATGACGAGCTGCTTCTGCTCAGGGTCGTTCAGATTCGCGTAGAAGTCGCTCTGCTCGACATGCGCGCCTCCGATGAGGTCGGCCAGGCCGATCGCGGCCTGCTGGTCGGCCTCGGAGACGTAATAGACAGTCGTCTCCGCGAAATCCTGCTGACCGGCCGGGCTGTAGCTGATGAGATCGTCCGGCCACTGCGCGTTCAGCAGCGTCTCGCGCAGCTGATCGTCGAGGCCTTCTTCCGGTGTCGCGTTGAGGATCATGACCGAATACGTCGTGTCGACCACACCGGTCGCCTCGGGTGCCGGCGCGACGGTCTCCTCGGCTGACGGGAACAGTGCGATGCGCCCCATCATCAGCAGTGCCACGAAGATCCCGACGACGATCAGAACGAGCGCGGCGACGAATGACCACAGCAGCACGAGCCACCCGTTCATCCCCGGAGCTTCGGCACGATGCGCGCCCACTCGCCCGGAGGCACGAGGGACATCATCGAAACGGTCTTTTACAGGCTGGGGCACCCGTCGATGCTACCCGGCGAACCCGCGCATTCGCGCAATGCGCTTGTCGACCCGGTTCTCGCGGAGCCGGCGCAGGCGCCGCACGAGCAGCGGATCGTGCTCGAGTGCCTGCTCGGTATCGATGAGGCGATCGAGCAGCTGGTAATACCGTGCCGGACTCATCCCGAGCGTGCGGCGGATGGCCTCTTCTTTCGCACCGCCATGGCGTGGCCACGCGGCCTCCAGAGCGAGGATCGCGCGATCGCGATCGGTGAGGGTTGCGAACATGGCTCCAGGCTATTCGTCACCGAGGTGCGGACCCGCACGCCACTCCCACCAGCGCCCCAATGGGTCGGAGGCCGAGCGCACCCGACCATCGAGTGCGACGACGAAACCGGGCCAGTCCGTCGCATCCACCGGAGGCTGCCACTCATCATGCAGTCCGGGCGCATCGATCGTGATCCACCGGGCGGACAGGTCGCGTATGCCCGCGATCAGCGCCCGGCGGTCGTCACGGCGAAGATGCACGAGGACGCCGGGCGTCATGATGACGAGGGTCGCCTCTGGCGGTGCGGATGCCGCGACGTCAGCGAGCGCGTGGGCTGCGGCCGCATCGCCGCGCACCAGCAGCGGCGGGTCCGCGGCGACGATATCCAGCGCCGCAGCGATGCGCTCTTCGCGCCCGCTCTCCCCTGGCCACACCAGCCCCTGCAGCCAGGCCCGATCGCGCGGATCACGTGCGTCGAGCGGCTCGAGGTCGATTCCCGCCCGCCACACCACCTGCGGCATCCGCATTACGGGCAGCTCGCCGCGCACTTCACTCGTGAGCACGACCGGTGACGGTCCGTCTTCCGGATCGAGCGCGCAGCGCACCCCTCCGCTCGCGTCGACGAACCGGTACGAGTACCGATCCGGAAACAGGCAGAGACCGCCGGATGCGCCGACTTCCAGGAGGGCAATCGGTCCCTCGATCTCCGTGAGCACCGGAAGAAGCGGTGACAAGCGCAGCGGCTCGTTGGTCTGCACGCGCCGCGCGGCGCACTCGGCGACGACAGCATCCGCATTGGCCAGCACGAATGCTCGCCACTGCGCGAATCCTGCCAGCGGTGCACCCAGCATCCGTGTCACGGCGAAGACGAGTGGCGGCTGGCGGTGCGTCGCCGGTATGCGTGACAGGACCTCCTGCACCCGGGGATCGGATGCCGCGCCCATCGCCCACTGCGCATACAGGTCCGAGCGTCCCGGCGCCTCATCACGGGCGAAACGGGCATAGCGCTCGCGGACGGCATCACTCATGGCTCCATTCTCACCGCCGGGACGGCCCGCACGTGCCGCACACGGTGGACAATAGAAGGGACGTCGACGCACGTACCCGGGAGGACCGATGGAATACAACGTCAAGAAGACGGATGCCGAATGGCGCGAGGAGCTCGGTGACGAGCAGTTCGCAGTGCTGCGCACAGCCGCAACGGAGCGCGCCTGGACCGGTGAGCTGCTCGATGAGGCCCGGGCAGGGCTGTACACCTGCGGCGCATGCAACGCCGAGCTGTTCAAGAGCGGTACGAAGTTCGATTCCGGATGCGGGTGGCCGAGCTTCTACGAATCGATCCGGCCCGATGCGGTCCAGCTGATCGAAGACAACACCCTCGGCATGCAGCGCACGGAAGTGCGGTGCGCGAACTGCGGGTCGCACCTCGGCCACGTGTTCCCCGACGGGTTCGGAACCCCCACCGGTGACCGCTACTGCATGAACTCGCTGGCGCTGAACTTCGCACCGGAGGCCCCGCAGGCGTGAGCGCACTCGATGCCGCGCTGTCACGGCAGTCCTGGTCGAAGGTGACCGACGTCGCGCCCACCCGTGAAGAGCTGCTGCCGTTGATCGCCGCGGCGGGGCGCGTCGCAGACCACTCGTCGCTGCGCCCGTGGCGACTGATCGAACTGCGCGGCGACGACCGTCTCGTGCTCGGCTCGGCGATCGCCGAGGCGCAGGGCGACGAGCGTCCCTCGTCCAAGCCGCTGCGCGCACCGCTGCTGATCGCCGTCGTCGCGAGCTTTCGCAAGAGCGACAAGGTGCCGCACTGGGAGCAGGAGGCGACAGCGGCCGGCGTCGCCCATACGCTGAGCCTGCTGCTCGACGAGGCCGGCTGGGGCGTGATCTGGCGCACCGGTGGCCACACCCGCTCGACGCCCATCGCCACCGCTCACGGGCTGAAGAAGAACGAGGAGCTGCTGGGCTGGCTCTACGTCGGCGGCAAACCCGAGCGCAAGAAGCCGTCCCGGCGCGATCCGGTCGACGCGGACGCGCAGCTCACCCGGATGCCGTCGCCCGCGCTCTAAATGTCGTTCAGCGCCGGCGGCGCCGCCACGGCAGGGCGACGGCAACGGATGCCACCGACGCCGCCATCATCGTCAGAAGCTGCCAGAGCGCCGGAGCGGATGCCGTCGGCCACAGCAGATCGATGATCACCGAGGTCACCAGCTGTCCGAGCACCGATCCGAGCCCGAGCAGCAGCACGCCGGTGTGAGCGACGATGCTCGCACCGAGCAGGATGTAGACGAAACCGAGCAGTCCGCCGAGGTACAACCATGGTTCCGTGGGCAGCGCCCGCGGCATCCCGTCGATGGCGATACTGATCGACGCCGCTCCGATGAGTACTACGGTTCCGCCAATGAAGCTCACCAGCGTCGCCGTCATCGGCGACTGCACCCGCTGCGTCAGCCGGCCGTTCGCCGCTGCCTGCCAGGCGATGCCGACGCCCGCGAGAAATGGCAGGACGAGAAGCAGGAACGGCGCCGTCGACAGGACATCCCCTCCCAGCGAGATAGCCACCGCGGCGAGCGCGAGAACGCCGCCCAGAACGCGACCCGGGGTCACTGCCACGACTCCGGCCGGACCGACGCCCATCCGGTCCAGCACCAGCCCGTGCAGGGTCTGCCCTGCGACAACGCCGACCGTGAACAGGGAAACTCCGAGCAGCCCGGCAGTCAGCCCCTGTGTGGAGACGGTCAGTGCTCCGCACGCGCCTCCGAGCAGCATCCAGGGTGGAATCTTCCGGGTTCGAACGCCACGCCACAGGCGCACCGCTCCCGCCCGCGTCTGCGGCAGGGCGACCGTCACCACTACGAGAATGACCAGCCCGACGGCGAAGGAGATGAGGCCGGCGACGATTCCGTCATCGATGCGCACCCCGAGCACGCCGTTCACACGGGCCTGGACCGCTGTCATCGCGCCGATCGACACGGCCCCGCCAAGCGCCACGGGCGCGGGAAGACTGCGGGTCTGGGTCACCCGAGCACCTTACCCGAGCGGATGTCCCTGCCCGGCGCTACTCTTACGGCATGTGCGCGAGCTACGGACTCGATCCCCGCTTCACCGACGCCGAGCTGCTGGCCGAGGCAGATGCCGACATCCTCGAAGAGCTGCGATCCTGGGCGACGCAGAACGATGATGAGACGCTGCGCCCGACCGGTAAGAATCTGCGCAACCTCAATCCGTTGATCGTCCCCGGCGATGGGCATGCGACGCTCGAACCCGCCTGGTGGGGATACTTGGTCGACGGGCAGCCCGCGAAATTCCCCTCGATCAACACCCGTTCCGAGCGGCTGCAGGACCGACCCGGTGGCTTGCGAACCCGCGCGATCGTCCCGACGACCGGGTGGTTCGAGATGCGCAAACCGGAACGGGTGTGGCACGAGTTCACCCTCGATGATCGTGCCCTGTTCGGGATGGCGGCGGTGACCCAGCGAGGCCGTACTCCCGACGGTGAACGGGTGACGTGCTATTCGATCGTGATGGCGCCAGCACCGGAGCACCTCGTCGAGATACACGATCGGATGCCGGTGCTGATCCCCGCACAACTGAGCGACCAGTGGCTGAGGGCGGAACCGGATCGGGATCTCATCGACGAGGCGCTTGCGGCATCCGCTGAGATGTCCGCTCGGATCAGTACCGCGCCAGCGGCCACGCGCCCGTAGTCTGTGCTCATGTCCTTAGTGGTGCTGATCAGCCTCGCCGCGATCCTGCTGTGGTCGCTCGTGTCGCATCGCTTCGAACGGTGGGGTGTGGCAGGGCCCGCGGGCCTGCTGATCCTCGGCGCGGCAACGGTCGCATGGGACATCTCAGCGTTCGGGCAGGTACTCGATTCACATCTCGCCGAGAAGGTCGTCGAGATCATTCTCGCGATCCTGCTCTTCGTGGATGCGACCGAGGTGAAGGGCGGCGTCTTCGGCAAAGAAGGCAGGGTGATCGCACGGCTGGTGCTCATCGCACTGCCGCTGTCTCTCATGCTGGCGCTCGTGGCCGGGCTGCTGATCATCCCCGATGCGGGCATTCTCATCATGGTGGTGATCGCGTGCGTGATCATGCCCACCGACTTCTCCCCCGCCACCCAACTGCTGCGCGGCCGGAGCCTTTCACCGAGAGCGCGCCAGATCCTCAACGTCGAAAGCGGATACAACGACGGTGTCATCTCTCCTGTGTTCGGGATGTCACTGGCTGTGGCGGTGTTCTGGTCGACGATTTCACGCACACCGGAATCCGAGCTCACCGAGGACGCGATCGAGAAGCCCGTCCTCGAGTTCCTGACCGCGTTCGTCAACGCCGTGCCGTCCACGGTCATCGCGATCCTGATCGGCATGGTGCTCGGATGCGGGGTGGGATTCGCCGTGCGTTTCGCACGCCAACGGGAGCTCGCCAGCGCCGTCGGTGCGCGATACGTGATGATGCTGCTGCCGCTGATCGTCTACGGTGTCGCGAGCCTGCCGATCTTCAACGCGAACGGATTCGTCGCGGCGTTCGTCGCCGGTATCGGCTATCGCCTCACCCGAGTTCGCTCCGACGAGGAAGCGGGCATCGATCACGACGAACTGCTGCTGGTCGAGGAAGCGGGCGTACTGGCGGCGAACTTCGTCTGGTTCATGCTCGGCGGTGCAGCCCTGATCGTGTTCACCTCAGGCTTCGACTGGCGTTTCCTCGTACTCGCCGTTCTCGCGCTCACCCTGATACGGATGGCGCCGGTGTACCTCTCGCTCATGAAGAGCAGCGTCGCGCGAAAAGACCGTGTGCTCATCGGAGCTCTCGGCCCACGAGGTACGGCCACGATCGTCTTCGGCCTGCTCGCCTACAACGCACTGCCCGAGGATGAGGGCATGCTCGTCCTGTCCGTCATGGTCGCCACTGTCGTGGGGAGCATCGTGCTGCACGGCGTCGCAGCTCCCCTGCTGCTGCGTCGTCGCAGCGCCGCGCTGCAGGAGTGACCGCTCGACTATCGTGGGGGCTCACCCACAGTCTGGAGGACCATGACCGACGATGAGAAGTCTCGTCCGCATGCACTGCGCGACGCGACGCAAGAGTCCCGTTTCGCCGCCCGCTACGCGACCATCGACGAGGTCGCCGGGTTGCTCGGTGTGACGCCCGTGTCGCTGCGTCAGACGATGCGGCGCAGGGATGCCGGTGAAGCATCCAGCGCGAGCGACGCGTTCATCGATCCGATCGGCAACGTCTCGGGGTACCTCTGGGACCGCGAAGACCTCACGCCCGAGGCGGTCGAAGCGTGGCACAACCGTCCGCGGCGCGGGCGCAAGCCCAAGAGCGCGCAGTAGCGCAGAAGACACAAGACCGGAGGAGCCTCCTATGTCATCCGAAGCCACCACGAGCTTCCACACTCCCGCCGATGTCGCGACAGTCGCCGCGGCAATTCAACGCGTGCTCGCCGAGAACAAGCACAAGGTGCTCGGTCAGAGCCCCGACGGCAGCCAGATCGACTTCCAGACGAAGAAGACGCTGCTCAACTGGGAGTTGATCGGCCGCGCGGTGACCGTGCCGGGAGAAGCCGGATCCGACGTGCATCTTTCGCTCGATCTGCATCACAACCGGCCTCCGGCCGCTCTCGACGGCGTCAAGAACCGCAAGGCGCTGGAAAAGCTCACCGGGCAGATCCAGTCCGCACTCGGCTGAAGGCCGGGCTCACTCGTCGTACGGAGAGCGGTCCATCCCGCCGCCCGTTCCGTCTTTCGCGGGGCGGGCAGTGCTCTTTGCTTCCTACCTCTGGCATCTACTGGCGTTCGATGCCAAGCTGAGACGGATGAACCGCGCACAGAAGATCGCCACTGCCGTGTCCGTTCTCGTCGTCGCGGGCATCGTTGCCCTCGCCGCACCTCCGGTCGTCGCAGCGACATCGTGGGCCGCCGAGCGGTTCGCACCCGCCACCACTCCGGTCGCCACTCCGGTCACCGAGACCGAGGACCTGCCCGCCGATCTTCCAGACGGCTACGTCAGCGTCGGGAACGGCACCTTCATCCCCGCTGGTGGTCCCGGCGACTGCACCGCCTCAGCCTGGATTCACGTCGGCGGCATGAGTGCCAGCCTGGCCGGGGAACTCGTGGACCAGGGACCACGCGACCTCGCCGCGGGCACTGTTGGCCTGGACGACAAGGGCAACATCGTGACCTACACCGTCGCGCCCGGCGACGCGCCGTACGCGATCAGCGATCGATTCTGCATCGCGAACCCACTTTCGATCGCGCTCCTCAACCACACACGCACAATCCAACCCGGCCAAGTGCTGCTGCTCCGCCCTGACCCCGATGTTCCGTGGGTGCCGTTCTTCAACCCTGTTGATGCTCCCAGCGGGTTCCAGCAAATTCCATACCAGCAGGCGATCTACGCAATGGGCGTTGCGGCCGACGCGGACGACGTGGACGCTATGCGTGCGATCTGGGCCGATGGCCTGTCCGACATGTTCATCAATCCAGAGCACGTCAACGTGATCGCGGAGGCGCTCGACGTCGGCGACCTTGACGTGCTCCGTCAGATGTTCTCGTAACGCCACACGCGGGCACAGCACACGGCCCGCCGTCCGATCGGGACGGCTCATCCCACCGCGCACCCACTCCTGTGCCCGCAACGGGCGCATGGAGTAAATAGTCGCAGTTCTGGCTTCTGGCCCAGAATTTATTCCGTGGAGCCGACTACGGGATTCGAACCCGTGACATCCTGTTTACAAGACAGGTGCTCTACCAGCTGAGCTAAGTCGGCGAACGTCCTCCAGCTTAGTGATTCGCAAGGGCGTCTCGAAAACCGGAGGCGGCGAGACTACTTCGCAGCGGTCTCGGTCGGAGTTGGCGTCGGGCTGGCGGTGGCATCAGTGTCGCTCGCCACGGTCAGCACGAACTGCGAGAACTCGGCTGGGTCCTTGAGCGAGCCGACATAGACCTCGCCGTTGACCACGATCATCGGCGCACTCGTCAACGCGAGGTCATCCGTTCCCTCCAACGGGCCTTCCAGCGCGCGGGATGTCGCTTCCTTGGCCCAGGTGATGTAGTCGCCCTCCTCGATGCAGGAGCGGACTGCCTTAGGCGTGTTCACTCCGACAGCCACCGCAAGATCGGCGAGCTCGACGTCGGAGCGGCCGCTGCTGTCGACTTCCGGCTGATCCACGAGGAGCTCGTGGTTGTAGGCGTAGAACTGATCCGGTGAGAACGTGGCGACGCACGCTGCTGCGGCCGCAGCACGAAGCGAGTACTTGGTGCCGTTCGAGCTGGCGGTGAGCATCGAGACCGGGTGGTAGGTCACCTCGACAGCGCCTTCGCTGATCCATCCGGCGAGCTGGCGCGTGTTCGCACCCTCGAACTCGCCCGCGCCCGGCGACAGGTAGTCCACGTAGACATGCACGTCGACAGCTGGCGCGGTGGCCTCGGGCGTAGGCGTCGTGGTCTCCCCAGTGGCACCGGATTCTTCCGGCACGGGTGTCGAGGGGACCTCGGTCACGTCGGTGTTCGCGATGTTTCGCACGACGATGCCGTCGCCGTCCATACCGCGAGGCTCCAGCATGGGCTTGGCCACCGTCGATGTGACCGCGAGCGTCACTGCGGTGCCGATCGCTCCGACGGCGACGACAGCGACAGCGCCGACGATGATCCGTCGCATGATGCGCGCCCTGGACTGCTTGACGTGCAACTGCTGGGCCTTCTCCCGGACTGCCTCACGGGAAGTGCGAGGGTCAGGGACGTTCGGCGTTTCCTCGCTCGACATCGTTCCTCTTGAATCATTGTGTGGGGACGGGCTCCCCTTCGGCTGCTGACGCACGCATGGTTGCTGCAAGCGGGGCCGCGTTCGATGGTAGTCAGCCAGGCTGGGAATCACCCAGATGCCAGCATCCGTGACATACTGGACGCGGCCCGATGACGGGCCACGGTGGGCGAGATCCCACCGCATCCTCACAACGGATCGTCCGGCACGTACCTGCCGGTGAAGGAGAAAACAATGGCATCTGTAACGTTCGATGACGCTACGCGGCTGTATCCCGGCGGAACCCGCCCGGCCGTCGACAAGCTGAATCTCGAAGTCGCTGACGGTGAGTTCCTCGTCCTGGTCGGTCCTTCCGGCTGTGGAAAGTCCACGTCGCTGCGCATGCTCGCCGGCCTCGAAGAGGTCAACGAAGGCCGCATCATGATCGGTGACCGCGACGTGACCGACGTGCCGCCGAAGGACCGCGACATCGCAATGGTCTTCCAGAACTACGCGCTGTACCCGCACATGACGGTTGCCGAGAACATGGGCTTCGCCCTGAAGATCGCCGGCATCGGCAAGGAAGAGCGTGCCGCCCGCGTGCTCGAGGCTGCGAAGCTCCTCGACCTCGAGGAGTACCTGACCCGCAAGCCGAAGGCTCTCTCGGGTGGTCAGCGTCAGCGCGTCGCCATGGGCCGCGCGATCGTCCGCCAGCCGCAGGTGTTCCTCATGGACGAGCCGCTGTCGAACCTCGATGCCAAGCTCCGCGTGCAGACCCGTACGCAGATCGCCTCGCTCCAGCGTCGTCTCGGCGTCACCACGGTCTACGTCACCCACGACCAGACCGAGGCTCTGACGATGGGTGACCGCATCGCAGTCCTCAAGGACGGTCTGCTCCAGCAGGTCGGCTCCCCGCGCGACCTGTACGAGAAGCCCGAGAACGTCTTCGTCGCCGGCTTCATCGGCTCGCCGGCCATGAACCTCTTCTCGGCAGACCTCGCCGAGGGCGGCGTCCAGTTCGGAACCGAGGTCGTTGCACTCGACCGCGACACGGTCGGCCGGGCAAACGGCAGCCAGGTCACCGTCGGCGTGCGTCCGGAGGACATCGTCGTCGGCCCCGCCGATGGCAAGGGCCTCTCGGTCATGGTCGACCTCGTTGAGGAGCTCGGCGCTGACGGCTACCTCTACGGACACACCGACATCAACGGCAAGCGCACCGACCTCGTCGCCCGCGTCGACGGCCGCAACCACCCGGCTGCCGGCGAGACCGTCACGCTCGCCGCGAGCGTCGGCCACATCCACGCGTTCGACATCGAGTCGGGACTTCGCCTGAACGACAAGCCGGTCATCTCGGCTTCCTAGGTTCGATTCACGACACGGCGCGGGCTGACCTTCTGGGTCACCCGCGCTGCGTCGTTTCCGGAGATATCGCGTCAGGGGCAGCATGCAGGACTCACTTCGCATCACCGCCAGCAAGGTCGACCCCGAGCTGCTGGCGCTGCCCTGGTCGACACCATTGGCCAAGTGGCCGTCGGAGCGCATCGTGTCGCTCCCGAAGGGCCTGTCGCGGCACCTGGTGCGCTTCGCCGACCTGTCCGGCCGTGTCGTCGCTGTGAAGGAGACGACCGCTGAGATGGCCCAGCGCGAGTACGAACTGCTCGGCAGCCTCGGTCGCCTGGATGTGCCGTGCGTCGACCGCGTCGCGGTGATCGCCGGACGAACGGATGCCGATGGCAGTCCGCTGCCCGCCGTACTAGTGACGGCACACCTGCGTTTCTCCATGCCCTACCGCGCACTGTTCACGCGCGTCCTCCGTCCGGACACGGCCACCCGTCTCGTCGACGCACTCGCGCTGCTTCTCGTGCGACTGCACAACGTGGGCTTCTACTGGGGCGACGTATCTCTATCGAACACGCTGTTCCGCCGTGACGCCGGCGCCTTCGCCGCCTATCTGGTGGATGCTGAGACCGGTGAACTCCACGAGGAAGGCCTGACCGAGGGGCAGCGCCTCTACGACCTGGATCTCGCTCGCACGAACATCGCCGGAGAGATCATGGACCTCGCTGCCGGTGGGCGCCTCGAGCACGGCGTGGATGCCGTCGCCATCGCCGATGGCATCGTGTCGTCGTATCACTCGCTCTGGGCGGCTCTCACCGAGCAGGAATCGTTCTCTGCGAACGAGACCTGGCGCATCACCGAGCGCGTCGAGCAGTTGAACTCGCTCGGGTTCGACATCGATGAGATGTCGATGTCGACCACCGCCGACGGCACGGTGGTGCAGATCCAGCCGAAGGTCGTCGACGCAGGCCACCATCAGCGCCGACTCATCCGCCTCACCGGACTCGACGTCGAGGAGAACCAGGCGCGCAGGCTCCTGAACGATCTGGACGAGTTCCGTGCGCGGTCGAAGAAGGAGTGGTCCGACGAGGAGATGTATGCGCATGAGTGGCTCACACGCGTCTTCGAGCCGGTCGTGCGAGCGATCCCCTACGACCTGCGCGCGAAGCTCGAGCCCGCCGAGGTCTTCCACCAGGTGCTCGAGCACCGGTGGTACCTCTCGCAGGCGAACGACCGATCCATCCCGCTCGCCGAAGTCCTGACGTCCTACATCAACGACGTGCTGCGGCACCGTCGAGACGAGGCCACGATCATGGGTCCGCCCACCGAGACGATGTCACTCCCCGTGGTCACCGGCACGATGGCGGTGACCGACGAGGAGGATCAGGTCGACTGGCGCGACCTGGTGTGAACTAGTAGCCGACGGCGAAATTCTCGCGGTGGTGCTTGGGGTTCTCGATCTCGTCGATGAAGGCGACGCCGAGGTCGGCTCCCGAAATGAAGGACTCACCATTTTCGCCCGTGACCAGCACGGGACCACCGTCGCGGTACGTCCCGGTGCGCTCGCCCGGCGCCCAGTTGCCGAAGCCACCTGCCGGGTGGATGAAGAACCAGTCATTGCCATCGGCGGCGGCGCGCAGGTCTTCCAGCACGCCGATCGCCTCGAACGCCTCGGGTTTGAACTCCTCCGGGAAATCCGTGTCGATCAAGCGCGCACCACCGGGAGCTACGAGGCTGCCACCGGCACCGCCGACGACGCCGAGCCGCACGTTGTCCGGAAGCGCCGCATACAGCTCAGCCGTCGCAGGACGGACCTTGCCGACCATGTCACCGCGCGGGGACAGCGCCTGGATGACGACGTCCGCCTCCTGGATCTGCTCGAGCAGGCTCGGGACGTCGAGGATGTTTCCTTCCACGTAGATCGCGCCCTCGACGCGCTCCGTCGGAATGGAGCGTGCGATCGAGATCGCCGAATGGCCGCGCGCCACCGCTTCTTCGATGATGTGCGATCCGGCGTAGCCGGTTCCTCCGATGACCGCTATGCGGCTCATGCCTGGCTCCTCACTGTGGCGATCTGGTAGAGCGCGACGGATGCCGCGATCCCGGCGTTGAGCGATTCCGTGGCTGCGGAGATCGGGATCGAGATGATCTGGTCGCAGTTCTCCGTCACGAGGCGCGAGAGGCCCTTGCCCTCCGAACCGACGACGACCACGACAGGGCGATCGGCCAGAGAGAGGTCAGGCAGGAGGACATCGCCGCCACCATCGAGGCCGATCACGAACACGCCCTGCTTCTTGAACTCTTTCAGCTGCGTGGTGAGGTTCGTGGCCATTGCGACCGGCAGGCGTGCGGCAGCTCCCGCACTGGTCTTCCAGGCCGCGGAGTTCACACCCGCCGAACGGCGCTGCGGCACGATGATGCCGTGCCCGCCGAAAGCGGCCGTCGAGCGGATGATCGCACCGAGGTTGCGGGGATCCGTGATGCCGTCGAGTGCCACGAACAGCGGAACTTCGCCGCGATCGATCACTTTCTCCAGCAGATCCTGCGGGTGAGCGTACTCATAGGGCGGCACCTTGAGGGCTACCCCCTGATGCACTCCGTCGAATCCGGCCATCCGGTCAAGTTCCTGACGGGTGACCTCGAGCACCGGGATGCCGCGGTGCGTCGCGATCGACAGCATCTCCTTGACACGGTCATCCATCTCGACCCGCTGCGCGATGTAGAACGCCGTCGCGGGAATCTTGGCACGCAGCGCCTCAAGCACGGAGTTGCGACCGGTCACGTTCTCCGTGTCGTCGCCGGCCTTCGACTTGGGCGAGCGGTTCGGATTGCTGCCTCCGCTGCGGCCCCCGCTGTTGGAACTTCCCGACGGACGGCCCTTGCCGCCGGCTGCCGCATAGCGCTCGTTCGCGGCCTTGCGCTTGCCGGCGACGTGCCAGGCGCGGTCTTCTGCCTTCGGCGTCGGCCCGCGGCCCTCGAGCGACTTGCGTCCGAGCCCTCCGGTGCCCTTGAGTGCGCCCTTCTTCTTGTTGCTGCCCGCTCCGGGGCGTCCTGGCTTAGCCATCAATACTCCAATGAGTTCCGGCCGGAGTATCCTCCAGCGTGATTCCTGCGGCAGCGATCGCGTCGCGGATGCGATCCGCTGCTGCCCAGTCCTTGTCTGCGCGCGCCTGGGCGCGCTGCGTGATCATCGTCTGCACGAGAGCATCCAGAGCGGATGCTTCGGCGGCACTCCCCTGGGCGCTCCACTGCGCATCCCGTGGGTCGATCCCGAGAATTCGTGTCATCGCCTCGACCGCGTGCAGTTCACGCGCCGCGTCGGCATAGTCCTCGGCATCCAAGGCCGCATTTCCCCGGCGAACGCTCTCATGAAGCGCGGCCAGCGCCTGCGGCACTCCGAGATCGTCGTCCATCGCGCGTTCGAACTCGGCCGGGAGGTTCTCGGGCGCCTCAGCTTCCGTGACACGCTCCGCACGCTCGATGAACGTGCGCACCCGCGCGAGGGCGGACTCGGCCTCGGCGTACGACGAATCTGTCAGATCGAGACTCGACCGGTAGTGGGCAGCGGCGAGCGCATAGCGCACGACCAGCGGATCGTGCTCTGCGAGCACATCGGCGGCGAGGGTGAAGTTGCCGAGCGACTTCGACATCTTCTGTCCGTCGACGGTCACCAGCCCGTTGTGCACCCAGTAGCGCGCGAATCCGTCACCGGCAGCGGTCGACTGCGCGAGCTCGTTCTCGTGGTGCGGGAAACGCAGGTCGAGCCCTCCGCCGTGGATATCGAACTCGGCGCCGAGGTAGCGCCGCGACATCGCCGAGCATTCGATGTGCCACCCGGGGCGTCCTGACCCCCACGGCGACTCCCACGCGGCATCCGCGGGCTCGCCCGCCTTCGTACCTTTCCAGAGGGCGAAGTCCTGTGGGTTGCGCTTGCCGCGACCATCGGCATCCTCTGCCGCCTCCATGGCATCGAGCGACTGGCGCGTCAGCGCACCGTACTCGGGCCAGGAGCGCACGTCGAAGTACACATCTCCCGAAGCATCCGGAGCAGGGTACGCATTCCCTCGCTCGATCAGGATCTGGATGAGTTCCTGCATCTGCGGGATGGATGCTGTCGCACGCGGCTCGTAGGTCGGCGGCAGGATTCCTATCCCTGCATACGCTGCGGTGAATTCCTGTTCCATGCGGTACGCCAGAGCCCACCACGGCTCGGCGTCTGTCGCATTCGTTAGCACCTTGTCGTCGATATCGGTGACGTTGCGCACGAAGGTGACTCGTCCATAGCGGTAGCTGAGCCAGCGGCGCAGGATGTCGAAGCTCAGCGCGGCGCGAACATGCCCGATATGAGGGCCCGACTGCACGGTGGGTCCGCACACGTACATCGTGATGTTCTCGGGATCGAGAGGCACGAAGTCGCGCAACTGCTGCGCACGGGTGTCATGGAGGCGGAGTGTCACCGCTCTAGCGTACCGGGCACGACCAGCGCGACAGCTGTGACCGCGGCGCCTTCTGTTCGTCCGGTGAAGCCGAGTCCGTCGGTCGTCGTTGCCGAGATCGACACCGTTGCGCCCCCGAGTGCATGGGAGAGCGCAGCCTCGGCTTCTGCCCTGCGTACGCTGAAGCGTGGCCGGTTGGCCTGCAGCTGCACCGACACGTTGCCGATCAGGAATCCCGCTTCGGCGAGGATCTGACGGGTGCGTGCGAGGAAGACGTCGCCGTGCGCTCCGGCGAACTCCGGGTGCGACGTTCCGAAGTGCTCGCCGATGTCGCCGAGTCCTGCAGCCCCCAATAGGGCATCGACGATCGCGTGGGCGACGGCATCGCCGTCGGAATGCCCGGACAGCGCAGGCTCCCCTGGCCACTCCAGCCCTGCCAGCCACAGGTTTCCGTCGCCTCCGTACGCGTGCACGTCGGTGCCGATGCCGACTCGCGGGACGGATGCCAGCGCACGTGCGGCAGGGGGTGCGAGAAGCTGACGAGCGCGATCGAGATCCGACGGCGTCGTGATCTTGAACGCGCGCTCGGAGCCACTGATGCGCCTGACCGGATGCCCCGCGGCCGCGAACAGCGCGGCATCATCGGTGTACTCCGTCCCGGCCTCCAGGGCCGCGGCATACGCCTCTTCGAGGAGCACGCGCGGAAAGCCCTGCGGAGTCTGAGCAGCGACGAGCGAGTCGCGATCGACCGCTTCCACGACGTCATCTCCCGCGACGCGTTTGAGCGTGTTGACCACGGGCAGAGCGGGAATCACGCCGCTGGCGGGTGTGACGGCGGTTGCGACCGCATCGATCTGGGTCGGCGGAGTCAGAGCGCGGGCAGCATCGTGCACGAGGACCGTGGTGATATCGCCCCAGAGCGCGCGGAGTCCGGCAGCCACGGACTGCTGCCTGGTCTCGCCCCCGATGACGACTCGGCCGAAGTCCTGGCGATCTCCGGCAGCCGCACGCAGCTCGGCTTCGGCATCCCCCTCGAGCCCCGCGGGCGCGACGACGATGACCTGAGCCGGGGACGCCGCGAAGACGCCGTCAAGCGCATGGCGCAGGACAGACCGCTCGCCGATGCCCACGAAGGCCTTGGGAGCCGAAGCTCCCAAGCGCGTTCCAGAACCGGCCGCGACGACGATGATCGCCGTGGTCGGCACAGGGATGACAGTCACACTCTCACTTTAGCGAGAGAGAAGCATCATTCAGGAGGCGAGAACCTCATCGAGCAGCGTGCCAGCCTTGTCTTCATCGCACTTCTCAGCGAGCGCGAGCTCGGAGATAAGGATCTGACGAGCCTTGGCGAGCATGCGCTTCTCACCGGCGGAAAGCCCGCGGTCCTGATCGCGACGCCACAGGTCGCGAACGACCTCGCTGACCTTGATGACATCGCCGGAGGCGAGCTTCTCGAGGTTCGCCTTGTAACGACGTGACCAGTTGGTGGGCTCCTCGGTGAACGGCGCGCGCAACACCTCGAACACCTGGTCGAGGCCCTCCTGTCCGATGACATCGCGGACGCCGACAAGGTCGACGTTCTCAGCGGGCACCTCGATGATCAAGTCACCCTGGGTGACGTTGAGCTTCAGGTATTTCTTGGTCTCGCCCTTTATGACGCGATCCTTGACCTCGATGATCTTCGCAGCACCATGGTGCGGATAGACGACCGTTTCGCCAACCTCAAAAAGCATAAAATCGTGTCCTTTCGGCAACCTCCAGAATACCACAGGCGACATGCGCTAAGGTTTGCCCCCGCATGTCCCTGCAGGCGTGGTCGATACCCATAGAATGGGAAAGACATCCCACAGCTCCAGGAGGACTCGTGAAATCGCGCCTTGTAGCGTCAGCCGCCGTCAGCGCCCTCGTCCTGCTCGGGACGACCGGGTGCACGTTCCTCACGCCGCAGGCGACGTCGATCGATCCCTACAACGTGTCGGATGGCGTGAACGTCCCCGACTCCGAGGGTCCGTTGGACATTCGCAACGCCATGGTCATCGCGACCGAAGACGGCTCGACCGGCAACCTGATCGCCGCTGTCGTCAACGCCACGAGCAACGCCGAGACCCTCATCATCGAGATCGAAGGACTCGAGCCTCTGAGGCTCCACGTCGGCGCCGGTGACACCGTCAGCCTCGGGGCGAACGCCGAGCCGCTACGCATCGACGACTTCGACACGATGCCGGGCGCCACCGTCGAAATGTACTTCCAGTCCGGTGACGCAACCGGTGCCACCGCCGAGATCCCCGTCCTCGACGGCACGCTGCCCGAGTACTCCGACCTCGTTCCGGCAGAGCAGGCTCCCGTCGCCGAATAGGGCGCCGGGCTTACCGTCTCAGCCCGCGAAGCGGTAGCCGAGCCCCCGCACGGTGACGAGCATGCTCGGCTCGCCGGGGTTCTCCTCGATACGGGAGCGGATGCGCTTGATGTGGACATCGAGCGTCTTCGTGTCGCCGAAGTAGTCACTCCCCCACACCCGGTCGATGAGCTGCCCCCGGGTGAGCACTCGTCCGGAGTTGCGCATGAGCAGCTCGAGAAGCTCGAACTCCTTCAGCGGCATGTTGATCTCCGATCCGGCAACCGACACGGTGTGCCGATCGATGTCGAGCGAGACCCGACCGCCCTCGAGCACGCGCTCCTCGAGGTCATCGTCGGTCTGCGCGACTCTCCGCAGCAGGGCCCGCATCCTCGCCAGCAGTTCACGTGAGGAGTACGGCTTGGTGATGTAGTCGTCGGCACCCAGCTCGAGCCCCACCACGATGTCGACCTCGGAGTCCTTCGCCGTGACCATGATGATCGGCACCGTCGAGGTGGAGCGGACCTGTCGGCATACCTCGGTGCCGGGCATCCCCGGCAGCATGAGATCGAGCAGGATGATATCGGCGCCCCGTTCGCGGAACGCCGTCAGGGCCGCTGGCCCATCCTCGGCGATCTCGACCTCGAATCCCTCGCGGCGGAGAAGGTATGCGAGCGGGTCGGCGAGGTCTGGCTCATCCTCGACGAGAAGGATACGGGTCATGCGTGCTCTCCCTTTCGGACGTGCTCGGTGTTTGCTCCTTTGGAGTCCTTCCGAGCGCGCTTCTTCTTGGACTTCTTACGAGGCTCTTCTTTCGCGGGGGCTTCGATCCACGGCAGCACGATCGTGAACGTCGACCCGCGCCCTGGGCGCGACCACACACGAACCTCTCCCCCGTGCCGCTGGATGGCGTGCTTGACGATCGAGAGTCCGAGTCCGGTGCCGCCTGTGCGCCGGGAACGCGCTTCATCGGCGCGGTAGAAGCGCTCGAAAATACGCTCACGATCGGTTTCGCTGATCCCTATCCCCTGGTCGGACACGGCGATCTGCACCGTCTCATCATCGATCTTCACACCGACGCCGATGTGCGAGCCCTTCGGTGAATACACGATCGCATTGGCGATGAGATTACTGACCGCCTCGACGAGGATCTGCGCATCGCCGTAGACGAACACCCCCCGATCGCCTCCTCGAGTGAGTTCGAGGCTTGCCGAATCCGCCTGAACGGCATGCGCCTCCAGCGATGCTGCGACCACCTCGTCCACGGACACGGGATCGAAGTCGGCGACACCGTCAGCTGCCTGCAGTCGCGACAGGCTCATGATGCGACCGGTGAGCTGCGCGAGCCGGGTTGCCTCCGCGGAGATGCGCGCCGCGAAGACGCGTACCTGCGCGGGATCGTCCGAAGCCGACTCGATCGCCTCTGCGAGCAGGGTCACCGCGCCCACGGGCGTCTTCAGCTCATGACTCGTGTTCGCCACGAAGTCGCGGCGGACCTGATCGAGCCGCTCCTGCTCGGTGACGTCTCTGATGATCATCAGAATCAACTGCGCGCCCAAAACGCTCGCGCGTGCCGAGACCAGCCGCGGATCCAGGCCTCCGCGCGAGCGCGTGAGACGCATCGACTCCGTTGTGGATACCCCGCTCGAACGAACCGTGCGCACGAGCTGGCGCAGTTCCGAATTCTCCAACGTCGCACCGATGTTGATCCCCAGACGGGTGGCCGCGTGGGAGACAGCGAGCACGAGCCCGGACGCATCGAGTACGCATGCCGCGTCATCCATGCTCTCCAAGACATCCAGCGTGCCCTGTGGCACAGCCGTGGATGTGGCCTCCACATTGCGGGCTCGGGAACGGTATGCCCACGCGAGGATCGCACACAGCCCGATACCGATCACCAGACCGACAGCGAGGGCGATGAGCGCGGTGGTCCCCTGGGTCATGTCTTCAGCGTAGGGCGCGTTCACCTCTGATTCAGCGCGCTTTCACATCAGAAGCCAAGATCGGGAACTACTATTCACGTACCGGGCACCGTTCGTTAACCTTCGGCGACCACAATCGCAGATGGCGCGCGAGCATTGTCGTGCCCTCACCGGTTGCATCGCACCGGTCGAGATTCGAACGAAAGGTTGCGCCAGTCATGCGCGAAGTCTTCCACCAGTCCCTCGAGGACATCCAGTCTCGACTCGTGGAGATCGCCGACCTCGTCACGCTCGCCATCGACAAGGCCACGCATGCCTTCGCGAACAGCGACGTCTCGCTGGCTGAAGAAGTCATCGCCGACGACGCGAAAATCGACGAACTCGCCGTCGCCCTGGACGAACTGGCCATCGAGGTCCTCGCTCGCCAGCAGCCCGTGGCACGGGACCTGCGCATCGTGGTGTTCGCGCTGCGGGTGAGCGCATCGCTGGAGCGCATGGGCGACATGGCCGAGCACATCGCGCAGCTCGCCCGTCTGCGGTTCCCCGAGCGCGCGATCCCCAAGGGACTCAAGGGCACCTTCTCGAAGATGGGCGAGCTCGACGTCGAGATCTCGCGCACACTGTCTGAGCTGCTGCGCACCCAGGACCTGCGTCTGGCCGATGAGATCCGTAATGCCGACGACGACGTGGACGAATTGCACGCCCGCGTGTTCGAGAAGGTCCTCAGCGACAACTGGAAGGGCGAGGCGACCGCAACAGTCGATGCGACTCTGGCGAGCCGCTACCACGAGCGCTTCGCCGATCACGCCGTCGCGATCGCCAAGAAGGTCGTCTACCTCGCCACGGGCGACTGGGCCGTCGAGGAGCACGACATTCCCCTCGCTGCCGAGGCTCACGCGAACTCGATCTTGAACGACGAGAAGTCAGCCGGCAAGGGCTGAGCTCCTTTTACGACTGAGACCCCGTCGCGCTGATGCCAGCGCGACGGGGTCTCAGTCGTAAACAGGTGTGGGTGGGACTACTTCTTGCCCTGTGACGCGACAGCGGCAGCACCGGCTGCGGCAGCAGCGGGGTCGAGGTAGCGCCCGGGGCCGGTGGGAACGTTGTTGTCGTCGAGCTCGTAGACCAGCGGGATGCCGGTGGGAATGTTGAGTTCGGCAATATCGGCATCGCTGATGCCATCGAGATGCTTGACCAGTCCGCGCAGCGAGTTGCCGTGTGCGGTGACGAGCACGGTCCGCCCTGCCTCGAGGTCGGGAACAATCGCCTCGTCCCAGTACGGGAGCAGTCGGTCGATGACGAGCTTCAGCGACTCGGTGCGCGGCACCTCTCCGTCGATGCCGGCGTAGCGCGGGTCGCCGACCTGGCTGAACTCGCTGTCGTCGTCGAGCACGGGCGGCGGCACGTCGAAGGAGCGGCGCCACAGCTGGAACTGCTCGGGCCCGAACTCCTCGAGCGTCTGCGCCTTGTCCTTGCCCTGCAGCGCACCGTAGTGGCGCTCGTTCAAACGCCAGGATCGCGTGACAGGAACCCAGAGCCGGTCTGCGGCATCCAGCGCGATGTTCGCCGTCTGGATGGCACGGCTGAGCAGCGAGGTGTGCAGCACGTCGGGCAGCAGGCCGGCCTCGGCCAGGAGCTCGCCGCCGCGGCGAGCTTCGTTCTTGCCCTGCTCGGTGAGGCGGACATCCACCCAACCGGTGAAGAGGTTCAATTCGTTCCACTCGCTCTGGCCGTGGCGGAGCAGGATGAGAGTGCGCGTCATGATTCCAGTCTAGAGCGATGCGAGAATGACCCCATGGCGTCTTCCCCTCTCGGCCGTCCCACTCGGGGCACGACGGGAACCAATCGACTCCGCCGAAACGACCGCTGGATCGCCGCGAGCACGGCCTTCAGGCAGGCATCCGACCCGCTCGTGGTCGACCTCGGATACGGAGCGAGCGGCGTCACTGCCTTCGAACTGGCGACACGGCTCACCAAAGTGCGCGCCGATGCGGAGGTGATCGGCTTCGAGCTCGATCCAGCCCGCGTGGCGACGGCGCGTGCTCAGCTCGAGGGGGTGCGCGCGGGCCTCACGAACTTCTCGCCCGATCTCCCGGTTTCCTTCTCCCGCGGCGGCTTCGAGGTGCCGCTGACCGGTGGACGCCGCCCGGCCGTGATCCGTGCGATGAACGTACTGCGGCAATACGACGAAGCGGACGTCCGGGACGCCTGGCGTTCGATGGCGGCCCGGCTGTCGCACGACGGGATGCTGTGCGAGGGCACCTGCGACGAGATCGGTCGCATCGCGAGCTGGATCGACATCTCCTCGACGGGCGAGCCGCTGCGCTTCACGATCTCGCTGCGGCTGGCCGAACTCGAGCATCCCGGTGTCGTCGCAGAACGACTGCCCAAGGCCCTGATCCACCGCAACGTTCCCGGCGAGCGCATCCACGATCTGCTCGTCGGACTGGACCGCGAGTGGGAGCGTGCGGCACCGCTGTCGACATTCGGTGCGACGCAGCGCTTCCTGGCGACGGCGACCGCGCTCAAGGAGCACGGCTGGCCGGTGCAAGGCGGCAGAGCCCGATGGAAGCTCGGCGAACTCACCGTCGATTGGGATGCGGTCGCACCGCGGTAGTGCTACGCCTTGCGCGGGTCCTGGCCCTCGGGCCTGCGGGACAGCCGAGTCAGCCGAGGGATGTCAGCGGTGGCACCGGCATCCGCCGGAACGATCACCTGCTGCGCGGCGGCGATCTCGACCCCAGCGGCCCTCACGACGAGATCGCCGGTCGGTGCTCGTCGCGAGAGGATGGCCAGCGCGATGGGTCCATCTTCGAAATGGCGGACAGCCGATGTGATGTGCCCGATCTCATCGTCGCCGGAGAATACTCCTGCGCCGTTCTCGGGCAGCACGTCAGCGCTTCCGTCGAGGTGCAGAGCTGCCAGACGGCGCGGTGGGTGCCCGAGGTTGTGCACCTTCGCGACCGTCTCCTGTCCCCGGTAGCATCCCTTGTTCAGATGCACGGCGCTGCGGATCCAGTCCGACTCGTGCGGCAGCGATCGCTCGTCGACCTCCGCTGTCCAGCGCGGCCGCCAGGCAGCCACACGCAGCGCCTCGGCCGCCATGAGGCCAGCAGCATCGAGGCTCGAGAGCGCGGATGCCGCGGCATCCGCTTCGACGATCGCAACGCGCCAGTGGTACTCGGCCGCGGGATGCGTCGCCACCTGCGAATACTGATGACCGCCCGACTGCACAGCCGACCACGGGTCGGACCAGACCAGGGAGACATCGTTCGGTGCTGCGGCGGCCGCTGCCATCGCGGCTTCTGCCGGCCCACCGGCGAAGAAGCCGAGCAGTTCGAGATCTGTACGGATCGTCACGGTCACCCGCGAACGGAACACCATGCGCTGCAGCCACGCGGCGAGCCCCTCGGCGTCCGGCGCGTCGGCGATCAACCAGGTCGTCGTTCCGTCATCGAAAACACCGGCCGCGTGCTCGACTCGTCCCTGCGGGTCGAGGATGAGCAGCTCCGTGCTCGTTCCCGGCCTCAGCTGCGCGAGCGCCTGCGAGGTGATGGAGTCCAGCCACGTGAGGCGGTCAACACCGTCGACTTCGACCACGCGCCGGTCGCCGAGCAGAGCCGCAGCCGTGCCCGCCGCGAGGCTCCGCTGTTCACGCATCGGATCACCGAAGTGGGCGACGGCCGCACCGTCCACGATGGCGCCGTCGCGCGCGGAGAGCGTATCGAGCAGAGTCGGCATGTTCACACCTTTGCGAGTCGAGCGGAGGCGTGCGAGGCCATTTCCGCACCGAGGGCTGCGATGTCCCAGGCCCACAGCAGATGCCCGTCGACGAGCCCGTACATGCGGGTGGCCGCGCCGTAGTCCTTGCCTCCGGCGCTGCGGACGATCGCGTCCGTTGCGATATCGACGCGCGGCCCGTTGATCTCACCCAGGTAGAGCTCGAGAGCACCATCGGAGTGCGCGATCGATACCTCGATCGGGAACCCGCCGGATGCTGCGCGCAGTTGCTCGACGTCGTCGACAGTGCGTGCGGTCGCCTTCTCGGTCGGCGGGAGCAGAGCGGGACCGGCATCCGCCGCCGTCGCCGGTCGGGACAGCCGCCAGAAACCCGTCTCGGCGACGAGGGGGACGGATGCTTCGCCATCGCCTGCGGCCATGATCGCCGTCGCTGAATAGTTCATGTGACCGGTGCCGTCGTGGCTGAAGCTCACGCGATGCGTGAACTCGCCCTGGAAGCGATGGTCGCCGGCGGTGTACTCGATGACACCGGTGCCCTCCCAGACCCCGATGAGCCAGCTCAGCGGGGCGAGATCGGCCGGAAGGTCAGTAGGAAGCTCGAGCATGGCTGCAGCAACAGCTCGGCTCAGCGCTGACCGCGGAACAGGTTGCGCAGCACGACGCCCGCCACGAAGACGATCGCGAGACTCGCAAGGCCGAGCAGACCGATGAAGAAGAGTTCGAGAGCGACGAGATCCATGCCCCCACTCTACCCCTGCGTGATCAGGCCGGGACCAGTGCTGCCAGAGCGAAGGCGGCCGAGACGACACCGAGCAGGAGCAGGGCACCGGTCGTGCTCACCGCGATGCGGAAGATGAACCCCTTTGTCTGGCCGTACCAGAGCTGCAGCACGAAGGAGAGCAGGACCGCCCCGCCGAAGCCCAGGAGCAGCCAGGTCACTCGCCATTCGTCCGGAACGAAGATGCCGATCGCGACGGCGGCGATGAGAGCTGCCGCCCAGACGATGATCACGCCGCCGAGGGCGTTTCGCGGTGCGAGGGCGGGTTCGGACATGTCTCCATTGTTACGCATCCGATGACGCGGTATCGAACGATTTCGTCAGGGAGGCCATCGCAATCGGTATCATTGCCCCACGGCGTCGTGCAGATCGCCGTTCAGGGCGACGGAATCGGCGCCCGAAAGGAACTGCGTGTGGCATCGATCCTGGTCCTGACCTCGACTCCTTCGGAGCAGGTTCTCGCCGCGCTGGAATTGCTCAGCCACCAGGTACGTCAGATCCCCGCAGAGCCTGCTCAGCTCGTCAGCGCTCCAGAGAGTGACATCGTCATCGTCGATGGCAGGACGAATCTCGCCGGCGCGAAGTCGCTGTGCAGACTTCTCCGCACCACGGGGCAGGAATCCCCGCTGATCCTCGTGGTCAGCGAGGGCGGGATGTCAGCCGTATCCGGCGAATGGCGCATCGACGACGTCCTGCTGGCAGATGCAGGTCCGGCCGAGACCGATGCTCGCATCCGACTCGCCATCGACCGAGCAGCCGTCACGGCGGAGCCGACCCGCGTACAGGCATCCGGAGTGAGCATCGACGAGCAGTCGTATTCTGCGAAACTGCGCGGAAAGCCTCTGGATCTCACGTATAAGGAATTCCAGCTGCTGCACTTTCTGGCAACGCATCCGTCTCGTGTCTTCACCCGCGAACAGCTGCTCAGTGAAGTATGGGGGTACGACTACTTCGGCGGCACCCGCACCGTCGACGTGCACGTACGGCGTTTGCGCGCCAAACTCGGCGATCAGGAACAGATCATCGGCACTGTCCGCAACGTCGGGTACCGCTTCAATGTCTACGACGACGAACAGATCGCGGCCGCCGAGCGCTGACCTGGCACGAAACCGTTCACGCACACGTCACTGAGCGGTGCGAAGATGTACTCCATGATCGATGCCGCAATCACCGATGCCGGGCTCGGCGACGCAGAGGACGATGACTTCGACGCCGTCGAAGCCCCGGATTCGCAGTTGCCCGACCACCGTTACCACGACCGTGAGATCAGCTGGCTGGCGTTCAACCAGCGCGTGCTGGAGCTCGCGGAGGATCCAACTCTTCCCGAGCTCGAACGCGCGAACTTCCTCGCGATCTTCGCCAGCAACCTCGACGAGTTCTTCATGGTGCGCGTTGCAGGTCTCAAACGCCGTATCGTCACGGGGCTGGCGGTCCCGACCAACGTCGGGCGGGCGCCGTCCGACGTGCTCGCCGACATCTCGAACGAAGCCCACGCCCTTCAGCTGCGCCACGCCAGGGCCTGGACCGAGCTGGTGCGCCCGGCGCTCGCCGACGCGGGAATCGAGATCACCGAGTGGGATCTGCTCACCGAAGCCGAGCAGGCGGCGCTGACCGAGTACTTCCAGGTGCACGTCTTCCCCGTCCTCATGCCGCTCGCTGTGGACCCGGCGCATCCGTTCCCCTACATTTCAGGGCTGTCGCTGAACCTGGCGATCCGCATCCGCAATGCGCGTACGGGACGGCAGGACTTCGCCCGGCTCAAGGTGCCGCCGATGCTGCCGCGCCTGGTCGAGGTGCCGCGCACGGGCGAGATCGCCCGCTACCTGCCGCTTGAGGATCTGATCTCCAACCACCTCGGTGATCTGTTCCCCGGGATGGAGGTCCTCGACCACCACGCCTTCCGTCTCACGCGGAACGAGGACGTCGAGATCGAAGAGGATGAGAGCGAGAACCTCATCCAGGCGCTCGAGGCCGAGCTGCTGCGCCGCCGCTTCGGTCCGCCGATTCGTCTCGAGATCGCGGACGACATGGACGATGTCACCCTCGATCTGCTGATCAAAGAGCTCGACATCACCGACCAGGAGGTGTACCGACTCCCGAGCCCGCTCGATCTGCGCGGCCTCTTCTCCCTGTCGCGAGTGGATCGCCCCGACCTGCGCTATCCGCCGCACGTGCCGACCACGCCCGTGGCGTTCCAGCCGACCGGATCCAGCTCGCGCGCCGATGTCTTCGCCGCCATCCGCAAGAACGATGTACTCGTGCACCACCCCTACGAGTCCTTCAACACCAGCGTCCAGGCCTTTCTCGAGCAGGCTGCGCGGGACCCGCACGTGCTCGCGATCAAGCAGACGCTGTACCGCACCTCCGGCGACAGCCCGGTCGTTCAGGCGCTGATCGACGCCGCTGAGTCGGGAAAGCAGGTACTCGCGCTCGTCGAGGTGAAAGCCCGCTTCGACGAGGCGAACAACATCGTGTGGGCGCGCAAACTGGAAAAGGCCGGCGTCCACGTCGTCTACGGTCTGGTGGGCTTGAAGACGCACTGCAAGCTCGCCCTCGTGATCCGTGAGGAAGAGGGCCAGCTGCGCCACTACTCGCACGTCGGCACCGGCAACTACAACCCGAAGACCAGCCGCATCTACGAAGACTTCGGGCTTTTCACCGCGGACGCGCAGGTCGGCAAGGATCTCACGCGGCTGTTCAACGAACTCTCCGGGTACGCGATCGAGAAGAAGTTCAAGAGACTGCTGGTCGCCCCGCTTCACCTGCGCAAGGGGTTGCTGCGGCTGATCGACGGCGAGCGCAAGAACGCCGTCGCCGGCAAGCCCGCGCACATCCGCATCAAGGTGAACTCGATGGTCGATGAGGAGATCATCGACGCGCTCTACCGGGCAAGTCAGGCAGGGGTCAAGGTCGATATCTGGGTGCGAGGCATCTGCAGCATCAAGGTCGACCTGCCCGGAACGAGTGACAACATCACCGTGCGCAGCATCCTGGGACGCTATCTCGAGCATTCCCGGATCTTCGCCTTCGAGAACGATGGCGAACCGCAAGTGCACATCGGCAGCGCCGACATGATGCACCGCAACCTCGACCGTCGCGTCGAAGCGCTGGTGCGCGTGACCGACCCGCGCCACGTCAAGGAGCTGCTCGACTTCTTCGACCTGGCCATGGACGATCGTACGAACTCCTGGCATCTCGCGGCCGACGGGGTGTGGGAGCGGCACTCTGTGGACGCGAACGGCAAGCCCCTGATTGATCTGCAGGATAAGACCATGAGCCAGATCCATCGCCGACGCAGGGTACGGTCAGTGCGATGACCCTTCGACAGGCTCAGGGAACGAATCGACAGGCTCAGGGAACGAATCGACAGGAGGCGGTCGAGGTCGTGCGCGATGACAAGGCGGTCTATGCCGCGGGCGCGGTCGTCTGGCGCCTGACCGCAGAGGGCAAGCTGCGCATCCTCCTGATTCACCGCACGAAGTATCACGACGTGACGCTGCCCAAGGGCAAGGTCGATCCCGGGGAGATGCTCGCGCAGACCGCCGTGCGCGAGGTTCGTGAAGAGACCGGCATCCGTGTGCATCTGGGTGTGCCCGTCGGAGTCAGCCGGTACTTCATGCGGCCCAAACGGCAGAAGGTCGTCCATTACTGGGCGGCAGAAGCCACCGACGAAGCCATCCGCAGGTCGGCGTTCGTCCCCAACCACGAGATCGCAGCTCTGGAGTGGGTGAGCCTGAAGCGGGCCAGAAAGAACCTGAGCTATCCGGTCGATCTCGAGATCCTCGACGAATTCGAGCGGCTCGTCGATGACGGTGTGCTGCGCACCTATCCCATCGCCGTCCTCCGACATGCGAAGGCACTGTCTCGCTCCGAGTGGGACGGGCCAGATGCTGGGCGCCCTCTCACCGAGCGCGGCCACCGGCAGTCCGAGGCGATCGTCGCGCCGTTGCGCGCCTTCGGTGTGCGCAGGATCGTGACGAGCGATGCCGTGCGCTGCGTGCAGACCGTGACCCCGCTCGCCAATGCGATCGAACGCACCCCGGTGATGACCGAGCTCATCAGCCAGGATGCTTGGGAGGACGGAGCCGCGGATCTGCGGAAAGTGGTGGGCAAGCGCGTCCGCTCCGGCAAGCCCGCCGTGATCTGCAGCCATGGTCCGGTGCTCCCCGGCATCCTCTCCGAACTCGCGCTCGCGACCGGGACGATGCACGGTTCCTATCTCGGGAGCGCGTCCGCGCTCGAAGTCGGTGCATTCTCCGTGGCGCACCTCTCGGCCACCAATCCCGGGTCGGGAATCATCTCGATCGAGACGCACGTACCGAAGATCTGACGGCTCCAAGAGGTCGACTCCCGTTCATCTGCCGTTCACCCGGGCGGGAGAGTCTCGTTAACCGCCGCGCTTAGCGTCACTGTGTGCCCTGCACCGGGCCTCAACCATCCACGATCGAACGGATCCCCACAGTGAAGATCTCCCGAATCGCACGTATCAGCGCCATCGGCGCTGTCGCAGCTCTTGCCCTGGCCGGTTGCGCCGCGAACGAAGCAGACGCCGGCAGCGGCGACCCGACCGAAGGATCGACGGGTTCCTCCATCTCCGGAATGGTCGAGGCCACCGGCGCCTCGTCGCAGGAGGCTGCCCAGCAGGCCTGGGTCGCAGCGTTCCAGACCGCGAACCCGGACGCCACGGTGAACTACACCTCCACCGGCTCGGGCACCGGCCGCGAGAACTTCCTCGCCGGCTCCTCGAACTTCATCGGCTCGGACCGCGCGTTCAACGCTGAAGAGATCGCCGCGGGCGGCTTCGGCTCCTGCGCCTCGGACGAGATCGTCGAGGTCCCGGTCTACATCTCCCCCGTTGCCGTCGCCTTCAACCTCGACGGCATCGACGAGCTGAACCTCGATGGCGCGACCATCGCGAGCATCTTCTCGGGCGCCATCACGAACTGGAACGACCCGGCCATCGCCGATCAGAACGACGGCGTCGAGCTCCCCGACCAGGCGATCGTTCCGGTGCACCGCGCCGACGCCTCGGGCACGCAGGAGACCTTCACCAGCTACCTCGAGGCCGTCGCTCCCGACGTGTGGACCGACGAGGCCAGCGACGAGTGGCCGCTGTCGACCGGTGAGGCAGCCGACGGCACCTCCGGCGTCGTCAACGCCATCACCAACGGCGTCGGCTACATCGGCTTCGCCGACGCCTCGCAGGCATCCGGCCTCGGCCAGGTCGCCATCGAGGTCGAGGGCGAGTACGTGCCGTATTCGGCAGAGGCAGCGTCGGCACTCGTCGCCGCATCCCCGCTCGAAGACGGCCGCTCGGACCACGACCTCGCGTTCGCGGTTGACCCGGCAGCTGCACCCGCCGGTTCCTACCCGATCGCACTCGTTTCGTACCTGATCGGCTGTGTCGAGTACGAAGACGCCGAGATCGCATCTCTCGTGAAGGCATACTTCGAGTACGTCGCATCGCCCGAGGGTCAGGATGTCGCCGCTGAGGCCGCGGGCAGCGCCCCGATCTCGGACGACCTCCGCACGAAGGTCACCGCGGCGATCGACGCGATCGTCACCGAATAGTCTGACCCCTCAGCTCCGGCTGAGAACGTAGCATCGCCCCCGTGGCGCTGATCGAAAGATCGGCTCAGCGCCGCGGGGGCACCCGCATGAGAATCCCGAAATTCCCGACGAGCACCCTGTGGAGCCGCTCAGATGACCACCACCACGACGGGCCCCGATACCCGTTCGCCCCGATCGCTCAGGGCGGTGACCCGTCCCGGCGACCGCATCTTCTCCGGAACTGCGCTCGGCGCCGGCATCATCATCCTCGTGACGCTGGCCGCCGTCGCCGTATTCCTGATCGTCCAGTCGATCCCCGCGTTCGCCCCGGACACCTCGGACAACCACATCCTCCAGGGGCAGTCGTTCATCTCCTGGGTCTGGCCGTTCGTGTTCGGCACGCTGTACGCGAGCGCTATCGCCCTGATCGTCGCCGCGCCGCTCGCGATCGGCATCGCACTTTTCATCTCGCACTACGCCCCGCGCAAGCTCGCCGGGCTCCTCGGCTACATCATCGACCTGCTGGCGGCCGTTCCCTCCGTTGTCTTCGGGCTCTGGGGGGCACTGACATTCGCCCCCATGCTCGTTCCGTTCTACAAGTGGCTGAACACGAACTTGGGATGGATCCCGATCTTCAGCGGCACGCCGTCCGGCACCGGAAAGACGATTCTCACCGCCTCGCTCGTCCTCGCCGTCATGATCCTGCCGATCATGACCGCCATCTGCCGTGAAGTGTTCCTGCAGACGCCGAAGCTGCACGAAGAGGCCGCCCTCGCCCTCGGAGCGACGCGGTGGGAAATGATCCGCATGGCGGTTCTGCCCTTTGCGCGCAGCGGCATGGTCTCGGGCGCCATGCTCGGTCTCGGACGGGCTCTGGGCGAGACGATGGCAGTGACGCTCGTGCTCTCACCGCTGGGCATCGTCACCTTCAATCTGCTCAACCCGGAGAACCCGACGACGATCCCCGCGATCATCGCCCTGCGGTTCCCGGAAGCCCACGACCAGGGAGTCAACACCCTGATCGCGGCCGGACTCATCCTGTTCATCGTGACATTCGCGGTCAACTTCCTCGCCCGCTGGATCGTCTCGCGTCGCGCCGAGTTCTCGGGAGCGAACTGACATGACCACCACTGCCATCGCACCGAGCACGCGCTCATACACTGCCGGCCACCTGCCCAAGGGGGCACCGTGGATCCTGCTGCTCGTCTCCCTCGCCATCTCTGCGACGATCTTCGCGTTCGCAAACAGCGGCGGAGACCCCGCCGA
Organism: Microbacterium sp.; assembly: GCF_052099035.1. Lineage (GTDB taxonomy): Bacteria > Actinomycetota > Actinomycetes > Actinomycetales > Microbacteriaceae > Microbacterium. The sequence continues at coordinate 27,744 of NZ_JBQDSX010000016.1, read as the reverse complement.
CTTCAACATCGCGCTCACGGTTGTCGTGGGGATGCTGCTCTACATGGTGCTCATCTTGGTCATCTCCACAGTGGCCGAGAGCCGCCGTCATGCGATGGATCGGCTGATGACCGCGCTCGTGTCCACCGCGTTCGTGATCGCGCTGCTCCCGCTGATCTCGCTGCTGTACACCGTCGTTCTCAACGGCCTCGTGCGCTTCGATGCAGAGTTCTTCAGCTCCTCGATGCGCAACGTCGTCGGCGAGGGCGGTGGCGCCGTACACGCGCTGTGGGGCACGCTGCTCATCACCCTCGGCGCCACGATCATCTCCGTGCCGATCGGGCTCATGACCTCGATCTATCTCGTCGAGTACGGGCAGGGCAAGAAGCTGGCGCGCGGCATCACGTTCCTCGTGGATGTCATGACCGGCATCCCCTCGATCGTGGCCGGTCTGTTCATCTACTCCGTGTTCGCCCTCATCATGGGCCCCGGCACACGCTTGGGCATTATGGGCTCACTGTCGTTGGCCGTGCTGATGATTCCCGTCGTCGTGCGCGGCTCGGAAGAGCTTCTGCGCATCGTCCCCAATGAACTGCGCGAAGCGGCATATGCGCTCGGTGTTCCGAAGTGGCTGACGATCCTCAAAGTGGTGATGCCGACGGCGATCGCGGGAATCACCACAAGCATCATGCTCGCCATCGCCCGAGTGATCGGCGAGACCGCCCCGCTGCTGCTCACCGTCGGCATGGTGCAGAGCATGAACCTCAACATGTTCAGCGGGCAGATGGCCACGCTGCCCGTCTTCACGTACATGCAGGCCAAATACCCCGGCATCCCTGCTGAAGCATTCATCGACAGGGCGTGGGCGTCCGCACTCGCGCTCATCCTCATCGTCATGGTGCTCAACCTGCTCGCCCGAATCATCGCGAAGGTATTCGCGCCCAAGACCGGCCGCTGAGCGGCCCACCCGCCCCAGAAGAAGGAATCCCGTGTCCAAGAGCATTGAAGTCAGCGACCTCAACGTCTACTACAGCGACTTCCTCGCCGTCGAAGGCGTCAACATCGACATCAAGCCGAACACCGTCACCGCGTTCATCGGCCCCTCGGGCTGCGGAAAGTCGACGTTCCTGCGCACCCTCAACCGCATGCACGAGGTCATCCCGGGCGCTCGCGTGGAGGGCGAAGTGCTGATCGACGGCAAGAACCTCTACGGTCCCGGCATCGACCCTGTGCTCGTACGCCGCCAGGTCGGCATGGTGTTCCAGCGCCCGAACCCGTTCCCCACGATGTCGATCAAGGAGAACGTGCTCGCGGGAGTCAAGCTGAACAATTCGCGCATGCCCAAGAGCGATCAGGAGGCTCTCGTCGAGCAGTCGCTGCGCGGCGCGAACCTGTGGAACGAGGTCAAGGACCGCCTCGACAAGCCCGGTTCAGGGCTCTCCGGCGGTCAGCAGCAGCGTCTGTGCATCGCTCGCGCGATCGCCGTCTCGCCCGATGTCATCCTCATGGATGAGCCCTGCTCGGCGCTCGACCCGATCTCGACCTTCGCGATCGAGGAGCTCATCGCCGAGATCAAGACTCAGTACACGGTCGTGATCGTGACGCACAACATGCAGCAGGCATCGCGCGTCTCCGACCGCACGGCATTCTTCAACATCGCCGGCACCGGCAAGCCCGGCAAGCTCATCGAGTACGACGACACCGCCACGATCTTCACGACCCCGTCGGTGCAGGCCACCGAGGACTACGTGTCGGGTCGGTTCGGGTAGGGCGCCCTCTTCTTCGCATTCCCGGCCCGAATCCCAGACGCTCGGATGCCGCTGCGGCGTGTCCACGCTGAGACACGCCGAGACACGCCGAGACACGCCGAGGGCGAGTGTTGCCGTCTGGGATTCGGCGCACCTGACTCGTTCTGCACGGTTCCACTTCAGAGCAAGTTCTCCACCATTGGCGCCTTTTCGGCCTCGGTGGCTCTTCGCACAAGTGGATGCTCTGACGATGAGCTTCGTCCTAGCATCCACTGTTCTGCGCAAAATCGGCCCGATTGCACGCACACACGAGTTGCGTGCTGGAGGGGTCTCCAAGAACGAGATCGCGCGTGCCCATCGTGCAGGTGAGATCATCAAGGTCAGACAGGGCGTCTACGCTTCGGTCGGCGCTTCAGATGACCTGATCCACGCGGCCGAGCATGGGGGCGCACCTGGTTGCGTTACTGCGGGAAGACTGCACGGATTGTGGATGCTCGATGACGAGGACTGCGCAGAGTTTCATGTATGGCTTGGTCATACTGCCGAGCGTCACCGCTGCACCAGATCAGAATGTGACAACAGCATTCGTATCCACTGGGACGATGGCCGAGCCGCACTCGGCGCCCTGCCGCCCGTGCGCAATGTGCTGTTGCAGATCGCCTCGTGCATGGGCGAAGAATCCTTCTTCGTCGCCCTCGAGTCAGCGTTGAGGCAGAACAAGGTTCCGTACGGTGACATGCGATGGCTGCGTCGCCGTCTGCCCGAGCAATTGACATGGATGCTCCAGTTCGCGCGGGCGGATGCAGACAGCGGTCTTGAGTCGCTGATCAGACTGCGAATGCACCGTCTCGGCGTCACGATGCGATCACAGGTCTCGATCGACGGCGTCGGGGAAGTGGACTTCGTCATCGGCGACCGTCTGATCATCGAAGCCGACGGCAAAGAGAATCACGACGACGATCCGACCCGCCCGGCTCCGCCCCGCTCACGGCGCCACAAAGACCTTCTCCGCGATGCCAGAGCTGCTGCACGTGGCTACGAGACACTGCGGTTCGACTATGCGCTCATCGTCCATGACTGGCCGGTCGTCGAAGCAGCGATCCTCGCGAAGGTCGCTGAGGGCGCTCATCTGCGCGACTCGCTCCGGCCCATTGCGGCCTGAATCCCAGACGGTTCGCTCCGCCATGGGCGTGTCCCCCAGCAACACGCCGATTGGCGAGGGCTTCGTCTGGGATTCGGCCCACCGATCAGTCGCGCGGAGACAGCAGGTACTTGTTCAGTTCCGTGGTGAGGGCGTGGTCGACGGGCAGGGACTGGCCGTCAACAGCGGTGATGGCCACGGCCAGACGCACGCTGGAGACCAGCCACGCGGCATCCGCCCGGCCGAGATCCGATGCCCGGACCTGCTCGTACCCCGTCTCGAAGCCCCGCCCGGCCAGGAACTCGTACACGCTCAGCTGCGTCGTCCCGTGCAGGATGCCGCCGGTCGGCGCTGGTGTGATGAAACGATCCCCGAACCGGAGGATCAGCGATGCGGTCGGTGCCTCGAGCACGAAACCGTCGCTGGAGAGGAACACGGCGTCACCCGCTCCGCGCCGTCGCGCCTCACGCAACGCCGCCATGTTCACCGCGTAGGAAAGCGTCTTCGCTCCCAGCAGCAGCCACGGAGACCGCTCGGCGATGTCGAGCGGATAGCCGCGATCGAGCGTCACGATGCTCACGCCCGCCGAGCGCACTGCCGTGAAATCGGATGCCGGCGCCGCCGTGACCCACGCGGTGGGTGTGGGTCCGTGCTCCACTCCCCTGCTGAGAATGAGCTTGATCACCCACTCTCCGGCCGGGCACTCCGCAGCGGCGACGGCGATCGCCTGACGCCACTGTTCGAGATTCGGCTCAGGAAGGTCGCAGATGCGGGCTGAGTTCGCCAGGCGCTCGAGGTGCGCTGTGACCTCCTGCGCGTGCGAATCGACGACACCGATCGATTCGAAGACGCCGTCGCCCCGCTGCGTGCTCAGCTCTCCGACGCTGAGGGCGGGTGCGGCAGCATCCACCACGGTGAACGTGCCCGCGAAATCGGCACGCTCCTGACCGACGCCGACCGGACCGAGGATCAATGCGAAGCGCTGGGACATGAGACGACTCTACGGCCACGCTCAGGAATACCACCGGCACCGAGACGTTACAATTGAGTGGCCGGGCCGCATAACCCCGGGCTCCAAATTTTGCCGCTTCGAGCGGCCTTCCGCCGTGAGGCGTTCTTGCGGCCCGGTCTTTCTTTTCTTCGAAGCCAGCTCAGCGCCGCATCAGTTCAACTCGCCGACGCGCCACAGGCCGGCCGCAGCGCTCAGGTCCCCCGCGTAGAGGTGCAACCGCCGCGCCCGTGTGGTGAGCTCTGTCGCTCTGGCGGGTTCGGTCGTCTCGTAATCGTCTGCCAGGTGCGTCGCCCCCGACACCTGCACCCGGCAGAACGCCGCGGCGCGGTCGAGCGCGACCGAGAAGTCCCCTTGGAACACCCCGCGCAGGATCGTGTCGATCAGCGCCACAAGCTCCTGCGGGCTCGCCGGTACGGGAGCGCCCGCAACGACGGCATCCGCAGAGGCGAGTTCGACGCGACCGCGCTCGTACAGCAGCGCCGACGTCTGAGAATCGGTGTGGATCGCAAGTTGCAGCAGGTACAGCCGCCACAGCGCTCCCGGCAGCGAGACGGCTGGAGCACTCGCCCACAGCTCCGCGATATCGTCGATACCGTTCTCGGCGGTGAAGGCGATGAGCCGCTCCGTGCTCTCCCCCGTCGAATCATCGCGCGCCCGTGTCAGCAGAGCGGATGCCGTCTCGTGCGCGATCCGCACGGCCTCCGTCGAATCGGCGGGGCCGACGAGGTTGTCGAACGCAGCCGAGGGGCGGCGGACAGGACGGTGGAACTGCTCAGGCATCCGTCCAGAGTACTCGCGGGGACATATCCTTGCCTCATGTGGTTCTCCGCGATCCTCGGTGCGAGGGCATGAACTGGGCATTGACGCTCGATCTGTTCGGGACGTTCTTCTTCGCCATTTCAGGATCGCTGTTGGCCGCCCAGCGCGGCTACGACATCGTCGGCTCTCTGCTGCTGGGCAGCGTCACGGGCCTCGGCGGCGGCGTGATCCGCGACCTGATCATCGGAGTGCCGCCGACGGCTTTCGCAGAGCCGATCCACCTGGCGGCTCCGGTCGCCGCGGCAGTGCTGGTGTTCTTCCTCTCCCATGGGATCGAGCGGTACTCCCGCCCACTGCTGATCTTCGACGCGGCCGGTCTCGCACTTTTCTGCACGACCGGCACGGTGAAAGCGCTCGAAGCGGGGATGAATCCCGTCGCGGGGCTGTTGCTCGGAGTGACCACCGGCGTCGGTGGTGGACTGCTGCGCGACGTCGTCGCCAACCGCGACCCGCAGCTGTTCAACTCCAACGACCTGTATGCGGTTCCGGCCTTCCTCGGTGCAGCGATCGTCGCGAGCCTCTGGTTCACCGCTGTCCCGAACCTGGTCACGGTCTTCGCCGCGGCGATCGTGGTCTTCGTGTTCCGTGTGCTGTCGTTGCACTTCCACTGGCGCATCCCGCATGCCAAGGGGCAGCCGCGGAGAGGAAGGACCTCCGAATGAGTGTCGTAACCGGCGGGCGCGTGGCTCGGGGCGGGATCGGGAAACGGCTAGACTTGCACATGCGGGCCTCTAGCTCAGTTGGCAGAGCATCGGACTTCAACAAAAAATAGGAGCGCCTCGGGGGAAACTTCGGGGATGACACCACTCAAAGTCGGGGAACCCTTCCTGGGAAACCAGATGGCAATCCCGAGCCAAGCCGGACGCAAGTCCGGAAGGTGTAGAGACTGGACGGGTGGCACCTACGGCGAAAGCCACGGTGAAGGGACAGTCCAGACCACGAACGCCCTGTGGGCGGCGGCGAAAGTCGAAGTGGCATGTTAATCCGCGGGTCACGGGTTCGAGCCCCGTGGGGCCCACCGCACATAGCCTCAGCGAGCGCGGGTGTTTACGACGCCCGCGCTCGGTGACGGCGCGCCCCGCGGCACGTCGACGAGCTTCTCCACCCCGGTCGGGGTCGCGGACACTGCACCGGCCGAGGCTTCCGCGATCTCTGCGGTGAGCTCCGGAACAACTGCAGGCGGCGCCCACACCACGAACGAGGCCTGCGCGCCGTAGTCCGGCTCGCCGAGCACGGCATCATGGGCGGGTGCCCAGTCGCGCAGCAGATTGTCGAAGCGACCGGCATCCGCATGGTCGACGGCCATCGTCACTTCGGCGAGCACCCGCCGGTCGACGAGCTGCGCGAGATCCAGCGCCTCGGAGACCGCACTCGAATACGCCCGAACCAGCCCGCCCGCACCGAGCTTGATCCCCCCGAAGTACCGCGTGACGACGGCGACGACATCCGTCAGCTCGCGTCGCCGCAGAACTTCGAGCATCGGCACACCAGCCGTCCCGGACGGTTCTCCATCATCCGACGAACGAGCCCGATCTCCGAGAGCACCGGTGACCTGCGCCGCGCAGTTGTGCCGTGCACCCCATGCCTGCTTCTTGACCGCGGCGATCACGGCATCCGCCTCGTCCGGTGACGAAACGGGCGCGACGTGCGCGATGAAGCGCGACTTCTTGATCACCAGCTCATGATCGACAGCCCGCGCGATCGTCGCCGGGTACTCCCGGCTCATGCGGTCAGCTCGGCAAGCTTGCGGGTCGTGCGCAGGTTGCGCGCGGTACCCGCCACACCCAGTGCACGATCGAGGACGGCCCTGGTCAGCTTGGTCGCGCGAACGCCGTCCTCGCTGTAGTTGATCCACAGGTCGCGCCCGATCAGGGCGAGCTCCTCCCCCGGCACGAGACGCCCCGTGAGCGCGTCGATCGCCCCCGCGGACGGCTCGCCCTCGAGGAACATCGCATGCACGAGCTTCTCGACCCCATTCTCGAATGGGCACGCCTCGAGCAACGCGACGAGCTCGTCATGCGTACGGGAGATGACGGGGGTGTCGACGTCGAATTCGGCCGCGATGACCTCGCGGACGCGTGAGCATGCGGATGCCGCATCGGCCGGCGCATCGCAGATGATGTTGCCGCTCGCGATGTACGTCGAGACGTGCTGCAGATCGGCCTCGGATGCCAGCACCTCGCGCAGCCGAGTCATCGGAACACTGTTGCGGCCGGAGACATTCACCGCCCGGAGAAGCAGCACGCTGCGAGTCATATGTCGAGCCTACGCTGAGGGTATTGGAGCCCCGAGTCAGGATTGAACTGACGGCCTTCCCATTACGAGTGGGATGCTCTACCACTGAGCTATCGGGGCGTGACCTGACGGGTCAGGCACGAGAGTCGATATTACCCTGTCCGCGCCCTCACCGCGAAATCACTCGCACTTCACATCGGCATCGGGAACCGTGTCGTCGAGGAAGTACGCATCAACCGCGTTGTCGACGCACACGTTACCCTTGTTGTAGCCCGTGTGGCCCTCTCCGACGCGGGTGATGAGCACACCCTCCTGGAGCTGCTTCGCGAGCGAAACAGACCACTCGTAGGGCGTTGCCGGGTCGTTGGTCGTCCCGACGACGAGGATGGGCCCTGCGCCCTCGGCATGGATCTCTCCGCGGGTGCCGGTCGGCGGGTACGGCCAGACCTCGCACGAATCCGGACCGGACCAGTACGGTGCGATGGTCGGAGCCCCCTCTGCGACCTTCGCATCGGCAGCATCCTGAGCGGCCTGGTCGTCCTCGACCGGATAGTCCATGCAGTTGTACGCCCGGAACGCCTCACTGGAGTTATCGAGGTACGCACCGTTCTCACGTGCGTTGTAGAAGTCGGCCAGGACGAATGCGACATAGGGATCGCCCTGCAGCGCGCCGTCGAGCGCCTGCGTGAGGTAGTCCCAGCTGTCCGGCGAGTAGAGCGCGGCGATGATGCCGGTCATGAGCGAATCGGCGCCGAGCATGCGGCCGTCGTCGTTCTTCAGCGGTGCGCGGTCCACGGCCGCGAGAAGCGCCCCGAGGTCGGCCATCGCCTCGTCGACGGTGCCGTTGAACGGGCAGGTGTCCGAATCGAGACAGGACTGCATATACGCACGCAACGCCGACTCGAAGCCGAGTGCCTGCGTGGTTCCGACCTCGATACCGGAGACGGCAGGATCGATCGCACCGTCGAGCACCAGGCGACCGGCCTTCTCGGGGTAGAGCTCCGCGTAGGTCGCTCCGAGGAAGGTGCCGTACGAGTAACCCAGGTAGTTCAGCTGCTTGTCGCCCAGCACAGCACGGATGAGATCCATATCACGAGCCGAGTTCACCGTCGTGACGAAGGGCAGGATGCCGTCGCTGCTCGCCTCGCATGCATCAGCGAACTGCTGGTTGCGCTCGGTGAGCTCCGCCTCCCACTCGTCGGTGCCGCGAGGAGCTGCCGGAATGTCGTACAGGTACGCATCCATATCGGTGGCGTCGAAGCATGCGACGGCGGTCGAATCGCCGACGCCACGCGGGTCGAATCCGATCACGTCGTAGTTGTCGGCGAGGTCCTCGCTGACCGCGTACCCGACGCTGTCGAGGATGAAGTCGCGCCCGCTCGCCCCGGGACCACCGGGATTCGTCAGCAACGATCCCATGGCCTGACCGGTCGCCTGATGGCGCACGATCGAGAGTTCGATCTCGCCCGCACTCGGGTTCTCCCAATCGAGCGGAGCCGTGACGTAGGTGCAGTCGAACGCCGCACCACCACGGTCGCACGCGGTCCAATCGAGCGTCTGCTCGTAGAACGGGAGGAGATCCGCCGAGACGCCGTCCGTGTCCGGGGCGTTCGTCGTGGATGGCCGAGGCGATGCCTGTTCCGGAATCATGGAATACAAGCATCCGCTGAGCATCATGGATGCCGCGGCCAGCCCTGCGGTGATCGTCACGAGCCGTCGCAGGCGAGAAGTCTGTCGGGTGTTCACGGTTTCCTCCCGCTCGCGACGGTCACGAGCAAACTCTCCAGGGCGAGCGTCGGTGCGACGTTGCGCTCCAACGACTCTCTGGTCTCGGCAAGATGGTCGAGCACCACCAGAGTACGTTCCACCGGCCACGCGCTCGCGAGCGCGCCCAGATCGTCGCTGAGCTCGCGGTTGATCAGGTCGTGGCTTCGCCCGTACTGCAGCATGACCACGTCGCGGAACATCGACTGCATATCGGTGAGGACGCGATCGATGCCGTCACGCAGGCTGCGCGTGGCACGCTTCTTCTGATCGTCTTCCAGAGCCGAGATCTGCGCGCGCAGCGCCGGTGGCACAGCCTGCCCCTCGCCGATGCCGACCGTGCGAAGAAGCGATGCGCGCTCGGCAGCATCGCGCTCGGCCGTCAAAGCCTTGGCGTCGTCGGTGGCCGCCTGAATGATCTCTCCGGCGACCTCGACCGCGCTTCCCACACCGCGCACGGACAACACAGACCGCAACGTGGAGTCGCGCCGCCTGCGCGCCGACTCGTCTGTCGCCAGACGCTGCGCCATGCCGATGTGCCGCTGCGACAGCCGCGCGGCCTGCTCGGCCACGGCAGCATCGGCGCCCGTGCGCTCGATGATCAACCGGGCGACATCGTCGACATCGGGCTCGCGCAACCGCAGCGGACGCACACGGGAGCGGATGGTCGGCAGCAGGTCGGCCTCGCTCGGGGCGCAGAGCACCCAGACGGTGTTCTCGGGCGGCTCCTCGAGAGCCTTCAGGAGAACGTTGGACGTGCGCTCGACCATGCGATCGGCGTCCTCGACGACGATGACGCGGTACCGGCCAGCGGAGGGCGCGAAGTACGAGCGCTCGACCAGCGCCCGCGCCTCTTTGATCGTGATGATGACCTTGTCGGTGCGCAGCGCCGTGACATCGGGGTGCGTGCCGGCGAGCACTTGACGCATCGTCTGCTCATCGTCAGGACCGTCGGCGATCAGCGCCGCCGCGAACGCATAAGCGAGTGTGGAGCGACCGGAACCGGGCGGACCGGTAATCAGCCACGCATGCGAGAGCGCCGCCGGATCGGATGCCGCCTGCCGAAGCGCCTCGACCGCGGCATCCTGCCCCCACACGTCCGCCCAGGGGAACGGCGCGAGGGTAGCTGTCATGCACTCAGCCTAACCGGCACCACCGACACGGCCGCTCAGAGCAGCGGAGATACGCGAGCGCGGATGAGATCGGCGATCGACCGGGCGGATGCCGCGGCATCCACCACAAGGAATCGCTCGGGCTCTGCCTCCGCCAGCGCGAGATACGCCTCGCGCACGCGCGTGTGGAAATCGAGCTTCTCCGCCTCGAGACGGTCGAAGGGCTTGTCCGCGGAATCCAGGCGGACACGCGCAGCAGCAGGATCGAGGTCGAGCAGCACGGTGAGGTCGGGAAGTGCACCCTCTGTCGCCCACAGCGAGAGATCGCGGACTTCTGCTCCGTCGAGCACGCGCCCCGCGCCCTGGTAGGCCACTGACGAATCGAGATAGCGGTCCTGCAGCACGATCTCGCCGCGGTCGAGCGCGGGCTGTACGACGGTCGCCACGTGATGTGCGCGGTCAGCGGCGTACAGCAGCGCCTCGGCGCGCGGCGCGATGTCTCCGCGGTGATGCAGCACGATGTCACGAATCAGCTGTCCGACCTCGCTGCCGCCGGGTTCACGGGTTCGCACAACCGCACGTCCGGCATCCCCCAGCCAGGCCTCGAGCAGCTCGGCCTGGGTGGTCTTCCCCGAGCCGTCGCCGCCCTCGAGAGTGATCCAGAGCCCGGGTCGTGCGGTCACGCCTTTGCCTTGTTCGCGGCGCGAGTCGCGGCTGCCTTCTTCGCCGCTGCCGATCGAGCCGCCGCCTTCTCAGCATCCGTCTTGGTGGCCGTCTTCTTCGTGGCCGCCTTCTTCGCGGGTGCCTTCTTAGCAGCGGGCTTCTTCGCGGGCGCTTTCTTCGCGCCGCGCTTGGGCGCGGGTCCCTTGGCGCGCTTGTCGGCGAGCATCTGCACGGCGATCTCGAAGGTGATGTCTTCCGGCTTCTGCCCCCGCGGGATCGTGACGTTCGTCTCGCCATCGGTGACGTACGGCCCGAATCGTCCGTCGCGCACGCGGATAGCCTTGCCGCTGACGGGGTCGGCCTCGAATTCGGCGAGGGCGCTGGCGGCACGGCGAGACCCCGCGCCGTACTTGGGCTGGGCGTAGATCGCGAGGGCCTCGTCGAGCGTGACGTCGAAGATCTGCTGCTCGCTCTCGAGCGACCGCGAGTCGGTGCCCTTCTTCAGGTACGGACCATAGCGGCCGTTCTGCGCGGTGATCTCGTCACCGGACTCCGGGTCGGTGCCGACCACGCGCGGCAGGCTCAGGAGCTTCAGCGCCGTCTCGAGGTCGACAGTGTCGACCGACATCGAGCGGAACAGCGATCCGGTGCGCGGCTTGGGAGCATCCTTCTTCGCCGTCTTCTTTTTCTTCGGGGCGTCCACGACTTCACCCGTTTTCTCGTCGACGACGGGAGCTTCCTCAGGAAGATTCTCCTGCACGTACGGACCGTAGCGGCCGTCCTTGACGACGATGACGCGGCCGTTCTCAGGATTCTCCCCGAGCACACGGTCACCGGCGACGGGAGCGTCGATGAGCTCCTGCGCCTTCTCGGCCGTGAGCTCATCAGGAGCGAGATCCTCGGGTACGTTGACGATGCGTCCGCGCTCATCGGGCTTGGCGGGGTCGATGACTTCGAGGTAGGGACCGTACTTGCCGAACCGGAGCGTTGCGGTATCGGTGATGCGCGTCGAGTTCAGCGCGCGGGCGTCGATCTCACCGAGGTTGTCGACGACCTGACGGAGCCCGACGTGTGCGTCGGATCCGAAGTAGAAGGACTTCAGCCATTCGACGCGCTTCTGCTCGCCGCGTGCGATGGCGTCGAGATCATCCTCGAGCGCCGCGGTGAAGTCGTAGTCGATCAGCTCGGCGAAGTGCTCCTCGAGCAGTCGCACGACGCTGAATGCCATCCAGGTCGGCACGAGCGCCTGCCCGCGCTTGGTCGCGTAGCCGCGGTCGATCACGGTGCCGATGATGCTGGCGAACGTCGAGGGACGACCGATGCCGTGCTCCTCGAGTGCCTTGACCAGCGATGCCTCAGTGAAACGAGGCTTCGGCGTGGTCTTGTGCCCCTTCGCCTCAGCATCCGACATCGCGAGCTCGTCGCCGACGGCGACGGCGGGCAGGGACTGATTCGAATCCGCGTCGGTGTCGCCGCGCTTCTCGTCCTTGCCTTCTTCGTACGCCTCGAGGAATCCCTTGAACGTGTACACGGTTCCGGATGCCGTGAACTCGACGTTCTTCGCGGTGCCTGTACTGAGTTCCGCCGAAGTGTCGACTCCGATCGTGACCGTGGTGGTCTCGTATTTCGCGTCGGCCATCTGGCTGGCGACGGTGCGCTTCCAGATCAGGTCGTAGACGCGCAGCTCTTCGCGATCGAGCTCGCCGGAGACCGATGAGGGCTTGCGGAAGTTGTCACCCGAGGGGCGGATCGCCTCGTGCGCCTCCTGGGCGTTCTTGCTCTTGGACTTGTACACGCGAGGCTTCAGCGGCACGGCATTGTCGCCGTAGAGCGCGACAGCCTGGCTGCGCGCCGCCTGCACGGCCTGAGTGCTGAGTGCGACCGAGTCGGTTCGCATATAGGTGATGAAGCCCTTTTCATACAGGCGCTGGGCGACGCTCATCGCCTGTTTGGCGCTCATCGAGAGCTTGCGTCCGGCCTCCTGTTGGAGGGTCGACGTCGTGAACGGCGCGTACGGGCTGCGCGTGCCGGGCTTGGCTTCGACCTTCGTGACCGTGCCAGCACCGGCAGCATCCACGGCGTGCGCGAGAGATGTGGCGTCCTTCTCGGACAGGACGACGACGGCCTTCTTCAGCTTTCCGCTGTCGTCGAAGTCGGTGCCGCGGGCGAGCTGGCCGCCATCGACGCGCACCAGGCGCACGCGGAACGCCGTCCCGGAAGATGCCGACGCGTCGACATCCCAGTACTCGGCGTTCACGAACGCCATGCGCTCGCGTTCCCGCTCGACGATCATGCGCGTCGCCGCGGACTGCACCCGGCCGGCGGACAGACCGGTCTTGACCTTGTACCAGAGCACCGGCGAGACGTCCCAGCCGTACAGCCGGTCGAGGATGCGACGGGTCTCCTGCGCATCCACGAGCGCCAGGTCGAGCTCACGCGTGTTGCCGATGGCCGCCTGGATGGCGTCCTTGGTGATCTCATGGAACACCATGCGCTTGACGGGGACCCTGGGCTTCAGCGTCTCGAGCAGATGCCAGGCGATCGCCTCACCCTCGCGGTCCTCATCCGTTGCGAGCAGGAGCTCGTCGGCACTTTTGAGCGCACGCTTGAGTTCGGCGACGGTCTTCGTCTTGCGATCGGAGACGACGTAATAGGGATCGAAGCCGTTGTCGACGTCGATCGAGTACTTCCCGTAGGCCTGCTTGTCAGCGGCAGGGATGTCCTTTTTATCTGCGAGGTCGCGGATGTGACCGACGGAACTGAGTACCTCATAGCCATCGCCGAGGTACCCCTGAATCGACCGCATCTTCGTCGGGGACTCGACGATGACGAGCTTCTTGCCTTCAGCCAAGGGTGCGTCCTTTCTACATAGAACTCACATAACCCTAGTTCCCAGTGAGGTCTTCCCAGGCAGGGATGATCCGCCAGCGCACTCCGCGCTCGCCAAAGTGCGCGACTGGCGAATCTCCACGCTCGCGATCAGCGAACGAAAGTGCTGGGGACCCGTACGGGTCCCCAGCACTTTCCGATCCAGCTTGACCTAACTGAAGGTCCCTGCAGCGCCGACGGGCGAAGAGGTCGCGAGCATCTTGATCCGCTTGGTTGAGGCTACCTCGCCCCAGGGAACCGAAGTTCCTCCGCTACTGCCGCTGCCTCCGCAACCGATTGAGGCATAGATCGCGTTATAGTGGCCGCCCCCTGGGTACGAGTACCACTGGTATCCACGTCCTTGAAGGCATGCCGAACCGAGGGAGTTTCCATCCACCGTCCAGCCGTACCCTACCCGAGCGGTTCCGTCGAACCCGATGTGTGAGCACCCATACACGGAGTAGTGCCAGGTGCCACTTCCGGGAGCAACCCAGCCGCGCGTGCAGCTTGCGACGGCAGCTTTGTCCATCGTATTCACCCGCGACACGTCGGCGCGCGTACCGTCGCCGTAAACAACTTCGATGCTGCTCACAGGTATCGCGTCGCCGTTCCCGTCAAAAACCAAAGCGGGAGCCTGCGGGTCGAATTCAGGCATCACAGCGATGTTGGTTGGCTTCCCGTCGATCAGAAGCGTGGCGTCGAGCGGCTCGACGGCAACTGATTCGGAGTACTGCTCCGGCGGTATCGGCTGCGGTGTCTCACCCGCATACGCCGGACCGCTGATCACCCCAGCAGCCACTACCAAGAGAGCTACTGCTGACAGAGTTGACCTAATCTTCATTGATTTCCCTCCGTTATTTCATTACCCCCGGACCAGCGCCCCGGCCACCACGATAGGGGGACGCAATCGGGTGAAACAAGGACTCTGGGAGAATCACCTGCAGATCAGGCAGGACGACGGGCATGCTCGAATCCGCGCTAGCGTGGACTTATGCATGGACGCAGATTCTCATGGCTGTTGGGCGGAATCGGACTGGTTGCGTGCAGTGTTTCTGGCATTGTTCGTGGCTCCATACCCGGCACTCCTGCGGTGAACAACACGCTGATACTTCTTGGTGACGTGCTGTGGGCGAGCGCCATCCTCATCTTGACTATCGGCCTGAGCCGCGAGGGTAGCGTCGTCGCACGCAAGCCGCTGGGAGTAACGGCCTCGATCGTCGTAGCCGTGTGGCCGCTAACGACCACGCTGGTCTCTCTCGGTATCAGCGCCCAGAATCCAGGGCAGGCTTCGCCCTGGCAGTTCTGGATGTATCTGTCGATGCTCGTTTCACTCATGTTCGGGCTGATTGCCGCAGTACAGGTGGCGCGCATCCGTGCAGTACCTGCTCCGTGGAACTTGGCCCCGCTCTGGGCGCTCGGCGTTCAAACAGTTGTGTGGGTTGTCCCCCAGTTGATCAACGTCGCAGCGCCAGCGACCTTTGCGGAGATGGGTACCGTCATCCCTGCACTTGGGACCCTCGGTTTTCTGGCAACCACGCTGGGCCTTGGCGTCGTGGCAATAGTGCTCTCGAACCGTCCTCAAGCAGAGTCGATCCTGGTGTTCGAGTCTTCGCCTCCCGAGTAGCCGTACGTCTGTCAGCCACTATGACTCGTCACACTCCGCGGCCCCGGTGATGGGTTATGTGTGCGCTCTATATTCGAAGCACACCATACACACCACTGTCGTGGTGCGCTCACAGCGGAGCCATGAGTGGAGTCTCGGGTGGATGCCGTCAGAATCCCTCGGGTGGCCCAGCACGGGCTCGGGAGACGGCAGCTAGTCCAGCGTACGCCGCCTCAACCTGCACGGTCGCCACAAGCCCGTCGATCGTGCAGTCGGAGAGGGTCGCATCGGATGCCGCGGCCACTCTCGCTGCGAGCACGCAGGGGTCATCGTCCGTGATGACCGCACCGGACGCGGCATCCGCTGCGGCGAGGGCCGCCGCATCAGCAGCGCCGGCGGCGCGCTGGGTGGTGACTGCGGCACCGCCCAGCGCCGCGAGGCCGACGGCCAAACCTGCGGCAACGGCGAGCACACTGGCCGAGAGCGCGGTTCCCGCCATCACAGGCCTCCGCTGAGCGCACAGCTCGAAGCCGTCAACGGGACGCTGATGAGCCGACCGATCTGCGCGTCGATCCGTGCGCTGACGCAGATGAAATCCCCGCGCGCTTCGCTGGACACGGCGGCTCCGCCGATCGATGCTGTCACGGCGGCATGCGCGGTGGCATCGCTCTCACCGCGACCGAGAAGACGCGCCGCATCGGCGACAGCATCCTGCAGCGAAACGAGTTGCGCCGCTGCTCCCAGCGCACCCGCCCCCAGCAGCAGCGTGAGGACCACTGCCGGAAGCGCGAGCGCGAACTCGGCAGCGACAGAGCCGCGCTCCGCATCCGCTCCCGACCTGGACATCATCGAAATCATGCGGCGCACGGCGTCACGCGACGGTCAGCGCCCGGCGTACGAGGTCAGTGAGAATACCTCGCACCTCATCCGAGCGCATGATGACCACGAGCAGTCCAGCGAAGGCGACCGCGGCCATGGTCGTGATCGCGTATTCTGCGGTCGCCGCTCCGGACTCGTCCGTGAACAGCCCGGCAGCACGACGGGTGGTGAGGGTGGGGATGGTATTCATGTGTTCCTTCTTTCTTGTCGTTTTCTTCTGTGGTGCTGCCGTCAGATCGGCAGCGGGGTGGATGCGAGGACAGAGAGGATGAGCGGTGCGACGCCGAGCAGCAGGAATGCCGGCAGCGTGCACACCCCGAGCGGGATCAGCAGTTGCGAAGAGAGTCTGGCCGCACGCATCCGGCCACTCACCCGCGATTCGTGGCGGTCCTGCGCCGCCGCCGCACGCAGCAGCTCGCCCGCCGGCACACCGGCTGCCCGCGACAGCGCGAGCACCTCGGTGGTGCGGTCGGCACCGACCAGACCGCGCGCCGGACTGTCATCGACCAGCCGCAGCGAGCGATCGATGGAGGTGCCGCCAGCGAGTGCCACCGCCACCAGTTCGGCGTGCATGCCGGGTGTTCCCGGCGCCGGCCGCGCCCTGCGCAGCAGACGGGAGGTCCACAGCCGTGCGCCGAGCACGAGCAGCAGGCCCGCCCCGAGACAGGCGGTCCCCATCGGATTGGTCACGAGGATGCTGACGGTGTCGAATCCGAGCGCGAAGCCGAGAAGAAGCCCGGCGAAGGGCATCCACAGCAGAAGCCGCGCGGTTCCGGCCGGCTCCGCGAGGGCGATGCGCACGTCGTCTGCGGCCGAAGCCGCGTCCAGCATCGTCTGCGCGAGCGACCTCAGCACCTCGGCGAGGGGTGCGCCCACCGTCGTTGCCACCTCCCAGGCAGCGGCGACATCAACCCATGCGCCGCCCTGGGCCTCGATCGCCACGACGAGCGGGACGCAATCGTCGCAGCGTGCCACGACGCTCTGCGCTTGCTCGTCTCCCGAGTCGGCGAGATGCCGCCACGCGCTCGTCGGTGCGGATCCCGCCTGCAGCAGCACCGCAAGAGTGCGGACCGAGACAGCCGCGGCCTGCGCACCGTCATCCGCTGCCGGGCGCCTGCGCAGATTCACCACGGTTGCACCTCTTCGATATCGAGACGTTCATCGCGCAGCAGGAACCGGCCGGCCTGCATGAGTCTGCGCACACCGTCGGGGCCGCGCCCGAGATGCAGTACCACGGTGAACGCGCTGACCGCCTGCCGGGCAAGAGCCGTGGCATCCATGCCTGCGAGCGCGCCCAGTGCCTCGAGCCGGGCCGGAACGTCCACCAGTCCACTGGCGTGGAGCGTTCCGGCGCCGCCATCGTGCCCGGTGTTCAGCGCCGAGAGCAGTTCGCGGACTTCTTCGCCACGGCATTCCCCCACGATCAGTCGATCAGGGCGCATGCGCAGTGACTCGCGTACCAGCCGGGCCAGGGTTATGGAACCTGCCCCCTCCAAGTTCGACTGCCTCGCCTCGAGCGCCACATGGTGCGGATGTGAGGGTCGCAGCTCGGCGACGTCCTCGATCGTGACGATCCGTTCGCTGCTCGGTACGGCATGCAGCAGCGCCGACAGCAGCGTCGTCTTGCCCGTCCCCGTGCCGCCGCTGATGAGAACGTTCGCTCGATCGGCGACCAGCTGCTCCAGCCATGCCCGCTGGCGATCATCGAAAGCGCCGAGTTCCGCGAGAGCGTCGAGATCCGCTGCGCGTATCCGCGGGATACGCACCGAGACCGCCGTACCTCCGGTCGAGACGGGAGCGAGAACCGCATGAACACGGATGCCGGAGGCCAGGCGCACATCGACGCACGGCGACTGGTCATCAAGATGACGACCTCCGGCCCCGATGAGAGCGACAGCGAGATCGCGCGCTTCTTTCTCTGACGCCGCCCATGTCGGCACACGCTCTGCACCATCGCCACGATCGACGAACAGCCCGCTCGCACCGTTGACGAAGACATCCGTCACCAGCGGATCTGCACAGTGCTCGGCAAGGGGGCCGAGGGCGGTATCAACGGGCACCGTACCGGGGAGATCAACGGCCGATGCGGTTCCGCGCGGCTGGATGACGAATGGCTGTGGCATGCCCCGACGCTATGGGCCACGGCATCCGCTCTGGGTGCCCGAACACAGGTTCTGTGCGCAACTCGCGCATTCTTCGCATCGTGGAGAAATACTGCACCGGTGATCGAAAAATACTGCGCCGGTGAACGAAAATGGGCGGCACCTCACGGGGGGAATGAGATGCCGCCCAGATGACGCACCGCAATCGAGTGAGCGGGTGCGCCGAGGCCGGAAATGTTTCGGCTGTCGTCGAGTGTACGAGGTGAAACTCGGTTCACAAAACCCACCGCACTACTCACTTTCGGCAGTATTGACGGGCATAGGGTGGGGCTAGATTCGCTCTGTCAATGTCGTGCCCTGTGCATGATCCGTCCCGCCGCAAAGGAGCGCGCCATGAGCAGCCAGATCGACCACCTCCTCGACGAGACCCGGCAGTTCCCACCCTCGGCGGAGTTCGCCGCTGCCTCCGTCGCAAAACCCGAACTGTACGATCGCGCGGATGCCGACCGCGAAGGCTTCTGGGGCGATCAGGCCCGGGACCTGCTGCACTGGCACAAGCCGTTCACCCGAGTCCTCGACTGGTCGGCGCCGCCTTTTGCCAAGTGGTTCGATGACGGAGAGCTCAACGTCGCGTACAACTGCCTCGACCGCCACGTCGACGCAGGCAACGGTGACCGTGTCGCCCTTCTCTGGGAAGGTGAGCCGGGCGACTCCCGCCGCATCACGTACGCCGAACTCACCGACGAGGTCAAGCGCGTCGCCAACGTGCTCGAGGGCCTGGGTATCGGTGCCGGCGACCGCGTGGCCATCTATCTTCCGATGATTCCCGAGGCCGTCGCCTCGATGCTCGCCGTCGCCCGACTCGGTGCGATCCATTCGGTGGTGTTCGGCGGCTTCAGCGCCGACAGCCTGCGCTCGCGCATCGACGACGCTGGAGCGAAGGTCGTCATCACCGCCGATGGTGGCTACCGCAAGGGGAAGGTCTCCCCCCTCAAGCCCGCCGTCGACCTGGCGCTCAGCGACCGCGGTGACGGCGAACAGCAGACCGTCGAGCACGTCCTGGTCGTCAAGCGCGGTGAGAACGACGTCGAGTGGACAGCGGACCGGGACCTCTGGTGGCACGATGTCGTACCGGCAGCCTCTGCCGATCACGTCGCACAGGCCTTCCCTGCCGAGAACCCGCTGTTCATCCTCTACACCTCCGGCACCACGGGAAAGCCCAAGGGCATCCTGCACACCTCCGGCGGCTACCTCACCCAGGCTGCGTACACGCACAGGAACGTGTTCGATCTCAAGCCCGAGACCGACGTGTTCTGGTGCACAGCAGACATCGGCTGGGTCACCGGACATACCTACGTCACCTACGGTCCTCTCGCCAACGGCGCCACCCAGGTCCTCTACGAAGGCACCCCCGACACTCCGCATCCGGGGCGCTGGTGGGAGCTCATCGAGAAGTACAAGGTCTCGATCTTCTACACCGCGCCGACCGCGATCCGCTCGTTCATGAAGTCCGGCCGGGCGATCCCGCAGAAGTTCGATCTCTCCTCGATCCGCCTGCTCGGATCGGTCGGTGAGCCCATCAACCCCGAGGCGTGGATGTGGTACCGCGAGGTGATCGGCGCGAACAAGACCCCGATCGTCGACACCTGGTGGCAGACCGAGACCGGCGCGATCATGGTCTCGCCTATGCCCGGCGTGACTGCGACCAAGCCGGGGTCAGCACAGGTTCCGGTGCCCGGAGTCTCGATCGACGTCGTCGACGAGTCCGGGAGCGAAGTCGGCAACGGCAATGGCGGTCTGCTCGTGATCACCGAGCCCTGGCCGGCCATGCTGCGCGGCATCTGGGGTGACCCGGAACGCTACAAGGAGACGTACTGGGACAAGTTCGAGGACCAAGGCTACTACTTCGCCGGTGACGGCGCACGCCTGGATGCCGACGGCGACCTCTGGCTGCTCGGGCGCGTGGATGACGTGATGAACGTCTCCGGACACCGACTCTCCACCGCCGAAATCGAATCCTCTCTCGTCGCGCACGAATCCACCGCTGAGGCCGCCGTCGTCGGAGCATCCGATGAGACCACCGGTCAAGCAGTCGTCGCATTCGTGATCATCAAGGAGAGCTACCTGGCCGCTCACGATCCTGCGGGCCTTGCCACGCAGCTGCGCAGCTGGGTCGGCGAGCAGATCGGTGCAATCGCCCGCCCGCGCGACGTCTACATCGTCGGCGAGCTGCCCAAGACCCGCTCCGGCAAGATCATGCGGCGCCTGCTGCGCGACGTGGCCGAGGGCCGCGAAGTCGGCGACACGACGACGCTCGCGGACACCGCGGTCATGAGCATCATCTCCGCGCAGGTCAAGTAACCGCGCCCCTTCGACAGGCTCAGGAACCGACCGGTTGCTGAGCCTGTCGAAGCATCAGGCGAGGATGAAGGTGACCTCGACCTCGACGGGGCTGTCCAGCGGCAGCACGGCGACGCCGACGGCCGCGCGAGCGTGGCGTCCGGCGTCACCGAAGATCTCACCGAGCACTTCGCTCGCGCCGTTGATGACACCGGGCTGGCCGGTGAATGACGGGTCGGATGCTACGAAACCACCCACGCGCAGCACGCCGCCGATCTTCTCCAGCCCGCCTGCGGCGGCCGCCGCGGCAGCCAGCGCGTTCAGCGCGCACGTGCGAGCGTAGTCCTTGGCCTCATCGGCTGTGACCTCGGCGCCGACCTTGCCCGTGGCAGGCAATGCCCCCGCCGCGAACGGCAGCTGGCCCGAGGTGTACACGAGTCCGCTGTGCACGGCTGCGGGGACGTAAGCGGCGACGGGTGCCGCGACCTCAGGGAGATTGAGGCCCAGCTCCTCCAGTCGTGCGGCGACGCTCACGCGGCACCGTCCTCGAACTGGCGCGAGGCCTCGGCCGCGGCAGCAAGGCCGGCGCTGTTGGATCCGTCACCTGCAACGGGACGCTTGAAGTACGCGACCAGGCCGCCTTCGGGCCCTGGGACGACCTGCACGAGCTCCCAGCCCTGCTTTCCCCAGTTATTGAGGATTGCGGCGGTGTTGTGGATCAGCAGCGGGGTTGTCAGATATTCCCACGTGGTCATGGCACTCCTGCACGTCGTTTTGCGGATGTTGTCGATGCCTGAGATCGCCGAGCGTCAAAGGCGCTATTCAGGGAACTCCCCTACGATCTAGCGTATGCCTCAGAAGAATCGCACGGCGACAGGTGTGCTCGGCGGTCTGCTTGGACTCGTCGGGCTCAGCGCCATCGCCGGGATCCTGGTGACCGCGACGGTCACGCCCGCACTGGCTGTCGCCGGTGCCGCCGGATCACAAGCTCTCGATCTGTTCGAAAAGCTTCCGTCGTACCTCGAGATCGACGCGCCGATGGAGCCGAGCACGATCTACGCGATCGGCGGCGACGGCAACCCCGTCGCGCAGGCCACGTTCTTCGATCAGAACCGTACGCAGGTCTCATTCGACCAGGTCAACCCGGTCGTCTACGACGCGATCCTCTCCAGTGAGGACAAGGACTTCTACGAGCACGGTGGAATCAACCTCGGCGCCACGGTCAAAGCTCTCGTCGACAACGTCCGCGGCACGTCCACACGTGGCGCCTCGACGATCAGCCAGCAGTACGTCAAGAACGTCCTCGTTCAGCAGTGCGAGCAGGGTGTGCTCCCCGGTGCAGAAGACTACGGCAACAAGATCGCCCAGTGCTGGCTGGATGCGACCAACGCCACCGGCGCCGATGGCGTCGAGCGCAAGCTGCAGGAGATGCGCTACGCGATCCAGATCGAGAAGGACTACTCGAAGAACGAGATCCTGCTCGGCTACCTGAACATCGCCAGCTTCGGCGGAACGGTCTACGGCGTCGAAGCTGCCGCGAACTACTACTTCAGCACCTCGGCCGCGAACCTGACTGTCGCGCAGGCCGCGACCCTCGCCGGCATCGTGCAGAACCCGAACACCTATCGCATCGACCAGCCGGGTGGCACCTCGACCGACGCAGACGGCAACGGCATCAACGGCGCAGACGACGGCTACAGCCGCACGCTCCAGCGTCGCGACTATGTGCTGGGCCGCATGCTCGCGGATGGCAAGATCACCCAGGAGCAGTTCGATGAGGCGGATGCTTCGCCGATCGAGCCCGCGATCACGCCCCCATCGCAGGGCTGCGTCGCCGCAGGCAACAACGCCTACTTCTGCCAGTACGTGAAGACCGTCATCCTCAGCGATCCCGCCTTCGGCGACACCCCCCAGGAGCGCACGAAAGCGCTCTACCGCGACGGTCTGAAGATCTACACCAGCCTGGACTTGCGTGTTCAGGACCCGGCCGTCGCAGCCCTCAAGGATCGCGTGCCGGCGAACTACGACAACCAGTATTTCGGCGCCGCCGGCGTCACGATCGAGCCGGGCACCGGCCGGATTCTCGCGATGACGCAGAACACCAACTTCCAGGAGACCGCGACCGAGGACCAGGCCTACACGAGCCTCGTATTCGCCTCGGATGCCGCTCACGGTGGATCCGGCGGATTCCCGGTCGGATCGGCGTACAAGGTGTTCACGCTGATCGACTGGCTCGAAACCGGCCACTCCGTCAACGAGTCCATCAACGGACGCAACCAGACGCTGAAGATGAAGGCATCCTGCACGAACTCCACGTGGGATTTCGACACCGATGAGGTCGGTAACTTCAACGGCGTCTCCGGATACACCGGAACTCCCATGAGGTTCACTCGAGACTCGCTGAACTCCGGATACTTCGCGATGGCATCCCAGCTCGACATCTGCGACATCAACGGCGTCGCGGACCGCCTGGGCGTCAACCTCGGCAACGGCGGCAAGACAACAGACCAGAATGTGCCCTTCGATGTCCTCGGCTCGAAGTACATCTCGCCGTTGGACATGGCCGGCGCCTACGCGACGGTCGCGAACAAGGGCATCTACTGCACCCCCGTAGCGATCGACAAAGTCGTGAGCCAGAAGGGTGAAGAACTCCCCATTCCGAAGTCCGACTGCTCCCAGGTGCTCTCTCCCGAGGTCGCTGCCACGGCCGCATATGCCCTGCAAGGTGTGATGGAGCGCGGCGGGACCGGTGCAGATGCCAACCCCTGGGACGGCACCCCACTGATTGGCAAGACCGGTTCGCACAACGAGTACTCGACGATGATGATCGAATCCAGCACCAAGGCAGCGACGGCGGTGTTCGTCGGGCGCTGGCAGGGCGACGCCAACATCTGGGGTATGTGGACTGAGAACGGTTACGAGCTGCAGAACATCCGCTATGACATCGCCCGCGACATGCAGGCCGCAGCCGATGCACTGCTGGGCGGCGGCGACGAATTCCCGCAGCCCGACCAGAACCTCATCCGGCGCGTCCTCGTCGATCTCCCGAGCGTGGTGGGCATGTCCGTCGATGACGCCACCTACACGCTGGAGAATTCCGGGTTCTCGGTGAACGTCGGCACTCCCGTCGACAGCGATCTCGCTGTCGGCACGATCGCCACGCAGGACCCGGGTGCCGGACAGGTCAGCAGCGGCACGAGCGTCACGATCTCGCCGAGCAATGGGCAGGGTGCCACCGTCCCGGATGTCGTCGGTCAGAAGGCGAAAGCCGCCGTCGACGCACTGCACGCGGCCGGATTCAACAACGTGAGCCAGCATCCATCCTGCAATGAGGATGATGCGAAGGTCGCATCGATGTCCCCGGCATCCGGCAGCGCGTCCAACAAGACTGCGACGGTGACTCTCAAGTGCAAGTAGCGCGCACGCGCTCCGTTCACCCGGCCCTCATCGCGCTCGGCGCGGTGGGGGCTGCCGGTGTCGCCTGCGGCGTGTGGGGCATCGGCATCGAGCGCTATCTGTTCACGCTCCGAGAGGCGACTGCAGCGGCACTGCCCGCGGGGTCGGCACCGCTTCGCGTGCTGCACATCTCTGATGCCCACATGGCACCCTGGCAGCATCGCAAGCAGGAATGGCTGGCATCTCTCGCCGATCTCGAACCCGACCTCATCGTCAACACCGGCGATAACCTCGGCCACCGCGACGGGCTCATCGGCATCCGCCACGCGTTCGAGCCGTTCGCCGGCATACCCGGTGTATTCGTACACGGGTCCAACGACGTGCACGGTCCGACGCCGCGCAACCCGCTCCGATACTTCTCCGGCCCCTCCCAGCGCCATGCTCAGCCCGAACGACTCGATACCGAGGCGCTCGATGAGTTCCTCGGCGCGGAACTCGGCTGGGCGGATCTGAACAACGCCGCCACACGCATGCGCATCGGCGACCGGAATGTCGATTTCTTCGGTGTCAATGATGCTCACCGCGACTGGGACGACCTGGATGCGCTGCCGGATGCCATCGCCGACCTCGGCGCCCGGGATGCCAGCACTCCCCTGCTCGGCGTCACCCACGCGCCGTATCAGCGCGTGCTGAACACGTTCACCGATCTCGGCGCGCAGGCGATCTTCGGTGGCCACACGCACGGTGGACAGGTGTGCCTGCCGTTCTACGGCACCCTCGTGGCGAACTGCGATATCCCTCTGAAGCAGGCGAAAGGCTTGAGCACCTGGACACACAGCGGGCGCAGCATCCCGCTCAACGTCAGTGCCGGATGCGGCACATCGATCTACGCCCCCGTGCGCTTCGCGTGCCGCCCCGAGGCGACTCTGCTCACTCTGACCGCGCGAGACACGCCCGCGTGACCGGCAGGTCGCCTCGATTCGGTACGGCAGGTTTTTGCCTGTAGACTCGAACGGTTGCAACGGGGTGTGGCGCAGCTTGGTAGCGCGCTTCGTTCGGGACGAAGAGGCCGCAGGTTCAAATCCTGTCACCCCGACAGTTGCAGGAAGGTCGCCCTCCGGGGCGGCCTTCTTCCATATCTTGGAGACATCATGACTTCACTGCGCCCGACCACCCCGCGTCTGGTCGCCTTCGACCTCGACGACACGCTCGCACCGTCGAAGAGCGCGATCGATCCACGCATCGCGGCGCACCTGCGCGCGCTGCTGCGCGTCGTCGACGTCGCGATCATCTCCGGGGGGAACGAGGCGCAGTTCCGCTCTCAAGTGATCGCCCAGCTCGGCGATGCGGATGCCGCGGAACTCGTCCGCCTGCACCTGCTGCCCACGTGCGGCACCAGGTATCTGCGGCATGACGGCGAGGATTTCGTCGCCGTCTACGCCCACGACCTCTCCGATGACGAGAAGTCCGCGGCGCTGAATGCACTCCGCGAAGAGGCCGAGCGGCTGGGGCTCTGGGAAGCGAATCCGTGGGGCGAGATCCTCGAGGATCGCGGATCGCAGATCACGTTCTCGGCTCTCGGACAGCAGGCTCCCGGTGATGCCAAGCACGCCTGGGATCCCTCCGGCGAGAAGCGCCTGCAGCTGCGCGACGCCGTCGCCGCCCGGGTTCCCGACCTCGAGGTGCGAGCCGGCGGGTCGACCTCGATCGACATCACCCGCGCCGGCATCGACAAGGCCTACGGCATGACGGCGCTCACCGAGCACACCGGCATCTCGCTCTCCGACATGCTGTTCTACGGCGACCGCCTCGATGTGGGCGGCAACGACTACCCCGTGCTCGCGCTCGGAGTCCGCTCGATCGCGGTCACCGGCTGGGAGGACACCGCCGCGCAGCTCGACGAGCTGCTGCCGACGCTGTCCGCCCCTGCGGTTTCCGGTCCCTGAGCCTCAGCGCGCGGCAGCCTCCACGGCATCCCGAGCGATTGGGGTCAGCCGCTGCAGCTGGGTGACGTGCCCGGGATCGAGCTCTGCCAGCGAGGCGACGCCGAGCAGGCGCATCGTCCGCTCGATCTCGGTGCGCAGGATCTCGATCGTCCGGTCAACACCCTGGCGCCCGCCCGCCATCAGCCCGTACAGGTACGCGCGTCCGATGAGCGTGAAGTCGGCGCCGAGCGCGACAGCGGCGACGATGTCAGCCCCGTTCATGATGCCGGTGTCCATCATCACCGTGAAATCATCACCGACGGCCTTGCGCACGGCCGGGAGCAGGTGGAACGGGATGGGCGCGCGGTCGAGCTGACGCCCGCCGTGGTTCGACAGCACGATGCCGTCGACGCCCTCGCCCTTCAGACGCACGGCGTCTTCGACGTTCTGCACACCCTTGATGACGATCTTGCCGGGCCACAGGCTCCGGATCACCGCGAGGTCGTCGTAGCTGATCGTGGGATCCATCGCAGCATCCAGCAGTTCGCCGACCGTGCCGCCGGTGGTGCTGAGAGACGCGAACTCGAGCTTCGGCGTCGTGAGGAAATCGAACCACCACCAGGGGCGCGGGATCGCATTGATGATCGTGCCGAGGGTGAGCTGCGGGGGGATGCTGAACCCGTTGCGCTTGTCACGCAGCCGAGCCCCCGCCACGGGAGTGTCGACCGTGAAGTGCAGGGTGTCGAAGCCCGCTGCGGCCGCGCGGCGCGTGAGCTCGTAGGAGATCTCCCGGTCGCGCATGACGTACAACTGGAACCAGTTCCGCGGAGGGACCGGTCCCTGAGCCTGTCGCGGTCCCTGAGCTTGTCGAAGGGTCTCGGCCTTCACGCCCTCGATCGACGTCGTCCCGAGGGTCGAGAGGGTAAACGGGATGCCGGCCGCCGCCGCCGCCCCCGCACCGGCGATCTCGCCCTCGGTCTGCATGAGACGGGTGAAGCCGGTCGGGGCGATGCCGAACGGGAGGGCGCTGGGGCCCCCGAGGATGTCGACGGACGTGTCGACCTCCGGTGCCGGCCGAAGGATGCCGGGATGGAACTCGACGTCCTCGAACGCCTGACGAGCGCGGGCGAGGGAGATCTCGCCCTCCGCCGAGCCGTCCGTGTAGTCGAAAGCGGCCTTCGGAGTGCGGCGCTTGGCGATGGTGCGCAGATCGTTGATCGTGAGCGCCCCCTCGAGGCGGCGCTTGCGCCCATCGAGCTCGGGCTTCTTGAACTTCATCAGCTCGAGCAGCTCGGCGGGGTTGGGGAGTTGTCGCTGGACCATGGGTCGCCTCTCAGTCGTTCCGGTCAGTGTTCGTCGTCAGTCCGGCAGCGGTGTAGTAGCCGGTGATGTGGCTGTGGACGAGTCGGCGCGCAGCATCCGCATCACCCGCGTCGATCGCCGTGACGATGTCGCGGTGCTCTGCGCGCAACCGCGCCGTCATGGCGTCCCAGTTGTCGATCTGCTCGGATCCGGTGAGCACGTAGGACTCGATGGCGGTGCGAAGCCCGGCCATCATCGCCGCGATCACGGAGTTGCCGCTGGATTCGGCGAGAGCCAGGTGGAGCTGCGCATCAAGGGCCAGGAACTCGGCTGCGGCGAGCCCATCCGCATCCATCGCGTCGAGGATGCGGTGCGCATCCGAGGTGTCGCGTCCACGGTCCGATGCGAGGGATGCCACGACCGCGTCTTCGAGGACGAGACGGGTGCGCACGACATCCGCCAGCGGGAAG
Source organism: Microbacterium sp. (assembly GCF_052099035.1). Classification (GTDB taxonomy): domain Bacteria; phylum Actinomycetota; class Actinomycetes; order Actinomycetales; family Microbacteriaceae; genus Microbacterium. The sequence goes on along the minus strand of NZ_JBQDSX010000016.1, from coordinate 386 downwards.
CCCTGCGCGGCCACCTGCAGACGCATGAGAGCCGACAGCCCCCCCGGAGGGCGTGGCGATCACGATCGCGCCGGAGGAGGGCCCTGAGCCGGTCGAGGTGCGGATCAGCCCCATCACCTCGAGGACGCGGAACGCCTCTCGGACGCTGGAGCGGCCGACTCCGAGATCGGCCGCGAGGTCGCGCTCTGACGGGAGCCGGTCACCGGGGCCGAGTCGCCCGTCGAGGAGATCGCGCTCGATGTGCTCGAGCACGAGCTGCCAGGCACGTTCCGCCATTGATCCCCCTGTGGTCAGACCACAGATTACCTCGCGTGGTCAGACCACGCAAGCGCGCGACGTGCCTCAGCTTCTTTGAGCGTGTGGGATGTGCTGGTGCCTCACGTACT
>NZ_JBQDSX010000015.1:4349-72351 GCF_052099035.1 Microbacterium sp. | reverse complement strand
ATCGACTGGCACCCAACCGCAATATTCAGTGGCACCCATGCCGTCGAATACTCAACGGGATGAAGCAACTCGATGTTGCCGGCCCGGCGGAGGTGTTTGCCGAGGCGTCTCGACTCGGCGCCAGTTACCAGCTCCACTACGTCTCAGCCACGGGAGAACGCGCAAGAACATCAATCGGATCAACATTTGAGGCTGACAGCGCCGCAACACAGGTCATCCGAGCCGACATCGCAATGATCCCTGGTGGCGATGAGGTGCCGACGACGCCGATCCCGTCTGAAGTGCTGTCTGCTACGCAGCATCTGCTGGAGATCAGCACCAGGGTGGCTTCCGTGTGCACGGGCACTTTTCTCCTCGCCGCGACCGGAGCGCTCAACGGAAAGCGCGCGACAACGCATTGGGCACACGCGGGGCTCCTCTCGCGGGTCTACCCAGAGATCGAAGTCGACCCTGATGCAATTTTTGTACGCGACGGTGCGCTCTTCACTTCAGCGGGCGTGACGTCAGGAATTGACCTGGCGCTTTCACTGATCGAATCCGATCACGGACCCGATCTGGCGCGCGACGTTGCCCGCAACCTCGTCGTCTATATGCAACGTCCCGGTGGTCAGTCCCAGTATTCGGCGATGCTCACCACCTCTCGCAGCGCTCAAGAGAACGTGCGGCGGGTCGTGGAGGCCATCAGCTCAGATCCGGCGGCGGTTCACGGACTGGATGACCTCGCGCAGATCGCGGGGGTGAGTACACGGCATTTAGCGCGGCTGTTCCGCGCAGAACTGGACATGACGCCGATAGAGTTCGTCGAGCAGACTCGACTCGAACACGCAAAGAACCTTCTCCTGAACGGAGAGTCAGTAGCTGCCGTGGCACGACGAACGGGGTTCCACAATCCTGAAACGCTGCGCCGACTATTTGTCACGCACACGGGCGTTCCGCCCAGTCAGTATCAGCGGCGTTTCACCACCACAGACTACGACGGGAGGGAACCCCGATCATGAGTAGCGATTGGCCAGGCATCATTGACGTGGACGCGCTGAAGGCAAGCTACGTCAATGACATTGACCACCTCGTCGATGCTGCGAAGACCGGCCACTGGACCGAAGTATTCAAACGTCTGGATGCTGGCGGTAGGCCGGTTGCCAACCAGTGGCGGGTCGGCGGGAAATCCTGGTTCGCTCCGCTGCACCACGCTGCGTGGCTGGGCGCACCGGTTGACGTGGTCGACCAGCTTATTCAGCGCGGTGCGTGGAAGTCGCTCAGGAACGCAGATGGCGACCGTCCGTTCGAGATCGCCCAGAAGCGCGGCCACCATCATCTGCGGGAATCGTTGAGGGTGCGCGAGACCAGCGAGTACGAGCAGCGAACGTTCGTGGCCTGGAATCGGCACCTGACTGAATTGACTACCGAGCGTACTCGGGGGCTCGACCCGGTGAGATACCGGCCGGTGCCCACCGAACTGATCGCCCTGGAACAGCTTGAGAGCCTGTGGTTCACCTATCCGGGGATGTACGGTGGGTTCGGCATGTCGATCCACAAGGACCGATTGTTTGTCGAGAGCTGGTCTCGTGTGGTCGGCGGCTCTGGTCAAGCCCATGTGATCACCGAGCGCGGGTGCGTGCTCGTTGATGAAGGATTTGTTTAACCTCCGTCCTGGAGCGGCGCCATAGAATCGACTGGTGTCGCTGACCGTCTGGCTCTCTCTGCTCGTCGCATCCGTCGTCATCAGCTTCACCCCCGGTGCGGGCGCCATCAACACGATGTCCAACGCCCTCGCACACGGTTGGCGCCGCGCAGTCTGGGGCGTCATCGGTCAACAGTTGGCGCTGATCGTGCATGTCATCATCGTCGCTGCAGGCGTCGGTCTTCTCGTCTCGCAGTCTCCGCTCCTGTTCGACATCGTCCGCTACGCCGGAGCGGCATATCTGGTCTTCCTCGGCATCCGCATGATCCTCGCGCGCGTGCCGGAACCGTCGGCCTCCGACGGCACAGCACCACCGCGAGAAGGCCGTTTCTCGATGATCCGTCGCGGGTTCTGGGTAAACATCCTCAACCCGAAAGCAGTCGTCTTCTTCCTCGCTTTCGTGCCCCAGTTCATCCGCCTTGACGAGCCGCCACTCCCCCAGTACCTGATTCTGATCGGCACCGTCATCGTGGTCGACGTGATCGTGATGTGGGGCTTCTTCGCGACCGCCGCACGCCCGTTCCGCGCTCTCACCCGCACGCAGCGAGGCGTGCGCACGCTGAACATCATCTTCGGATCGCTCTTCCTCCTCGTCGCCGCCCTCCTCCTGTTCATCCACTGAGCCGTCCCGAGCCGTAGGCTGGATAACGATGGACATGGATGCCGGCCCCTTCGAAGAACTCGTCATCGACGAGCTCGATCAGTTGCCCGACGAGATGGTCGACGGGCTCGACAACGTCGTCTTCGTGGTCGAGGACCGGCCCGAAGACGGGAGCCTCGACCTGCTCGGCCTGTACGACGGGCTCGCGCTCACCGAACGCGGCCACTATGGAATGGGCGAATTGCCCGACCGCATCGTCGTATACCGCGAACCGCATCTGCACAGATGTGAGGACGAGGATGAGCTTCGCGACGAGGTGCACACGACGCTCGTGCACGAGATCGCGCACTTCTATGGAATCGATGACGAGCAGCTGCACGAACTGGGGTGGGCGTGAGCACCCCGATCGCCGCCCCTGACCTCGATGAGTTCACGGATCTGCAGGCCGCACCACTCGAGCCCTGGCAGGTCGTGGTCTGGAATGACCCCGTGAACCTCATGAGCTACGTCGTCCGCGTCTTCCGCACATACTTCGGCTATACGAACGAGCATGCGACGACCCTGATGCTCGCCGTTCACCACGACGGATATGCGATCGTCGCCACCGGCCCGCGCGAGACCATGGAAGTGCACGCACAGGCCATGCACGACTTCGGTCTCTGGGCAACCGTGCGGAAGGCTCCCCAATGACTTCGCATGACATCCGGATGCCGCTCGCGATCATCGAGGGCATGCATCTCGCGGGCCTCATCGACGAATTCACCAGCTTGCTCACGGATGCGGATGACGCGCGCGATCCCGGTATCGAACGTCTCACCCCGAGTGCCTACCCCGAGGATGCCGCGGCATCCGCCGAGTTCGCCACGGCGACACGCGATGACCTGCTCGACCGTCGCCTCGCAGACGCTGCAGTGGTGCGCGGAGCCCTGGCACCCTTCTTCGAAGGCGAAGGCGAAGGCGAAGGCGCAGCCGAGGGGTCACGCACCTCAGACGCCGCCACGCACCGGGAAGTCGTCGTCCATCAGAACGACCTCGACGCATGGCTGCGAACGCTCACTGCCCTCCGCCTCGTGATCGCCGAACGCTTGGAGATCACGCACGAAGATGATCTCGACGATGCGGATGATCCACGGTTCGGAGTCTTCCACTGGCTCGGCTTCCGGTTGGACCTGCTCATTTCAATCGCCGACGAGCTGGATGGCATCCCCACCGAGGCCCCGTCTACGGAAGAGTGATTCTCAGCGTCGCCAGGTCCTGCGGGGCGTCACGGGAAATATGCCGATCCTCCTGCTGAGCCCATCGGTCCCAGTGCGGACGGAAACCATCGCCATCGCGCTCCAACGCGCGCTTCTTTCGGGACGCGACGGGAGATTCGACCCATACGCGCACGTCGGCCAACCGTGCCGATGCCGGAGTCAGCGCACCGCAGCCCTCGAGAATCACCCCGAGCGCAGGAGTCACAGCATGCGCTTCGGCATCGGTCTCCAGTTCCCAGTCCCACCGGCGCCAGGTGCTGAGCAGCCCCCGCGCATGCGGACGCAGAATATCGTGCAGCGCGCGCTCGGCCCCGGCATCCAGACCATCCCAGCCGGGATAGAGCGAGTCGAGTGCGATGAGCTGAGGACGTCCCGCGAGAGGCCAGTTCGCAGCGATCATGCGTGACAGTGTCGTCTTCCCTGCCCCGGCGCGGCCGTCGATCACGACCACAGGGTTGGATGCTGCCACCGCAACGATCGCGTCGATGACCTGCGCAGTACCGCGCTGGAGCGCCTGCGCGAGAGGGTCGTTACTTCTTGAGGGCACGGATCACGCGCGAGAGTGCCCGACCGGTGACGCAGACGAAGGGGATGGCCACCGCGAGCAGAGCGACGATGTTGGGCTCGAACCGGAGGCCTTCCTCACGTCGGACGTATACGCCGAGCGGAATAGACACCCCGCCGCCTCCGCCACCGCCGTTGTCGTCCTGGTCAGCACCGCCCCCGAAACCAGCCCAGGTCAGCGCGACAGGCGTGATGCTCACGCCGTCGACATCCTGCGGCTCGCCGTAGGCGCTCTTCACGCCGAAGGAAGTGACTTGCTTTCCGATGTCCAGTGCAATATTCGGCATGACTACACGCTAGCCGACGACGACCAAATATGGGTCCTCAGTCCAGCCCATGATCCTTCGGATGCCGCGCCGTTCCTCGCCCCTCACCGCGCCCGACATGCCGGGCGCGAGAGATGGTCGCGCTGCCGAAGCGAGCCCTTGCACTGTCAAGAGCGCCCTCGACCTTTCGCCAGTGCTCATCGTCATCCCACAGAGTGAAGGCAGAGCTCCCCGCCGGGCGGAGCTTCTCCGCGCGCACCCCCACGAGGCGAACCGGGTCACGTCGATCGATCGACTCGTAGAGCGTCATCGCCGCTTCCCCAATGCGCTGCCCGACCGACGTCGGCTCTGCGAGGGTCTGGGACCGACTGAACGTCGTGAAATCATCGAAGCGGATCTTGATCGACACTGTGGCACATTCCCATTCGGCACGGCGGAGCCGCCCCGCCACTCGGTCGGCGAGCCGCAGCAGCTCGGCCCGGAGAAACTCCCGATCGGTGACATCGATGTCGAATGTCTCTTCATGGCCGACGCTCTTCTCGACCCGCTCCGTCTCAACGCCACGGGCATCCTCGCCGCGGGAGAGCTGGGCGATCCGCGCACCGAGAGCCGGACCGACTGCGCGGTCGAGCATCTCTTGCGGAGAATCACGGATGTCACCGATCGTGCGGATGCCGCGCGCTTCCAGGGCATCCGACGCCTTGGGTCCCACACCCCACATCGTGCGCACTGAGCGGGGAGCGAGGAAGTCGAGTGTGTCGGCGGCCGCAACGATGAGCAGCCCGTCGGGCTTGGAGAACGTCGATGCCATCTTCGCGACGTGCTTGGTCGCCGCGACACCAACGCTGCATGTGATCCCGACTTCAGCCTGCACCCGCTCCCTGACGAGCTTCGCGATCTGGCCGGGACTCCCCCACAGCCGCCGCACCCCCTGCACATCGAGGAAGGCCTCATCGACGGACAGCGGTTCTACCATCGGGGTGATCGACTCGAACACGCCCATCACCTGCTTCGACACTGCCTGGTATCGATCGAAATGCGGCATCACGATCTTCGCCGTCGGGCACAGCCGCATCGCCTGGCCCACGGGCATCGCCGCTCGCACGCCGTATCGACGCGCCTCATACGATGCGCTGGAGACGACCGAGCGACCGTCGGGGGCGCCGATGATCAGCGGCAGCCCTTTCAGCGACGGATCATCGAGGATCTCGACGGCCGCATAGAACGCATCCATGTCGACGTGCAGAATGCGCGTGCCACTGTCATCCGCACCGTCGGGTGAGACGGTGCGGCCACGTCCGTCACCGCGCCCCATGGTTCCATTGTCGCCGAGGCCACCGACATCCGGCCCTTCGACAGGCTCAGGGAACGGATGCGGTAAACCGTGGAGTTACTGCGCGGCGCGCTCCAGGATCAACTCGCGAACGCGCGCGGCATCCGCCTGGCCCTTCATCGCCTTCATGACGGCACCGATGACCGCTCCCGCAGCCTGAACCTTGCCATCCTTGATCTTGGCCATCACGTCAGGCTGGGCCGCCAGCGCCTCATCGATCGCGGCGATGAGCGCGCCGTCGTCCGAGACGACAGCAAGCCCTCGAGCATCCACGACTTCCTGCGGGGTGCCCTCGCCGGCGATGACGCCCTCGAGCACCTGACGGGCGAGCTTGTCGGTGAGCGTGCCGTCATCGACGAGCTTCTGCAGAGCCGCCACATTCGCCGGAGTGATCAGGTCCGCAGCATCCCGGTCCTGCGTATTCGCAAGGCGTGAGATCTCGCCCGTCCACCACTTACGAGCCGCGGCGGGCGCGGCGCCCGCGGCGATCGTCGCCTCGACCTCATCGATGAGAGCGCCGTTGCGGATGTCCTGGAATTCCAGGTCCGTGAAGTTCCACTCGGCCTTCAAACGGCGGCGACGGGCGACCGGCTGCTCGGGAAGCTCCGCACGCAGCTGCTCGATCAATTCTGCGGCCGGCTGCACCGGCAGCAGGTCCGGCTCGGGGAAGTAGCGGTAGTCATCGGCATCCGATTTGGGGCGACCGGGCGAGGTCGTCCCGGTGTCCTCATGCCAGTGACGCGTCTCCTGGGTGATCGTGCCGCCATCGGCGAGGATCTGCGCCTGACGCTGGATCTCATGACGGACGGCGCGTTCGACCGAACGCATCGAGTTGACGTTCTTCGTCTCGGTGCGGGTACCCAGAGGCGCCGGCTCCGCGCCCTCGGCGACGCGCGGACGCAGGGAGATGTTCGCGTCGCAACGCAGGTTGCCGCGTTCCAACCGCGCCTCGGAGATTCCGAGGCTGCGCACGATGTCGCGGATCGTGGAGACGTAGGCCTTGGCGATCTCGGGCGCGCGGTGCTCCGCACCGTAGATGATGTCCGTGACGATCTCGACGAGCGGGACGCCGGCACGGTTGTAGTCGACGAGCGAGTACTCCGCGCCCTGGATACGACCGGTCGCACCGCCCATGTGGGTGAGCTTTCCGGCGTCCTCTTCCATGTGCGCGCGCTCGATCGGCACGGTCACCAGGGTGCCGTCCTCGAGCTCGACGACGACGGAGCCCTCATAGGCGATGGGCTCGTCGTACTGCGAGATCTGATAGTTCTTGCCGAGGTCGGGATAGAAGTAGTTCTTCCGCGCGAAGCGGCTGGATGCCGCGATCGAGCAGTTCAGCGCTAGGCCGAGGCTGATCGACGAACGGATCGCGGTCTCGTTGACAACCGGCATGGCGCCGGGCAGTCCGAGATCGACCGGGGCGATGAGCGTGTTCGGCTCTGCGGCGTGGTACTTCTCGTTCGCCGGGTTGGGTGCGGCCGAGAACATCTTCGTGTTCGTGTTGAGCTCGACGTGGACTTCGAAGCCGAGAACGGGCTCGAACAGTTCGAGCGCCTTGTCGTAGTCCATCAGCTTGGCTGCGGCGGCCATCAGCGGTTCCCTCCTGCGAGCTGGGGCGCTCGGGTCAGCAACGGGGCTCCCCACGAGTCGACGAGTGCGGTTTCGAGCGCCGCTCCGACGCGGTACAGGCGAGCATCTTCACGAGCGGGCGCGAGGAACTGGATGCCGACGGGCAGACCGTCATCATCGGCCAGGCCCGAGGGGATCGAGATCCCGGGGACTCCGGCGAGGTTGGCCGGGATCGTCGTCAGATCGTTCAGATACATCTGCAGCGGATCGTCGATCTTCTCGCCGATCTTGAACGCGGTGGTCGGCGCCGAGGGCGTCGCGATGACGTCGACCTGGGCGAATGCCCGCTCGAAGTCCTGCTGGATAAGCGTGCGCACCTTCTGCGCGCTGCCGTAGTACGCGTCGTAGTAGCCCGCAGACAGTGCGTAGGTTCCTAGGATGATGCGGCGCTTGACCTCGTCGCCGAAGCCGGCCTCACGCGTCGCAGACATGACATCTTCGACGGTGGCGCGGCCCTCGGGCGTGACGCGGAGCCCGAAGCGGACCGAGTCGAACTTCGCCAGGTTGCTGGAAGCCTCTGCGGGGAGGATCAGGTAGTACGCGGCAACGCCGTACTCGAAGTGCGGTGTGGAGATCTCGACGATCTCTGCGCCGTTCGCCTCGAGCAGGTCGAGGGAGGCGCGGAAGGACGCCGCAACGCCGGGCTGGAAGCCGGAGTCGGGGAACTCCTTGATGATGCCGACCTTGAGCCCCTTGAGCACGTCGCCTCGAGCGCCCTCTCTGGCAGCATCCGCGAAGGACGGCCAGGCGTCGGGCAGCGAGGTGGAGTCATGCGGGTCGTGTCCGCCGATGATGTCGTGGAGAAGCCCGGAATCGAGCACCGTGCGCGTGACGGGACCGACCTGATCGAGGCTGGATGCCAGAGCGATCGACCCGTAGCGGCTGACGCCGCCGTACGTGGGCTTGACCCCGACCGTGCCTGTGACGTGCGCCGGCTGACGAATCGAGCCGCCGGTGTCCGACCCGAGCGCGAGTGGAGCTTCGAACGCCGCGACCGCTGCCGCGGACCCACCGCCGGAGCCACCGGGGATCCGATCGAGGTCCCACGGGTTGTGCGTGGGGCCGAACGCGGAGTGCTCGGTGGAGGATCCCATCGCGAACTCGTCCATGTTGGTCTTGCCGAGCGCCACGAGGCCCGCAGCGCGCGCACGTGCGACGACGGTCGCGTCGTAGGGCGACATGTAGCCCTCGAGGATCTTCGACCCGCTCGTGGTGGGCTGATCACTCGTGACGAGGACGTCCTTGATGGCGAGCGGCACACCGGCGAGCGGGTGCAGCGTCTCCCCTGCCGAGCGGGCGCTGTCGATCGCATCCGCCGCGGCGAGAGCGCCCTCGTTCACATGGAGGAAGGCGTGGACGTCGCCGTCGACCGCCGCGATACGGTCGAGGTGCGCCTGGGTGGCCTCACGGCTGGAGAGCTCACCGGCCGTGAGCTTGTCTGCGAGCTCGGCTGCGGTGAGCCGGATGATGTCTGTCACTGTTCTTCTCCGAGGATCGCGGTCACGCGGAAACGGCCGTCCGCGGCATCCGGCGCATTCTGCAGCACCTGCTCATGGGTGAGCGTTTCGCCGACCTCATCGGGACGGAAGACGTTCGCGAGCGGGATCGGGTGGCTCGTCGCCACCAGGTCGGAGGTTGCGACCTCCGAGACCTTCGCGATGTTGTCGACGATGGCGTCAAGCTGGCCGGTAAGCCGCGTCACCTCGTCGTCGTTCAGCTGGATGCGTGCAAGCACACCGAGGTGGCGCACGAGTTCGGGGGTGATTTCAGACACCGCTCCAGTCTAGTTGGCGCTCCGCGACCCGACTGCCGACGATCGCAATAGGCTGGATCTCATGACGACGTTCGATCCCCCTCGTCCCTGGATCGCCAGCTACGCGGATGGAGTTCCCGAAGATCTTCCTGAAGTGAACGGATCGCTCATCGACATCGTCGAGGCGTCTGCGCGCGATTTCCCGGATGCTCCGGCGCTGGAGTTCTTCGGACGCGAGACGTCGTACGCGCAGCTGCAATCCGCGATCGAGCGCGCAGCCGCGGGCCTCCATGCTCTCGGCATCCGCCCGGGCGACCCGGTCGCGATCGTGCTGCCGAACTGCCCGCAGCACATCATCGCGTTCTACGCGGTCCTGCGCCTGGGCGCTGTCGTCGTCGAGCACAATCCGCTGTACACGCCACGGGAGCTGCGCAAGCAGTTCGAAGATCACGGCGCCAAGCATGCGATCGTCTGGAGCAAAGTCGCAGGGACCGTGCAGGAGTTCCCGCGTGACCTCGCCGTGTCTTCGCTGATCTCGGTCGACGTGACCGAGGCGATGCCGCTCATGACCCGAATCGCGCTGAAACTGCCGATCGCGAAGGCACGCGAGTCACGTGCAGCGCTCACTGGGAAGGTGCGCGGCGCGATCTCGTGGGACCAGATCGTCCGTACTGCCCCGCTGCTGGCACCACTCCCGAAGCCTGAGTCTTCCGACCTCGCGATCATCCAGTACACCTCCGGCACGACCGGCGCGCCGAAGGGCGCATCGCTCACGCACCGCAATCTGCTCGCGAACGCCGCCCAGGCACGGGCATGGGTTCCATCGATACAGCGCGGGAAGGGATGCGTCGTCTACGCGGTGCTTCCGATGTTCCATGCCTACGGATTGACCCTGTGCCTGACGTTCGCGATGTCGATGGGTGCACGCCTGGTGCTGTTCCCGAAGTTCGATCCTGATCTCGTACTCGCTGTGGTCAAGAAGCATCCGCCGACGTTCCTTCCGCTCGTGCCGCCGATCGCCGAGCGACTGCTCACGGCTGCGAAAGCCAAAAACATCTCGCTCGCAGGCACGGAGGTCGCGATCTCCGGCGCAATGGCGCTGCCGCAGGAAGTCGTCGTACCGTTCGAACAGGCCAGCGGCGGGTACCTCGTGGAGGGATACGGACTCAGCGAGTGCTCCCCGGTGCTGATGGCGAATCCCGTCGCCCAGAACCGTGTCGCCGGCACCGTCGGACTTCCGTTGCCCGGGACCGAGTGCCGCGTCGTCGACCCGGACGATCCCACCCAGGATGTCGAGCCCGGCTCTCCCGGAGAACTCGTCGTCCGCGGACCGCAGGTGTTCTCCGGCTACTACGGCAAGCCGGATGCTACTGAGGCCGCGTTCATCGACGGCTGGTATCGCACCGGTGACATCGTCCAGATCGACGAGGCCGGTTTTGTGCGGATCGTCGATCGGATCAAAGAGCTCATCATCACCGGCGGATTCAACGTCTCCCCCACCGAGGTCGAGAACGCGCTGCGCCAGCATCCCTCGATCGATGACGTCGCGGTCGTGGGACTTTCCAGCAGCCATTCCGGTGAGGAGGTCGTCGCCGCACTCGTCCTGGCGCCCGACGCCGAGCTCGATGAGGAATCGATCCGCGCCTTCGCTCGGAGCATTCTGACCCCGTACAAAGTGCCGCGGCGGCTGTTCGTCGTCGATGAACTGCCGAAGTCGCTCATCGGCAAAGTGCTCCGGCGCGAGGTCAAGGAGAAGATCTCCGACCTCACCGGCACTCCCTAAGAGTGCGTCTTCACAGACAAGCAGTCCTTTGCCGCGCTACCTTTAGGTAGTGACCCCTGAAGATGCATCTGTGAACGAGCCCGCCGACGAGTCCCCTGCCACCCCCGGATTCGAGGAACTCGGCATCACCGGACCCGTCCTCAAGGCGATCCGCGACCTCGGCTATGAGACGCCATCCGCGATCCAGGCCGCGACCATCCCGACACTGCTCGGTGGTCGTGACGTCGTCGGCATGGCGCAGACCGGAACGGGTAAGACCGCGGCATTCGCGCTCCCCGTGCTGGAACGTCTCGACATCTCGCAGAAGACACCGCAGGCACTCGTGCTCGCGCCGACCCGCGAGCTCGCGCTTCAGGTCTGTGAAGCGTTCGAGTCGTACGCCGCGAAGATGAAGGGTGTTCACGTGCTCCCCGTCTACGGCGGGCAGGGCTACGGAGTGCAGCTTTCCGCGTTGCGTCGTGGTGTGCACGTCGTCGTCGGTACCCCCGGTCGCATCATGGATCACCTCGCCAAGGGCACCCTTGACCTCTCCGAGCTGAAGTACCTCGTGCTCGACGAGGCCGACGAGATGCTGAAGATGGGCTTCGCGGAGGACGTGGAGCAGATTCTCGCTCAGACCCCGGCAGAGAAGCAGGTCGCACTGTTCTCGGCGACGATGCCGGCGCAGATTCGCCGCCTGGCACAGAAGTACCTCCGCGACGCGGAGGAAATCACCGTCAAGTCGAAGACGGCGACCGCCACCAACATCACCCAGCGCTATCTGGTGGTCTCGTACCAGCAGAAGGTCGACGCGCTCACCCGCATTCTCGAGGTCGAGAACTTCGACGGCATGATCGTCTTCGTCCGCACGAAGAATGAGACCGAGACGCTCGCCGAGAAGCTGCGCGCACGCGGATACTCGGCTGCCGCCATCAACGGCGACGTCGCTCAGGTGCAGCGCGAACGCAGCGTCAACCAGCTCAAGGACGGCAAGCTCGACATCCTCGTCGCCACCGACGTCGCCGCGCGCGGACTGGACGTGGAGCGCATCAGCCACGTCGTCAACTACGACATCCCCACCGACACCGAGTCGTACGTGCACCGCATCGGCCGCACAGGACGCGCCGGCCGCTCGGGCGACGCGATCAGCTTCATCACTCCGCGTGAGCGCTACCTGCTCAAGAGCATCGAGAAGGCGACCCGCCAGGCGCCGACGCAGATGACGCTGCCGAGCACCGACGATGTCAACACCACGCGCCTCGCGCGCTTCGATGACGGCATCACCGCAGCACTCGCTGAGACGGCGCGCATCGAGGCGTTCCGCGACATCGTCGCCCACTACGTGCGCAATCACGATGTGCCCGAGGCCGATGTCGCCGCCGCACTCGCTGTGGTCGCACAGGGTGCGACCCCCCTGCTGCTCGACCCCGAGAACGACCCGCTGACGGCGGCTGTCGCCCGTGACAACCGTCCGCCGCGCGAAGGTCGCGATCGTCCGGAGCGAGGAACCGGGCCGCGCACAGAACGTCGCGGACGTGGCGACTATGCGCCGTACCGGATCGAGATCGGCCGCCGCCACCGCGTGGAGCCCCGTCAGATCGTCGGCGCCCTGGCGAACGAGGGCGGTCTCGGCCGCGATGACTTCGGCGCGATCAACATCAAGCCGGACTTCACGATCGTCGAACTGCCGGCGAACATGAATCCCGCCGTCCTCGACAAGCTCAAGGACACCCGCATCTCGGGTCGACTCATCGAGATCAAGGCCGACCGCGGAGCGCCCGGTCGTCGCAACGGTGGCTCGCGCGATGGCGGCGGCTACGAGCGTCGCGACCGCAAGCCCCGCCACTGACCCCACGCGCCGTCACCGGCGCCACGCACCCCGTGAGAATTGCTCTGCCGCTCGAGAATCGCGCTGGCAGGGCCATTTTCACGCGGTAGAGCAATTCTCGCGATCAATCCAGCGACTCGGGGCCCTCGGTGACGAGGATGTGGAACTGCGCAGCATCCAGAATGCGGATGCCGAGGTCCTCAGCCTTCGCGAGCTTCGACCCCGCACCGGGGCCGGCTGCGACGAAGTCGGTCTTCTTCGAGACACTCGAAGCTGCCTTACCGCCGGCGTTGATGATCGCTTCCTGCGCGCCGTCTCGGGTGTAGCCGTCGAGGAAACCTGTCGCGACGATCGTGAGCCCATCGAGCACGCCGCCCTCAGTGACTGCTGCACCGGGGCCGGGATGCCCCGGCGTCACCCACTGCACGCCAGCAGCTGACCACTGGTCGACGATGTCGATGTGCCAGTCGACGTCGAACCAGTCGAGCAGCGAGTCCGCGATGATCCCGCCGACGCCCTCGACCGCGGCGAGCTCCTCACGGGATGCTGTGCGGATGGCGTCCAGCGATCCGAACCACTGCGCCAATGCGCGAGCTGCGACCGGCCCGACGTGGCGGATGTTCAGTGAAACCAGCAGACGCCAGAGCTCCTTGGTCTTCGCCTTCTCGAGCTCGGCGAGAAGCTTGATCGCCGAGCTCGAGGGCTGCGAGGTGGTCCGCCCGTCTTTCTTCTCGGCGGCGGTCGCGTTGCGGCGGAACGGTGACCGGGTCTTGACGATGCCGTCGTCGTCCTCTTTGGGAAGCCCTGTCTCGGCATCGCGCACCACGACCTCGATCGGCACGATCTGTTCGAGCGTCAGAGTGAACAGCCCGGCCTCAGTGTCGAGCGGAGGCTCTGACGGCACACTCGGCTGCGTGAGCGCGGCCGCCGTCACCTCGCCGAGCGCTTCGATATCGAGCGCGCCGCGGGATCCGATGTGCTCCACGCGCCCGCGCACCTGTGCCGGACACGACCGCGCGTTCGGGCACCGCAGGTCGATGTCGCCCTCTTTCATCGCCCGCAGCGGCGTACCGCACTCAGGACAGTTCTCCGGCATGACGAACTCGCGCTCAGACCCGTCACGACGCTCGACCACCGGTCCGAGCACCTCGGGGATGACATCGCCCGCTTTGCGCAGCACGACGGTGTCACCGATGAGGACGCCCTTGGCCTTCACGACATCCTTGTTGTGCAGAGTCGCCTGACGCACGACAGAACCTGCGACGTGCGCCGGTGCCATCACCGCGAAGGGCGTCGCACGTCCGGTACGGCCCACGGATACGACGATGTCGAGCAGCGTCGTCTGGACCTCTTCCGGCGGGTACTTGTAGGCGATCGCCCAGCGCGGAGCGCGGGAAGTCATACCCAGTTCGTCGTGGAGTGCGAGCTCATCGACCTTGACGACGATGCCGTCGAGCTCGTGCTCGATGTCATGTCGGTGCTCACCGAAGTACGCCACGAACTCTGTGACCTCATCGATCGACCGGCATACCTTCGAGTGCGGGCTCGTCGGCAGCCCCCACGAAGCAAGCAGGTCGTACACCTCGCTCTGCGCGGCCACCGGAGGATTCGGCCACGCGCCGACGCCGTGCACGTACAGCGAGAGCGACTCGATGCGCAGGAGCCCCGCTTCGAGCTCGAGGCCGGACTTCTTGTCGATTTGCTGCCGCAGACCTCCGCTCGCCGCGTTGCGCGGGTTCGCGAAGGCAGGGAAGCGCCGAGCCGCGGCACTTCGAGCCTTCTCCTCCTCGAACGGACGCTTGGCGCCGGTCCGTGCCTCCCAGCGCCCCAGAGCGTCGGCATAGGCACGTTCGCGGAAATCGGCCTGTGCGGCGTTCAGCCGTTCGAACGCGGCTACCGGGATGAACACCTCACCGCGGACCTCGACGATCTCAGGGTGCCCCTCGCCGCTGAGCCGCTGGGGGATATCAGCCAGCCGCAGGGCGTTCTCGGTGACGATCTCGCCGACGCGGCCGTCGCCGCGAGTCGCCGCCGATGTGAGGACGCCGTTTTCGTACCGCAGGTTGATCGCCAACCCATCGATCTTCAGCTCTGTGAGCCACGCGATCTCGCGTCCGGCGGATGCCTGCGTCTTCGCCGCCCAGTCGCGCAACTCATCGAGCGAGAAGACGTTGTCGAGGCTCAGCATCCGTTCGGCGTGCTCGATCGTGTCGAGCCCCGTCGTTTCAGCGGCGCCGACCATCTGTGTCGGCGAGTCCTGTCCTTGCAGCTCGGGGTGCAGGCGCTCGAGTTCTTCGAGGCGGTGCATCCATCCGTCGTAGGTCGCATCGTCGACGAGCGATGTGTCGCGCCCGTAGTACGCGTCTTTCGCCTCGAGGATGCGAGTCGTCAACTCTTCGGCCTCGACGCGGGCGGCTTCCAGTGAGATGTTCTCCGGCACTCGATCAGTCTACGAGTGGGGTGCGACATCAGTTGTGACTTCGACTCGCTGCGCTCGCTCAGTCCGTTTCGACTCGCCTTCGGCTCGCTCAACGACCCGCGTGGTCGGTGCAGTCTCCGCGGGGAGCGAGTCGAAACGCCCCACATGGTTGCTGCAGTTGCTGCGGGTCGTTGAGCGAGCGGAGCGAGACGAAACGCGTTGAGCGAGCGGAGCGAGACGAAACGTTCGCCAGTCGGTCAAGCCGAAACGGGCACGGCCGACACGGTCTTGTCGATCGTGAACTGGCCCAGCACGCGCGTTCCGACGTAGAGCACTGCAGTCTGCCCGGGTGCAACGCCATCGAGCGGCACATCCGGCACCACGGTAACCCCGGTCTCCGAGACGGTCGCCTGCGCCGGCACCGGCTCCGAGTGCGCACGGATCTGCACCTCGCACGCGAACTCGGACGACGTTGGCGCAGCGCCCGCCCACGAGTGCCGCTCACCGGATATCTCGCCGATGGCCAGAGCTTCCTTCGGACCGACGACGACGGTGTTCGACACCGGACGCACTTCGAGCACGAACCGGGGCTTGCCGTCCGCCGCTGGCACGCCGAGCTTGAGCCCGCGGCGCTGACCGACTGTGAACGCGTGCGCACCGTCGTGCGAACCGACGACCTCGCCGTCACGGTCAAGGATCTCGCCCTGCTCGGCGCCGACCTTGTCGGCCAGCCAGCCACGGGTGTCGCCATCCGGGATGAAGCAGATGTCGTGGCTATCCGGCTTCTGTGCAACGCTCAGCCCGCGCTCGGCGGCCTCGGCGCGCACGAGAGCCTTCGACGGTGTCTCTCCGAGCGGAAAATAGGTGTGCGCCAGCTGCTCGGTCGTGAGCACGCCCAGCACGTAGGACTGGTCTTTCGCATTGTCCGACGCGCGGTGCAGTTCGAGCCCGCCGTCGCCGTTCACGAGCGTCGCGTAGTGCCCGGTGCAGACAGCGTCGAAACCGAGCTCGATCGCCCGCTCCAGGAGGGCTGCGAACTTGATCTTCTCGTTGCAGCGCATGCACGGGTTCGGGGTGCGGCCAGCCTGATACTCGGCGATGAAGTCATCGATGACGTCGTCGCGGAAGCGCTCCGAGAAGTCCCAGACGTAGAACGGGATGCCGAGCATATCCGCGGCACGCCGTGCGTCCATGGCGTCTTCGATCGTGCAGCAGCCGCGACTGCCGGTGCGCAGCGTTCCGCCCGCCCGAGAGAGCGCGAGGTGCACGCCGGTGACGTCGTGTCCGGCCTCCACAGCACGCGCGGTCGCAACAGCCGAATCGACACCGCCACTCATCGCCGCAAGAATACGCATTCGTCTATTCTACGATCCTTCAGCAGGACGGTCCCTGAGTCGGCGGAAGGGGTCAGCGAGCGTCGCGATTCCCGGATGCGCGGGCGTACGAATCGGCGATCACGGCGAGCACGGCATCCACATCCGCCTGAGCGGACGTGCGTCCGAGCGTGAACCGCAGGACGCTGCGTGCGTCCTGCTCGCTGCCGCCCATCGCCTTCACAACATGCGATGGCTCCGCGACGCCGGCCTGGCAGGCAGAACCGGTGGATGCTGCGACTCCCGCAACATCCAGCAGGAACAGCAGGCTCTCCCCCACCGCACCGGGAAAGAGGAAGTGCGCGTTGCCCGGAAGCCGGTCGATCGGGTCGCCCAGCAGCCGTGCTGAGGGCACGGCCGAGCGGATGCCGTCGACGAGGTGATCGCGCAGGGCTGCGAGCCGAGCGCTCTCCGATTCGCGTTCTGCCTCAGCCGCCACGAGCGCCGCAGCGAAAGCAGCCGCCCCCGGAACATCCTGCGTACCGGCTCTCAGGCCGCGTTGCTGGGCTCCGCCGTGCAGCAACGGCGCCATCTTCGCCGTGCGAGAGACGACCAAAGCACCGACTCCGACGGGGGCGCCGATCTTGTGACCGGCGACACTCATCGCGACAAGGCCCACCCCGGCCGCGGCATCCGCCCGCAGGTGACGGAAAGACAGCGGGAGATGTCCGAGCGCCGCCACGGCATCCAAGTGCAGCGGCACGGCAGCGCCGGCAGCAGCACGCGACAGCGCGGCGGCGTCGTTGACGGTGCCGACCTCGTTGTTCGCGACGAGTGCCGTCGCCAATGCCGCCTCCGGCAGCGCTGCGGTGAATGCATCGAGATCGATCCGACCGTTCGCGGAGAGCGGCACTGTAAGTACAGCGGCGCCGGAGGCCACGAGCGCGGCGACGGTGTCCATGCTCGCGTGGTGCTCCCCATCCGGAAGGACAACAGCTCCGGCATCCGTCCCGCGTGATTCCCACAGCCCGTGCAGCGCAGTATTGATCGACTCGGTTCCCCCAGACGTCAACACGACTTCGATCCGGTCGCTGTCGAGCACCGCGGCGATGCTCTCCCTGGCGTCCTCGAGCAGCCGCCGCGCGTCCTGACCGGCGCCGTGCGTCGAGGATGCATTGCCGACGATGTCGGACGCGGCCAGCCACGCCTCCCGCGCCTCCGGGCGCAACGGAGTCGTCGCCGCATGATCGAGGTAGAATCGCATCCCTTAACTCTCCCCCATTTTCGGGCGGTCGGCATACCGAACACATCCCGCCTACTCTTTACTCATGTCCGACTTCACACCCCCCGGTGGCAACGCCCTCGACGGCCTCGGCGTGCGGCGGCACGACGACGGTGCGACGCTGCGCGTCTGGTCGCAGAACGCCTCGTCGATGACACTCGTGGTGTTCGATGAGACCGATCTCGACTGGGTCACCGATGAAGCCGCGCTGCAGCCTCGAAGCGACGGCGTGTGGGAAGTGACGACGCCGCTGCTCCAGCCCGGTACCCGCTACGCGCTGCGCGTGAGCGGACCGCACGGCCCCGGCAACACCTTCAACCCCGAGACGCTGCTGCTCGACCCGTACGCGCGAGGTCTCGCTCAGGGCGATGGGTATGACGACTGGCGCTCGGTCGTCATCGAGGACGGCTTCGACTGGGGCGGCGTCGAGAAGCCGCGTGTTCCGATGGACCGCACCGTCATCTACGAGGCCCATCTGAAGGGAGTCAGTAAGCGGCATCCCGATGTGCCTCCGGCCCTGCACGGCACATATGCCGGGCTCGCGCACCCCGCGATGATCGAGTATTTCCATGCGCTCGGCGTCACCGCGATCGAACTCCTGCCCGTGCAGGCGTTCGCCTCCGAACCTCGCCTGCTGGACCGCGGCCTGACGAACTACTGGGGCTACAACACCCTGAACTTCTTCACCCCGCACACCGCGTACGCAACCGATGAGGCGCGCAAGCAGGGTCCAGAAGCCGTGCTCGCCGAGTTCAAGGGCATGGTCAGGCTGCTGCACGAAGCAGGCCTCGAGGTCATCCTCGATGTCGTCTACAACCACACCTCCGAAGAAGGACTCGGCGGCCCGCGCACGAGCCTGCGCGGCCTCGACAACGCCAACTACTACCGCCAGCAGCCCGACGGCGCCTACATCGATACGACCGGATGCGGGAACACGCTGAACACCGCAATGGATGCTGGTGCCCGGCTGGTCCTGGATTCACTGCGCTACTGGGCGCAGGAGATGCAGATCGACGGCTTCCGGTTCGACTTGGCTGCGGCCCTCGGCCGCGATGCCGCGCACGAGTACTCACGAGAGCATCCGCTGCTGCTGGCGATCCGCGACGATCCGGCGCTGGCGGGGACGAAGATCATCGCCGAACCCTGGGATGTCGGGATGGGCGGGTGGCAGACCGGAAATTTCGCCGACGGCTGGCACGAGTGGAACGACCGCTACCGCGACCGCGTACGCAATTTCTGGCTCAGCGACATCGACTACGCCCGTCGGGCCTCGGCCCCGGTCGGCATCGGCGGCTTCGCGACGCGCCTGGCCGGCTCCTCGAACACCTTCAGCAAGGAGCGCGGCCCACTGGCCGGAGTCAACTTCATCACTGCGCACGACGGATTCACCCTGCACGACCTGGTGACGTACGACGTCAAGCACAATGAGGCCAACGGCGAGGACAATCGTGACGGCGCCGATATGAATCGTGCGTTCAATCACGGCGTCGAGGGCCCCACCACCGATGCCACCATCAATGCGGCACGCCGCAAGGCGATGCGCAATCTGCTCGGCACTCTGCTGCTTTCCGCAGGCATACCGATGCTCACCGCAGGCGATGAGACCGGTCGCACGCAGCGCGGGAACAACAACGCCTATGCGCAGGATTCCGCCCTGACCTGGCTCAGCTGGGAGCACGAGCCGTGGCAGCTGGATCTTCGTGCGCACGTCGTCGCCCTCACACGCTTCCGGCGTGAGAACGCGGCGCTGCGTCCCAGCCGTTACGCGCGTCGAGATGTGCACACCCCCAATGCCTCGCTGATGGACTGGTACAACCAGGACGGCGAGACGATGGAGGAGGCGCAGTGGACCGACCCGCACAGTCGCACGCTGCAGTACGTCGCCGAATCCACACCGATCGATGAGCCGATCAACCGTATTCTGCTCATCGTGCACGGCACCGAATCCCCGGTCGATGTGACCCTTCCCACCTCTCTCGAAGGAGCGACACGATTCGTCTCGCTCTGGTCCAGTGCGGATGAGCAGCCGTCATCGGAGGCTGAGGATTTCGCTCCAGGGGACGTCGTGGCCACCCCGGGTACATCGATGCGCCTGTTCCGCGTGGAGTAGCCCGATCGCGCGACGCGCCGACGGGTTCTCCGCAGATGCCGAGCGCGGTACATTCGGGGTGTGGCAGCACGTTCTGGCAATCGTCCCGCGGTGTTTCGAAGCCCCGCTGAAATTCCTCTGCGGCCGCGCGCTGCGGACACGCACACCGGCCTCCGCACCGGCAGAATCCCGGTGCTGGAGCCCGCGCCGACAGCACCTGGAGGGTACGCCCCGAAGGCATTCACGGGCGAAGTGGTGCCGTTCCGGGTCGTGTCCTTCCGCGAGGGCCATGATCGAATCGGCGTGCACCTGCGTCTCACCAGCCCGGAGGGCACCACGTCACTGCACCGACTGAGCCCTCTCGCCGACGGCACAGACCGCTGGCAGGTCGAGGTCGCTCTGGAAGCACAGGGTCAGTGGCGATTCGAGTTCGAGGCGTTCGCCGACGAGTTCGCGACGTGGGCGCACGCGGCGTCGATCAAGATCGCGGCCGATGTCGATGTCGCGGTGATGGCCGCACTCGGCCGGGACCTTCTCGCGCGCGCCGCAGCCGACCCCCACCGGCCCGCAAAACAGCGCGCGATGCTGAAAGCACGAGCTGCCACGCTCATCGAAGCGGATGCTGCCACCGCACTGGCCGTGGCCACCGATCCGGGCCTCGCCGCCGTCTTCGCCGACCGGCCGCTGTTCGCGCTCGCGTCGGCCACCGCTGAACAGACGATCACGGTTGAGCGGACCGCTGCCGCCGTCGGCGCCTGGTACGAGTTCTTTCCGCGCTCCGAAGGCGCCAAGCGCGCAAAGGACGGCACGATCCGCAGCGGCACGTTCCGTTCCGCTGTCAAACATCTGGGTCGGGTCGCCGAGATGGGCTTCGATGTGCTGTATCTGCCCCCGGTGCATCCGATCGGGCGCACCCACCGCAAAGGTCCGAACAACACACTCGATGCCGGACCCGCCGATCCCGGGTCGCCGTGGGCCATCGGCTCAGCCGCCGGCGGACACGACGCGGTGCACCCTGATCTCGGCACGCTCGCCGACTTCCGATTCTTCGTCAGAGAGGCACGCAAGGCCGGAATTGAAGTAGCGCTGGACCTGGCGCTGCAGGCATCGCCCGATCACCCGTGGGTCGCCCAGCATCCGGAATGGTTCACGACCCTGCCGGACGGCACGATCGCGTATGCCGAGAACCCGCCGAAGAAGTATCAGGACATCTACCCGGTGAATTTCGATGGGGATCCGGATGGCATCCGCGTCGAGGTGCTGCGCATCGTGCGGCATTGGATCGCCCAGGGCGTGCGGATCTTCCGCGTCGACAACCCGCACACCAAACCCCTGCAGTTCTGGGAGTGGCTGATCGCACAGGTCACCGCCGAGGACCCCGACGTCGTCTTCCTCGCCGAGGCCTTCACGCGCCCGGCTCCCTTGCGGGGGCTTGCCGCCGCGGGCTTCCAGCAGAGCTACACCTACTTCACCTGGCGCAACACGAAACCCGAGCTGGAAGAGTTCCTCACCGGCCTGGCCACCGAGACCGCCGACTACCTGCGCCCGAATCTGTTCGTGAACACCCCGGACATCCTCACCGAGTATCTGCAGTACGGCGGGCGCGCCGCCTACAAGGTACGTGCGGCGATCGCCGCCACCGCAGCGCCCGCATACGGGGTGTACGCCGGCTTCGAGCTGTTCGAGAATGTCGCGCGTCCCGGGTCGGAAGAGAACATCGACAACGAGAAGTACGAATACAAGTTTCGAGACTTCGTCGGAGCGGAGGCTGCGGGCGACTCGCTCGCCCCCTACCTTCGACGGCTCAATGAGATCCGCCGTGCGCACCCCGCACTGCGCCAGCTGCGCAACTTCACCGTGCACTGGAGCGACGACGACAGCATCCTGGCCTACTCGAAGCACTTGGATGGCGCGTTCACTCCCGATGGAGCACCCGACACGATCATCGTCGTCGCGAACGTCGACCCGCACTCGGTGCGCGAGAGCACCGTGCACCTGGACACGACGATCTGGGGCGCCGAGCCGGGAAGCTCGTTCGAGGTCGAAGATCTCATCACCGGCGCGGTCTGGAACTGGTCCGACCACAACTACGTTCGCCTGGATGCCTTCACCGAACCGGTGCACATCCTCCACGTGAGGAGTCGAGCATGAGCGAGGTCGCGAGCACCCCAGCATCCGCCGTATGGGAAGCCGTCGCCGCTGGCGCCCATCATGCCCCGCATGATCTGCTCGGCGCTCACGAGGCGACTGGCGACGACGGCGACGCCCAGACCACGATCAGGGCGCGCAGGCCGCTCGCCGAGAGCGTGGTCGCGATCCTCAGCGACGGCACCCAGGTGCCACTCGAACATGTCGCTTCCGGCATATGGGAGGGGACCCACCCCGGCTCCCCCTCGTCGTATCGCCTCAGCGCTGTGTACGACGGCGACGTAGAACACGTCTCGGGTGATCCCTATCGGCACCTTCCCACGGTCGGCGAGCTCGATCTTCATCTCATCGCCGAAGGACGGCATGAGCGACTCTGGGAGATCCTGGGCGCGAATGCCCATCTCATCGAGGGAGAGATCGGAATCTCGTTCGCGGTCTGGGCGCCGAACGCGCAGGCTGTCCGCGTCGTCGGAGACTTCAACGACTGGAGCGGCGAAGGCCATGCCATGCGGTCGATGGGCTCCAGCGGCGTCTGGGAGCTGTTCATTCCGGGGGTATCGCCGGGAACCGTCTACAAGTATCAGATCCTCACTCCCGACGGCACGTGGACCCTCAAGGCCGATCCGATGGCGCAGCGAACGCAGGTGCCGCCGGAGACCGCATCGATCGTCGGGTTCTCGGCATACAGCTGGAAGGACGGCGCGTGGATGACCCGGCGCGCTGCCACCCACGCCGTCGCGGGCCCCATGAGCATCTACGAAGTTCACCTCGGCTCCTGGCGAGGCGGTCTGGGCTATCGCGAGATCGCCGACCCGCTCATCGCGCACATCACCGAGACCGGCTTCACCCACGTGGAGTTCATGCCGCTGGCCGAGCACCCCTTCGGCGGTTCCTGGGGCTATCAGGTCAGCGGCTACTACGCCCCGACCGCGCGCTTCGGATCGCCCGATGATCTGCGCTATCTCATCGACCGGCTGCACCAGGCCGGCATCGGGGTGATCCTGGACTGGGTGCCGGGGCATTTCCCGAAGGACGAGTTCGCACTGGCCCGTTTCGACGGTCGACCGGTGTACGAGCATCCGGATCCACGGCGCGGCGAGCACCAGGACTGGGGCACGCTCATCTTCGACTACGGGCGCAACGAAGTACGGGGGTTCCTCGTCGCCAACGCTCTGTACTGGTTCGAGGAGTTCCACATCGACGGGCTCCGCGTGGATGCCGTCGCCTCGATGCTCTACCTCGACTACTCCCGACGCGAAGGCGAGTGGGAACCGAACATTCACGGAGGTCGGGAGAATCTCGAGGCGCTCCGATTCCTGCAGGAAGTCAACGCGGCGGCCTACCGCACCCACCCGGGCATCGTCATGATCGCGGAGGAATCCACCAGTTTTCCGGGGGTCACGGCACGCACCGATCAGGCAGGGCTCGGCTTCGGATTCAAATGGAACATGGGGTGGATGAACGACTCATTGCAGTACATCGCCCGCGATCCGCTGCACCGCGCCCATCATGAGGGCGAGATGACGTTCTCCTTCGTCTACGCATTCGGTGAGAACTATCTGCTCCCCATCAGCCACGACGAGGTCGTCCACGGCAAGGGCTCCCTCATCTCGAAGATGCCCGGCGATCACGCGCACAAGCTCGCGAATGTCCGGGCATACCTCGCCTACATGTGGGGGCACCCGGGCAAGAATCTTCTCTTCATGGGGCAGGAATTCGGCCAGATCGCCGAGTGGTCCGAGAGCAGACCATTGGACTGGTGGCTGCTCGACCAGCCCGCACATGCACAGCTTCAGCGGTTCGTCGGCGCGATGAACGACGTCTATCGCGCCACAGCACCGCTGTGGGAGCGGGACGGCGACAGCACGCGGTTCCGGCGGCTGGGCGCCCCCATCTGGGATCCGAACGTGATCGCATTCGAGCGGCGCGATCTGCACGGTGGTCGGGTCATCGTGATCAGCAACTTCGCGGGCGTCGAGCACGCCAACCTCGCACTCGACGTGCCCGTCGCCGGGGTCTGGGAAGAGATCCTCAACACGGATGCGCTCGAATACGGTGGAGCGGGCATCGGCAACTTCGGGCGCGTCGCGGCTCACACGTCAGAGGACCACGGCACTCCGACCACGAAGGTCACGCTGCCACCGCTGTCCACGCTGTGGCTGCGGTACCGGCCCACGCGCTGATCGCGCCCCGGCGGAGCGCCGCCGATGTCTCCTCGCCGCTTAGAACAGCAGCGAGGACAGCCTGTTGCGGGCGGCTCCAACGCGGGGGTCGCCCGCACCGATGAGTCCGAACAGCTCGACCAGCCGCTCGCGCACGGGTGCGCGCTCATCCGAAGGCAGCACCGCGAACAGATCGAGCAGACGACCGAATGCATCCTCGACGTGACCGCCGGAGATGTCCAGGTCGGCAACGGCGAACTGCGCCTGCACATCGCCCGGCGCGGCTGCCGCAGCAGCGCGTGCCTCCTGCAGGTCCAGTCCCGATACTCGATTCAGCAACCGCACCTGACCGAGTCCCGCGCGCGCGTCTTCATCGCGAGGGTTCTCGGCGAGAGCCTTCTCGTAGGCTGCGATCGCCGTCGCGTAATCGCCGTTCTCGATGGCTGCGAACGCCTCGGCATGCAATGGGGGAAGCGGCGCTTCCTGAGGCTCCTCGGCATCCTCTGCGGAGGTCTCCGGCTGCTGCTCGCCGCCGACGCTGCCGGTGACACCGTTCTGCGCGGCGACCTGCAGGAGCTGGTCGAAGACCTGGCGAACCTGCTCTTCGGGGACGGCGCCGGTGAACATCGGCACGGGCTGCCCGCCGATCAATGCCACGACCATCGGGATCGACTGCGCGCGGAAGCTCTGCTTGAGCTGCGGGTTGGCGTCGACATCGACCTTGGCCAGCACGACACGGCCGCCGAGTTCGGTGACAACCTTCTCGAGAATCGGGCTCAGCTGTTTGCACGGACCGCACCACTCCGCCCAGAGATCGACGACGACCGGTACGGTGCGGGAGAGTTCGAGGATCTGCCCGAACGTCGCGTCGGTGACGTCGACGATGAAACCGCCCGGCGCCGCGTCTGCGCCATCGGCCGCCGCCTGGGCGGGGTTCGTCGGTGCGGTCGGACGGTTGCGCAGGGTCGAGAGGTCCACGGCGCCACGCAGGGCAGCAGCTGAGATATCGCTCACTTGATCACTTCCACGTTGAGAATGTCCTGGTGCACGGCGAGCAGTCGGATCTGCTGCGTCGAGCCCTGGCTGGGCACAGAGAAGAACAGTTGGAGACCGTAGGTCGTCACGACGCCCTTCGAAGCCTCTTCCGCTCCGGTGAGGGTCTTCGCCTCGGCGTTGTCTCCGAATCTGATGACGGCGTCGGTCGAAGTCGGAGTGATCGTCTCGCTGTCCACGAGTGACACCGCTACGATCGCGCCGCTGTCGAGCGTCGCCATCGCGACAGGCGGATCGGTGCTCGGCTCGATATCGAAGGCAGCTGTCGATGTCTCCGCCGCGCCGTTGTCCACGAGGGCCTGCGTGACGGCGTCACGGCTGGTCGTGATCGACTCCGCCAACGCGATCGTCGCCGGATCGAAGTCGGCGCGATACTCGCTCGCGTCGCCGTTGTCGACGAGGTCGGCGAACGCTCCGGCAAGCTCATCGGGTGCCAGGGTGAGGAATGCCGCGGCATTCTCGGTGATCAGGCTGGTCCCGAGCCACGCAGGGGCGAGTTGCGGAACTTCGGTGGATGCCTGCATCTCGGCGATGTTGGAGACCTTGTAGTCCGCCCAGGGGTCCGCCTGCGTCATCGTCAGGATCACCGGGGGGACGGTGTCATCGCTCTTGCTCTTGCTGAGCACGAGCACCGTACGCGGCCAAGCGTCTGTGGCCTGCGGCAGCAGCACCTCGATGGCCTCGGTCGGGATCGTCGCTGGCAGCGGACGGTCGGGAAGCGCAGCGCGCAGCGTGTAGTCGGTCGCACGCGCACTAAGCGCGGTGCCTTCCAGGCGCGTGCCCGCCAGGTCGATGTCCCCCGCCGCGTCGGCTTCTTCGAGCGTCGCGGAGATCGACTGGAGGATGCGGGATGCCTGTGCTTCGGTGACTGCTGGTGGCTTCTGATTCTCCGGCGTGATCACTGTCTCGCTCGGTGACGGCGACGGTGTCGCCTCGCCGATCTGCGGCCAAGAATCGCTCGAGCAGCCGGCGAACATCAACGCCGTCAGACCCAGCGCGGGCAGCACGAGTAGTCGCCTGCCGTGCTGCGACGCGCGGCGTTCGCTCTTCTCCGGCTTGCTCTCGGAAGACTCCGGGTCGGCATCGCTCGGGCCTGGTTCGATCTGTTCCCGAACCGGTGCCGGCGCGAGACCGATGGGTTCTGTGGCCGGAAGCGGCCCCGGTCCCTTTCGACGCGGCCCGCGGCCCCGCCGCTGATGCCGGATAGCGAGCACATACATGACGAGGCCGAACAGCAGCACCGCTCCCCCGGCCGCGATGAGCGGGCCGACCCAGGGAGTCGTGGTGTTCAACGGCCAGGAGACGACGATGTCGCTCGGAGCATCTTCCGTGCCGTCTTTGGCGATGAGCACGCTCATGCCCTCCGGCAGCTGCATGTCGGTGATGAGCTGATCTTGCTCGCTGAAGGAGTCGAGCCAGAGGTCGGACCCGACCGGGTTACGCCCGGCTTCTGCCCCTGCCGCGTCATCCGCCTCGGGTGACTCTGTCGGATCGGGCGTGGCTGTCGCGTCGGGCTCGCTCGCAGTATCGCTCTCATCGGTCTTCGGTTCGACGACCGAGGCGTGTGGTGTCCCCTTGTCGTCGAGGACGATCGACGAGTACGTGGTGTCAGAGAGCCAGGCTTCGAGATCCGCGGTGCGCCCGTACGCTGCGAAGAGGTCGCCATCGCCACGGACAAGCAGCGTCTGCTGTCCCGGGTTCTCGCGCAGCACTGTACCATCGACGAGAACATACGGTGTCGGCTCTTCGACGCTGAGTTCCACCTGCTGAGCCGTCGGCCCCATGAAGATGGTTCGTTGAGCAATGCCCGCTCCGATGAGAAGCGTGGCCAGGACAAAGGCCACGACGGCCCACACGAAACGCACGAAAAGTCTCCTTACGTGATCCAAACGCCTCGTTCGGATCTCCGCTCGACGTTTCAGACTAGCGAAACTGGCTGAGTGTTGACTACGAGGGGGTACGAGAACTCGGCACGTCGCGGGCTCCGGAGCCAACGGCCGACTACCCTGAGAGCAGTCTTCTGGAAGAGAGCAGATGAAACTCCACAACCCGTTCCGCACTGCGCTGGTCGCGACACTCGGCGTCGGCCTGGGCATTCTGCTGATCGGCAGCATCGAATCGCTTTCGACTGTTCTGCTGTACGTCGGCACCGCACTGTTCATCAGTCTCGGTCTCGAGCCGGGGATCTCTTTCCTCGAGCGTCGTAGGCTTCCGCGCTGGCTCGCCGTGGTCATCACGCTGATTTTGGTGCTCGGAGTGTTCGCAGGGATCGTGCTGATCGTGCTGCCGGTCATCGTCGCTCAGGTCACGCAGCTGATCGAGCAGGTCCTGCAATTGGTGACGAAGCCGACGTTCGCCTCCGACGTCGAAGTATGGATCACCGGAATCTTCCCGAACCTCGATGTCGAGCGCGTGCTCACCGAAGCCCAGGACTGGCTCATCGCAAACCTCGGCGACATCACCGGTGGCGTGATCAACGCCAGTGTCGCCGTCGTGACGGGGCTCTTCGGGGCGTTCATCGTGCTGATCCTCACGATCTATCTCACCGCGTCGACGCCATCGCTCAAGCGGGCCGTCTATCAGCTGGTGCCGGCATCCAAGCGGCCGCGGTTCATCGACCTTGCTGAGCAGATCACGGATTCGGTGGGCTACTACGTCATGGGACAGGTCACCATGGGCGTGATCAACGGTGTGCTCAGCGCGATCTATCTGAATATCATCGGCGCACCGTTCGCTGCGGTCCTCGCCGTGATCGCGTTCTTCTTCTCGCTAATTCCGCTCGTCGGCACGCTCACCGGTTCGACCATCATCGTCCTCGTCTGCCTGATCCCCGGTCTCGGTTCTCCGGGGACCGCGCTGGCAGCGGCGATCTACTACCTGATCTACATGCAGATCGAGGCGTATGTGATCTCACCGCGCATCATGAGCCGCGCGGTAGCCGTTCCCGGCGCAGTCGTCGTGGTTGCGGCGCTCGCGGGCGGCTCCCTCCTCGGGTTGCTCGGTGCGCTGATCGCGATCCCGGTGGCCGCCAGCATCCTGATCATCTACCGGCAGGTGCTCATCCCTCGTATGAACGAGCGTTGACGCGCGCCGGGTCATGGCCGCGCAGCGGACTTGACGCGGCGCGGGTCAAGGTTGAGCGAGCGAAGCGAGTCGAAACCTCAATTCGCCGGGTCATGGCCGCGCAGCGGACTTGACGCGGTGCGCCCGGCTCACGCCACCTTCCAGCAGTGGGTGTGCCAGTGCCTGCGGGCGGCGAGGTCAGCGGCGTCTCCCAGGACGCCATCCGCTCGCCAGACGACCAAATGCGCCGTGCCAGAAGCGATCACACCTCTGCAGCCGGGGCAGGTGTACTCCTTGAGCGACTTCTGCGCCGAGACCGGTTGCACGGTCCATTCCCGCCCCTGACGGACCTCACCGCGCTTCCAGCCCGAGAGCAGGCGCTGGAAAGAGTCATCAGCGCCCGGGTCCTCCTGGCGCCTGCGGTTCGAACGCGGCATGTCTGCTCGTTACCACCAGTTGTTGTTGATCCAGAACTCATACGCTCCGGCCCAACTGCCGTAGCGACCGGTGGCGTAGCCGTTAGCCCAACGGAGGTTGTCAACCGGGTCGTAACCGTTGCCGGGCACCTTGCTGCAGGGCAATGCCTGAACGAGGCCGCATGCACCGGACGAACTGTTCGTAGCGTTCGGGTTCCAGCCGCTCTCCTTGGAGACGACGTAATCGACATAGCCCCAGTCGCTCGCTGCGATCCCCGCTGCGGCCATCCACTCTGCAGGGGCGCCGCCCCCGCTGTAGAACAACGGTCCGCCGCCGGAGGAGTCCGAAGATTCCGAAGACTCAGCGGCCTCGTCGACCGATGCCAC
This sequence comes from Microbacterium sp., assembly GCF_052099035.1. Lineage (GTDB taxonomy): Bacteria > Actinomycetota > Actinomycetes > Actinomycetales > Microbacteriaceae > Microbacterium. Next base: position 43,346 of record NZ_JBQDSX010000015.1, on the reverse strand, counting down.
CTCAGGTTCGGGTGTCGGTGTGGGAGTTGGCGTGACGTACACCTCGAAGTTGCCGCGGGTGACCGGCTCGATCGTAGCGCCCGCGACGGTGACGGTGAGGTCCTGCGTGTCCTGTACCGCGAGAGAGAACGCAGTCGTGGTGTCGGCGGCCGGCTGCTCAGCCAGCGCCATGCCTGTGGGGGCGACGACAGCGGCCGCAAGCGCGACGACGCCGAAGGCCGCCAGGCAACCAGCAACGCTGCGTCTGCGGGTCCAATATCGCTTCGCAGGCGTTCGCTTCGCAGAGACGGTCGCGTTCGGGGCTGCGGATGCGACCGGAGCGGCTGAACCGCGTGCGGGATCGATCTCAGTACCGGAAGTCACAATAGACCCCATACTAGCCAGCACCACCTGAATTCACCATGAGAGCCTCAGCGGACCGCGAGCATGACATCGATCGTGGCATCCAGCAGCGCATCCACCTGCTCCTCGCGGTACCCATGGCGCTGCATCCGGAATGCAGCAGATCGCAGCTGCTCGACACTGAGCTCGTCACCATCGCGCAGGTAGCGCACGATCCGCCCTGCCACGTGATCGACCTCGTCGACGCGATAGCCGAAGGTGAGAAAACCTGTGCGGGCGAACTTGCTGCGCCGACTGCGCGCGAGGTGATCCAGGATCACCTGCGCCTGTTCGCGCGCCTGGGTCACCCACTCCTCCGTACCGCCGTCGCGCACGATCTGATCGCGCTGGCGGGCGGCGAAAGCATCTTCGATGCGGCCCAGGGCTGCGTCGACGTCGGCGATCACGTATCCGCCCTTGACCAGGGGGAATGATGCTTCCCGCACGTCGGCGGCCGTGAGATCCCCACCAACCTCGAAGCTCTCGCGTGCGGCAGCCAGGAATTTGTCGACAGCTGCCGGGTGGTACCCACGGCCGGAACCGCTCACCACGCGGAACGAGCCCGAAGCACGCTCCTGCGTCGCATCGTTCGCTGTTTCGGAAGTCATGCGAGTACCGCCCAGGGAGATAGCAGGAAGTAGAGGATGAGCGCAGGCACCGTCGAGGGCAGGATGCTGTCGACACGATCGAGCATCCCGCCGTGCCCGGGCAACCAGGAGCTCATGTCTTTGATTCCGATATCACGCTTGATCATCGACTCGCTGAGGTCTCCCAGCGTGGCCGACAGCAGGATCACGATGCCGAAGATGACACCGGCCCACCAGGACATGTCCAGGAGCAGGATGGAAAAGAGCACACCAGCGACGATCGCAGCGATCACAGCACCGCCGAAACCTTCCCAGGTCTTCTTCGGGCTGATGCGTGGCGCCATCGGGTGCTTGCCGATCGCGACGCCGGCGGCGTACGCGCCGGTATCGGCGGCAACGGCGATTCCGACGAAGGCGATCACCCACCACTGGCCGCCTTCCTGCTGCGTCAGCATGAGGGCGAGCCCGGCGAGGAAGGGCACGTAGATCTGAACGAACCCACCGACGACGGCATCCGTCAGCACATCACCGTAGGTGCGGCCATCCTTGACGATCATCTGAGCCAGGAGGCGCCAGACGATCACGAACGCCACCGCGAAAAGCAGGGCGACCCAGGTGAGCCACGGAGGCGCGAAGTAGCCGGCGAGCACGAGCGCGACTCCGGCGATCAGCTGCGGAACGATGTCGATCCGGCGTCCCGCCGTGCGCAGCGCTCGGGAAAATTCGAAGATGCCCAGCACAGCGATCGCCAAGGCGATCGGGATGAACAGCTCCTTGATGAACACCAGCGACCCCAGTAGGACCGCTCCGAATGCGAGCCCGACGAGAGTCGCGAGGATCAGGTCGCGTCCGGTGCGAGCCTTGATGCGCTCATTGGCCTGATCGAGGTGCTCACGGGCCTGGCTGACGTGCGTCTCAAAATCACCACGAGCCTGTTTGAGCTGCTCGCGCATCATCGCCGCCGGATCAGCCGACTGCGGCAGCGGCGGCCGGGGAGGAACGGCGGTCTCGTCAGCCGCAGGGATCGGCTGGACGGGCGCGGTTCCGTTCGGGCTCGCCGCACCACGGGCCTCGCGCCGTGTCAGCGGCTGCCCCTCGTCGGCGTCTCCGATCGGATCATTCATACTTGATCAGACCTCGAGCAGCTCGGTCTCTTTGCGCTTGAGCGCGTCGTCGATGAGATCCACGTGCTGTCGGGTGATCGCATCCAGCTCCTTCTCGCCACGAGCAATCTCGTCTTCGCCGACCTCGCTCTTGAGAGCGTCAAGCTCGTCCTTGGACTTACGACGGATGCCGCGAACATGGACCTTCGCGTCCTCGCCCTTGCTGCGCACGAGCTTCACATACTCTTTGCGACGCTCCTGGGTCAGCTCCGGCATCGTGACACGCACGATGTTTCCGTCGTTCGTGGGGTTGGCCCCGAGGTTCGGCATGTCGCGGATCGCCTGCTCGATAGCTTTCAGCGCCGACTTGTCGTAGGGCGTGATGATGAGCGAGCGCGCCTCAGGGTTCGCAAGCGACGCGAGCTGCGCGAGCGGCGTGGGCGAACCGTAGTAGTCGACCAGCACTTTCTGGAACATCTGCGGGTTCGCACGCCCTGTGCGCACGGTGGCGAAGTCCTCCTTCGCGGACTCGAAGGCTCGTGTCATGCGAGAGGCGGTTTCGGCGAGGACGTCCGCGATCACGGTGGCTCCTATCATCAGGGGGTTCTTACGATTCTATCCGGGTACACGACTGCACCCTGGTAACGGCGGTCACGCAGTGACGAGCGTACCGATCCGCTCACCGAGGAGAGCACGCGTGACGTTGCCCGCAGGCTCCATGCCGAACACGCGCATGTCCATCTTGTTGTCCATGCAGAGGCTGAAAGCCGTCGAATCGACGACCTTGAGACCGCGCTGGAGCGCGTCGATGTAGGTCACCTTCTCGATGCGGGTCGCCGAGGGGTCCTTGTGCGGATCAGCGGTGTAGATCCCATCGACGCCGTTCTTCGCGACCAGCACTTCCTGCGCGCCGATCTCGAGGGCACGCTGGGCCGCGACGGTATCGGTGGAGAAGTACGGGAGTCCGGCGCCCGCGCCGAAGACGACGACTCTCCCCTTCTCCATGTGCCGCTCCGCACGAAGGGGAATGTACGGCTCCGCGACCTGTGTCATCGAAATGGCGGACTGCACGCGGGTCGGTGCACCGGCCTGTTCGAGGAAGTCCTGCAGCGCGAGGGCGTTCATCACTGTCCCGAGCATGCCCATGTAGTCCGCTCGTCCGCGATCCATGCCGCGCTGGCTGAGCTCTGCGCCGCGGAAGAAATTGCCTCCACCGACGACGATCGCGATCTCGACTTCGGAGACGGCGGCGGCAATATCACGCGCGATCTGGCTGACGACATCGGGATTGACCCCGAGCTGACCTCCACCGAAAGCTTCCCCGGAGAGTTTGAGAAGGACGCGACGGCGTCCGGTGCGTTCAGTCATGTGTAGGTAATCCTCTCGTCCCGATTCAAGATAGTGCCTTTTGGGCATGAAGAAGGGGTTCGGATCGTGTTGATCCGAACCCCTTCGACCTTGCTACGCGCCGACCTTGAAGCGCGCGAAGTCCGTCACGGTGATACCGGCGTCCTTCGCGACCTGGGCGACAGAGAGCTTGTTGTCCTTGGCGTAGTCCTGCTCGAGCAGTGCGACCTGCTTGATGAATGCAGAGACGCGGCCTTCGACGATCTTCGGAAGAGCAGCCTCGGGCTTGCCCTCGTTGCGAGAGATCTCGGTGACGATCTCGCGCTCCTTCTCGACGGCATCAACCGGAACATCTTCGCGGCTGAGGTACGACGGGTTGGCGAACGAGATGTGCTGCGCGATGCTGCGAGCAGTTTCGGCGTCATCACCCGTGTAGGCGACGACGACACCGATCTGCGGGGGAAGGTCCTTGCTCGTGCGGTGCATGTACACCTGGACCGCGTCGCCGGTGACGGTGCGGACCTGACGCAGTTCGACCTTCTCGCCGATGATGGCTGCCTCGTCGGAGATCAGCTCAGCGACCGTCTGGCTTCCAGCGGCAGCGGCGAGCCCCTCTTCGACTGTGTTCGCCTTGGCGGCAGCCGTGGCATCCACGACCTTGTCCGCCAGTGCGATGAAGCGCTCGTTCTTCGCGACGAAGTCGGTCTCGCAGGCGAGCTCGACGAGCGTCACGGCGCCGTCAAGCTCACGCGAGACGACGAGTCCCTCACTGGTGGAGCGATCAGCACGCTTGGCGTTGCCCTTGGCACCCTTGAGGCGAAGGATCTCGACCGCCTTCTGGCGGTCTCCCTCAGCCTCTTCGAGCGCCTTCTTGGTGTCGACCATTCCGGTGCCGAGCTGCTCACGCAGCGCCTTGATGTCAGCGATGGTGAAGTTGGCCATGTGTCGTGGCTCCTTGCTTCGTTAGGTGTGTGTAGGCGAAATTACTTGGCGTCTGCTGCAGCAGCAGCGCCGGAAGCATCCGCAGCGGACTCGTCGATGACGAGCTCCTGCTCAGCAGCGGCCTCAGCGGCGTCGGCCTTGTCAGCGGCGGCATCAGCCGGCGCCTCGGAGGACTCTTCCACGTTCGTCGGCTCAGCGTCGGCGGCCTTCTCAGCGTCGTCGGCCTTCTCAGCGTCGTCGGCGGGTGCCTGAAGAAGTTCGGCCTCCCACTCGGCCAGCGGCTCAGCGTCGCCCGACTCGGGGTTGTGCTTCTGCTGCAGGCCCTCGGCCGCGGCGTCAGCGATGATGCGCGTCAGCAGCGAGACCGAACGGATCGCGTCGTCGTTGCCGGGGATCGGGTACTGGAAGTCGTCCGGGTCGGCGTTGGTGTCGAGGATGCCGATCACCGGGATGCCGAGCTTCTTGGCCTCGTCGATAGCGAGGTGCTCGCGCTTGGCGTCGACGACCCACAGAGCCGAAGGCGTCTTGGTGAGGTTGCGGATGCCGCCGAGCGACTTGTGCAGCTTGTCGAGCTCGCGCTTCTTGAGCAGGAGCTCTTTCTTGGTGAAGCCGCTGTTCGCCGGGACCTCGTAGTCGAGCTCCTCGAGCTCCTTCATGCGTGCGAGACGCTTGGAGATCGTCTGGAAGTTGGTGAGGAGTCCACCGAGCCAGCGCTGGTTCACGAAGGGCTGGCCCACGCGGGTCGCCTGCTCGGCGAGGATCTCCTGCGCCTGCTTCTTCGTTCCGACGAAGAGGATGGTGCCGCCGCGGGCAACCGTCTCCTTGACGAAGTCGTAGGCCGAGTCGATGTAGCCCAGCGACTGCTGAAGGTCGATGATGTGGATGCCGCTGCGCTCGGTGAGGATGAAGCGCTTCACCTTCGGGTTCCACCGGCGAGTCTGGTGTCCGAAGTGCACGCCGCTGTCGAGCAGCTGGCGGATGGTGACCACAGCCATGGTCGTCTCCTGTTTCTGGCGCTCTCGCGCCGTTGAGGTTATGTCACCGATCAGGTGATCGGTATTCCTAGTGCCCGGCACACGCCCACCCGCTCGTGAGAGCAGGACCTGTGGGAGTGGATGCCGCGAGGTCGGTCCGTGCGGACTTCGATCGCTTTGGGCACGCGTAGTCACCCCGAAAATCGAGGTGCGACCTCAAGTGTACAGGATCCGCGGCGCCGCACTGCGTGTCCACCGGCGGAGAATTCTGCGAGTTCTCCCCCGTTCGCGGGGTTGGCCCGGATGGACGGGGCGCGAGCGGACGACGATGGACGGATGCCGAAACAGAAGCGTGTGCAACACCGCCTCCGCGCTCGTTCCTTCGCGCCGGCGCGCCTCCTGACGATTCTCGCGCTGCTGATGCTGCTTCCTGCTGCGGCGGCAATGCCCGATGACGCCGGCAGCTGGGTCTGGCCCGTCGATGGGGCGCGCACTGTCGCAGAACCGTTCCGCGCGCCTGCGCACGACTACGGCCCCGGCCATCGCGGTGTCGATATCGCGACAGCAACGGGGACCGTCGTGCGGGCACCGGCCGACGGCGTCGTGGCCTTCCGTGGTGTCGTGGTCGATCGGGCGCTGCTGACGATCGACCACGGTGATGGGGTGATATCCACATTCGAGCCCCTCGCCTCCGAACTGGTGCCGGGAACCGCCGTACGCGCCGGAGACGCGATCGGCACGGTCGCCAGCGGTGGTCACGCGGCAACGGGCACGATGCATCTGGGCGTGCGAGTCGATGGCGTCTATACGAATCCGATGCTGATGTTCGGGGATGTGCCGCGGGCGATCCTGCTGCCGTGCTGCGACGCGATCACGCGCGCGGGTGCGCGAGCCGGTAGGTCGCTGTGAGTCGCTCCGTGGAGACGTGCGTGTAGATCTGCGTCGTGCCGAGGCTCGCATGCCCGAGAATCTCCTGCACCGCACGGAGATCGGCCCCGCCGTCGAGCAGGTGCGTGGCTGCGGAATGACGCAGGGCGTGTGGGCCGACGGCATCCGCCCCGATGATCGGTCCGAGAGCACGAGCGACGAGTGTGTACACGGCGCGCGGCCCCATTCTCCCGCCCCGAGCGCCGAGGAACACCGCCGGAGTCGTATTCGTTGCGCGCGCGAGAAGAGCTGGGCGTCCACGAATGAGAAAAGCAGAGATGGCATCGCGCGCGGGCCGCCCGAACGGGACGACGCGCTCTTTGGATCCCTTGCCGAGCACGCGCGCGGTGGAGCGCTCCAGGTCGATGTCGTCGACGTCGAGACCGCAGAGTTCGGAGACGCGCATGCCCGATCCGTACAGCAGCTCGAGGATGGCGTGATCGCGCAGAGCCTCCGGATCACCATCTGCTGCCGCGAGGGCACGCGCATCGAGTAGTTCGCGCATGCCTTCCTGCGAGGCGACCGCGGGAAGGGTCCGCCCCCGCTTGGGTGCGATCAGTCGCAGGCTGGGGTCGATACTGATGTGTTCTTCCTCCTTGGCCCACGAGAAGAAAGATCGCGCCGCCGCAGCCCGCCGGGCGAGAGTGGATCTGGCGTCGCCGCGCTGCGTGGCTCGCCACAGCCAGGCCCGGAGCATCTCCAGGTCGACGTCCCCGAGCGCTGCGTCATCGATGGAGTCCGCGAGGTCGCGCAGATCGGAGCGGTATGCCCGCACGGTCGCTGGAGAGAGCCGTCGTACCTGGTCCAGGTACGCGGTGAAAGCGTCCGCGGCGGCGGTGAACTCCATACGGTTCAGCTTGCCGCTGTGCACGCAAGACGGGTGGATGCCCCGCCGATTCGACACGGCTGTCTCCGGCCTCGTCGGGAGCGAGTGCACTCTCAGCGGAGGTCCCCGCAGGCGGTGATGACACGCGCCATCACCGTTCCAGAGCCACCGCTCCCGTCGAAGGTGAGGAGGTAGGAGCCGGTCGCGTCCTCCAGCAGCAGGTGATGCGAGGGCACGGGCCACGTCGAACCGTCCGCGTATTCGATCTCCTGTGCAGATGTGCCGTACGAAGTCTCAATGCTGGCGAGCGACTCTCTCACGGAGTCGATCCCGACCGCGATGTCGGTCGTGCTGAAGTAAAACGCGTTCATCCAATGCCCGATGCCGACGTCCTCTCCGACGCAGCCGTAGACATTCAACGCCTGCGGGATGTCTGTAACGAGCTCCGCGTCCGGGAACTCGGCCATGATCTCCTCGACCGTCGCGTCGGAATCGTCCCTCACCTCGTTAAGACTCGGGCCTAGCTCTGTGCGGACGGGGACGGCGGCAGAGGCAGCACAGCCGGTAAGCACGATTGCGGCTGACAGGGTAAGCATCGCCGTGAGACGTTTTGAGACCATGCGACCATCCTCTCCTGAAACCCAGGGGCCTGAACGTGACGGCCCGATGAGTTTCGCGCCGGTGGGATCGCTATGCGGTCACGCGGAGCCATCCGAACTCCTCACGGCTGACGCGGCCTTCCAGAGCCAGCGTCCCGAGAAGACCCTTGACGCGCTCTGACGACAGCCCGGCGGTGCGCGCGAGGTCGGCTGGGCTTCGGGGCGTACGAGTGCTCATCGCGTCGAGCAGCTGCACCTGCTCCGGCTCCGGCCTTGACTCCCCGCGCGTCCCCGTCGGCGACATTCCCGTCAACTCACGCACCTCCGCGGCATTCGTTACGCACAGCGCGTCATACTCCCTCAGCAGCCGGTGACAGCCGGCGGATGCCGCGCTGGTGACAGGTCCAGGCACTGCACCCAGGGGCCGCCCCAGCGCAGACGCGTGACCCGCGGTGTTCAGAGACCCACTGCGCCATCCGGCCTCGACGACCACGGTAGCGTCACCGAGCGCTGCTATGAGTCGATTTCTCGACAGAAATCGCCACTTCGTCGGCGCAGCACCGCAGGGAAGTTCGCTGACGACCGCGCCCGATTCTCGGATGCGCTCGAACAGCTGCTGATGTCCGGCCGGATATGCACGGTCCACTCCCCCGGCGAGGAATGCGACGGTGCTCCCTCCCACCCCGAGCGCGGCCCGGTGCGCAGCACCGTCAATCCCGTATGCGCCGCCCGAGACCACAAGGGTTCCGGTCGTCGCCAGGTCACCGGCCAGCTCGCTGGCGATAGCGTCACCATAGGCAGTGGCGGCGCGAGCACCGACGATCGAAACGCTGCCCGCCGAGGACAGCTGGTCCTGATCACCCCGTACCCACAGCAGAACCGGCGCATGGTCGCCGAGATCGTCAAGCGCACTCGGCCACGCCGCATCCCCTGGCAGCAGCAACCTGGCACCGACCTCGGCAGCATCTCGGAGCGCATCACGGATCGCTCGCGGCTGCGCCCGCGGCATCCATCGCTTTCGTCCTTCTTCGATCGCTTTCTCGGACAACCCAAAATTCTGCGGGCCCAATCCGAAGCGCAGCGCCTCGGATTCGCCGAGCTGAGCGATCAGCGCACCGGCAACCCCGTCGCCGGGCTCTGTCACCACACCCCAACTCACTCGTGCGATCGTGATCGCGGGATCGATGTCGGGTCTGGCGGCAACCGCCGCTCTGCGTATCTCAGTGTCACCGAGCAATTCGTCGATCATGCGATGAGTCCTCTCTTCAGAAACAGTGCTCGTCCCAGCTCTTCGCTCCCCGGGGCCTCAGCACCCGCCAGATCAGCCATCGTCCAGGCCAATCGCAGCACGCGGTCGTAGCCGCGCAGCGTCAGCTGTCCCCGCTCGAGAGCGCGGTCCAGTGGTGCTCGCACCTCGCGGGGCAGCCGCCGCTCGCCCGCGCGCAACCACGCTCCGGCAACATCGGCGTTGAGTGACCACGGCGTCTGAGCCAGGCGCTCAGACGCGCGTGCACGGGCCGCCACCACCATGCTCGACGCTTCTGCGCTGGTCATCGCGGAGCGCTCGGTCGAGGTCGCTCGAGACGCTGCAACCCGGGCGACCTGCAGATCGATGTCGATGCGGTCGCGGAGTGGCCCGGAGAGCCTCGCCGAGTATCTGCGGATGGCGATCGGCGGGCAGATGCACTCCGCGCCACGCACGCCATAGTTGCCGCACGGGCATGGATTCGTCGCCAGTACCAGCTGAAACTTGGCCGGGAAGTGAGCGCGGAATCCGGCTCGATCGATCTCGATGGATCCGGCCTCCAGCGGCTGGCGCAGCGCATCCAGCGCCACTCGAGAAAATTCTGCTGCTTCGTCGAGAAAGAGCACACCTCGGTGCGCGCGAACGATCGCGCCCGGTCGCACCACACGCGAGCCGCCTCCGACCAGAGCGGCGACCGAGGCACTGTGATGCGGAGCCTCCAGGGGCGGCAGGTCGTCGAGTGCGTTGACAGCCGCGCCCGAAAGGGATCGGACGGCAGCGACTTCGAGTGCGTGATCCTCGGCCAGAGGTGGAAGAATCCCCGGCAATCGCCGTGCGAGCATTGTCTTGCCCGCACCGGGAGGACCACTCATCAGCATGTGGTGGCCACCTGCCGCGGCGACGATCAGCGCTTCGACGGCCTCGTCCTGGCCGACGACATCTGCCAGGTCCAACCTCTCCAGAGGCTCGGCAGCGCGGGCATCCGCGGCAACGGGCTCGACATCGGCGACCGAGACGTCTGCACCGTGCCACATCGCGACCTCGGCAAGGGTCGTCGCCGCGCGCACCTGCATGCCCGGCACCAATCGCGCCTCGGCCGCGTTCGCGTGCGGCACGATGACGCGATCGAATCCGGCCCGAGATGCCGCGAAGACGGCTGGGAGCACCCCGGGAACCGGCCGCACGCGCCCGTCCAGCCCGAGCTCGCCGATGTGCACGGTGCGAGCGAGGGACGCGGCATCCAGCACTCCCCCGGTGGCCACTGCCGAGATCGCGATGCCGAGGTCGAATCCGCTGCCGTGCTTGGGGAGGCTGGCGGGCGAGAGGTTGACGGTGAGACGCAGTCGCGTGAGCTTCAGATCGGCGTTCGTCACGGCATTGTGCACGCGCTGCGCGGCCTCGCCGAGTGCTTTGTCCGGCAGGCCCACGATCTTGAACCCGGGTGTCTGATTCGACACGTCCGCCTCGATCTCCACGAGGTGGCCGTCGACACCGGTCAGTGCAACCGCCCATGTGCGCGCCGTTCTCATCGCAGATCCACGAGGTGCTCAAGGGTGGCCGTCATCGGGTCGGCGCCGATGACGCCGATCACGTCGAGCCGCAGCGCACGGTTCGCCGACTGGTCGGGGTGATCTCTGCACCACGCGTAGGCGAGTCGCCACAGGCGGTCGCGCTTGCGATCGTCCACGGCGTCGAACGGATGCCCGAACGCCACGCTGCGCCTGGTCTTCACCTCGACGATGCAGATCGTCCCGCAGGTCTCCGCGAGAATGTCGATCTCGCCTTGACTGCACCGCCAGTTGCGGTCCAGCACCTGATATCCGTGGGTTCTCAGATAGTGCGCGGCGCGCTCTTCACCCGCACGTCCGAAGTCGTCTTTCGCTGCCATGCAGACAGCTTGCGTCGCGCACCGCGCACGCGTTCACCGTAAACCCACGATCGGTGCATCCGACCTCAGCAGAGTCGGATTGTGGATAACCGTGTCACTTGCCGTCGAGTGACAGATCCTCGGGAAGTTCGAACTCGCGGCGCTGCAGCTCTTCGACGTTGACGTCCTTGAACGTGAGGACGCGCACGGCCTTCACGAAGCGGTCCGCGCGATAGATGTCCCACACCCACACGTCGACCATCGAGATCTCGAAGTAGAAATCGTGCTCGGTGTCCCGACGGACGACGTTCACCTCGTTGGCGAGATAGAACCGACGCTCGGTCTCGACGACGTACTGGAACTGCCCTACGACATCTCGATACTCGCGGAACAGCGCGAGCTCGAGTTCGCGGTCGTAGTCGTCGAATGCCTCTTCATCCATGATGAGTCCATCCTATGAGTTCAAAACAGTGTGGGCGCATCGGAGATCGCCCATGATGCGCGGTGCAGCGGCGAAAGTCCCGACTCGCGGATCGCCGCACGATGCTCCGCGCTCGCATAGCCCTTGTTGCGGTCCCACTGATAGACCGGGTGCTCGAGGTGGCGCTCGGCCATGTGCGTGTCGCGCGCGACCTTCGCGATGACCGACGCGGCTGAGACCGACGCGCAGTCGCGGTCACCTTTGATGACCGATCGCACCTGCAGCGGAGCCGCGTGCACGCGCGAGACATAGTCGTGGTTCCCGTCGAGGATGACCAGAGCATCATCGAGCACTGCGCCCGCAGCAACGACCGCATCGATCGCGCGGGATGCCGCGAGTCCCAGCGCGTGCATGATCCCGACGTCGTCGACCTCGGCAGCGCTCGCCCAGCCTGTCCCGGATGCCTGCACCCACGCGGCCGCGCGTGCGGCGACGTCAGGGCGCCGCTTCTCTGTGACGAGCTTCGAGTCGCGCAGTCCTTCCGGGACACGGCGGCGGGCACCGGCGGCATCCATCACGGCGGCCCCGACCACGACGGGGCCGGCGAGTGCCCCACGTCCGACCTCGTCGAGCGAGATGACCAGACCGTACTCGGTCAGAATCTTCCTCTCGAGCGTGAGTCGTGGCGCGGTGACGGTCATTCTTCCGGGTCCGGCACGCCGTTGAAGATGTCGTGGTGCCCATCGATCGTGCCGATGCGCGAGAGCGGCCACGTGGTCAGGAAGGCTTTGCCGACGACGCTGTCCAACGGTACGAATCCGCCGCTGGGCAGATCCTGATGCGCGCGCGCATCCTGCGATCGGTCGCGGTTGTCCCCCAGCACCCAGATCGATCCCTCGGGAACAGTGACATCGAATGGCTCGTTGGATGCCGCGGTGTCCCCCTCCGGGAGATCCAGATACGAGAGTTCATCGATCGGGGCATCGTTGATCGTGATCTGCCCCAGCGCGTTGCAGCACACGACGTGATCTCCAGGTAACCCGATGAGGCGCTTGACGAGATGATCCTCGCTGTCCGATGAGGTCAGTCCGATCAGCGTCAGCAAGCCGTCGACCCATTCGAATACCACCGGTCCCCGCTCCGGCTTGGGCGTGACCGGAAGCCATCCGCCCGGGTCTGTGAACACGACGACGTCGCCTCGCTCGTAGCCGGTCCATCGTGGGGTGAGCTCGTCGACGAGGATGCGGTCATTGACCATCAGAGTCTTCTCCATCGAGGCCGACGGGATGTAGAAAGACCGTACGACGAAGCTCTTCACCAGGAATGAGACCAGAGCCGCGATCACGATGATCACGAGGACATCGCGGAGGAACATCCAGAATCCGCGACGCCGCTTCTGTGGGACGTCCGAAGCGGCTTCCGATGTCATCGCATTCCTTCGCAGGGGGTTCTTCGCACCGCGAGCGGCGGTACGTTCAAGGTTCGCATACTCCGGAGAGAACGCAGCACCCCGGGACACTGTGTCCCGGGGTGCTGTGAAGAAAAGCTGCGCTCAGTTGTCGCGCTTCTCCTTGATCTTGGCCTTCTTGCCGCGAAGGTTGCGGAGGTAGTAGAGCTTCGCGCGACGCACATCACCGCGGGTGACGATCTCGATGTGGTCGATCGTCGGGGAGTGCACGGGGAAGGTGCGCTCGACGCCCACCTGGAAGCTGATCTTGCGAACCGTGAAGGTCTCGCGCACGCCATCGCCCTGACGACCGAGGACGACGCCCTGGAAGACCTGGACACGGGAGCGGGAGCCCTCAACGATGTTGACGTGCACCTTGACGGTGTCGCCGGGACGGAACTCGGGAATGTCGGAACGGAGCGATGCCGCGTCGACGGCGTCCAGGATCTGCATGATCGTCTCTCTCTGCACTCGCCACAGGTCGGATGCATGAATATGGAAGGAATACGTGAAGTGTGTGCTGAACGGCGCATGTAGCGCACGCGGACTCCCCTGAGGCAGAGTCGGTCACGGCACAAACATTCATTCTGCCATGGATCAGACGTCCCACAAAACCACGTCAGTGCTCGGAGGCCGGCTTCTCCCGGATGACGAAGACTTCGCTGTCGCTGTCGCGCGGTACGCGCGGTGCAGATGCTGCCTCAGCATCCACCGACGACGTCGTCATGATGCGGATGCCGGGCCCCGCCGTGCGCGCCTCGGCCCACAGCTGTCGCAGCATCAGCCAGAACAGCACGATGGCGACGGCGATCGCAGCGGTCAGCAGCAACGGGAACCACGCCTGCAGGTAGCATCCGACCGCGATCGTGAGCGCATGCCAGACGCCGACTCCTGCCACGTCCCACCACGACGCCATCCGCGTCTCACGCGCAGACGGCCGGGCGCGTTGGAGGAGGGTCAGCACGATCTGCCCGATGAGCACGGAGGGAATCGCGATGAACAGCACCCACAGGAACGCCCATCCACCGGCGTTGAAGATGCCCCAGCCGACCAGCAGCCACAGCGGCAGCACGACCGCCGCCGGGAACATCCAGCGATAGAAGGCTCGTCGCAACCACATGCTCCGATGGTACGTCGGCGTGCGCATGTGCAGTCGCGTGTTCGCTGTGAGCGGGTGCATGCCCGGATCAGGGAGAATGGAGGGGACGAGAGGAACACCCATGATCGAACTGCGCACCCCGGCCGAGATCGAAGAGATGAAGGCTGCGGGACGTTTCGTCGCCGAAACCCTGGCGACGCTGCGCGACGAGACGAAGATCGGCACGAATCTGCTGTCGATCGACCGCAAGGCCCACGACCTGATCCGCAAGGCCGGAGCGGAGTCCTGCTACATCGACTACGCGCCCTCCTTCGGCAACGGACCGTTCGGCAAGGTCATCTGCACCTCGATCAATGACGCGGTGCTGCATGGGCTCCCCCACGACTACACGCTGCGTGATGGCGATCTCGTCTCCTTGGACTTCGCTGTCGCCGTCGACGGCTGGGTCGCCGACTCCGCCGTGTCGTTCGTCGTCGGAACGCCTCGCGATGAGGATCTGCGGCTGATCGACACGACCGAGCGCGCGTTGGATGCCGCCATCGCTGCAGCGACGGTCGGCAACCGCATCGGAGACATCTCTGCTGCCGTCGCCGCGATCGCCCACGGCGAGGGCTACTCGATCAACACCGACTTCGGTGGCCACGGCGTCGGTCGCACGATGCATGGCGACCCGCACGTTGCGAACGATGGTCGCGCCGGGCGCGGCTTCCCCCTGCGGGATGGACTCGTGCTCGCGCTCGAGCCGTGGTTCCTGCAGACGACCGACGAGCTGCGAACGGATGCCGACGGCTGGACACTCCGCAGCGCTGACGGATCGCGGGGCGCCCACTCCGAGCACACCGTCGCGATCACCGCAGACGGCCCGATCATCCTGACGGACCGCAGCTTCCTCGGCGTCAAGTAACTGGTCCGTTAGACCGCGCGGTAGGTGAAGACCTCGGTCACCATGGGCAGCGTGAACGTCGTGCGATCTGCTGTGGCCGGATCCCGGTCGAGGATGCTGTTGAGCTGAGCGACCATGGCTGCGCGAGTGTCCTCGTCGGCAGCGAGGAAACTGCTGACAGTGAGCCAGCGGCCGATGTAGTCCTCTCGCGTGATCTGTTCGGACCAGGCGATCTCACTGCGGCGGTCGAAGATGAACCCCGGCAATTCGTCGGCAGCGGATGCCGTCGTCGAGTCGGTCTCCGCGCTCACGGCAGGATGCGCGACACGGTGGCATGCCCGATCCCACGCGCAGTCCGGATCGGAGTGGTTCCACAGCAGCGCCAGCGTGCCGCCCGGCACGAGTACCCGCCGAATCTCAGCACACGCGGCATCCCGATCGAACCAGTGGAACGCCTGCGCGACCGTGACGGCATCCATCGACCCGTCCGGCAGCGGGATGCTCTCGGCGCCACCGACCAATGCTTCTACGGCTGGCAGCTTCGCCCGCAGCACGTCGAGCATCGCAGCCGACGGTTCGACGGCGACCACACGGGCCGCGCGCGAGATCAGCAGCGCGGTGAACTTCCCCGTGCCAGCGCCGAGGTCCAGCACGGCATCCACGCGCTCCGGCAGGATTGCCTGGGCTGCAGCATCCGGAAATCCCGGCCGATACCGGTCGTACTCCTCGCCGATGCCCTCGAACGACTTCGCCAGCTGCTGATCCGCCATGCTTCGACGCTACCGTCTGCGAGAAACCATCTGCCGCACGAGACACCACACCTGCCGTGATGTCTCACGCTGAAAGCGAGGTCTCACGCTGAAAGTGGTGTCTCAGCGCTACGCGAGCTCGATGAGGTCCTGGTACTCCTGGTTCCAGATGTCCTCGACGCCGTCCGGCAGAATGAGCACCCGCTCGGGGTTCAGCGACTGCACTGCCCCCGGGTCGTGGGAGACGAGCACCACGGCGCCCTCATAGTGTGCGAGCGCGTCGAGGATCTCCTCGCGGGACGCGGGGTCGAGGTTGTTCGTCGGCTCATCGAGCAGCAGCAGGTTCGCCGATGACACCACCAGGGTCGCCAGCGACAGACGGGTCTTCTCCCCACCGGAGAGGACCCCAGCGGGCTTGAGCACGTCATCGCCCGTGAACAGGAACGAGCCGAGCACGCGCCGTGCTTCCATTTCGGTGATGTGCGGGGCAGCCGACACCATGTTCTGCAGCACCGACCGCTCGACGTCGAGGTTCTCGTGCTCCTGGGCGTAGTAGCCGATCTTCACGCCGAATCCCGGTTCGAGCTGCCCGGTGTCGGGCTCGTCGACGCCCGCGAGCATCCGCAGCAGGGTCGTCTTGCCGGCACCGTTGAGGCCGAGCACGACGACCTTCGACCCGCGGTCGATCGCGAGGTCGACGTCGGTGAAGATCTCCAGTGAACCGTAGGACTTCGAGAGGCCGGATGCCA
This sequence comes from Microbacterium sp., assembly GCF_052099035.1. GTDB lineage: Bacteria > Actinomycetota > Actinomycetes > Actinomycetales > Microbacteriaceae > Microbacterium. Next base: position 27,199 of record NZ_JBQDSX010000015.1, on the reverse strand, counting down.
TCATCGGCGTCTTTCCGCACGGTGCAGGCTTCGGGAAGCGCAGCTTCGCCACGCGATCGGCCTCGCGCACGTCGTCGAGTCCGGCGAGGAGCTTCTCGGCGCGGGCGACCATCTGGTGCGCGGCCGCGGCCTTGGAGGCCTTCGCACCGAAACGGGCAGCCTGCTGCTGCAGCGAGGTCGCCTTCTTCTCGGCGTTCGCACGCTCCTTCTTGCGGCGCTCCTCATCAGCCACCCGCTGACGCAGATAGTTCTTCCAGTTCATGTTGTAGATGTCGATGCTCTGACGGTTCGCGTCCAGGTAGAACACGCGGTTCACCGTCTCACCGACGATCTCGATGTCGTGGCTGATCACGATCAGCCCGCCCTTGTAGTTCTTCAGGAATTCACGCAGCCACACGACACTGTCGGCGTCGAGGTGGTTCGTCGGCTCGTCGAGGATCATCGTCTCGGCATCCGAGAAGAGGATGCGCGCGAGCTCGATGCGTCGGCGCTGACCACCGGAGAGCGACTTCAGCGGCTGATCGAGAATCCGATCCGGCAGAGAGAGGTTATTGGCGATGGATGCCGCTTCTGCTTCGGCCGCATAGCCGCCGAGTCCTTCGAACTTCTCGGTGAGATTGCCGAAGCGACGCATTGCCTTGTCTGCGACTGCCTGGTCGGTGGAAGCCATGTCCTCAGCGGCCTTGGCCAGTCCCAGCTGGATCGTACCGAGACCACGAGCGTCGAGGATGCGCGTACGCGCGAGCATCTCCGGATCGCCGGAACGAGGATCCTGCGGGAGGTAGCCCAGCTCACCGGACTTCGTCACCTTGCCATCGGAGGGCATCAGGTCCCCGGCGAGCACCTTCGTCAAGGTCGTCTTGCCGGCCCCGTTGCGGCCGACCAGTCCGATCTTGTCGCCGTCGGAGACGCGGAACGACACGCCATCCATAAGGAGGCGGGCGCCAACGCGAATCTCGAGGTCGTGCACGGCAAGCACAGCAGTAGTCCGTTTCGTCAGAGGGGTTTTCGGCCAGCGGGTGCAGAACGCACCGAGCCAGCCTCCCAGTATAGATCGCGGTGCCCGTGTAAACGCCCGATGGCAAAGACCCCTCTGGAGTATGACGCCGTCGATACCCCAGGGTGATGTGTGCGCACCCGCCTCGTTCGTAGATTCTCCCCGTGGACATCATCAACGACCTCATCCTGCAGGCTGCCTCCTCCCCCTGGCTGTACCTCGTCATGTTCGCGACGGCGGTGATCGACGGGTTCTTCCCACCCATTCCGAGCGAGACTGTGCTGGTCGCGGCCGCAGCGGTCGCGGCATCCACCGGCGGAACCAACCTCGTGCTGCTGTGCGCGGTCGCAGCCATCGGCGCGATGATCGGGGACAACATCGCCTATGCCATCGGTCGCGCGGTCGGCACGACCCGCTTCGCGTGGATGAGGCGTCCGCGTATCGCTGCTGCCTTCGCCCGCGCGCAGCAGAGACTGGCGCGCAACGGCGCGCCGCTGATTCTCGGTGCCCGCTACGTTCCGGTCGGCCGCGTCGTGGTGAACATGTCTGCGGGGGCACTGGGCTACTCCTGGCGGCGCTTTCTGCCCTTGAGCGCTGTCGCCGGCATCAGCTGGGCGATCTACAGCGCTCTCATCGGCCTCGTCGCCGGGCACTGGCTCACCGACCAGCCACTGCTCAGCGCAGTCTTCGGAATCGTCTTCGCGGTCATCATCGGGGTCGTCATCGACCGTGTGGCGGCACTGCGCCGTCGCCATCGCCGGGGCGCCGAGACGGATGCCGCCCCGGAGAGCATCACCGAAGTCCGCGAGGCCGTGGCGATCGAGGTGGCAAGATGACTCCCATGAGGGTGAAGACGGCGAAGAAGGATCGACCGAAGAAGCCTTCCCGACGTCGCAGGATCTGGCCGCGCGACCGCACCACCGCGCTCGTTGTGGTTCTCGCGGCGATCGCCGTCGTCCTCTACGCCGTACTCGTGCCCGTGCACGCTGCCATATACGGCTCCCCCGTGGCTGTGACGATGGGGCTCGGACTCGTCGCTGTCGGTGCTCCCCTGGTCTCGATCCGCTATCCGAGTATCGCAATCGCTCTGTTCACGGCATCCGCGCTGCTCATCCCGCTGATGATCACGCGCGACGCCCCCGTGAGCGCGCCGTGGCCGTGGTCGGTGCCAATGCTCATCGCCTTCGCCGTCATGGTGGCCTCGGTCACCATCGGGCACGGTTGGCGCCGCGGCCTCATCCAGCTCGCGCTGGGCACTGCCGCAGGGCTCGGTGCGGCAGTCATGCTGGTCTCGATCCCCAGCGGCGACTCCCTCATCGTCACGACCTCGATCGTCAGCGGCGTCTACCTGCTGGCCGTGCTGTTCGCCGGGCGATTGCGCGTCGGCGACGAACTCACCAGGGAACGCGCGAACACCGCCGACGAGCAGGCCAAGCGCGAGCTCGTGGAAGAGCGCACGCGCATCGCGCGCGAGCTCCATGATGTCGTCGCGCACAGCATGTCGCTCATCCAGGTCCAAGCATCCACTGCGCGCTACCGCGTGCCGGATCTCGCTCCGGAAGCGGCCGCCGAGTTCGATGACATCGCCGCATCCGCTCGAGGCGCCCTCACCGAGATGCGCCGGATCCTTGGCGTCCTCCGCACCGAGGATCAGACAGCCGAGCTGGCCCCGCAGCAGGGGATCGACGATATCCTCGCCCTTGTGGAGACCACGCGTCGCGCCGGTGCCGATGTGTCGCTGACCCAGGCGGTCGGCGACGGCGTGTCGATGGCAACGCAGCTCGCCGTCTACCGGATCACCCAGGAGGCGCTGAGCAACGCCGTCCGCCACGCCCCCGGCGTACCGATCTCGGTATCGTTGACGGCGGATGACACCGACATCACCGTCGTCGTCCGCAACGCGTACAGTGGCGAGGCGGTCGACGCACCCGGTGGTCATGGCCTGCGCGGCATGAGCGAGCGTGCATCACTGCTCGGTGGCAGCGTGAACGCCGGACCGGATGCTGATGGCATCTGGACGGTGAGGGCTCTACTGCCTCGGAATCCGCTAACACCCCCTATGGAAGGCCCCCAGTGACGATCGAAGTCCTCATCGCCGATGATCAGGCGATGGTGCGAGCCGGCTTCGCCGCGCTCCTCGACGCACATGAAGGAATCACCGTCACTGGCCAGGCCTCGGACGGTCTCGAGGCCGTCGCACTCGCCAGTCGCCTGGACCCCGACGTGATCCTGATGGATGTACGGATGCCGCAACTGGACGGCATCGAGGCGACCCGCCGCATCCTCGGGCCTTCGTATCCGGCAGCGAAAGTTCCGCGGATCCTCATGCTGACGACCTTCGATATCGACGACTACGTCTACGACGCGCTTCAGGCCGGAGCGAGTGGCTTTCTGCTGAAGGATGCCCTTCCGGAAGAGCTGGTGCACGCCGTGCGCGTCATCGCCGCCGGCGATGCGCTGCTCTCCCCCAGCGTCACTCGTCGGATGATCGCACAGTTCGCCGCGCAGAAGCCTCGCGCCACGGCATCCGCCAATCTTCTCGCCGATCTCACCGACCGCGAACGCGAAGTGCTCACCCTCATCGGGCAGGGACGCTCGAACAGTGAGATCGCCGGCACGCTGTTCATCGCCGAGCAGACGGTCAAGACGCACGTGGGAAAAGTGCTGTCGAAGATCGGTGTGCGGGACCGCGTCCACGCCGTGATCTTCGCGTACGACACCGGACTGGCGGAGCCGGCCTGACCCTCCCCTACGACGGTATGGGGCAGATCGACCCCACCGGTTGATGCCCTCACGCCCACCCCGCTCATAACCTCCTCGAACAGCTACCGAGGAGGAACCCCATGGCCATCGCAGAACTGCGACACATCGCCGCTCCGAAACCGAGCCGCCCGCAGGCAGGGCGCGACACCGGCATCGATCTGGTCCGTGCATTCTGCGTGCTGGGGGTCGTCGTGCTGCACTCCCTGATGGTCGGTGTAACCGTCGTCGGAGGCAACCCGGTCTTCGCCAATGCGAGCGACGGCTCCGCATGGATCACTCCGCTCAGCTGGGTGCTGCAGATCATGCCGCTGTTCTTCGTGATCGGCGGGTTCGCCGGCTACACCTCGTTCATCCGGTCACGCCAGCGCGGCGGCACCGCCAACGCATTCGTCGCCGCACGCATCCACCGGCTGCTCCTGCCAGCCGTGTGCACGGTCGCCGTCGTCGGCGTGTCACTGACAGCCCTGCTGCTCTCGGGAGTACCCGGGGAGCTCGTCGTGATCGCTGGCTACCGGTTCGGGCAGCCGCTGTGGTTCCTCGGAGTCTTCCTGCTGTGCCAGACGCTGCTGCCTGCGCTCGCCGTGGCTCATGAGCGCGCCCCCTGGCGCACGATCGCGCTGCTCGTCGCGGCCGCCATCGTCATCGACGCACTCCGCATCACGACGGGAGCGGATGCCTTCGGCATCCTGAACCTCGCGTTCGTGTGGCTAGCGCTGCAGCAGCTCGGCTTCTTCCTCGCCGACGGGCGCATCAGCGCACTGGCACGCCGCACCCGCGCGATCATCGCGGGCACAGCCGTCACAGGTCTCGTGCTCGCCTGCATAACCGGTGTCTACTCCCCTGACCTCATTGCCAACATCAACCCGCCGACCACGGCACTCCTCTTCGTCGGTGTCGCGCACACGATGCTGATGTCGCTCCTGCGTGAGCGCCTAAACACGTGGAGCAACAGCCCCTTCGGTTCCCGGTTGCGCGGTTTCGTGACGCCGCGTGCCATGACCATCTACCTCTGGCACATGCCGATTCTCCTGGCGATGGCAGGCATCAGTGCCATGCTCAGCATCACGACCGGCATCGCACTGCCTGAACCGAGCAGCTTCGCCTGGTGGATCACTCGGCCGCTGTGGCTCGCTGTCGTGTTCGTCCTGACCGCTGCGGTCGCCACAGTGCTCGCGAGCATCGAAGCCCGTCCGGCCCCGATTCCGACGGACTCGAGCGCACGGCTCGTCGCGGCAACCGCAATCGGAGTGTCCGCCGTCGTCGGTCTGCTCGTTCTGGGTGCCACACCGCTCACGACAGCGCTCGCTGTCGTGCTGATGCTGTCAGCCCTGCGGCTCGCGCGTGTGCGGACGATCGAGGGGCGCGGATCCGACTCTGTTCAGCCGGGCTCCGCACCGTGGCCGAGTCGCAGCGCGGGGATCATGGCCAGCAGCACGACGACGATGGCGAATGCGAACACCAGCGGGAACGCGTCAGCACCGCCCCCGAGCGTCGCGACGCCGAGCCCGGCGATGGCCACCGCGACTGCGGAGCCCGTCGCATCCGAGATCGACAGTGCCGATGAGTTGAACCCGGCGTTTCCCGGTGCGGAGTACGCCAGAGTGAGTACGGTGAGCCGCGGATACAGCAGCCCCATCCCGGCGCCGGCGAAGGCCCAACCGAGGATGATGACCAACGGACTCGCGCCCGTGAGCGCCGTGAGGATAACGCCGACGAAGGCGATCAGAAGAAGCAGGATGCTGATCAGCGCGATGCGCCTGTTGCCGAGCACTTCGCCGTACCGTCCTTGGACAGCAGAACCGCCGGCCCAGGCGAACGCCGAGAGCATCAAGGCGATCCCCGCCCAGGTCGGCGTGAAGCCGAACTCCGCCATGAGCAGATACGGGATGTATGCCTCAGCGGCGAAGAAGCCACCGGCGACCAGTCCTCGGACGAGGATGACGCTCGGGAGCCCTGGTACCGACCGCAACGTGCCCTTCGGCAGCAGGGGCACGACGGCGAAGCCGATGACGATCAGAGCGACGAGCGCGAGCGGCCAGCCCCACGCCGATGGCACATCGGCGGACAAGCCCACCGCCACGGCGCCGACGGCGACCACGATGGCGAGCAGCAGCCGCCGAGTGAGTCCCGCCACGCTACTCGGGTCGCCCCCGCCGAGATCGAGCGCACGCAGCCGAACGGCGATCAGGGTGAACGCGATCACCGTGAGAGCGGCAACTCCGAGGAAGGCCCATCGCCAGTCGAAGAACTCCGCGATCGCACCGGCGAGGAACGGGCCGATCATCGCCGGGATAACCCAGGCCGCGGCGAAGGCTGCGAAAATCCGGCCGTGCAGATGTGGCGGGTACAGCCGCGAGACGACCACATACAGCGCGACAGTCTCACCTCCTGCGCCCAGCCCCTGCACGAGCCGGCCGATGACGAACTGCTCCATCGTGAACGCGAAGCCCGAGATGAGGAGCCCGAGGATGAACAACGACACCGCCGCGTAGAGCGGTCCACGCGGTCCGCGGGCATCCGACCACGCGCCGCAGGCGACCATGCCGATGACGCTGGTCGCGAGGGTTCCCGCGAACGCGACCGCGTAGAGCGATTCTCCGTCTAGCGCCGCACTCACCACGGGCATCACTGTGGTGACAGCCAAGGCTTCGATCGCGCCGAGGAAGATCAGCGCAATGGCCCCGACCGTGACCCCGATCCGCTCTCGGTCCCAGATCGATGCGGCGGGTGAGCCGCTCATGCGCGAGGCGCGTCGAGGGCTGCGATACGGGTGATGGCCTCCGTGATGATCTCGGGGCTCGTCCCGAAGTTCAGGCGGACGTGTCCGGCCCCTTCCGCACCGAACGCCGGACCGAAATGCAGTGCGACCTTCGCTTCGCGGAGAATGCGCTTGGATGGGTTCTCGCCCCAGCCGAGACCTGTGAGGTCGATCCAGGCGAGGTATCCGGCATCCGGCTCTCGATAGCGCGCTTCGGGGAGGTGCGTGGCGAGAAGTTCGGTGATCAGGCGGCGGTTCTCGTCCAGCGTGACGAGGAGTCCGTCGAGCCAGGAATCGCTCTCCTCGGAGAATGCGGCGACAGCCGCGAGCAGGCCGAACTGGCCGGTGCGCCACTCCACCTCGACGGGCAGGCCTCGCACGAGGCGCGTGGTCTCGTCCGCCGCGGTGACCATGAGCGCGCACTTGAGCCCGGCGAGGTTGAATGCCTTGCTCGCGCTGACGACGGCATAGCCGACCGCGCGCGCAACATCCGACACCGTGAGGAACGGGGTGAACCCGGCATCCGGCTGCGCGAGTGGGGCGTGAATTTCGTCGGAGATCACCGCAGCGCCGTGGTCCGCCGCGAGATCCGCGAGGGCAGCGAGTGATCGCGCAGAGTGCACGGTTCCGGTCGGATTGTGCGGATTGCACAGGAGCACTGCGCGCGCGCCATGCTCCAGCGCAACGCGGATGCCGTCAATGTCGAGTTCCCACCCGGAGTCGGTGTCGCGCAGCGGTACGCGCTCGACGACGGCACCCGCTTCTTCGACGATGCCCATGCTGACGTCCGCGGTCGAGCGCATCCGTCCCGGATCGGGCTCCCAGCCGTACCGGCGCGAGGCGAACCCGGCGAAGGCGTCGGCCAGCGGAGTCTTCGAGGCGACATATCCGGTATCGCCGTCGCGCACCGCCCGCTCGAGGGCAGTCGTGATCGCAGGAGCCAGCGGAAAATCGGTCTCCGCGACGAACAACGGCAGCACATCTGCCGGGTATTCGCGCCACTTCTCGCTGGTGCGCTGACGCAGCTGCTCCAGCGGAAGCGCGCGAACCGGTGTCATCTCAGATGGCGAAACCGAGCGCGCGCATCATGTCGCGCCCGTCATCGGTGATCTTCTCGGGCCCCCACGGCGGCATCCACACCCAGTTGATGCGGAACCGATCGACGACCGTGTCCAGCGCCTCGGCCGTCTGCTCTTCGAGCACATCGGTCAGCGGGCAGCCGGCGCTGGTCAGCGTCATGTGGATCACGAGAGCATCGTTCTCATCGTCCCAGGCGAGATCGTAGATGAGACCGAGGTCAACGACGTTGATCCCGAGCTCGGGATCCATCACGTCCTTGAGGGCCTCGGTGACCTCTTCGAACTTCTCGGGGGCAAGCGTCGCGCTCATGGTCCCAGCCTACGCTTCGATCGGAGCGGCGGGGTCGAGGAAGCGGTCGTAGCCCTCTTCCTCGAGGCGGTCGGCGAGCTCGGGGCCGCCCTCTTCGACGATCTTTCCCGCGACGATGACGTGCACGTAGTCGGGACGGATGTAGCGGAGGATGCGCGTGTAGTGCGTGATCAGCAGCACGCCGAGGCCGGTCGATTCCTTGGCGCGGTTGACGCCCTCGGAGACGATCTTCAGTGCATCGACGTCAAGACCGGAGTCGGTCTCGTCGAGGATCGCGAACTTCGGCTTGAGGACCTCGAGCTGGAGAATCTCGTGGCGCTTCTTCTCGCCGCCCGAGAAGCCCTCGTTGACGTTGCGCTGCGCGAACTTGGGGTCCATGCGCAGGTTCGTCATGGCGGACTTGACGTCCTTCGTCCAGGAGCGGATCGAGGGTGCTTCACCGTCGAGCGCGGTCTTGGCCGTGCGCAGGAAGTTCGTGACGGTCACACCGGGGATCTCCACCGGGTACTGCATCGCGAGGAACAGCCCCGCGCGGGCACGCTCGTCGACGGTCATCGCCAGGACATCTTCACCATCGAAGGTGATCGTGCCACCGGTGACGGTGTACTTCGGGTGCCCGGCGATCGTGTACGCAAGGGTGGACTTGCCGGAGCCGTTGGGCCCCATGATGGCGTGAGTCTCACCGGTCTTCATGGTGAGGGTGATCCCGTTGAGGATCGGGCTGGCACCTGCATCGGTCTCAACCGAGACATGCAGGTCACGGATTTCAAGAACAGACATTTCAGACTTCCTTCGTCACAGTCGGATCAATGAGCACGTCGTCGCCGTCGATCGTGACGACATAGACCGGGACGGGCTCATAAGCGGGGAGATTCTGGGGCACACCGGTGCGCAGCGAGAACCGCGATCCATGGGCCCAGCATTCGAGCGTTTCGCCTTCGACGAATCCCTCGGAGAGCGAGATCTCGCCGTGCGTGCACACGTCGCCGATCGCATGGATCTCGTCATTCGAATCGCGCACGATCGCCATCGGCACACCGTCGAGTTCAACGCGCAGCGGAGCGTCCTGCTCGAGCTCGCTGGCGCTGCAGGCTCGCTGTGCGGTCATGCGGTCACCGCCGTCAGCTCGGTGTCGATGGCTGCGAGCAGCTCTTCTTCCAGAGCGGGGATGCCGAGGCGCTGCACGACATCGCTGAGGAAGCCGAGCACAACCAGGCGCCGGGCCTCTTCTTCATCGATACCGCGAGCCTGCAGGTAGAACAGCTGCTCGTCATCGAAGCGACCGGTCGCGCTGGCGTGACCTGCACCGAGGATGTCACCGGTCTTGATCTCGAGGTTCGGGATCGAGTCGGCGCGTGCGCCCTCGGTGAGTACCAGGTTGCGGTTCGCCTCGTACGAGTCGGTGCCCGTGGCGTCGGCTCCGATGAGGACGTCGCCGATCCAGACGCTGTGCGCCTTCTCACCCTGCAGCGCGCCCTTGTAGAGGACATCGCCGATCGTGTGAGCACCCTTGTGGTGCAGGTATACCTGGCTCTCGAGATGCTGACCGGCATCGGCGTAGGACAGCCCGTACATGCGGCCCTCGGACCCTGTGCCGGAGAGCTCGAGGTTCGGGTTCACCCGAACGATGCCCCCGCCGAAGCTGATCACGAAGTGCTTGAGCAGAGCATCCTTGTCGACGCGCGCCTGGTGCGATGCCGCATGGACGGCGTCGTCGTCCCAGCGCTGCACGGAGATCACCGTGAGACGCGAGCCGGGGCGGGCCAGGATTTCGACGTTCTGGGCGTACTGCGCCGAACCGCGGTGGCGCAGCACGACAGTCGCCGAGCTGTTCTCCAGCGCCTCGATGACGATGTGCGCGTCGGCACGCTTCTCGGCGCCCTGACCGGTGATCGTGATGAAGACCGGCTCTGCCACTTCTTCATCCCGGGGGATGCGCACGTGCATGCCGGCATCCGTTCCCTGCCACGCGACGGCCGAGATGATGTCCTCCGGAACGAAGAATTCGCCCCGTGGCGTGTCGCCGGCCGCGAGCGTGCCGGTGGCGAACTGCGCGCCGCTGGAGATCTCGTAGGTGACGCCGTCGTTCTCGGTCGCCGTCGTGAACATCCCGGTGAGCTGTGCAACAGGAGTGTGCTTCCAGTTGACTTCACGACCGGTGGGTACGCCGAAGTCCTCCGGATCGAACGAGCGCGGGCGCTCGGAACGAGTCTGCACGGGGACGAATCCCGCGTCTGCCACCTGAGCGGCTGGGTCGATGTGCGCGTTCGTATCCTGCGCCTCTGCGGGCGCGGTAACCTGGGCCGCCATTTAGCCGACCGATCCTTCCATGCCCATCTCGATGAGCTTGTTCAATTCCATGGCGTATTCCATCGGCAGCTCGCGCGCGATCGGTTCGATGAACCCGCGTACGATCATCGCCATCGCCTCGGTCTCTTCCATTCCGCGCGACTGCAGATAGAACAGCTGCTCTGCGCTGACCTTGGAGACCGTCGCCTCGTGTCCGAGCTGCACATCGTCGACGCGGATGTCGATCGAGGGATAGGTGTCGGAGCGCGAGTGCGTATCGACCAGGAGTGCGTCGCAGACCACGGAGTTCGCGGAGTGATGAGCGCCAGGATCGACGCGGACCTCGCCGCGGTAACCGGAACGGCCGCCGCCGCGCGCAATCGACTTCGAGACGATCGAGGACTGCGTGTACGGCGCCATGTGGACCATCTTCGCGCCGGCGTCCTGGTGCTGACCGGGACCGGCGAAGGCGACGGAGAGAGTCTCGCCCTTGGCATGCTCGCCCATCAGGTAGATCGACGGGTACTTCATCGTCACCTTCGAGCCGATGTTGCCATCGACCCATTCCATCGTCGCGCCCTCGTGGGCGACAGCGCGCTTGGTGACGAGGTTGTAGACGTTGTTCGACCAGTTCTGGATCGTCGTGTACCGAACGCGTGCGTTCTTCTTCACGATGATCTCGACGACGGCCGAGTGCAGCGAGTCCGACTTGTAGATCGGGGCGGTGCAGCCCTCGATGTAGTGGACGTAGCTGTCTTCATCAGCGATGATCAGGGTCCGCTCGAACTGGCCCATGTTCTCGGTGTTGATCCGGAAGTACGCCTGCAGCGGGATCTCGACGTGGACGCCCTTGGGCACGTAGACGAAGGAGCCACCTGACCAGACAGCCGTGTTGAGCGCCGCGAACTTGTTGTCTCCGGACGGGATCACCGTGCCGAAGTACTCTTCGAAGAATTCCGGGTGCTCGCGCAGCGCGGTGTCGGTGTCCATGAAGATGACGCCCTGCTCCTCCAGGTCCTCGCGGATCTGGTGGTAGACGACCTCGGACTCGTACTGCGCGGCGACGCCGGCGACGAGGCGCTGGCGCTCAGCCTCGGGGATGCCGAGCTTCTCGTAGGTGTCGCGGATCTCAGCCGGAAGATCTTCCCAGGACTGCGCCTGCTTCTCGGTGGATCGCACGAAGTATTTGATGTTGTCGAAGTCGATCTCGCTGAGGTCTGCACCCCAGGTCGGCATCGGCTTGCGTCCGAACAGCTGCAGCCCCTTCAGACGGGTCTTCAGCATCCATTCGGGTTCGTTCTTCAGGCCGGAGATGCCACGGACGACGTCCTCGGAGAGGCCTCGCTTCGCGAGGGCTCCTGCTGCGTCTTCATCGTGCCAGCCAAATTCGTACACCCCCAGACTGTCGAGTTCCGGGCGGTCGATCAGCACTTCCGACATCACACTCTCCTAGTTGGGCCGCAACGGTATCAGCCGCCCCGACACGCCGTGTCCCCGTCGAGTAGTCGAGGTGGGTGCCGCTGGTGGGCCTCATCACAGACGCATTCCATCGCGCCTAAACTGTTGGTGATGCATCTCGCTCAGAGCGCATGCATCGCAACAATCCGATTCTACAGGTTCACCCTGACTTCCGGGCCGTGTCCGGTGTCCAGCGTGAACCGGAGGCCGCATGCCTGAAACGATCACGCCCGCCCAGACCACTCCCCGCTCCGGGTTCTGGAGCTGGTGGCCCACCAGCATCGGGCGGCCCATTCGCGTACTCGCCTGGCTCTCGTTCCTCTCCGAAGTAATCATCATCGGCACCGGCGGGGCTGTCCGTCTAACCGGATCGGGTCTCGGTTGCTCCGAATGGCCGCTGTGCACGCCCGAGTCGCTCGTGCCGACCGCTGAACAGGGCATCCACGGGATCATCGAGTTCGGCAACCGTACGATGACCGGCCTGGTTGGCGTGCTCGCCATCGCCGTCCTTCTGCTCACGCTGCACGTGTTGGGCGGGCGGCGCTCACTCAAGGCCGCGCTGTGGTTCGCCCTTGGCGGTATCGGCGCCGGCGTCCTCTGCTACGCCGTCGCGTCGATGTTCGGCATTCCCGCGTTCCCCTTCTTCTCACTGGGTCTGCTCCTGGTGACCATCGCAGGCTGCGTGTACTCGCTGCGCATCACACCGCAGCGCCGTGATCTCAGCACACTCGCCTGGATCGTGCTGATCGGGGTCGTGGCACAAGCCTTCGTCGGCGGCATCACGGTGCTGACCGGCCTGAACCCGTTCATCGTGGGCTTCCACTACGCGTCATCGTTGATCCTGGTGTGCGTGACCGCGGCGTTCCTCGTGCGGATGAAGGAGCCGGCTGGCGCCCGCGTTCGCGTCGTCCCCCGCTGGTTCGCTGTTCTGTCCCACGTGACCGGCCTGGCACTGGCCGTGACGATCTTCTTCGGCGTTCTCACGACGGGTTCCGGCCCGCACTCAGGCGATGCCAACGTCATCCGCGACGGATTCGATGCCACAGTGCTCGCGCACGTGCACTCCTGGCCCGGATACATCCTCGCGGCGCTGGTGGTGGCGCTTCTCATCTCGGCGTGGGTGCTCCGTCTGGAGCCGCGGCACTGGCTGCTCGTTCTCACCATTGCGGTCGGAGCGCAGGTCGCTGTGGGCGTCTGGCAGGCGCGAGAAGGCCTGCCGGAGCTCCTCGTCGGCATCCACATGGTCCTGGCATCGCTGACGGCTGCGGCATACACGGTCGCGGTGCTCAGGATGAAGAAGCCCGTCGCTGACACCCTGTCCCCAGCGACAGAGAGCCCGTACTCAGCGCGCGCATAGCGCGCTCATCACGCCCGCATCAGAACGTTGTGGATGCTGGCACGCATGAAGAACACGTCACTCATGCGCAGCATCCCGTACTGGTTGCTCCTGGTCCTATCCCTCGTCGCTGTCGCCGTCGGCGGCTGGCTCGTGGTGGATAACACCGCCACGATGCAGACGACCCTGCTCGATGGCACGGCAACCAACATCGAGGTCTACGTCGGCCAGGCGTGGATCACGGCAGGCGCGGCTGTTCTCGCCGCGGGCATCCTCGGAGTGCTGATCACCCTCGGCATCGCTGCAGCGAAGACTCTTGTGCCATCGAGCACCCCTGTCGTCGTCGAGGAAATCGACTGGACCGCGGAGGACGAATCGTCAGTCGATTCGGCCCCTGAGCGTGCTGACTCGGCCCCTGAGCCTGCCGATTCGGACCCTGAGCCTGTCGAAGGGTCGGAACTCGAGGATCAGAACGGCAGCAGCGGATCGATCGCGACCGCGACGAAGATCAGCGTCAAGTAGCTGATCGATGCGTGGAATACACGCATCGGACGCGGATTCGAGCCTCGCACCGCCTGGTTGTACAGGCGGTGCGACTCGTAGATGAACCAGCCACCCAGCACCAGAGCGGATGCCGTGTACACCAGGCCCATGTTCGCAACCGGGATCAGAAGCAGCGAGCACGCCACCGTCGCCCACGCGTACAGGATCACCTGGAGCCCGACCTGCGAAGCGTTGCGCGTGACGCCGAGCATCGGCACGTCAGCGTCGGAGTAGTCGTCGCGGTACTTCATCGACAGCGGCCAGTAGTGCGCCGGCGTCCACAGGAAGATCAGTACGAACAGAACGATCGCCGGCCATGCCACGTCACCCGTGACCGCGGACCAGCCGATGACCACCGGGAAGCAGCCAGCGATACCGCCCCAGATGATGTTCTGCTCGGTACGACGCTTGAGGATCAGCGTGTAGATCACGACGTAGAAGAAAATGGCGGCGACCGAAAGAGTCGCGGTCAGCCAGTTCGTGGTTGCCAGCAGCCAGACGGTGGATGCCACCGCGAGAACCCACGAGAAGATCAGCCCGGCGCGCGGCGAGATCTCACCGGTGACGAGCGGACGGTTCTCGGTGCGATGCATGTGCGCATCCATGTCGCGATCGATGTACATGTTGAACGATGCTGCGGATCCCGCACTCATCGCTCCGCCGATCACAGTGGCGAGCACCAGCCAGAGATTCGGCATGCCACCCTGTGCGAGGAACATCACGGGGACGGTGGAGACGAGAAGGAGCTCCATCACGCGCGGTTTGGTCAGCGTGACATAGGCCTTGATCGTGCGGCCAATCGGCCGTTTCACCGCCGTCTTCTCGGACGTGGTCGAGATATCGATCGCCTCCTCCATGCGCACTGCGACAACCTCTTCAGTCTAGTGCAGAGCATATGAATGCCCGGCCGTCCAACAACGAAATGTCGTATCGGCGTTCTCGACACGACGCTAAGCTGAAACTCACTCGCGCGCCCGGCGCTGTGCACTTGTCCGTGACGATGCGGAGTCGCTATGGAATTGGGCGCCCTCGTAAGTTGTTGGAAAGGGCATGACCGTGACCGAACTGCAGTGGGATGAGACCGATCGACGTGCGGTGGATACCGCACGAATTCTGGCGGCGGACGCCGTCGAGAAGGTCGGTAACGGTCACCCGGGAACAGCGATGAGCCTCGCGCCCGCCGCGTACCTGTTGTATCAGCGCGTGATGCGCCACGACCCGGCAGACACCGATTGGCTCGGCCGCGACCGATTCATCCTCTCTGTGGGCCACTCGTCGCTCACGCAGTACGTGCAGCTGTACCTGGGTGGTTTCGGACTCGAACTCGATGATCTGAAGTCGCTGCGCACGTGGGGTTCGAAGACGCCGGGTCACCCCGAATACGGCCACACCAAGGGTGTGGAGATCACGACCGGTCCGCTCGGCCAGGGTCTCTCCTCGGCTGTGGGCTTCGCGTACGCCGCACGCTACGAGCGCGGCCTGTTCGATCCGGATGCCGCCGCAGGCACCAGTCCGTTCGATCACTTCATTTACACCATCGCCGGTGACGGCGACCTGCAGGAGGGCGTGACCAGCGAAGCATCCTCGCTCGCCGGCCACCAGCAGCTCGGCAACCTGATCGCGATCTACGACTCGAACCAGATCTCGATCGAGGACGACACGAACGTCGCTTTCACCGAAGACGTCGCGAAGCGCTACGAGGCTTACGGCTGGCACGTCCAGACCGTCGACTGGAAGAAGACCGGTCAGTACGTCGAGGACGTTGCAGAGCTGAACGCCGCGATCGACGCCGCCAAGGGCGAGACGGACAAGCCCTCGCTCATCATCCTTAAGACGATCATCGGCTGGCCCTCCCCCGGCAAGCAGAACTCCGGCAAGATCCACGGCTCAGCCCTGGGTGCTGACGAGCTCGCCGCGACGAAGAAGGTTCTCGACTTCGACCCGGAGCAGAGCTTCGTCGTCGCCGATGACGTCCTCGCCCGCACCCGTTCCCTCGCCGACCGCGCGGCCGAGGAGCGCGCTGCCTGGCAGAAGTCGTTCGATGCGTGGGCTGCGGCCAACCCGGAGCGAAAGGCACTGCTGGACCGTGTCGAAGCACACGAGCTGCCTGCCGACATCGCCTCCGCACTTCCCGCGTTCGAAGCGGGCAAGGACGTCTCGACCCGCGCGGCCTCCGGCCAGGTCATCAATGCCCTCGCCGCTGAGCTCCCCGAGCTGTGGGGCGGCTCCGCTGACCTCGCCGAGTCGAACCTCACGACGATCAAGAACGCCCCTTCGTTCATCCCGGCCGAGTGGTCGACCCACGAGTGGTCCGGCAACCCGTACGGACGGGTGCTGCACTTCGGCATCCGTGAGCACGCGATGGGCGCGATCGTCAACGGCATCGTCCTGCACGGTCCCACCCGCGCATTCGGCGGTACGTTCCTCATCTTCAGCGACTACATGCGCCCCGCTGTGCGTCTGGCTGCTCTCATGAACATCCCGAGCATCTACGTGTGGACTCACGACTCCGTAGCGCTCGGTGAAGACGGCCCGACCCACCAGCCGATCGAGCAGCTCGCGGCACTCCGTGCGATCCCGAACTTCACGGTGGTGCGCCCGGCCGACGCCAACGAGACCTCGGTCGTATGGCTCGAGATGCTCCGCCGCCACGCTGGCCCCGCAGGCATCGCCCTGACGCGTCAGAACACCCCAGTGTTCGCACGCGGTGAAGGCGAAGCATCCGGTAACGACTTCGCGTCTGCAGACAACGCGACCAAGGGTGCGTACGTACTCGCTGAACCCGCGAACGGGACGCCGGACGTCATCCTCATCGCCACCGGATCCGAGGTGCAGCTCGCCGTCGATGCACGCGCGGCACTCGCCGAGGAAGGCGTGAACGCCCGTGTCGTGTCCGCTCCGTCTTTGGAGTGGTTCGACGAGCAGGATGCTGCCTACCGCGAGTCGGTGCTGCCGAAGGCCGTTACCGCCCGTGTCTCGGTCGAGGCGGGTTCCGCACTCACCTGGCGCGGCATCGTCGGCGACAAGGGACGTTCGGTCGCTATCGATCACTTCGGCGCTTCCGCCGACTACAAGACCCTGTTCCAGAAGTTCGGTATCACCACCGAAGCCGTCATTGAGGCGGCACGCGAGACCATCAAGGAGAACGCATGAGCACCCCCACCTCCGACCTTCACGACGCCGGCGTCAGCATCTGGCTGGATGATCTGTCCCGCACGCGCATCGACTCCGGCAACCTCGCCGAGCTGATCCAGTCCCGCAACATCACGGGTGTCACGACGAACCCGACGATCTTCGCGAACGCGATCACGGACAAGAGCAACACCTCGTACGACGCTCAGGTCGCCGAGCTCGCAGCGTCCGGCGCAAGCGCCGAGGAGGCGGTGTTCGCCGCCACCACGCAGGACGTCGGCGCAGCACTCGATGTCTTCCGCCCTGTTTGGGAAGCCTCCGGCCACGTCGACGGCCGCGTCTCGATCGAGGTCTCCCCCGACCTCGCCCACGACACCGCCGGAACCGTCGCGCAGGCGAAGCAGCTGTGGGCGAAGATCGACCGCCCGAACCTGCTCGTGAAGATCCCCGCCACCAAGGCCGGTCTTCCCGCCATCGCCGAAGCGATCGGCGCAGGCATCAGCGTCAATGTCACGCTGATCTTCAGCCTGGAGCGTTACGCCGAGGTCATCGACGCCTACTTGACCGGTCTCGAGACCGCGAAGGCTGCGGGCATCGACCTGTCCACGATCGAATCCGTCGCTTCGTTCTTCGTCTCACGCGTTGACACGGAGACCGACAAGCGTCTGGAAGCCATCGGCGGCAACGAGGCACTCGCGCTCAAGAGCAAGGCCGGCCTCGCCAACGCGCGTCTGGCCTATGAGCTGTTCGAGAAGACCTTCGCGGGCGACCGCGCCAAGGCGCTTCTGGATGCCGGTGCCCACCTGCAGCGTCCGCTCTGGGCATCGACCGGTGTCAAGGACCCGGCTCTCCCCGACACGCTGTACGTGACCGAACTCGTCGCTCAGGGAGTCGTGAACACGATGCCCGAGAAGACGCTCGAGGCCACATTCGACCACGGTGTCATCACGGGTGACACGATCACGGGCGGCTACGAAGAGGCCCGTGCGGTCTTCGCAGGACTCGAGAAGGTCGGTATCGACTTCGCCGATGTCACCCAGGTGCTCGAGGACGAGGGAGTCACGAAGTTCATCGACTCCTGGCACGATCTGCTCACCCAGGTCGCCGAAGGACTCAAGGCCCAGCGATGACGTTCTCGATCCACGACTCGGGCGCGGCGAAGGCTGCGATCGATGAAGTCGTCCCGCGTCTGGTCGGAGATCTCGTCGCCTCGCGCATCACCGCGTTCGACTCCGCGCTGTGGGGCCCGGCTGCCGAAGAGGAAGCCGCCAAGCGTCTGGGGTGGGTGGAGGCCGTATCGGTCTCCCGCCCGCTCGTCGGAGAGATCATCGCTCTGCGCGACGAACTGCACGCGAAGGGCGTGCATCACGTCGTGCTCGCCGGGATGGGCGGGTCCTCCCTCGCCCCCGAAGTCATCGCGCAGACCGAGGGCGCCCCGCTGACGATCCTGGATTCGACGGCGCCCGGGCAGGTGCTTGCTGCGCTGGACGACAATCTCGCGGCAACCGTGCTCGTCGTGTCGTCGAAGTCGGGGTCGACCGTGGAGACCGACTCGCAGCGCCGCACGTTCGAGGCGGCGTTCCGGGACATCGGAGTCGACCCTGCCGAACGGATCGTCGTCGTGACCGATCCCGGTTCTCCCCTGGACTCGTCTGCTCGCGAAGCGGGCTACCGCGTCTTCAACGCCGACCCGAACGTCGGTGGTCGCTATTCAGCGCTGACCGCCTTCGGGCTGGTGCCTTCTGGTCTTGCCGGCGTCGATATCTCGGAGCTTCTGGACGAGGCCGAGGCGACGATTCTCCAGGTCGCCGTCGATCGCGCCGATAACCCCGCGCTGCGTCTGGGGGCTGCGATCGCGGCCACGAGCCCCCGACGAGACAAGCTCGGGCTGATCACCGATGGCACGCACATGGTCGGTCTCCCGAACTGGATCGAGCAGCTCGTCGCCGAGTCGACGGGAAAGAACGGCACCGGCATCCTGCCCGTCGTCCTCCTGCCGGTCTCGCCTGAGCTCGACACGCTGCCGGCCGATCTGCAGATCGTGCGCCTGGTCGACGATGCGAACGAGTTCCACCTGCGCGAGCATCACCAGGGCGAAATCCTCATCAGCGGGTCGCTGGGTGCGAGCTTCGTGGTGTGGGAGTACGCCACCGCGATCGCGGGGCTCCTGCTCGAGATCAATCCTTTCGATCAGCCGGATGTCGAGTCGGCCAAGGTAGCCACCCGAGGCCTGCTCGATGCGCGACCGGCACCGACCGCGCCCGCGTTCGTTCAGGACGGCATTGAAGTCCGCGTCTCGGATGCCGCTCTCGCCGAGTCCGGCAACATCGAAGCGGTGATGGATGCGCTGTGGGCGCAGCTGCCCGAAGACGGTTATGTGTCGATCCAGGCATATGTGAACCGTCTGGATCTCTCGCAGCTCCAGGGGCTCCGTGAGCTCGTGGCAGCCGACTCCGGTCGGCCGACCACGTTCGGCTGGGGCCCGCGGTTCCTGCACTCGACAGGGCAGTACCACAAGGGTGGCCCCGCGCAGGGAGTGTTCCTGCAGATCCTCGAGCGCACGGAGGTGGATCTCGAGATCCCCGACCGCCCGTTCACCTTCGGCCAATTGATTCAGGCGCAGGCCGCCGGCGATGCCGCTGTCCTCGCAGAACACGGACGCCCCGTCGTGACCCTGACGATCACGGACGATTCGGCCGATGTCCTCACCCTGTTCGAAGCAGCCCAGAAGTAGTCCGAAACCCACTCAGACGCACGCCGTCAGTAGGAGATTTCCCCGCCGATGACCGTTTCCGTAACACGCGGCCACAACCCGTTGCGCGACCCCGATGACCGTCGCCTCAATCGCATCGCAGGTCCTAGTGCCCTGGTGATCTTCGGTGTGACCGGTGACCTCTCACGCAAAAAGCTCATGCCAGCCGTGTACGACCTCGCCAACCGTGGGCTGCTGCCTCCCGGCTTCGCCCTCGTCGGCTTTGCACGACGGGACTGGGAGGACCAGGACTTCGCGAAGGTCGTCTACGACGCGGTGAAGCAGCACTCGCGCACCGAGTTCCGTGAGGAGACCTGGCAGCAGCTGCTGCAGGGCATCCGATTCGTCTCGGGCGAGTTCGACAACCCGGAGTCGTTCGCGAAGCTGCGCGAGACCGTCGAGAAGCTCGACGTCGAACGCGGCACGATGGGCAATCACGCCTACTACCTGTCGATCCCGCCGAAGTCGTTCCCGTTGGTCGCGAAGCAGCTCAAGGAGTCCGGCCTGGTCGGCGAGGACCGCGGTGACGATCAGTGGCGTCGCGTCGTGATCGAGAAGCCCTTCGGCAACGACCTGGAGTCAGCTCGTGCGCTGAACGAGGCTCTGGAGGTGGCATTCCCCGCCGACTCGATCTTCCGCATCGACCACTACCTCGGCAAGGAGACGGTGCAGAACATCCTCGCACTGCGCTTCGCCAACGCGCTGTACGAACCGATCTGGAACCGCAACTTCGTCGATCACGTGCAGATCACGATGGCTGAAGACATCGGCGTCGGCGGACGTGCCGGCTACTACGACGGCATCGGCGCTGCTCGCGACGTCATCCAGAACCACCTCCTGCAGCTGCTCGCTCTGACTGCCATGGAGGAGCCGATCAGCCTGTCTGCGGAGCACCTGCGTGCAGAGAAGGAGAAGGTCCTCGCCGCGGTAACGCTGCCCGAGGATCTCTCTCTGGCCACAGCCCGCGGGCAGTACGCCGGCGGCTGGCAGGGCGGTCAGCAGGTGGACGGCTTCCTCGAAGAGGACGGCATGAACCCTGAGTCGATCACCGAGACCTACGCGGCGATCAAACTCGAGATCGCCAACCGCCGCTGGGCCGGTGTGCCGTTCTACCTGCGCAGCGGAAAGCGGCTCGGCCGACGCGTCACAGAGATCGCCGTGGTCTTCGACCGCGCTCCCGAGCACCTGTTCGGACGCGGCAATGCCGCAGAGCTCGGTCAGAACGCCCTCGTCATCCGCGTGCAGCCCGATGAGGGCGTCACGATCCGTTTCGGCTCGAAGGTCCCCGGCCCCGGCACCAATGTGCGCGACGTGACGATGGACTTCGGTTACGGCCACGCCTTTACCGAGGCGAGCCCCGAAGCCTACGAGCGACTCATCCTGGATGTGCTCCTGGGAGACCCGCCACTGTTCCCCCGTCACGAGGAGGTCGAGCTCAGCTGGAAGATCCTCGATCCCGTCGAAAAATACTGGGCGACCGAAGGCGGTCCGCTGGAGCAGTACGCACCCGGTTCTTGGGGCCCGGCATCCGCCGATGCGCTCCTCACCCGTGACGGCCGAGTCTGGAGACGCCCGTGATCATCGACCTTCCCGATACGACAGTCAGCCAGGTCGCCAAGCAGCTCGTCAAGGTCCGCGAAGAGGGTGGCGCTGTCGCCCTCGGCCGTGTCCTCACACTCGTCATCTCGGCTCGCAATGGCGTTGCCGAGGCCGCGATCGATGCTGCGAATGATGCGTCCCGCGAGCATCCGATGCGCGTCATCGTGCTCACCACCGGTGAGGGCGAAGCGCGCCTGGACGCGCAGATCCGAATCGGCGGGGATGCCGGGGCGAGTGAAGTCGTCGTCCTGCAGGCATACGGTGCCGCCGCGAGCAATGAAGAGAGCCTGATCACCGGCCTGCTCCTCCCCGATGCCCCTGTCGTGGCGTGGTGGCCCGGCGAGGCTCCCGCGGATCCCGCTGCCTCACCACTCGGCCGCATCGCGCAGCGCCGCATCACGGACGCTGCGACCACACCCGACGTCCGCGATCGTCTGTCATTGCGCGGTCGGACGCACGCGCCCGGCGACACCGATCTGGCGTGGACCCGCCTGACCCACTGGCGTGAACAGCTGGCCGCCGTGCTCGACCAGCCGCCGTTCGAGACCGTGACAGCTGTCGACGTGCGCGGTGCTGCCGGTTCCCCCTCGACCGCACTGCTGGCCGCCTGGCTGCAGCTCGCACTCGATGTGCCGGTGCGCTGGTCCTATGAGGACCCGACGCAATGGTCGGAGGGCATCAAGTCCGTGCGTCTCACACGTGCCAGCGGCGACATTCTGCTCGAGCGACCAGAGCCGGCCATTGCGCTCCTCACTCAGCCCGATCAGCCCGACCACGATCTCGTGCTGCCACGGCGCACTCTCCGCGAGTGCCTCGCCGAGGAGCTGCGTCGTCTTGACCCCGATGTGCTCTACGGACGAGTGATCACCGAAGGTTGGAAGAAGCTGGGGCCGCCGGAGAAGGTAGCCTGAAACGCATGGAAGCAGCATCCGCCGAGAAGCTCGTCGTCATCGAGCCGACCCCGGTGGACCTCGCCGCTCGGGTTGCTGACCGATTCCTCGCCCGTGTGAAGGCGCGTACCCGCAATGGGCGCATCGCACATATCGCGCTCACGGGTGGATCGATGGGTGGTGCCGTGCTGCAGGCTGTCGCCGCTCACCCGAAGGTCGCCCAGATCGACTGGACCCTGGTGCACTTCTGGTGGGGAGACGAGCGGTTCGTCGCCCGCGTTGATGCGGATCGCAACGCTGTGCAGTCGCGCCGTGCGCTGCTGGACTATATCGCCGTTCCCGCCGAGAATGTGCACGAGGCTGCAGCCTCGGACAGCGGTCTCACACTTGATGAGGCTGCCGCGGCCTATGCGGCGGAGCTCGCGAGATTCGGTACGGCGGAAGAGCCCTGGCCGTCGTTCGCGGTGTGCTTCCTCGGCGTCGGCCCCGACGGACACATCGCGTCGCTGTTTCCCGACCGTATCGAGGTCACCGAAACGGATGCCGCGGTGCTTGCGGTACGTGATTCTCCGAAGCCGCCCGCGGAGCGGATCACGCTCACGCGCCCCGTCATCAACTCTTCCAAGCGTGTCTGGCTCGTGCTCACCGGAGCGGACAAGGCTTCGGCTCTCGGACTCGCTCTCGCGGGTGCGAGCTACACGAACGTTCCGGCAGCGGGTGCCAAGGGGCGCAAGCGCACCATCTTCTTCATCGATGAGGCGGCGGCATCCGAAGTCGCCGAGGACCTCATCGACCAGACCTACTGATCGCGGTCTTCTGCGATCCCCTGATCGCACCCACCGACGGTCCCCTGATCCCGATCTTCTGCGATCCCTGAGCCTGTCGAAGAGTCGCTCCCCCGCTTGATGCCGAGGTCCTGGCTGTCGCTGAGCACCTGCGGGTGG
>NZ_JBQDSX010000015.1:0-4249 GCF_052099035.1 Microbacterium sp. | reverse complement strand
GTCGCTCCCCCGCTTGATGCCGAGGTCCTGGCTGTCGCTGAGCACCTGCGGGTGGTAGCGGGCGAGCCCCACCACGCCCCATACAGCCACTGCTCCGATGACGACGAAGGCGACCAGAGCCCACACCGGAGCGGCTGCGGCTTCGCCGAGAACGACGATTCCGATGACGACGGCGACGATCGGGTCGACCACGGTGAGTCCGGCTATGACGAGGTCAGGCGGGCCCGAGCTGTAGGCGGTCTGCACGAAGTAGGCGCCGACCGCGGATGCGGCGATCAGGGCGATGACGCAGACGAGCGTGAGCCAATCGAAGTTCTCCGCCTGCAGGCGCTTGATGATCACCTTGGCGAGGGTGGCGACGAAGCCGTAGAGGACGCCCGCGCCGACCACGTAGAACAGCGCCCGCATACGGTGCCGCAGAATCACCCAGCACGCACCGAGAATGATGATCACCACGAGCAGGGTCGTGAGGATGATGAAGAGTTTGTCGGTCGTCACGTCCTTCTCTGTGGCGAAGATCGCCGCGAGGAACACGAACAGGAAGATGCCTCCGACGCAGGCGACGATCGACGTCAAGGATTTCTTCGTGGGAGCCAGCCCGGAGACGTGGGCGTTGAGGAGCGTGGTGAGCACCAGGGCGATCGCTCCGAGCGGCTGCACGACGATCAGCGGTGCGACGGCCAGTGCTGCGAGCTGGCAGACGATCGCGAGGCCCAGCATCAAAGTGCCGAGGAGCCAGGAGGGCCGGGTCAGCAGCCCCTTGACCTGTGCCATGCTGAGACCGCTCGCCCCATCCGAACCGCTGAGCCGTTCGACCTTGGTGACACCGCGGTGCTGGTACTGCGCCCCGAATGACATGAAGACGGCACCGGCGAGTGCGAGTGGAATGCCAAGCAGCAGTGCGGGGTTCTGAAAAGCACCGACCAACTGTTCGCTGACCTCATCGACCGACATCCACACCCCGGAACTCACAATAGAACCCTACCCGGGGATCAGCGGACAGTAGGGTTGTGGCGTGGCTGTTCTTCCGATTCGCATCATGGGCGATCCTGTTCTGCACTCCCCCGCCGCTGAGGTCGTCGAGATCACCGACGAGATCCGTACGCTCGTCGCGGACATGTTCGAGACGATGGACACCGCTCCCGGTGTCGGTCTCGCCGCTCCGCAGGTCGGCGTGCCCCTGCGCATCTACACGTACGCATATGTGGACGACGAGGAGCGGCCGTGGCGCGGCGTGATCATCAATCCTGTCCTGTGGATGTCACCTCCAGAGCCCGGCTCTCCTGACCCCGACGAGGAGTCCGAGGGATGCCTGTCCTTCCCCGGCGAGCGATTCCCGCTGCGGCGCGCGGATCGCGTCCTGGTCTTCGGCATCGACGTCGATGGTGCGGCCGTGCGCATCGAAGTCGAGGGGTGGCGCGCACGCATCATGCAGCACGAGTTCGACCATCTCGACGGCATCCTGTACGTCGATCGGCTCTCCGACAGCGACTGGAAGACCGTGCAGAAAATCGCGCGAAAGCGCGGGTGGGGGCGTCCAGGCGCGAGTTGGATGCCGGGGATCGAAGATCTAGAAGGATAGGCTTTTCATAGGCAGGGTGTTCTTCCTGCTTTCGTTTCCGGAGGGGGAATTTGACGATGATGAAAATGCGCACCAAGCGCACGATGGCAATCGCGGGGTCGGCGCTCGCCTTGAGCCTTGCGCTCAGCGGCTGCAGTGTTCTGAACGGTTTCATGGGTAGCGGCGGCGGGGACGCCCAACGCGATGACGACAATCAGGTCACCGAAGAGGCGAACATCGACGTCTTCTCGTTGAAGGTCGGCGACTGCATGCCGTCGTCCGATACGACGGGTGAGATCACAGATGTCGATGTCGTTCCGTGCTCGGAACCGCACGCGGACGAGGTCTTCTTCGAGTTCGAGCTCGAAGGTGCCGATCTTCCCAGCGATGACGCCATCATGACCGAGGTCGAGGCGCAGTGCGTGCCCGCGTTCACCGAGTTCGTCGGCACGGATTACGACGAGTCGTCGCTCGATTTCTGGTGGATGACTCCTACGGAGGAGACCTGGACGCAGGCGAACGATCGCCTCGTCCAGTGCGTCATCTACCAGCCCGACGAGTCCGGCGAGAACCCCGTCGAGGTCACCGGCTCCCTGAAGGGCGCTGGCGTCTGATCGGATGCTGTAACGAAGAAGGCCCCGTCCATCGGACGGGGCCTTCTTCGTTCTGCTCCCCGAGTTGGACTCGAACCAACAACCTGCCGGTTAACAGCCGGCTGCTCTGCCAATTGAGCTATCGGGGATCATGCGTCGTCGCCGAGGCAACTCCACAATCCTAGCAAACTCCCCACGGTGCCTGTGACATCGGCGGGCCCGGTCGGGCGTGTCGCCGAGAGCGTCACCATCCAGGTGAGTCTGCCTCCGCGCCGGGGACCCAGAGCAGGTCCTTTCCGACGCCGCGCGCGACGACGTGGCCACCGCGCAGCATCAGCGTCTCGGCGTTGAGTTCACGGATGAACGCGGCGTCGTTCGTCACCAGCAGCGCGCCCATCCCCTGCTCCTTGCGGCGCCGAGTGATCGCATCGAAAACAACCGGACGCACCTCGAGGTCGAGATTGGCCAGCGGCTCATCCGCGATCAGCACCTTCGGCTCCAGGACGAAGGCGCGAGCGATCGCGACGCGCTGACGCATGCCGGCGCTGAGCTCGTACGGGAACTTCGCGGCGGTGCCCAGCGGCAGATGCATCTCGTCGAGCAGGGTTGCGACTCGGATCGACAGCGCCCTACTGTTCACGCGCTTCTCGCGGATGAAGATCGGTTCGGCGATCACATCGCTCACCGTCAGAGTCGGTGGAAGATCTGCCCCAGCGCCCTGCGGGATAAACCCCGTGAGATACGTCAGTTCACGGTGGTGACGTCCCGGCTTTCGCACATTGACGCCACAGACCTCCGCGTGCCCGCCGACGACGCGGACGGAGGGGTCTGTGGAACCGGCGAGGGCAGCAACCAGAGTGGATTTCCCCGAACCCGTAGGTCCTGCGACGCAGATCAGCTCCCCCGGCGGCAGCGCGAATGTGACGCCGTCGACCGCGCGCGTGGGACCGCTGTGCCCGACCCGGTCGATGACGAGGTCCGAGCAGTCGATCACGTGCGATGAGTGTGGTCTACGAGGCATTAGTCCATCCTCTCGCGCCAGCCGCGGCAGGGCGGGTTACGACTCGGCGAAGCGTTGACGCTCGGCATCGATGTCACGCAATCGCATCCGCAGCGCCCGTCCGCCATCCGAGTCGGCGGAGACGCGCTGGATCGCACCGAGCAGTTCCTGCTTCTCGCGTTCGAGGCCCCGCACGATCATGCGCTTGGTGAGGTCGGCAGTGGATGCCACCGCTCCCGCTTCGTCTTTTGCCGGGAACGGACTCATCAGCAGTTCGCCGGCCAGTGACCGATACGGTTCGCGAACGGCATTCACGGCATCCATCGCCCACCCGGCTCGTGTCCGGTCGGGGGCTGCGGCAATGCTCTCGCGCACGGCTTCCAGTGCGGGGTGGCGGAAGGCTGTTCCCAGAGCGCGCGCGAGCAACTCCTGATCGACCTGGTGCCCGTACTGCAGGGCGCCCATCAATATTCCACGCTCCGCGGCGACATCCGCCGTCCGCGGAAGGCTCGCCAACGTCACAGCCGGCACGGCAGGCGGCGCGGCATCCTGCCCCTGCGCGTGCACCGGCGTCTCCGATTTCGACTTCGCGGTGTTCGCGCCGCGCGCGGCGCGCTCCACCTCGGCACGGACCTCGGTGGGATCCATGCCGAGCCGCCGGGCGAGCACCCGTTCATAGCCCGGCCGAAGCAGACGGTCACGGATTTCGGCGACGATGGGGGCTGCGGCGCGCAGCGCACCGACCTGCCCTTCAACAGTCGCGAGATCGAAGCCGGCGAGCTTGCGATCGATCGCGAACTCGAACATCGGAACCTTGGCGTCCATCAGCCCTCGCACGGCAGCATCCCCGCGCTGCAGACGCAGATCGCACGGGTCCAGGCCGTTGGGAGCGACGGCGACGAAGGTCTGGGCGTTGAAGCGATCGTCTTCACTAAACGCGCGCAGCGCGGCCTTCTGCCCGGCCTCATCGCCATCGAACGTGAACACGACCTCGCCGGAGCTGGAGTCGTCCCCCATCACCCGGCGCAGCACCTTGATGTGCTCGGTGCCGAATGCCGTGCCACAGGTCGCGATCGCCGTGGTGACGCCGGCGAG
>NZ_JBQDSX010000014.1:0-74404 GCF_052099035.1 Microbacterium sp. | reverse complement strand
GCTCGGTGCCGAATGCCGTGCCACAGGTCGCGATCGCCGTGGTGACGCCGGCGAGATGGCAGGCCATCACATCGGTGTATCCCTCGACGACCACGACGCGACGCGGATCACCGCGAGAGATGTCGCGTTTGGCGAGATCGAGACCGTAGAGGACCTGCGCCTTCTTATAGATGATCGTCTCAGGAGTATTCAGGTACTTCGGCCCCTGGTCATCGTCATAGAGCTTGCGGGCCCCGAAACCGATCGTTTGTCCCGTGACATCGCGGATCGGCCACACCAGCCGCCCACGGAAGCGATCGTAAACGCCCCGCTGCCCCTGCGAGACGAGCCCGGCACCGAGCAGTTCCTCCCGGGTGAATCCTTGGGCGGTGAGGGCTTTCATCATGCCCTCCCAGCCGCGCGGGGCGTAGCCGACGCCGAAATGCGCGGCGGCTCCGGCATCGAAACCGCGCTCACCGAGAAAACGTCGCCCCGTCTCGGCCTCAGCGGTCAGCAGCTGCCCGCGGAAGAACTCAGCAGCGGCCGTGTTCGCGGCATACAGCCGGCTGCGCCCGCTGGTCTCCGGAGCCGATCCCCCGTCTTCGTAGTGCAGCGTGTATCCGATGCGGCCCGCGAGCCGCTCAACGGCTTCGGTGAAGCTCACGTGGTCCATCGCCCGGAGGAACGAGTAGACATCGCCGGACTCACCGCAACCGAAGCAGTGGTAGAAGCCGACCTGCGGCCGCACGTGGAAGCTCGGGCTCTTCTCGTCGTGGAACGGGCACAGCCCCTTCAGAGACCCGACACCCGCGGATTTCAGCGAGACGCGCTCACCGATGATGTCGCCGATGTTCGTGCGCGACTTGACCTCGTCGACGTCAGCCTGCCTGATGCGGGGCATCAGCGCACCCCTTCGGCGGTCCGGCTCTGTGCGTGCGCGTGCGTACGGGATCCCTGGCGCACCGTGCGCGGCGTCCAGATGCCCACCTCTGCCGGGTCGATGTCGCCGACCAGACGTCCGTGCCAGTCCAGAGCGGTCTGATCAGTGAGGCTGGCGATCTGATCGACCACGACGCGTGCCCGCTCGGCGTCGTTCTGCGCGGCGACGAAATCGGCGGCGAACGCAGGTTCGAGCACGTCTGCGCCGGCATTCCACAGAGCATCCGTCGACCACAGGGCATCCGCGAGCCGAGTGAGTACGCGCCGTTGCTCCTTGTACACGCCCTTGCGTGCTTCGATCGTCACGATCGCCTGCCCCATGATGCCCTTGAGGACGGCGATCTCCGACTCGACGACGCGGGGAACGACGACATGCGCGTTGTAGCGCACCAGTGACGGCCCTCCATAGGCCTCACGTGTCGCCGTGACGGCAGCTCGAGCGAACCGGCCGATGAGGTCGCTGGTGAGGTTCTTCAGCCGGGCAAGGTCCTGCCGTGAGCGGTCGAAGGACTTCAACCACATCGACTGACTCGTCAGCCGATACAGTCCATCGGCGAGCTCTTCGCGGGTGAAGTCGTATCCAACCCACTGCTGGATGCGGCTGACCAGGGCGTGGTGCTCTGCGGGATCCGAGAGCTGGGCGACATCGAGATAGCCGTTGACGATGGCATCCTCGAAGTCGTGGACGGAGTATCCGATGTCATCGGAGAGGTCCATGATCTCGGCTTCGATGCAGCGCAGACGTCCTGGGGCGCCCTCGCGCATCCAGCGGAAGACAGCTTCATCTTCGGGATAGACGCCGAACTTCAGTCGCCCGCCGGGGTCGGGTACAGGACTGTCGACGGTCCACGGGTACTTGCAGGTGGCGTCGAGGCTCGCTCGCGTGAGGTTCAGCCCGACGGAATGGCCGTCGTCGTCGAGGACCTTGGCCTCGAGACGCGTGAGGATCCGCAGTGACTGCGCATTCCCTTCGAAGCCGCCGATGGGCTCGGCCCACTCGTTCAGCGCCCGCTCGCCGTTGTGGCCGAATGGGGGGTGTCCGAGATCGTGGCTGAGGCAGGCCGTGTCGACGACATCGGCGGAAACGCCCAGCGCCACAGCGAGTTCACGCCCGACCTGTGCGACTTCGAGCGAGTGGGTCAACCTATTGCGGGCGAAATCGGCGGTGCTGGCGGGACTCAATACCTGAGTCTTCGCTGCCAGTCGTCGCAGCGCTGCGGAGTGCAGGACCCTGGCGCGATCGCGCGCGAAGTCGTCGCGTTCGGACCGATGGGTCTGCGCGAAGAACCGCTCGGCGTCACGCGGCTCGTAACCGTCCGAACGTGTCGTCGAGCCAGAAGAAGGGTCAGCCGCCACTGTTCTCGATCTCCGCGCCACGCAGCATCTCACCGGCATCGGAGGCGACCTCGCGCGACTCCAGCCATTTGTCTGGAAGGGCAGTGCGCTTGGGCCTGCCCGCGCGACCGCGCTGCCCCTCAGCATCCGCACCGGGGTACGGGGCGTCGTGGTCGAGCTGAGCGAGCATCTCATCGATGTGGGCGAGGCTCTGCGCTGTCGCAAGCCCCGTGCGGATATCGCTTCCCACCGGGTACCCCTTGAAGTACCACGCGACGTGCTTGCGGATGTCGCGGCATCCATGGTCCTCATCGTCGAAGAAGTCGACGAGCAGTTCGGCATGACGGCGAAATGCCTGCGCAACGAAACCGAGCGTGGGGGCGATGACGCGCTTGGTTCCTGAGCCTGCCGAAGGGTCGGCGCCGAACGCCGTGGCGAGGTCCCCGAAGAGCCACGGGCGCCCAAGGCACCCGCGTCCGACGACGACGCCGTCGCAGTCGGTCTCGTCCATCATCCGCACGGCGTCATCGGCCGACCAGATGTCGCCGTTGCCGAGCACCGGGATGCTGGTCACGGCCTGCTTGAGCTCGCCGATCGCACTCCAGTCGGCGTAGCCGGAGTAGAACTCGCTGGCGGTGCGGGCGTGCAGCGCGACGGCTGCGGCGCCGGCATCCTCCGCGGCACGGCCCGCGTCGAGGAACGTGAGGTGGTCAGGATCAATGCCCTTGCGCATCTTGACAGTGAGCGGCAGAGGTCCTGCCGCCTTCACGGCCTGATCGACGATGTCAGCGAACAGCGACGTCTTCCACGGCAGGGCTGCTCCCCCGCCCTTGCGCGTGACCTTGGGAACGGGGCATCCGAAGTTCAGGTCGATGTGGTCGGCGTGATCTTCGGCGACGATGATGCGCACGGCCTCGGCGATCGTCTTCGGGTCGACGCCGTAGAGCTGGATCGAGCGCGGCGTCTCGGACTCGTGATGGTGGATGAGACGCATGGTGGTCTCATTGCGTTCGACGAGGGCGCGCGAGGTGATCATCTCGCTGACGTAGAGTCCTGCGCCGTATTCGCGGCACAGTCGACGAAATGCCGTGTTGGTGATGCCCGCCATGGGGGCGAGCACGACCGGCACATCGAGGTCGATCGGACCGATGCGCAGTGCGCGGGCTGGTGCGGAAGCAATAGTCATCTCCCCTCCATTCTCCCATCCTCACGGCGCCCGGTGCCGCATCCGGACGTAGGGTGTGGATATGACCGATTCCAGCCCGCGCCAGATCCCCTTCACCGATGCCACCGGCGCCGAGAAAACGCTCGATGACCTCGGTGCCGACGTGGTTCTCGTCGTCAATGTCGCGTCGAAATGCGGCAACACCCCGCAGTACGAACAGCTCGAGGAGCTGCAGCGCGCGTACGGCGATCGGGGGTTCAGCGTCGTCGGATTCCCCTGCAACCAGTTCATGGGTCAGGAGCCGGGAACGGTCGAGCAGATTCAGGAGTTCTGCTCGACCACGTACGGTGTCACGTTCCCGATCACCGACAAGATCAAGGTGAACGGTCGCAATGCCGTCGACCTCTACAAGACGCTCAAGCAGACTCCGGATGCCGAGGGCAAGGCCGGCCGCGTGGAATGGAACTTCGAGAAGTTCCTCGTGCTGCCCGATGGTGAGGTCAAGCGATTCCGGCCGAAGCAGCAGCCGGACTCACCCGAGATCGTCGCCGCGATCGAGGATGCTCTGACCCGCTGAGCTGCTGCTCAGGCGTCTGCCGTCACATCATCGCTTGCGGGGTCGTTTCGCTTGGACCACAGGTCTCGCAGCACGTTCGCGAAGGCCTCCGGCGGCTGGGCACCTGAGATGCCGTACTGACCGTCGACGACGAAGAACGGCACGCCCTGGATGCCGTAGGCACGCGCCTGCGCCTGATCCTGTCGCACAGCGGGCAGGTACTTGTCGTTGTCGAGGGCGTCCCGCGTGCCGTCGGCGTCCAGCCCCACCTCGACGGCGAGATCGACGAGATCGTCCACGCGCCCGACGTGCTTGCCCTCGGTGAAGTATGCGGACATCAGCCGCTCCTCCATCGCATGCTGCAGGCCCTCGGCCTTGGCATGGTGCAGCAGCTCGTGCGCCTTGACGGTGTTGGTGTGCTTGAGCAGGTCGAAGCGGTACTCGAGACCGGCGTTCTTCGCCACGCCCGTGACGTTGTCGAGCATCTGCGTGACCTGTTCGCGCGGCATGCCCTTGTGCCCGGCGAGGAAGTCGATCTCATCACCATCGAAGTCGACGGGCGTATCGGGCGAGAGTTCGAATGAGTGGAAGGTGATGTTCACCTGCGGGGCATCATCATCGGATGCTGTCTCCGCGAGGCCCGCTTCAAGATTGCGCTTGCCGATGTAGCACCAGGGGCAGGCGATGTCGGACCAGATGTCAATGGATATAGGTTCGCTCACGTTTGGTGCAACGCTCGCGGGGATGCGGCGTATTCCGTTGGTAGCATCTTCGGGTGCTCTCCGCCTCCGATCCGCTGCCGTTTCGGCCCGAGCGAGTGCTGATCGCCGGGGTGACCGGATCCGGCAAGACGACGCTCGCACGGCGCATCGCTGCCCAATGGAACCTCGTCCACCACGAGATCGATGCCCTCCACCACGGCCCGGACTGGACACCTCGGCCTTCGTTTCTGGAAGATATCCGCGCGTTCGCCGGTACAGACCGCTGGGTCACCGAATGGCAGTACACCAGCAAGGGCACCGACGCGATCCTGGCTCCACGCGCCGATGTGCTCGTCTGGCTCGACTATCCGTGGCCGCTGGTACGCGGCCGCCTCATACGGCGGACAGTCAAGCGACGACTGTTCCGCACGAAGCTGTGGAACGGCAACGTCGAGCCACCGCTGTGGAACCGTGAGGCATGGAGCGGTGAGAACGACATCCTGCGCTGGCAGAGCGACACGCGCCACAAGTGGGACGAGCGGATGCCTCGAATCGAGGCCAGTTTCCCGTACCTGACGATCGTCCGGCTGCGGCATACGCGCGAGGCCGAACGCTGGTTGCGGGCATGACCCGTTCTCTGCTCTCTGCTTCCGATCCGCTGCCGTTTCGGCCCGAGCGAGTGCTGATCGCCGGAGTCACCGGATCCGGCAAGACGACGCTCGCACGGCGCATCGCTGCCCAATGGAACCTCGTCCACCACGAGATCGATGCCCTCCACCACGGCCCGGACTGGACGCCCCGGCCTTCGTTTCTGGAAGATGTGCGCGCCTTCGCCGCCACAGACCGCTGGGTGACCGAATGGCAGTACACCAGTAGAGGCACCGACGAGATCATGACGCCGCGAGCTCAGCTCGCGATCTGGCTGGATTATCCTTGGCCCGTGGTGCGCGGGCGATTGATTCGCCGCACGCTTAGCCGCAGCATCCTGCGCACGAAGATGTACAACGGCAACGTCGAGAAACCGATCTGGAGAGTCCTCACGACGCGGGACCCCGCCGAGAGCATCCTCTCCTGGCAGACGAAGACGCGTGGGTATTGGACGGCGAAGATGCCGGTAGAGCGCGAGCAGTTTCCGTACCTGACGATCGTCCGGCTGCGGCATCCGCGCGAGGCCGAACGCTGGTTGCATCGCCAGTCGCACTGACCCGATCTGCTGACGATGTCCCGATTTGCTGAGGAAAACGAAGAATCAGTCCGTGAATCGGGACAAGCTCAGCAGATCGGGTCAGGCCGAAGGCGCATCCACAGCACCGCCGAAGCGACGATCGCGCGACAGATAGATCTCGATCGCACGCCACAACTCTTCGCGGGAGAAGTCCGGCCACAGCGTGTCGAGGAACACCATCTCGGCGTACGCCGACTGCCAGAGCAAGAAGTTCGAGGTGCGCTGCTCCCCCGATGAGCGCAGGAACAGGTCGACGTCGGGCATGTCCGGCACGTACAGGTTACGTCGGATCATCTTCTCGGTGATGGCCTTGGGCTTGATCTTCCCTGCGGCAACCTCGCTCGCAACGGACCGCATGGCATCGACGAGCTCGACGCGTCCGCCGTAGTTGACGCACATCGTCAGCGTCAGCACGTCATTGCCCTCGGTGAGCTTCTCGGCGTACTGCAGCTCCTTGATGACCGAGCCCCATAGTCGCGGCTTGCGCCCGGCCCATCGGATCCGCACGCCCCATTCGTTGAGCTGATCGCGACGGCGGTGCAGCACGTCCCGGTTGTACCCCATGAGGAAGCGGACCTCTTCGGGCGAGCGCGCCCAGTTCTCGGTCGAGAACGCATATACCGACAGGTGCTTCACGCCGGACTGGATCGCGCCGGCGACAACGTCCAGCAGCACCTCTTCCCCGGCCTTGTGCCCCTGGATGCGCGTGAGCCCCCGCCGGTTCGCCCAGCGTCCGTTGCCGTCCATGACGATCGCGACGTGCTCCGGCACCTTCGGAAATTTCGGCGGGTAGATGCCGGTCCAGTCCAGCGGACGGTACGCGACGGCATCCTTGTGCGTATAGGGCTTCGGAGTCAACGAACTCCCTCTCGATCGGGGCCGGAGACGTGATCGAGCGAGCGGATGCCGCGCTCGAGATGGAACTGCGTGTAGGCCGAAACCAGCCCGGAGGCCGCCGCGGTGTCAGCCGCGGACGCTGCATCCACAGCATCCCACTCGCCGCGGATCAGCGAGCGCAACAGCGCGAGCGTCGACGCGGCCACGCGCGGGCTGCCGGCCGGGGCGCAGTTCACGCACACCAGGCCACCCAGCTGAACGACGAAGTTCTGGTGAGGTCCCGGCGCAGCGCATCGAGCGCAGTCGTCCAATGACGGCGCCCAGCCGGACAGCGCCATCACACGCAGCAGGTAGGAGTCGAGGATGCTGCGCGGCGCATGCTCACCCCGTGAGAGTGCCCGGAGCCCCCCGACAAGCAGCAGATACTGCTCGGGAGTCGCCTCGGCGTCGTTCAAGCGGTCTGCCGTCTCGACCATGGCGCTCGCGGAGGTGAACCGTTCGTAGTGCGCGGCGATCTCGCTGCCGTACGCGCCGAGTGACTCCGCCTGCTGCACGATGTCGAGCGAGCGGCCCTGGTACAGCTGCAGGTCGGCGACCATGAAGGGCTCGAGGCGCGAGCCGAACTTCGACGACGTGCGCCGCACGCCCTTCGCGACCGCGCGGATCTTGCCGTTGCGTCGCGAAAGCATGGTGACGATGCGATCCGCCTCACCGAGTTTGTGGGTGCGCAGGATCACCGCTTCGTCTCGATAGGTGGGCACCCTTCGATTATCCCCCGGTGCGCGAGAATATAAGCGTGTTCCACGTGATGTTCCACAATCCCCTGATCCCGCCCAACACCGGCAATGCCATCCGCATGGTCGCCGCAACCGGGGCGGCCCTGCATCTGGTGGAGCCGCTCGGCTTCGAACTCAGCAACGCGCACCTGCGCCGCGCGGGACTCGATTACCACGACCTCGCCCGTGTCTACGTGCACCCCGACTTCGATACCGCTGTCGACTTCGTCACCGCACACGGCACAGGACGTCTGTTCGCGTTCACCGGACGCGCCGAGCGCTCGTTCTCCGACGTCGCCTATGAGCAGGGCGACACGCTGCTGTTCGGCACCGAGACGACGGGCCTTCCGGCCGACGTGCTCGACGACCCGCGGATCACGGACGCGGTGCGCATTCCCATGCTCGATCAGATCCGGTCGTTGAATCTCTCCAACTCCGCAGCAGTGGCGGCCTACGAAGGCTGGCGACAGCATGGCTATGCGGCGATGCCCGCGGGGTGGCTTCCGCCGCACCCGACAAACATCGCGAAATGACGAACGCCCCTCGGCTTGCTTGAATCCAAGCTTCGGTCGAGGGGCGTTCGTGCATATGTCGTCAGACGGCGGCGAGAGCGGACTGGCGCGTGCGGATCGCACGGTTCACGCCCGACACGATCGCCTTCAGGCTCGCCGTCGAGATGTCGCCGTCGACGCCGACGCCCCACAGGCGCTGATCGTCGACCTGCAGTTCGACGTAGGCCGCTGCCTGCGCGTCACCGCCAGCGCTGAGAGCGTGCTCGACGTAGTCGTAGACCGTGATGTCGAAGCCGCGTTCACGCAGCACCTCGACGAACGCCGCCACCGGTCCGTTGCCCTGACCGGCGACCGCATGCTGCTCGTCGCCATCACGCACGGTGACGTCCAGCACGACCTCGCCCGACATGTCGCTGCGGGTCTGCGTGGCCAGCAGCTCGAACCGGCCCCACTTCGCCTCGGCGTCGTCGGCGGGCAGATACTCATCGTTGAAGATCGACCAGATCTGGTCGCTCGTGACCTCGCCACCCTCGCTGTCGGTCTTGGACTGCACGACTCCCGAGAACTCGATCTGAAGCTTGCGGGGCAGGTCGATCGAGTGGTCGGTCTTGAGCAGGTACGCGACACCGCCCTTGCCGGACTGCGAGTTCACGCGGATCACGGCCTCGTAGGAACGTCCCAGGTCCTTCGGATCGATCGGCAGGTACGGAACAGCCCACTCGATGTCATCGACCGTCTTGCCTTCGGAGACGGCACGGGCCTCCATGGCCTCGAAGCCCTTCTTGATGGCATCCTGATGCGACCCGCTGAACGCGGTGAAGACGAGATCGCCGGCCCAGGGGCTCCGCTCGGGAACAGGCAGCTGGTTGCAGTACTCGACCGTGCGCTTGACCTGATCGATATCGCTGAAGTCGATCTGCGGGTCGATGCCCTGCGTGAACATGTTGATGCCCAGGGCGACGAGATCGACGTTTCCGGTGCGCTCGCCGTTGCCGAACAGGCATCCCTCGATGCGGTCGGCGCCGGCCATGTAGCCGAGCTCCGCCGCGGCGACAGCCGTACCGCGGTCGTTGTGCGGGTGCAACGACAGGATGATGTTCTCGCGGTGGGCGAGGCGACGGCTCATCCACTCGATGGAGTCTGCGTAGACGTTCGGGGACGCCATCTCCACGGTGGCGGGCAGGTTGATGATGACCTTGCGGTCGGGCGTCGGCTCGAAGACCTCGATCACCTGGTTGCAGATGTCGAGGGCGAACTCCAGCTCGGTTCCGGTGTAGCTCTCCGGCGAGTACTCGTAGTAGACCTGCGTGTCCGGGATCCGCTTCTCGTACTCGCGGCACAGCCGTGCCCCCTCGAGCGCGAGGTCGATGATGCCCTGCTTGTCGGTGCGGAAGACGACGTCGCGCTGCAGGATGCTGGTGGAGTTGTACAGGTGCACGATGGCCTGCTTGGCCCCAGCGATCGACTCGTAGGTGCGCTCGATCAGGTGCTCACGTGCCTGGGTCAGGACTTGGATCGTGACGTCATCGGGAATGAGGTTCTCTTCGATGAGCTGACGCACGAAGTCGAAGTCGGTCTGGCTGGCGGAGGGGAATCCGACCTCGATTTCCTTGTACCCCATGTTCACGAGCAGCTCGAACATGACGCGCTTGCGCTCGGGAGACATCGGGTCGATGAGGGCCTGGTTGCCATCGCGGAGGTCGACGGCGCACCAACGGGGCGCCTCGGTGATGCGCTTCGACGGCCAGGTGCGGTCAGGCAGATCAATGGAGATCAACTCGTGGAACGGTCGATACTTGTGGATCGGCATTGCGGACGGGCGCTGGGAGTTGTGCATGGTGGGCTTCTTCTCTTCGTCAGATGAAACGGGCCAACACAAGCGCCGCGACGAGGAAGGCCCTAGCTTTAGGACTCGTCGCGGCAGCTAAGAAGAAGCAGACCGCCGATAGGCATGGCATCAGAGTACACCCGAGCACGCCAGCCGCACCAAATCACGGGATGAGGGCGATCTTCCCGCCCGGGTGCCCCTCGGCGAGGAAGCGGGTCGCCTCGATCGCGTCAGCGAGCGGATACGTGCGCGCAACGGGAACGTCGAGCAGCCCCTGTTGCGCGAGATCGACGAGATCACCTCGGATGCTGTCGCGGAAGCGCGTGCTCTCCGGAAGGGATCCGGCGATCCAGCGGATGCCGGAGCTCTTCGCGCGCGCCGGTGCTGCGATCGTGACGATGCGGTCACGATCGGCGACGAGTTCGACGGAAACATCGACCGCTTCGTCCGTGCCCACAGCATCCAGTGCCGCAACGAACTCGGTGCCCGCGGCATCCCGGGCGCGCTGGGCAAGACCATCGCCGTAGACGATCGGGATGCCGCCGAAGCGGCGCACCTCATCGAAACGTGCCTCGCTCGCCGTCCCGACTACTCGGATGCCGCGGTGCGCGGCTTGCTGCAGCACACTGACGCCCACAGCACCGGATGCACCGTGCAGCAGAATCGTCTCGCCAGCCTCCGCCTTGGTGACCGAAAGCATCTCGGCTGCCGTCGTCCCGACCAGCAGCAGGTTCGCCGCGGCGGCGTGGGTCAGCGTGGTGGGCTTGGCGAAGGCCTTCTCGGCGGGGATGGTGACCTCGGTCGCGTACCCACCGCGAATGCGGAAGGCGATGACCTCGTCGCCGATCTCGGCCGGTCCCGATCCGATCACGGTGCCGGGGCCGATCGCCGTGATCTCGCCGGCGACCTCGTAGCCGATCGGCACCGGGAACTGTGGGCCGCTCCCTGAGCCTGTCGAAGGGTGCGACGCGACATGCTTGCGATCGGCGGGGTTCACCCCGGCGGCATGCACGCGCACCGTGATCTCCCCCGGTCCCGGAGCTGGCACGTCAGTAGTTACGAGCTCCCAGTTCTCCGGAGTACCCCACTCCTTCGCGACCCAGTGCTGCGCCATTACCCTCGCCTCTCTATCTCTTGCCTCTCAGAACCCGAGCCGGCCGAGCTGCTTCGGGTCGCGCTGCCATTCCTTGGCGACCTTCACGTGCAGACCGAGGAACACGCGCGTGCCGAGCAACTCTTCGATGCCGACCCGGGCGCGTTTGCCGACATCAGCCAGTCGCGAGCCCTTGCGACCGATGATGATCGCCTTCTGGCTGTCGCGCTCGACGACGATCTGCGCGTGCACATCGGTGAGGTCCGTGCCCTCGCGCGGTGCGATGTCGTCGATGACGACGGCGATCGAGTGCGGCAGCTCGTCCCGCACGCCCTCCAGCGCCGCCTCGCGGATCATCTCGGCGATGCGATCTTCGACGGACTCGTCGGTGATGATCCCCTCCGGGTACAGTGCGGGCCCTTCGGGCATGAGCGCGAGCATCTCATCGGTGAGGACATCGAGCTGTTCGCGCGTGAGCGCGGACAGCGGAATGACTGCGGCCCAGTCCTCGCGCAGCGCGTCGACCTCCATGAGCCGCTCGGTGATCTGGTCGCGGCTGGCGGCATCGGTCTTGGTGACGATCGCGATCTTCTTCGCGCGCGCGTAACCATCCAGTGACGCGGCGATACGGCGATCGCCAGGGCCGACCTTCTCGGTCGCCGGAACGCAGAAGCCGATCACATCGACGTCGCCCAGCACCTGCTCGACGAGGTCATTGAGACGCTCACCGAGCAGCGTGCGCGGCTTGTGAATTCCGGGAGTATCGACGATCACGAGCTGGCCGGAGGGCCGGTTCAGGATGCCGCGTATCGCACGCCTGGTCGTCTGCGGCTTCTCACTGGTGATGGCGATCTTCTCACCGACCAGAGCATTGGTGAGCGTCGACTTGCCGACATTCGGCCGGCCGACGAACGTCACGAATCCGGAGCGTTCGATCTCAGTCATTCTCTGTCTCCTCTGCTGGTGCGGGCGCCCGCTCGACAAAAACCGTGGCGATGCCGCGGCCGCGGCCGCGCGATGCGCCGCCGGTGAGTACGAGCCCGTCGATGGTGGCGGTGACTCCGGGCTGTGGGATCTGGTCGACAGCCTTGCCAAGCAGTCCGCCGATGGAATCGACGTCCTCGTCCTCGAGTTCGATGCCGAACAGATCGCCGACGTCATCCAGTGACAGCCGAGCGCTGACACGGTATCGCCCCTCACCGAGGTCGACGACCTCGGCTGCGGCGTGATCGTACTCGTCGGAGATCTCTCCGACCAGCTCCTCGATGAGGTCCTCGAGCGTCACCAGACCCGAGATTCCGCCGTGCTCGTCGATGACGAGACAGACGTGCACCGCGTCGCGCTTCATCTGCTGAAGCAGAGTCTCCGCGCGCATCGACTCCGGGACGAAGGTGGCGGGTCGAGCGATCGGGCGAATGGATGCTGTGCGCCAGGCGAGCTCGTCGCGATAGGCGAACTGCACGAGATCCTTGAGGTAGAGCACGCCGACGACGTCGTCCGCGTCGTCATCGACGACCGGCATCCGCGATACGCCACGGTTCAGGAACAGGGACATGGCCTGATCTGTGGTGGCCTCAGCATCCACCGTCACCATCTCGGTGCGCGGCACCATCACGGCGCGCACGAACTGGTCGGTGAAATCGAAGACCGAGTGGATGAGGTCGCGATCGTCCTCTTCGATGAGGTCGTTGGATGCTGCCTCGTCGACCATGCTGAGCAGCTGGTCTTCGCTCGTGAAGGAGCTGCGACCGGCCCCGGGTGTGACCTTGTTTCCGATCACGACGAGAACCTGGGCGAGCGGGCCGAGGATGATGCGCAGACCGCGCACGATCGACGCGGTGCTGCGGATCATCGACTCCGAGCGCTGCCTGCCGAACGACCGGGGACTCGCCCCGACAAGCACGAACGTGATCCCGGTCATGAGAACCGCGGCGGCGAGCATCGCCCACCAGATGTTCTCGAACATGATCGTGAATGCGGCGGTGACGAGCACGGCTGCGGTCACTTCGACGAGCACGCGGATGAACGAGATCGCGTTGACGTGCGCATCGAGGTCATCGGCGATGCGCACGAGCGCCGTGGCCTTGCGGCCTTCTGATGCCATATCGGCGAGGTCGGCGCGGGACGTGACGCCGTAGGCGGCGTCGATCGCCGCCGTCAGACCACCGAATGCGACCAGGAGGACCGCGGCGATCAGCAGGAGAATCTCGGTCATCGGCTGCGTTCAGCGCGCGCGAAGCCCGTGATCAACTCCTTCTGCAACCCGAACATCTCACGCTCCTCGTCGGGTTCGGCATGATCGAAGCCGAGCAGGTGCAGCAGTCCGTGAGTGGTGAGCAGGATCAGCTCGTCCATTAGCGTGTGTCCGGCGCCCTGCGCCTGGGTCTCCGCGACCTGCGGGCACAGCACGATGTCGCCGAGGAGACCCGGGGCTGTCGGTCGATCCTCGGTGCCGGGACGCAGCTCATCCATCGGGAAGCTCAGCACATCGGTCGGCCCCGGCTCGTCCATCCACTGCACATGCAGGGCTTCCATGGCGCCCTCATCGACGAGAACGATCGCGACCTCGGCATCCGGGCTGACATGCAGCTGCGCGAGATTGAAGTCGGTGAGCCGCTGCAGCACCGTCTCGTCGACGTCGATGGCGGACTCGTTGTTGATCTCGATCATGATGAGTGTCCTCGTCTGGGCTGGCGATCGCGCGGACCGGGTCGCTGATTCGCGCGCTTGTCGGCGCGATTGGCGAATTCGCGTGCCTGCTCGCGCTCGTGACGTACGGCGGTGCGCTCCTCGTCGTACTCGCTGTAGGCGTCGACGATCCGACCGACCAGTGAATGACGCACGACGTCGTCACTGGTGAGTCGCGTGAAGTGGATGTCGTCGATGTCCTCGAGCACTCGCGTGACCAACCGCAGTCCCGATGCCCCCTGCGGGAGATCGACCTGCGTGATGTCGCCGGTGACAACCATTTTCGTACCGAAACCGAGGCGGGTGAGGAACATCTTCATCTGCTCAGGAGTCGTGTTCTGCGCCTCATCGAGCACGACGAAGGAGTCGTTCAGCGTGCGGCCGCGCATGTACGCGAGCGGTGCGACCTCGATGGTGCCCGCGGCCATCAGCCGGGGAACGGTCTCGGGGTCCATCATCTCGTTGAGCGCGTCATACAGAGGGCGCAGGTACGGATCGATCTTGTCCGTCAGCGTTCCGGGAAGAAAGCCCAGCCGCTCCCCCGCCTCGACAGCCGGCCTCGTCAGGATGATGCGGGTGACTTCCTTGCGCTGCAGGGCCTGCACGGCCTTGGCCATCGCAAGATAGGTCTTTCCGGTACCGGCAGGACCGATGCCGAACACGATCGTGTTCTCGTCGATCGCGTCGACGTACTCCTTCTGGCCGGCGGTCTTCGGACGGATCACCTTACCGCGCGTGGACAGGATCGCCTCTCCGAGCACCTCGCTCGGTCGCGGACCATCTTCGATTCTCAGCATCCGTGCCGATGTCTCGACATCGGAGGGGGCGAGGTCAGCACCGTTCCGGGTGATCGTGATCAGCTCGTCCACGAGCCTCGTGGCCTCGGCGACGAGGGATGGATCGCCAGTGAGCGTGATCTCATTGCCGCGGACGAGAACGTCGACGTCGGGATGCTGCTTCTCGAGCATGCGCAGGAGCCGGTCCTGAGGGCCGAGCAGCTGCACCATGGCGACGCCGTCCACCGAGATGCGTTCGGTCGTGGACGGTGTGTTCGTATCGTCAGAAGCCAACGAGCTTGTTCTCCTCGAGATTGCCGAGCACATGAGCGTGCACGTGGAAGACGGACTGCGCGACGCTGGGTCCGTTATTGAAGATCAGGCGGTACTCGCCGTTCGCGTGCTCATCGGCGATCTGCTTGGCGACGGCGACCATCTCGGCGAGCAGTCCCGGATCGCCCGCGGCGAGTTCGGTGACGTCGCGGTACTGCTCGGTCTTCGGGATGACGAGCATGTGCAGGGGCGCCTGCGGGTTGATGTCGCGGATCGCGAAGACGGTTGCGGTCTCGACCACGATCTCGCCGGGGATATCGCCAGTGCGGATGCGCGTGAAGATCGACGGTTCGGTCATGTGCCCATTCTACGGTGGGCCCACCCCCACGGGTTCTTGAGCGAGCAAAGCCGCCCCCTCCGTGGGACATCGAGCGACGATGGCTCCCCTCCTGCGGGCCGTTGAGCGGAGGATGGCTCCCCTCCTGCGGGTCGTTGAGCCGAGGATGGCTCCCCTGCCGCGGGTCGTTGAGCGAGCGGAGCGAGACGAAACGGGCTGAGCGAGCGCTAGCGAGTCGAAGCCGGCTCCGCCCCAAACGATGTCCGCCGCCCCGAGTACGGTGCACGCATGGCACACGCATATATGCTCCGCTGCTGCGACGGCACGCTGTACGTCGGCAGCACAATCAACCTCGACCAGCGTCTGGCGCAGCACGAGGCGGGGATGGGTGCGGAATACACGAAGCGCCGCCTGCCGGTGGAGCTGTTCTGGTGCGGCGAATTCGACCGCATCGATGATGCTTTCGCGTGGGAGAAGCGTCTCCAAGGATGGAGCCACAAGAAACGAGTCGCATTCGCCGAAGGCGGACTCGATGCGGTGATCGGATGGCAGGCACGGCAACGGAGAGCTCAGAGTAGTGAGGCTTCGACTCGCTAGCGCTCGCTCAGCCCGTTTCGTCTCGCTTCGCTCGCTCAACGGCCCGCAGGGTGGCAGACCATTCTTGGGGCGGCGCTCGGCTCAACGACCGGCGGGGGCAGTGCTACCAGCGGCCGAGGAGGACGGAGAGTACGGCGATCGCGGCGGGGCCGGCCGTCGAAGTGCGCAGCACCGTGTCTCCGAGGCGCACGCGCTCGGCACCGGCGGCCTCGAGCTTCTCGAGCTCTTCGGGGGTGATCCCACCCTCCGGCCCGACAATGAGCATGAGGTCCTGCCCCGCGGCCTGATCCACGGAGATCTCGGACAGCTTCACCGTCGCGGTCGGGTCGAGCACCAGCATCCGTGCACCATCCGCGGATGACACGCGCGCGAGAATCTGCGCCGTCGTCACCGGCTCGGTGACCGGCGGAACCCAGGCACGATGCGCCTGTTTCGCAGCCTCCCGCACGATCGTCGCCCAGCGTTCTCGCCCCTTGACGGCTTTGGCACCCTCCCAGCGCGAGATGCTGCGCGATGCCTGCCACGGAACGACCTCATCGACACCGAGCTCGCAGGCCGCCTGCACAGCGAGCTCGTCACGATCGCCCTTCGCCAGAGCCTGCACGAGCACCAGGCGCGCGTCCGGGACATCCGCCGCCGTGCGCGCTGTGATCATCACGTCCACGCGCGTCGCCGACACATCAGATACCGTACCCTCGAGCCACACGCCACGGCCGTCACCGATGGTGACCGACTCTCCCACGCGCACACGCCGCACGACCGCAGCATGCTTGGCTTCGGCGCCCGACAGCGAAACCACGTCACCGATGCTGGCATCGGATGATCCTTCGACAAGAAAGTGCAGAGCCACGAGGTCTCCAATCAGCCAGTCATGAAAATCAGCCAGCGGCGAGAATCAGTCGGTGACGAGAATCAGTGTCGGAACCGGTCGCGGAGCTTCGAGAACAGCCCCTGCTGGAACTGCGCGAGCTGCGGCTCCGGCGCCTTCTGCTTCTTGGCGAAGTCCTCGATGAGCGCCCGCTGTGCGGAATCGAGCTTCGTCGGCGTCACGACCTGTACGCCGACGCGCAGGTCTCCGCGCTGGTTGCCGCGCAGCGGAGTGATGCCGCGTCCCTTGATCGTCAGGACATCACCGGACTGCACGCCCGGCCGGATCTCGAGATCGACCGTGCCATCGAGTCCGTCGATAGAGGTTTCGGTGCCGAGGATCGCATCTCCCATCGACACTTCGAGCGTCGCGAGCAGGTCGTCGCCGTCGCGGCTGAACGCGGCGTGCGGTGAGACCGTCACCTCCACGTACAGGTCACCGTTGGGGCCGCCGGCCTGGCCGACTTCGCCGGAACCGGGCAGCTGCAG
Source organism: Microbacterium sp. (assembly GCF_052099035.1). Lineage (GTDB taxonomy): Bacteria > Actinomycetota > Actinomycetes > Actinomycetales > Microbacteriaceae > Microbacterium. The sequence continues at coordinate 57,431 of NZ_JBQDSX010000014.1, read as the reverse complement.
ACGCAGCCCGGTCTCGACACCTGCCGGAATATCCAACGAGACGGTACGGCGCGAGCGCACGCGTCCCTGGCCGCTGCACGTCACGCACGGGTGCGGAATGACAGTGCCGTACCCCTGGCAGCTGCCGCACGGCTGAGACGTCACGACGTTCCCGAGGAGGCTGCGCACCTGACGCTGCACGTGACCTGTGCCATGGCAGATGTCGCACGTCACCGGTTGGGTGCCCGGCTGCGTGCACGATCCCTGACAGGTCTCGCACAGCACGGCGGTGTCGACCTCGATATCACGATGCGCGCCGAAGACGACATCACCGAGATCGAGCGTGACCCGCACGAGCGCATCCTGACCACGTTCCTTGCGTGACCGAGGACGACCGCCGCGGCCGCCGCCGCCCTGGGCAGCTCCGAAGAACGTCTCGAAGATGTCGCCGAAGCCACCGAATCCGCCGAAGTCACCACCGGCAGCACCGTCTCCGCCGCCCATGTCGTATCGGCGGCGGGAGTCGTCATCGCTGAGCACGTCGTAAGCGTGGGTTACGAGTTTGAACCGCTCGGCTGCGTCCTCCCCCGGGTTCACATCGGGGTGGAGCTGACGTGCAAGCTTCCGGTACGCCTTCTTGATCTCGTCCGTGGATGCGTCCTGCGACACTCCGAGGACCTCATAGTGGTCCGCCACAATCACCTTCCTGCATGTGCGTGCTGTTCTCGCGAACCGCTCAGCGGCTCGCTTCGTCTTCGTCGAGCAACCGCGAGAGGTAGCGGGCCACTGCCCGCGCCGCGGCGAGATTGCTCGGATAGTCCATTCGGGTCGGCCCCATCACGCCGACGCGTGCCAGGCCGCTGCGTGTCAGATAGTTGCTCGCGACGATCGAGGCCTCGGGAAGACCGAATGCCTCGTTCTCGGCACCGATGCTGGCGGCGAGCCCCTGTTCGTCGGTCACCATCTCGCTCATCAGACGCAGGAGCGTCACCTGCTCCTCGATCGCTTCGAGAAGAGGATGGATGCTGCCACGGAAATCCTGCTCGCGACGAGCGAGTGTCGCAGCTCCTGCCATTACGAGTCGTTCCTGTCGGAACTCCGCCAGTTCTTCACCGATGATTCCGGCCAGCAGCTTGATCGCTGTATCGATGCGCGTGACATCGGGACCCGCACGGAGTGCCTCGACCCGATCCGTTGCCTCGCGCACGGTCTGATCGGTGAGCAACGCGGACAGTTGCGCCCGCAGGACGGCGACATCGGCGTCCTCCAGGTCGACCGGCAACCCGGCGATGCGCTGCGACACACCACCAGCGTCGGTCACGAGAACGACCAGCAGGCGATTCGAGGCAAGTGCGACGAGCTCGATGTGCGTCAGATGAGCACGAGCGAACGACGGATACTGTGCGAGCGCGACCTGACCGGTCAACTGCGTCAGAACCCGCACCGTGCGCGCCATCAGGTCATCGAGATCGGCCGGGTCCGCGAGGAAGGACTCGATGGCACCACGCTGCGCGCCGGAGAGCGGACGCAGCTGTGCGAGATGGTTGACGAAGACGCGGTAGCCCTTGTCAGTCGGTACGCGACCGGACGACGTGTGCGGTGCGGCGATGAGTTCTTCATCCTCGAGAAGAGCCATATCGTTGCGGATCGTCGCGGCCGAGACACCGAAAGCATGCCGGTCGACGATCGATTTACTGCCGACTGGTTCGTGCGATTCGACGTAGTCCTGCACGATCGCCCGGAGCACCTGAAGTCCGCGTTCGCTGACCATCATGCACTCCTCTCTGCTGGCACTCGAATACTCAGAGTGCCAATTCTACCTGTTCTCGCATCCGAGGCGTCTGAGGCCGACGACCAATTCGACGCGAACCATAGAATGACGCGTGACAAGGTCGGCACGATGATGAGGACGACACCATGACGGATGCTGCGACGACGATCACCACGGGAAGCATCCGCGGCACGGCCGAGGACGGGATCCATCGCTTCCTCGGCATCCCCTACGCGGACAGCCCATTCGGTGACCTCCGCTTCCGCGAACCCCGACCGCCGAAAACGTGGGACGGCGTCCGCGACGCCACAGCTTTCGGCCCGACAGCACCCCAGCTCCCCTATTCCGGAGCCATCGGTGAACTGCTCGGCACGGTGCGGATCGACGGCGACGAGATCCTGACCGTGAACGTATGGACTCCGCAGGACGCCCGCGATGCCCCGGTCGTGCTGTGGATCCATGGCGGTGCACTCGAACGCGGCGCTGCCGCACTCTCCACCTATGACGGCACGGCATTCGCCCGCGCCGGAATCGTCTTCGTCTCCATCAACTATCGCCTCGGATCCGAAGGCTTTTCGGTCTTGGACGATGCCCCGCGCAATCTCGGCCTTCAGGATGCGGCCGCGGCGCTCGAATGGGTCCACAGAGAGATCGGCGCGTTCGGAGGGTCACCTGCACGCATCACCCTGATGGGCGAGTCCGCCGGCGGCAGTCTCGTCGCAGCTCTCCTCGCCCGTGACGACACGCGCGCATTCATCAGCCGGGCGATCATTCAGTCTGGCCCTCTGCAGGCGCAACCACCCGAGAAGGCGAGCCGCGTCACAGCGCAGCTGGCGAAGCGCCTGGGCGTGACACCGACGCGCGACTCGTTCACCGCGATCACTCCGGACGACCTGCTGCAGGCCAGGCGCGCACAGTCCGCCGGAGCATCTCCGTTGGGCGGTGCGCCCGGGTTCCAGCTCACGATCGACCCCGACAGTCTGCCGCGCTCCCCGCACGAGGTGCTTCCGACGATCGACACCCCGCTCCTCATCGGCACGAACACCGACGAGTACCGGCTGTGGTTTCCGCCGAAGGCGCTTGCCGCGATTCGACCGCTGAAGCTCTTCGTCGCGGGGCTGGTGCTGCGGATCCCGCGACGGGCGATCCGCGCGTACCGTGCCGAATGGTCGGATGCCTCGACGGGAGAGATCTTCGGTCAGCTCGCGACAGACGTCTTACTGCGCGCGCCAGCCACGCGAGTGGCCCGAGTGCGTCCCGACTCCACGTACGTGTACGAGTTCGCCTGGCAGAGCCCGGTGCGTGATCTGCGTGCCGCCCACGCGATGGAACTGGGCTTCGTCTTCGACCGGCCGGCGGACCCGGACTCTGTGCGGATGGCGGGCAGCGCACCGCCGCGCGCGCTCTGCGTCGAGATGAACCAGGCGTGGGCGCGGTTCATCACCACAGGAGACCCGGGATGGGAGCCGTTCGGTGTGGAGCGGCGGACGCGCCTGTTCGACACCGAAACGACGACGGTTCCGCAGCGCCGGACCGAGGGACTCGACCTGCTCCCCTAGTTCGAACGCCCTCAGTCGGTCAGTGCGCGCACGACCGCATCGGCCAGAAGACGCCCCTTGAGCGTCAGCCGGATCCTTCCGGCGATCGCGCTTCCAGGATCGACCAGACCATCGGCGATGAGCCCCGCGACACCGGAGCGATTGGCTGCGGGAAGGTCAGCGACCGCCATGCCGTCCGACAGACGCGTCTCCAGGAGAACCCGCTCAAGCATGTGCGACTCGCGATCGGGACGTTCGGTTCCCGCCGCCGGAGATTCGGATGCCGCGAGCCGCTGCCCGTACGCCGCGGGATGCTTCACATTCCACCAGCGAAGCCCCGCCACGTGACTGTGCGCACCAGGACCGAAGCCCCACCAGTCATTCCCGCGCCAGTAGGCCAGGTTATGACGGGAGCGTCGGTCGACGCTCCGCGCCCAGTTGCTCACCTCGTACCAGTCGAAACCGGCAGCGGCCAGACGCGCGTCGACGAGCTCGTACATGTCTGCCTGCAGGTCATCATCCGGCGCGGGAACCTCGCCACGGCGGATCTGCCGAGCAAGCTTCGTGCCGTCCTCGATGATCAGTGCGTACGCCGAGATGTGATCCGGCTGCAGCTCGATCGCAGCATCCAGCGAGGCCTCCCAGTCCGACAGCGTCTCACCGGGCGCACCGTAGATAAGGTCGACGCTGACGGCGAGCCCGGCATCCTGCGCTGCTTCCACCGCCGTACGGACGTTCTCGGGCTCGTGCGTGCGGTCAAGGGCGGCGAGCACATGCGGAACGGCCGATTGCATTCCGACCGACAGTCTCGTCACTCCGGCATCCACCAGCGTGCGCACCACGTCCGGCGTCACGGTGTCGGGGTTCGCCTCGACGGTCACCTCTGCGCCTTCGACGATGCCGAACGCGGAGACTGCGGCATCCAGCATTCGTGCCAGATCTCCCGCGGGCAGCAGAGTCGGCGTGCCACCACCGAAGAACACTGTGTCCATCGGCCGGAGAGCACCGGCATCGCCGAGCACCCGACGGGCGAGAGCGATCTCGCCGGCAAGCGTGTCGGCGTATTCGTCCTGGCGCGCACCGCGCAGCTCGCCGGAGGTGTACGTGTTGAAGTCGCAGTATCCGCACCGGACGCGGCAGAACGGCACGTGCAGATACGCCGAGAACGGCACGCTCGCATCGATGGGCAGGTCAGCCGGGAGACGTCCGTCGAGGGGCGCCGGATCTCCGATCGGCAGGGGCCCCGCCATCAGAGGGGCGTCGCATACAACGGCGAGATCGCGCGCAGGTAGCGGGCGAACAGCTCTCTGCGGCGCCGTTTGATGAGCCCGGGGATGAAGCGGTACAGCACGGAGGTGGGTGCGTCGAATGCGCGAACGGTGAACCAGACCTCGTCGGTGCCCTCGTGCCAGTCGATCTGGAACAGCTCTTCACCGCTGACGACCGAGCCGTCGACGGTGCCGAGCACGAGGCCGATGCACCGCGGCTCCTCGGTAACCGAGATCACCCGAAGCTCAGCATCTGCGCGCATGCCCGCGACGCGTCCGTGCAGCTTGAGAGTCATGCCCGGGCCTGCGAACGGCGTTCCCTCGGCATCGAAGCGCTGCTCGACTTCGCGCTTGCTCGGTGCAACCGGGTTGCCCTCGGCGTCAAAGCTCACGCCGGAGTATGCCGGACCGGGAGCCGGACGCACGTCTTCTATGCTGAGGCCAGCGGCACGCTGCGCCGTCCAGGAGAGCAGTGCATCACCGGCTGTCCGGAAGCGATCCTCGCCGCTGCCGAGCCGCCAGGTCTCCTCCGCGGGGATGCTCCGCTCCGGCGGATACTGCATCAGATCGGGGGCGTGGGTTGCACCCACGGCCGCATAGTCAACCGTGCCGTCTCGGAAAGTCCCGCGCCGCATGAGATCCAGACTACTTGCGTTACCTGAAGGAAGCCCGCCCGCCGCTGCTACTTCTTGTCCTTGCCGTCGACATCACCGGAGAGCGCGGCGATGAACGCTTCCTGAGGCACCTCGACACGCCCGACCATCTTCATGCGCTTCTTGCCCTCCTTCTGCTTCTCGAGCAGTTTGCGCTTACGGCTGATGTCACCGCCGTAGCACTTGGCGAGCACGTCCTTGCGCAGGGCCCTGATGGTCTCGCGGGCGATGATCCGCGCGCCGATGGCCGCCTGGATCGGAACCTCGAAGTTCTGACGAGGGATGAGTTTGCGCAGTCGCTCGGTCATGAGCGTGCCGTAGGCGTATGCCTTATCGCGATGCACGATCGCACTGAATGCGTCGACCTTGTCGCCCTGCAGCAGAACGTCGACCTTGACCAGGTCCGCGGTCTGCTGGCCGGCGGGTTCGTAGTCGAGGCTGGCATAGCCCTGCGTCTTGGATTTGAGGTGATCGAAGAAGTCGAACACGATCTCGCCGAGCGGCATCATGTAGCGCAGCTCGACGCGCTCTTCGCTGAAGTACTCCATGCCCAGAAGCGATCCACGACGCGACTGGCACAGCTCCATGACCGTTCCGACGTAGTCCTTGGGCAACAGGATCGCCGTCTTCACCATCGGCTCGGACACCGAGGCGACTCGACCATCGGGGTACTCGCTGGGGTTGGTGACGACGACGGTCTCGCCCGTGTCCGTGGTGACCTCGTAGATCACGCTCGGTGCTGTCGTGATGAGGTCGAGGCCGAACTCGCGGCTGAGCCGCTCGGTGATGATCTCGAGGTGCAGGAGTCCCAGGAATCCGCAGCGGAACCCGAATCCGAGCGCGACCGAGGTCTCCGGCTCGTACTGCAGCGAGGCGTCCGACAGTTTCAGCTTGTCGAGGGCATCGCGGAGCTCGGCGTAGTCGCTGCCATCGATCGGGTACACACCGGAGAACACCATCGGCTTCGGATCGGTGTATCCCGCCAGCGCAACTGTCGCCCCGTCCCTGCTTGTCGTGACGGTATCGCCCACCTTCGACTGGCGCACGTCCTTCACGCCGGTGATGAGGTACCCCACTTCGCCGACGCCGAGTCCCTTCGACGGCGTGGGCTCGGGGCTGGAGACGCCGATCTCAAGAAGCTCGTGGTTGGCGTGCGTCGACATCATCTGAATGCGCTCACGCGGTGACAGCGCACCGTCGATCATGCGCACGTACGTCACCACACCGCGGTAGGCGTCGTAGACGGAGTCGAAGATCATGGCGCGAGCAGGAGCGTCGGCATCCCCGACCGGAGCAGGAATGTCGGCAACGATGCGGTCGAGCAGCTCCTCGACGCCCTGGCCGGTCTTGCCGGAGACCCGCAGCACGTCCTCGGGCTTGCCGCCGATGAGATCGGCGAGCTCCTTCGCGAAGCGGTCGGGATCAGCCGCGGGCAGATCGATCTTGTTCAGCACGGGGATGATGTGCAGGTCGTTCTCAAGAGCGAGATACAGGTTCGCGAGCGTCTGGGCCTCGATGCCCTGCGCGGCGTCGACGAGCAGGATCGCACCCTCACAGGCCGCGAGGGAGCGCGAGACCTCATAGGTGAAGTCGACGTGACCGGGTGTGTCGATCATGTTCAGCGCGAAGGTCTGGTCGGCATCGGCCCACGGCATCCGCACCGCCTGGCTCTTGATCGTGATTCCGCGCTCGCGCTCGATATCCATCCGGTCGAGGTACTGCGCGCGCATGTCGCGATCCGAGACAACGCCGGTGATCTGGAGCATCCGGTCGGCCAGCGTCGACTTGCCGTGATCGATGTGAGCGATGATGCAGAAGTTTCGGATCTGCGAAGGCGGCGTCGCGGCAGGCGAGAGCAAAGTGAGAGCGCGTGGTGACATGTCTCCAGCAGTCTACGGTGAGGTGCGCCTAATGCTCGATTCACGAAAACCGGTGATAGTCTCGCGAAGTTGCCCTGCACGCATCGGCGAAACCGAGTGTCAGGTGCAACCCGACTCCGTGCCAGACGCTGGTGGACGACAGTCGCACAAATGAGCCCGAAGTGTTTGAATACATTCCGACTCAGCGTTGCGTCGGCAGATCCCGAGCGCGCCTGCAAAGAGAAAGACAACACCTTGATCAAGTATCTCCTGCGCCGTACCCTCGGCTGGCTGATGATGATCGTGATCGCAACCAACATCACGTTCTTCCTGGCCTGGGGCTTCCTCAACCCGAGGAACAATTTTGTCGGACGGCGTCCTCCGCTCAGTGAAGAGCAGATCGTCAACCTCCTCGAACCGCGAAACCTCAGCGACACGGTTCCGATCTGGGAACGGTGGTGGAACTGGTTCAGTTCGATCCTGTTCCGCTGGGACTGGGGCGTGAGCCCGACCGGCGGCTCGGTCAACGAGCAGATCGGCTACCGCATGTGGGTCAGCGCCGAGCTCGTGCTCGGTGCCACGATCATCATGACGGTGCTCGGAATCGCGCTGGGTGTCTACACGGCATCGCGGCAGTACAAGCTCGCCGACCGTATCGGGCAAGCGACCTCGATCATCACGATGAACATCAACATCATCGTGGCTGCCCTCGGTATCGTCCTGCTCGCGATCGGCCTGAACAACCTCGTCGGCGTTCGCATCTTCTACGTGACGGGGTCATCCAGCAAGGGTGTCGAAGGCTTCTTCCCCTTCCTGATAGATAAATTGCAGCACGTGACGCTGCCCACGATCGCGCTGGTACTCATCGGCTACGCGGGCACGCACTTCCTGCAGCGTTCACTGCTGCTGGACAACATCAACGCCGACTATGTGCGCACCGCACGCGCCAAGGGCCTCACGAAGCAGCAGGCCATCCGCAAGCACGCGCTTCGCACCTCGCTCATCCCGGTCGCAACGCAGGTCGCCTTCAGCATCCCCGGTGTGTTCACCGGCGCGATCCTGACGGAGATCATCTTCGCCTGGAACGGTATGGGCAAGTACTTCCTAGAGACCATCAACAAGAGCGACATCAACGGCGTCGTCGCCACCGCGGCGTTCGCCGGACTCCTCACCGCGATCGGAGCCATCCTCTCCGATGTCGCGGTGGTCGTTCTCGACCCGAGAGTGCGGGTGAGCTGACCATGAGCGAAATGATCGATCCGACCGTGGAAGCTCCCGCTGGCCCCGTGCTCGCTGAAACATCCGGCGGCAAGCCGATGTCGAAGTGGACGCTCTACTCGCGCCGCTTCATGCGCAACAAGCCGGCTGTCGCAGGCATCATCATCTTCATCCTGCTCGTGCTGTTCGCGATCATCGGCCCGCTCATCGCCCGATACGACCACATCGAGCTCGACTTCCTGCACCTCGGAACGGGTCCGTCGGCCGAGCACTGGTTCGGAACCACGATGGCCGGAAACGACACCTTCGCTCAGGTCGCCCTGGGTACCCAGCGGTCACTGATGATCGCGGTCACGGTGTCTGTGGGCGTCACGATCCTCTCCGCCATCATCGGCACCGCCGCCGCCTATTTCGGCGGCTGGACCGAGCGGGTCACCCTGGCCGTCATTCACTTCATGATGGTGATCCCGAGCTTCCTCATCCTGTCGCTGATGTCGAACCGCGCCGGTGGAAACTGGCTCGTCATCTCGCTGATCATGGTCTTCATCGTGGGCTGGTTCTTCCCCGCCCGCGTCGTCTGGACCACAGCCCTCTCGCTGCGCGAGCGCGAGTACGTGCACGCCGCGCGCTACATGGGCGTCTCCGGGATGCGAATCGTGCTGCGTCACCTGCTGCCGAACATCGGCTCGCTCCTGGTGATCAACTTCACCCTCGGCATCGTCAGTGCCGTCATGGCGGAGACGGGTCTGTCGTTCATCGGATTCGGTGTGAAGATTCCAGATGTCTCGCTCGGATCCCTCATCGGTTCCGGTGCCAACGTCATCACCAGCTCCCCGTGGCTGTTCTATTTCCCCGCGGCGGCCCTGACGCTGCTCACCGTCTCGATGGCTCTCGTCTCCGACGGTCTGCGCGACGCCCTCGATCCCACTTCAGCGGCAGGAGGTCGCGCATGAGCGCCATCATCTCGGTGCGCGACCTCACGGTCAGCTTCGCATCAGAGGCCGGACGAGTGGATGCCGTCCGCGGCGTCTCCTTCGATCTCGAAGCCGGCAAGACCCTCGGCATCGTCGGCGAGTCCGGGTCGGGCAAGTCGGTCACATCACTCGCGATCATGGGCCTGCTCGATGAGAACGCCAAGGTCTCGGGCTCGATCATCTACGACGGCCAGGAGCTGCTCGGCAAGTCCGACAAGCAGATGTCCGTCATCCGTGGCAACGGGCTCGCGATGATCTTCCAGGATCCGCTCACGTCGCTCACGCCCGTGTTCACGATCGGCGACCAGCTGATCGAGGCTCTCACGGTGCACCGCGGGCTCTCCAAGAAGCAGGCATGGGACCGTTCGGTCGAACTGCTGCGTCTGGTCGGCATCCCCGAGCCGGAGAAGCGCATGAAGGGCTTCCCGCACGAGTTCTCCGGTGGCATGCGCCAGCGCGTCGTGATCGCCATCGCGATGGCGAACAACCCCAAGCTCATCATCGCCGACGAGCCGACCACGGCACTCGACGTGACGATCCAGGCCCAGATCCTCGACCTGATCGAGAAGGCCCAGGACGAGACGGGCGCGGCCACGATCATGATCACGCACGATATGGGTGTGGTCGCACGAATGGCCGACGACGTGATGGTGATGTATGCCGGCAAGCCCATCGAGCACGCGCCCGTGGGCGAACTGTTCCATCACACCCGGATGCCGTACTCGATCGGGCTCCTCGGAGCGATCCCACGCGTCGACAAGCACGACAAGGAGCCCCTGATCCCGATCAAGGGCAACCCTCCCCTGCTCATCAACCTGCCCGACGCATGTCCCTTCGCCGATCGATGCCCGATCGTCGTGGACGCCTGTCGGACCCGTGAGCCCGATCTGGTCGACGTATCGACCGGAACCGGCTCATCGCACCAGGTCGCGTGCATCCGTGCCAACGAGATCGAAGACGGCGGCCTGCTCGGCGGGCTTCCGGTGTACCCGGTCCACGAGGTCCCGGAAAGCGATCTGACCCGCACACCGCGCGAGGAGCGTCCGGTCACTCTCGACGTGCGCAACATGAACAAGACCTTCTCCCTCATGAAGGGCGCTTTCCTCAAGCGCAAGGTCGGCGAGGTGCGAGCGGTCAAGAACGTCACCTTCGACGTGCGCGAGGGTGAGACGATGGCGATCGTCGGCGAGTCCGGGTCGGGCAAGACGACGACGCTGCTGCAGATCATGGATCTGGTCAAGCAGAACGACGGCGACATCATCATCAACGGCACCAGCGTCAACGACATCACCAGCCGCAAGATCGAACGCCAGGTGCGGCGCGACATCCAGATCGTCTTCCAGGACCCGATGGGGGCACTCGACCCGCGCATGACCGTCAACGACGTCATCGCCGAGCCTCTGCGTGCGATCGGCACCCCGAAGGACGAAGTGCACCGGCGCGTCAAGGAGCTGATGGACCTCGTCGGCCTGAACCCCGCGCACATCGACCGGTTCCCCGGGGCGTTCTCGGGCGGTCAGCGCCAGCGCATCGGCATCGCCCGCGCGCTCTCGACCAATCCGAAGATCATCGTGCTCGATGAGCCGGTCTCGGCGCTGGACGTGTCGATCCAGGCTGGCGTCATCAACCTGCTCGATGAGCTGAAGGTGAAACTCGGCCTGTCGTATCTCTTCGTCGCACACGATCTCTCCGTGATCCGGCACATCGCCGACCGCGTGGCGGTCATGTATCTCGGCGATTTCGTCGAGCACGGCGATGTCGAGGACATCTTCGAGAATCCTCAGCATCCGTATACGAAGGCTCTGCTGTCCGCGATCCCGGTGCCGGACCCCGATATCGAGCGCACCCGTGAGCGGCTCATTTTCAACCCCGAAACGATGCAGGCCGAGCCCGTCGTTCGCTAATTCCGTCATCGGTCGGTGGCACTCGGTCACCGTCCGATAACAGTTAGGCGCGATTCACTGTTCTCGGGGCGAATTCGGCCACCGTGCGAACTATTCTCGCCTTATGACACGCCGAAAGGCGAAAGGAGCACCATGAAGCAGCACAAGCTGATGGGGGCGCTCGCGTTTAGCGGAGCCCTCGCACTCGCCCTCGCGGGCTGCGCATCCGACACCGGTGATAACGGTGACGGAGGCAGCGAGCCCGTCGAGACGAAGGCCTCGGATTACAACCCGCAGCCCCGCGAGAACCTCAAGGCGGGCGGCGAAGCCCGCTTCCCGATCAACGAGGTACCGGAGCAGCTGAACGCGTTCAACGGAGACGGTTCTGCAGACACGGCCCGCATTGCCGCGTGGTATATGCCGCAGATCATGCTGCAGAAGGACGACGGCACCCCGTACAAGAACGACGCGTACCTCGACGAGTGGAAGATCGACACGGTCGACGGCAACACCCAGATCACCTTCACCTTCACGGATGAGGCGCACTGGAACGACGGCACCGACATGGACTGGACCGCGATCCAGGCAACATGGCAGGCCAACAACGGCACCAACGAAGAGTTCAACCCGAACGCGACCGACGGTTACAAGAACATCGCCTCGGTCGAGCAGGGCGACACCGCGAAGACCGCGATCGTCAAGTTCGACGGCGAGTTCGCCTGGCCGGAGATGCCGTTCCTCACGGGTGTCATCCACCCCGCGCTGAACGACCCGGCCACGTTCAACGAAGCCATGATCGGTGACCCGCACGCTGAGTGGGGCGCAGGACCGTACATGATCGACGAGTTCGACGCGAACTCGGGCTACGTCTCGTTCGTTCCGAACCCGGAGTGGTGGGGCAACGAGCCCATGCTCGACAAGGTGTCCTTCACCGCGCTCGAGTCCTCGGCCGCCATGAACGCCTTCAAGGCAGACGAGATCGACATGGTCGGCGTCGGCACCAAGGACCGCATGGAGCAGGTTGCGGACATGAAGGACATCACGATCTACCGTTCGACGCAGACCGCGAACACGCTGCTCGAGGTCGACGCTGACAAGCCGCAGTTCGAGGACGTCAAGGTCCGCGAGGCGTTCTTCAAGGCTGTCAACATCGACCAGCAGAAGGAGATCGCCTGGAACGGTCTGGACTACGAAGAGGAGCCTGCCGGTTCCTTCACGCTGTTCCCGTTCCAGCCGGGCTACGAGAACGCTCTGGCCGAGGCCGGTTGGAAGTTCGACCCCGACGCGTCCAAGAAGCTTCTCGACGAGGCCGGCTGGGTCGAGGGCGAAGACGGCGTCCGCGAGAAGGACGGCGAGAAGCTGTCCGTCGTCTACCCGGTCTTCAGCGATGACCCGACGACCCAGGCTCTGGCCAAGGCTCTCCAGGCGCAGGAGAAGGAGGTCGGCATCGACGTTCAGATCGACATTCGCCCGTCGACCGACTTCTCGAACGACTACACCTCGAAGAACTGGGACATCGCGTCGCTGCGCTTCACCTCGTCCGACCCGTTCGGTGCTGCCTGGTTCTGCCAGCTGTACTGCCAGGACATGGGCCTGAACCTCTCGGGCGTCCAGACGCCGGAGATGGACAAGCGCATCCACGAAGAGGTCGAGGCCCTGACGACCGCCGATGAGCAGACGGCTGCGGCCATGAAGCTCGAGGCGGAGATCTTCCAGGAGTGGGGCCTGATCCCGCTCTACAACGGTCCGTCGATCTCGGCTGTCAAGACCGGTCTTGCCAACCTCACCCCTGAGCCCTACGTGGGTCTGGACGGCTTCGGCGTTCAGCCCGTCGAGGACATGGGCTGGGAGAAGTAAGCACACTTCGCTCCCTGAGCCTGTCGAAGGGTCAGTGAGCAAGTCGGGAGCGGGGCCGGTGGTTCATCCACCGGCCCCGCTTTTTCGTATGCTGGGACCGTGAGCATCCAGGTCGTTCTCGTGCATGGCATCCGCACGTCTCAGACGATGTGGCGCTCCCAGCTCGAACATCTCGCGCAGCGCGCGGTACCCGCCGTCGCTGTCGATCTGCCTGGGCACGGCTCACGGATGGCGGAGACCTTCACCCTCGATGGCGCGTTCGCGACGATCGACGCCGCAGTTCAGGATGCTGCGGCTCGGGGCCCCGTGGTGCTCGTGGGCCACTCCATGGGCGGACTCGTCTCGGCCGCGTACGCCGGTGCGGAATCCACTCCCCCGATCGCCGGGTTCATCGGAGCATCCTGCACGTCCTTCCCCCGTGGGGCGGCGCTTGCCACCTACCGCACGCTCGCCCGGGCGTTCGACTCTCTGCCCGATCGTGGCCTGTGGATCGCCGACCGGGTCCTCGCAGCGACCATCCCCGTCGAAACCCGCCCGGACTTCGCCGCAGGCGGCTACGCGCTGGATGCGCAGGATGTCGCGCTGGCAAGCCTCGGCGCGCTGGACCTCGCAGCTGACCTCCGCCGCCTTCAGATGCCGCTGTGGTGGATCAACGGTCAGTTCGATCAGCTGCGCATGCAGGAGCGGCTCTTCCAGCGGCTCACCCCGCAGTCCGAACTCATCGTCGTACCGCGCACCTCGCATCTGGTCACAGCGATGCGGCCGCGCGTGTTCAATGCTCTGCTGGATGTGGCGGTCGCAACTCTGGAGCAGCAGGCTGCGGCGCGTGCACAGCAACCGTCATGATGCTGCCGAGCACCGACAGGATTCCGGCCGCGAGGAACAGCAGCCAGAACCCGCCCACCAGCGCCACGAGAGCCGCACCCAGCAGCGGCCCGAGAAGCTGACCGAGGCTCGCTGAGACATTGACGACGCCGAGGTCGCGGGCGTGGTGCTCGGGACGTGGGAGCAGATCTGTGGCCAGTGCCAGGCTCACCGCCATGTAGGCGCCGTAGCCGACGCCCATGACACCGGCGGCGACCGCGGTACCGATGAAGGTCGGCGAGATGAGGATCATCACCGCGGAGAGCGCCTGCACGAGGGCTGCGATGATCACGATGGACTTCCGTTTGCCGGTGCGGTCCGAAATGGATCCGGCGATGAGGGATGCCGCCACCACGAAGATCGTGTAGATCACGATGAGCACGAGCAGGTCGTCTTCGGCGCGATCGGCGGGAGAACCGACGCCGTAGAGCAGGAAGAACAGCAGCAGCGCCGTTCCCAGCGCGTTTCCGAGATTCACCGTGAGGCGGCTCGCGAGCACCCAGCCGAAGTTGCGATCCTGCAGAGCTCCCAGTCGTTCACGCCACGTCTGCTGCGCCGATGGCACCAGGCGACGCGGAGCCGTCGAATCCGGCAGCAGCACAGCGGTTCCCACACCGATCACGAGGATGAACCCCGCCAGAGCGACATAACTCGCGCCGATCCCGAGGCCCAGCAGCACGACCGCGCCGACACCGACGACGATGCCGACGGCCTGAGCCGAGCTCACCAGTGCGGATGCCGTGCCACGCTGCGCGAATATCTGATCGGCGATCATTGCGGTGAGAGCGGCTGAAACCACCGCGATGCCGATCGATACGCCCACCCACGCGGCGCCGACGCCGACCGGGTCCGATGCGGCACCGGTCAGCAGCAGCGAGACCGCCGTGAGCACCGAACCACCGATCGTCCAAGGCCGACGGCGCCCCCAGCGCGAGGTGGTGCGATCGGAGAGCATTCCAGCCAAAGGTCCCGCGATCACGCCCGCCAAACCGCCGATCGACAGGATCAGCCCCGACCAGACCACGCCGGTGATCCAGTCCGCCGGGCCGCCCGGCGTGTCCAGTTGCAGCGGAAGGAGCAGCTGGACGGGAGTGAGCTGCACAGTCCACACGGCCAGCCAGGCGATGCCGAACAGCGTCATCCATGCGCCGCCGACGCGCCCGTTCTGCGGACGGATGCCGTTCATCGGGTGCCAGCGATCAGGGCGCGGTACCAGTCGAATGATGCCTTCGGCGTACGCTGCGAGGTGTCCTGATCGACGTGGACGAGGCCGAAGCGCTGCGTGAAGCCGTTCGCCCATTCGAAGTTGTCGAGCAGGCTCCACACCGTGTACTCCTCGATGTCGACGCCCTGGGCGACGGCATCCGCGACGGCACCGATATGACCCTCGAGGTAGGCGATGCGCTCGGTATCGTCGATGCGCACGTCCGGGTGGTCCGGCTCGGGGAACGATGCGCCGTTCTCGCCGATGATGATCGGTGGCAGTGCCGTGCCGTATCGCTCTTTCGTGTCGACGAGGAGAGCGGTGAGTGCGGCGGGTTCGATCGGCCAGAGCTCACCGAACCCGGTGTGCTCTGTTCCGGGAGTGGGGACCTGAACGAACGGCACCGGCGCATCTTCGGGGGCGGCCGCGATCGTCGTCGGATTGTAGAAATTGATGCCGTAGAAGTCGGATGCCGTCGAGATGGCTGCCATATCTCCCTCATGGATCGGCATCTCGACGCCGAACGGGGCAAGGTCCGGATACTCTCCGGTGAGAACAGGCTCGGCGAAGAGCCGGTTGTGGATGAGGTCGTAGAGATACGCCGCCGTCGCATCTGCCGCCGAATCGGATGCTGGTCGCACCCAGGTGTGGTTGTTGACGATGCCGACGGCATCCGCACCGTTCTCTCGAAGAGCGGCCACGGCGCGCCCGTGCGCCAACAGCTGATGATGCACGGTCGGCAGGCAGTCGAACAGCAACTGACGCCCCGGGGCGAGTTCACCGATCGCGTATCCCTGCAGCGATGTGGAGATGGGCTCATTGATCGTGTACCAGTGCTTGACCCGGTCGCCGAGGGCCTCGGCAACGATCTCGGCGTAGGTCGCGAAGTGCTCGACGGTGTCGCGGGTGAGCCACCCTCCCTCTGCCTCGAGGGAAGAGGGCAGATCCCAGTGATACAACGTCGGGAACGGGGTGATTCCCGCCTCGAGCAGGCCATCGACGAGCCGGTCGTAGTAGGCGAGGCCGGGGACTGAGACCTGGCCCGTGCCATCTGGTTGCACGCGCACCCAGGAGATCGAGAAGCGGTATCGGTCAACTCCGAGATCCCGCAGCAGCGCGATATCTTCAGCGCCGCGATGGTAGCTGTCCGGACCGGGTTCTGCGGATGATCCGTCGATGACGCGTCCGGGAGCGTCGACGAAGTCGTCCCAGATCGATCTACCGCGTCCGTCTGCGGTGCGCGCGCCTTCAACCTGGAAGGCCGCTGTCGCTGCCGACCAACGCAGATTTTTCGGCGCGGGGAAAGTCGGGATCGATGCATCCGGCATTCGGAGCTCCTTCGCTCGGGTATGCCCAGCTTGCCTCATCCGAAACGCTCCGCGCGAGCGACGCGCAAGGAGAGTCCGCAGACCTGGTAGAGTTGATTCTTGGCTTGCGTGTGGGTTTATCCCTCACGACCGTCGGACAGCAGCCCTCTTCCTGCCTACGACAAATCCCATCCATCCCTGAACGAAAGTTTCCACGCGTGGCAAACATCAAGTCGCAGATCAAGCGCATCAAGACCAACGAGAAGGCAACGGTCCGCAACAAGGCCGTCAAGTCCGAGCTCAAGACCGCCGTTCGCAAGACCCGTGAGGCTGTTGCCTCGGGTGACAAGGCTGCCGCAACGGCATCCCTGAAGGTTGCGTCGAAGAAGCTCGACAAGGCCGTCAGCAAGGGCGTCATCCACGAGAACCAGGCGGCGAACCGCAAGTCCTCGATCGCCAAGCAGGTCGCAGCTCTCTGAGCCGAGCAGTTCTTGAACTGACTTTTCGAAGGCCCGTCCCCGGTGGGGGCGGGCCTTCGGCGTTGGTGCTACGAACGACCCTCGATCACGGCATCCGCGTCTTCGGGCTCACCGGTGACATCGTGCGCGAGCTGGTCTTCGAGTTCTCGTCCGCCGAGCGGCTCTTCTTGCCAGTGCTGCAGCGTCCATCCGGTGCCCGGGTCACCGTCGAGGATGACCATGCCGGTGTTCTGCAGACGGCGCTGCGCAGCCGACTCTGCCGCGACATTGACCGCGCGGCATGACGCCCATACCCGGATAGCGGCGCCATGACTCACGACCGCCACGGTCTCCTGCGCCTGTCGATGCTGCGTGATGCCCGCAATCGCCGCGTCGTAGCGTGCGAAGAAGTCGTGTCCGCTCTCCCCCTCGGCGATCTCGTGTTCCAGATCGCCGTTCACCCAGCGCCAGCCGGCTTCGACGTAGCTCTGGACGGCATCCGCGTCGGTGTGCATCTCGAAACGTCCTGCGGAGATCTCCTCGAACCCCTCGCGCACCTGGATCTCGAGCCCCCGAGCCGCAGCCAGCGGAGCACCGGTCAGCTGGGTCCGCGTGAGCACTGAGGCGTAGAGCCCGTCGATGTGCTGCCCGCCGAGCACCTCCGGGATCGCAGCGGCCTGTGCATGACCGAGTGCGGTCAGACCCGCACCCGGGCGCGCGGTGTCGAGTGCACCGGCGACGTTGCTGGGGGTCTGGCCATGTCTGATCAGGAGAAGTCGCATGGCGCCAGCCTACGCGTGGAGCCTATGGGTCATTCTCCGAATGGGACGCGCGTGGCGATGACGGCGACCATGCGCTCCAGCGCGAAGATCGGGTCGCGTGCGGCGCCCTTCACCTCGGCATCGGCGCGGGCCGTCGCCTGGATCGCAAGGCCCAATGAGCGCTCGTTCCAACCACTCAGATCGCGACGGGCACGGTCGACCTGCCAGTCCTTCATGCCGAGTCGCTGCGCGAGGCTGCGACTGGGTTCGCGCTGACCGGCGACCCGTGCCATCGTGCGCAGCTTCATGGCGAAGGCGGCGACCATCGGCACCGGATCCGCGCCGGAATCGAGGGCGTGACGCAGAGCGACGAGTGCCTCGCCGTAGCGCCCGGCGATCGCTGTGTCGGCGACGACGAACGCTGACACCTCGACGCGGCCGCCGTAGTACTTGTTGACGACGTCTTCTGTAATGTCGCCCTCGACATCGCGGAGCAGCTGCTGGCACGCGGATGCGAGTTCGGTGAGGTCATCGGCGAAAGCGGAGACGAGTGCCCGGAGCGCGTCGGGCGCAATCCTGCGGCGGGCCGCCCTGAACTCCCCCGCGGCGAAGTCGACCCGGTCGCTGTCGCGCTTGACCGTGGGACAGGCGATCTCGATGCCTCCGCCCGATCCGCCGCGCAGCGCGTCGAGCAGCTTCTTGCCGCGCACGCTCGCACCGGTGTGCCGCAACAGGACCGTGGCACCCTCTTGGGGATGCTCGAGGTACGAGACGGCCTCCTTGATGAAGTCGTCGGAGCACTTCTCGACGCCCGAGACGCGCACGAGCCGCGGCTCGCCGAACAACGACGGCGAGGTGAGTGAGAGAAGCGTGCCCGGCGCGTAGTCGTCGGCACGGACATCGCTGACCTCGAGTGCCGGGTCCTCGGCACGCAGATAGTCACGGATACCGGCGCTCGCGCGCTCAGCGCAGACCTCCTCAGGACCCGAGATGATCACGACAGGAGCCGGCCGCGGCTCGCGCCACGACACCTGAGGGATCTTGGTCGCCTTCGCTCCCCCACCGGCGCCACCACGGGCTGAAGAACGAGGAGCAGGCATGGATAAGAGCCTACTCGGCGTCGCCGACATCGGCCGTCTCGCCGGAGTCATCGGAGCGCTCGGTCCACACCGTGAGCGCGTCACCGTCCATGCCGATGAGGATACGTCCCTGCAGGTCGGTCCGCAGCGTGAGAGCGCCGGCCGTTTCGGTCGCTGCGATCGTCTCCGCACGTGGATGGCCGTAATCGTTGTCGACTCCCACGCTGAAAACGGCGATGCTCGGCCGCACCTGTGCGTAGAGCCCGGGGTCCTGGTCGGCGCTGCCGTGATGGGCGACCTTCACCACCGCATACGTTCCGTGAAGTTCGCCGACCAGCATCCGCTGCGGCACCGCCGACAGATCACCGAGGAACAGCGACCGCGGGACTCCCCCGCCATCGAACTCCAGGACGACACTGGCATCGTTTCCGGCCGGAAACGCGGCGGAGTTCTTCCGCGGCCACAGCACCTGCCACCTCGCTCCTCCGAGGTTGCCGTGCATTCCAGCGGATGCCGACACCAGCCGAGCTCCGCCCTCCTGCAGCCGGTCGAGTAGGCCCTGCTCATCTCCCGCCTCGACCGGGCCGTGCAGCACGGTGCCAACCTGGCCAACAACGGTGTCGGCCGCACCGACGTGATCCGCGTCAAAGTGGGTGAGCACCAGCAGATCGATCCGGTCGATGCCGAGCGCACTCAGACACGTGTTCAGCGGCTCGGGCTCCATCCCGGTATCGATGAGCGCGATCTGCCCCGCGGAACGGACCACCAGCGCATCGCCCTGACCAACGTCGCATGCCGCGATCGACCACGCCTCCGGCACCGTCGTTCCCACCAATGGCCCGGTGAGCAGCATTCTGGCGCCCAGCAGTCCCCCGGCCACCACCAGCAGCCCTACGGACGAGATCTGCGCCCAGCGCCCGGCCGAGCCCGGGAACGGTGTCGTTCCCGCCAGCAGGATTCCGATCGCGAGGCTGAGACCTGCGACGACGACCGCTGCCACGATTCCCGGCACAACGATCATCGTTCCGCCGGGGACCGATGCCGAGACCGTCGCTGTCGTCGAAATCCACGCGGCGGGCAGCCAGGCGGAAGCTGCGAACAGGTCCGCCAACGGAGGGAAGGGTGCCGCCAGACAGGCGAGAAGTCCCACGACGGTCGCGATCGGAGCGACTGGGTCGGCGAGCATGTTGGCTGGAATGCCGATGATGGACTGCTGCTCGGCGAACAGGGCGATGATCGGGCCGCAGGCCAGCTGTGCCGACACGGGGATGCCGATCGCCAGGGCGAGTGGTCCCGGCATCCATCGCGACATTCCGCGCGCCAGGGGTGGTGCCAGCACGATCAGGGCGGCGGTCGCGGCCGCCGAGAGGGCGAATCCCGGTGTGGTCGCCAGCCACGGGTCCGAAATGAGGATGCCCGTCACCGCCAGGCACAGCACTCCCACGCCGGCCCCGGGACGCCCGCACAGCAGCGTCAGCATCGCGAGCGCTGCCATGACGGATGCACGGATCACGCTGGGCTCGGGCGTGACAAGCACGACGAATGCCGCCAACGACGTCAGCGCCAGCACGATCCGCAGGGTGCGTCCCCCGCCGCAGAGGCCCACCAGCCAGAAGACAGCGCCGACGACGATGGCGCAGTTCGCGCCGGACACTGTTACTAACCCAAGTGGGTGCACGTTTCTGCTGGTCAGCACGGATTTCTGCGACCTCCAGAGTCGCGCTGGGAGTGTTCAGAGAGGGCTGAACGTGGCCTCAATCGTCGCTTCTCAAACTCTTATGCGGTTCTTTTTGATAGGCCGCGCATAAGACCCTTTCGAATAGTTGGTAATCGACAATGTTGAGTCATGCAGTGCCTATCGTCGTCCTATCGGACAGGCAGCGATCGCGTGCCCGAGGCAACGACGTCGGGAGACAACGGTGCGGCGTCGCTGGCCACCACTAACGTGAGGGCATGACTGATACGCCGTGGCAAGTCGCCGAGAACATCGCGGAAACTCATCTGAATGAGCTCGGCTTCTTCCGAGTTCAACGGACTGTCTCTGGAGCAGATGGCGGCCTTGACGTTATCGGCCAAGGTGTAGCTGCGCAGGTGAAGCTCTTGCGAACGCCGGTTGGCTCTCCCGATGTTCAGCGGCTACGCGGCGCAGCGCATCGAGTCGACAACGCCGTCTTCTACGCCCATCGGTCGAGCGGATACTCGCGGTCAGCTTTACGTATCGCAGACGACTCAGATGTTGCGCTGTTCACGTATGACTTAGACGGCACTGTGGCGGCTGTGAATCAGTACGCCGCGGAGATCGAGTCACCTCTAGGGTCGATGCAGAGAGCGATTGCTCAAACAAACGTGGCTAGCGTCCGATGGGCGGCTGTGAAGTTCGTTACGGACCACGGGCTTGAAGGCGTCAGCGAGCGCCTCGGGCAGATCGCGAACGAGCTGGAGGCGATCGTCGCCGCCCTCCCCGACGGAGCAACTCTCGATGATCTTCCAGCGGAGGTCCACGCACTGAAGGACGAAGGCGCAGTGTTGATGGCACGGCATCACGGGCGTCTTCCAAATGACGAGTTGGAGGCGACGAAGGTTGCGATGCAGCGGTCGGACGCGCTCCTCGAGGAATTCAATCACGACAACCTCGTCGAGTTGCTTCAGACGAGATGGCGGGATGACTTCATTGACAGCGTCAGCTCAGTGCATGCGCAACTTGATCTACTGACCACCGCGACGATCTCCTGGCTCGGCACAGACGTGGTGCAAGACCTGAGAGACGCAGCTGTCCGGAACGCCGGTTCACCCGAGATCGAGATAACGCCCGGGCAAGCGGTCGAAGGATGGCCGATACTTCCGCGCTCATAGGGGGCGGGGCAATCTCGGCTTGTTATCCGTCACGGGGCTACGGGCAGATCTGTGCGTCAAGTCGATCCCCGCCGTGACGCACGAATCACGTCGATGAGCATGACCGCGTGTCGGCTCGGGCCGGCTGATGTCAATCGACAGAATGACTTGTGAAGTCCTCGAACGCCAAAGAACCGAGGCGCAACCGACTGGGGGCCTCGTGCGTATAGGTCGCGTAACGATCAAGAACTACAGCCGATTGGCCGATTGGGATATCGAGGTGCGAAGGCACCTTGTACTGATCGGTGCCAATGATGTCGGGAAGTCGTCGTTCCTTCGGTTGATGAACCTCACGCTTGGGCCAGCAGGTCAGCTGTACCAGCAGCTCTCCACCACAGATATCAGGGACACTGCCGCTCCCCTCGAGGTCAGCGTCACTTTCCTGGAGTTCGACGACGACGACCGCGCCCTGTTCCATCGCGAGATCAGCGTCAATGCAGAAGACAAGCACGAATCGCTCGAGATCCGGCTCGAAGTGTCGATCGACCCCGAGGACGAGGACACCATAGTCCTTCGGCGTTGGTGCCCTGGACGCGGTGAGGTACGAAGCCTGACTCGTGAGCAGATCGCCAAGGTCGGATGGCGATACTTGCCTGCGCTCCGCCAATCCCAGCTTGACGGTCCGAGCGGAGCCGTCCAGGCGCTACTTCGGGCAGCGGAACCAACTCTCGGAACAGGCACGACGACGCTCAGTGGTGTCCTTGAGACGTTCAACAACGAGCTGGCTTCGAACGAACGTCTCAGCGCGTTGCGGACAGGTGTTGCCACTCACATGTCGAGCGCAATGCCGCGCGCAATCAGCGCGGATGATCTCGCTCTTCGTACAGGCGCTGATCCTTCCGCATCGGTGTTAGATAACGTGTCGTTGTACCTCTCGCGTGACGGTTCGTTCATGCCCCTGTCCGAGCAATCTGATGGCATCCGTCAGCTGATCGCGATGACTCTCTTCGACCTCGCCGAAGGTGCAGCGAATGTCGTCGCGGTCGACGAGCCCGAACTTCATTTGCACCCGCTCAGTCAGCGCACAGTAGCGGAGTTGCTCACTAGTGCGACGAACCAGAAAATCCTCGTCACGCACTCGCCGTATATCGTTCAGAAGTTCGACCCCACTGAAGTCGTAACTGTGCGTGCCGATGGATCGGCGAAACAGATCGAGCCGAGTCGGCTCACCGTGGAGGAGCGCGCGCAAGCGCACTGGTGGTCGCCTCGAATGCTTGAGGCGCTGACTGCCCGGGTCGCGATTGTCGTCGAAGGGGTTGCGGACCGGCTAGTTGTTGAGGCGGCGGCACGCCTTCGCGGCTTCTCACTCGATCGTCACGGGGCTGTCATCTTCGAGCTGGGTGGGGCTGACAACTTTCCGACGGTTTACAAACTGATCGGTCCCGCCGGTTTCGACATCGATGTGCTTGGTCTCGTTGACGAAGCAGAACTGCCGTCCTGGATTGGAGCCGTGGGAGGCAAACCGGTCAATGTCGTCGATCAGACCGTCTTCGCTTCTTCGAAGGACCTCGAGGATGAGTACTGTCGCGCAATCGGTCCCCGGGTAGTAGCGGAACGGCTGATCGCGGCTGGCGTCGCGCGGGACGACCGCACGATCCTCTCCTCCTGCGGGGTCGACACGATGGACGAACTTGACTACGCAGCGGTCGCCAAATTCTGCCGATCGAATGCTGGAAAGGGTAAGGGCAACCGGAAGGTTCCTGCTGCTCTGGCGATCGGCAAGACAATGACTGCGGAGGAAGCGACGAAGATCACCAGCATCAACAAGCTCCTCGACGAGCTCGAACGCCGGGTGTCGAAGTGAGCTCGTCCGAGCCAAGGTTGGCGGATCCGTCTTCGGCGGATGAGAACCTTCTGGTAATCGCACCACCTGGCTGCGGCAAGACTGAGCTACTGGCACGTCGCGCCGAAGTGCTCATTCCGCGTCTCGGACCAGGACAGCGCATCCTCGCCCTGACTTTCTCCAATAAGGCCAAGGCCAACCTGCGCGGGCGGCTTCTCGACGTACTCGGCTCCGAGCGTGTGCGACGGTACGTGACCATCCACAACTTCCATGGCCACGCAGGCGAGGTTATTCGTGCCCACGCGGGCACACTCAATGAGCCGTCCGACGTGTTGTTCCCTGAGAAGGCCACCCAGAACGATGCGACTGAGCCGTTCCTCGAGGGCCTCGAGGACAACGAGGCGAGCGGGCTCCGGGCGTCGCTCGATGCGCAGCTGCGTGAGGCAAAACAAGGGCCGTACTCTGATGCTCAAGTGCTCGAACGGCTTGGAGCCAATCGGGACCAGCGCGCGTTCGAGATCGAGGAGCGCCGTCAGCGGTCCGACACTCTGTACTTTGACGATATGCTTCGTCACGCCCAGCGCCTTCTCCGGGTCCCGGAGGTTGCTCGGCTCTACCAGGCCCATTACGGTGCGCTCCTTGTCGATGAGTTCCAAGACCTCTCTCCGCAGCAGCTGGATATCGCACTCCGATCGAGCGCGGCCCAGAGGACTTTCGTAGGCGACCCTTTGCAAGGCATCTACAGTTGGACAGGCGCACGCCCCGCCTTCGTGCAACAGGTGCTTCGCCGCGTTTGCGGAGATCCTGCAGGACTCAGCGTCTCTTATCGGTCATCACCGAGAGTCCTGACGCTGCTCTCGACCGTCGCGGAGAAGCTCGGCGGACAGCCCCTGAAGGCTCATGACCCCGCCTCGTGGTTCGAGGGTGGGATCGCAGCCGGCGCGCGGTTCGCAACGGGTGTCGAAGAGGCAACGTTTATCCGAAACCTTGCGCAAGCCATTACCGCGCAGCAACCGAGCGCTACAGTCGGGATCATCTGCCGAAGTGGGTGGCGGAGGAAGCCAATCGACGCCGAGTTCACGTCATCCGGCACCCCGTGCACTCGGTGGGAGTTGGCACTCGACAGCACCATCGTCATGAATACAATTCGGAACGTGCTCAGTGCGCTCGGCGGCGACCCAGCGGCAGCAGCTCTGCGCGAAGGCGTTGTCGCTTCGCTCGGCCCGAATGATGTTGACACGCTGGCGGAGGCGATGGATGCGATCGATCAGCTAGAAGACCTCGCTGGGACTTCGGGCTCGATAGCTGCGGCTGTCGCGAATGTGCACGAACCTGCGGATCCTGACGCCCCGATCGTCGCGGGCATCCACCTTCTGAACGCGCACACCGGTAAAGGACAGCAGTTCGACTGGGTCATCATCCCCGGCCTGGAGAAGGGGAACGTTCCCAGTTTCCTCGCTCGCACTGCGGCCGAGAAGGAGGAAGAACACCGTGTGCTGCTAGTCATGCTTTCGCGTGCTCGCCATGGCGTCATGATCACGTGTGCTGACTCGCTCATCTCAAGAAAGAACAAGCCCTACTCGACGACGCAAAGCCCGTGGCAGGACGACCTGCGCGCAGGCATCCATGCGAATGCTCAGGACGTTCTCGAGCACATCAAGCGGCTGTCATCTCAGACACTCAATGTCGGATCTGCTCCATAGAGTGAGAACGTGACCCAACTCGCAACAGTCGTCAACGTGATGATCGCCTCCCCCTCAGATATCCCCGGCGCACGAGATGCAGTTGAGCGCGCGCTGCGGAGCTGGAACAGCACCAACACCCTCGGTCGGGGATTCGTCCTCCATCCGCTTCGCTGGGAGACTGACTCCGTGCCGATGCTCGGCCACCATCCGCAGGCGATCCTCAATGAGCAGCTCCTCACCAAGGCCGACATCATCATCGCCCTGTTTGGGAGTCGCGTCGGGAGCGAGACACCTACCAGCATCTCCGGCACCGTCGAGGAGATCGAAGGCGCTGTCAAGGGTGGGAAGCCAGTCCATCTCTACTTCTCCGAAGCGCCACATCCGGCAGACGTCGATCTCGCTCAGTTGCAGGCCCTTCGGGACTTCCGAACGAAGCTGCAGGAGCGAGGACTCTATGGCAGCTTCGAGAACGAGGACGAGCTTCTCACCAAGGTCTGGAGCGCGATCGAAATGGACCTTCGGGACATGATTCAGCCGCTGCACACCGCGCCGTCAGCGCCAGCATCCACCACCGAGCGGTTCCTCGTGCAAGGGCAGAGCAAGCGAGAGCCTAAGACGGACAGCAAGGGCAGAGTCCGGCACGAAACTCGGAGGTGGGTAGAGATCACCAACCGAGGACACGACGATGCGGAGGGCGTGGTTCTCGAAGCCGCGAGCGATCGAATGCTGCTACCCGGGTGGGAAAAGCCGAGGACGGTTCATGCTGGCCAGAAGCAGTCCGCCGGGTTCTGGCTCCACATGGGAGGCGGAGAGCCACGGGTGAGACTCACGTGGAAAGAAAACGGCGAGCCGATGAGCAAGGAATACGACATCTAGTCTCGGGACCTTCGTCTAACGGCGTGACACTCTCCCCGAGTCAGCTCGGGCTCGGCCCGATGAACATCTCCGAGGCCACGCCATCGAGTAGGACACCGGGATCGACGCTGAGCGCCTCCGCGATCCGGACCAGAGACCGCACATTCATCATGGCGCGGCCAGCTTCGTACGAGCGGATGTTTGAGGAGTCGATCCGACTCGCGACCGCGAGCTCGTCCACCGTCATAGACATCGTCTTTCGCGCGTTCGCGATGTTACTGCCGATATGCACGGCGGCCAGCGATGAGTTGCGAGGCATCTCTCCAGTATCGCGGATCGAACCGTATGACCGCGGTAACTAGTGCGCTGGACTGACGACGCGACATGCGCCCTGAGCTCCACTTCGCAGTCGTTGCCAATCAGTTTCGATTCAGTCCAAAACGGCGCGAGTCCAAGGCGACCTTGAAGTGGCTCTCTGCCGCGTCGATCTCACGCGTGGGCGTCGCCGGGTCAAACACCCGTAGCAACGAGAATCGGAACGTCGACGCATCCAGACCGCGCAGTTCGACGTTTCCGCCATGTCCGTTGCTCGCGTACGCGTTCCATCGCTGTCGGATGTTCTCTGCACCGTCGGCTTTGCCGACGTAGTGGCGACCATCATGGGTGTCAGTGATGAAGTATACGCCGACCACGGAGGACAGCGCCGTGCGCCACGCCGCGTACCGGTGCTCGCGCATCACTGCCTGCAATTGCGCGTGGTCCAGGATGAGTCGATCGAAACCCGGGAACGGCACCGGCCGCGCATCCGCGATCTCGATCACCGGGTAGCCGGCCGCGGTCGGGCCATTGAGCCGCCAGGTGCGGGGCGATCGCCAACCGATGACGAGGCGGTTTCTCAAGTCCGCCATGCGCTCAGCGACCGCCAGGTCAAACGTCCGGAGGGAGCCGTCATTCGCGACCTCGCCGCGATTCTCAACGACCGACCAGAGGCGGGCTCGGTCTCCGCCTTCGCGGACGAATACCACCCAGATCGTCGGCGGCGAGGTCGGAAAGATCCGAGGGTTCGCGGACTGCTGGCTCGTGTAGAGCAGGATCTGGTCGTCGGTGGAGTCGGCGTGGATCCCCTGCAAGCCGGTGTCCTCGTGCTCCTTGACGAAGGCGTGCCGGATCACCTGGGCTTCGAGCGGGTCGATCCCTGCGCTGCGCAGGATTGGATCGAGAGTCAGAGCCATGGACAGAACCTCGAAGTCACTTCAGCTCGAGCTTCAGACCCAGCGCCTGCGCGATCTTGGCGATGGTCGCCGTCGTCACGTCGTTGTTCGCCTCGACGCGCGCGATGGTCGGGCGCGACACCCCGGCCTTCTCCCCGAGCTCGCCCTGAGACCACCCATGCTTATTCCGGGCCTCGCGGATGACGTCGCCGAAGCCTGCCTGCTCCGCCTCGCGCATGCTCATGCGCCTTCCGGCTCGGAGCTCGCGTCATGGTCTGTACGGTGTTGAGCGTGGAGAGCGTCCGCAGCGATGTCGGAGAGCTGTCTGAGGAATGTGGGATCCGTCATGTACGACTGGATCTCCTTCGATTCATTGACCGTCTTTAGCACTGCCAGCCCGACCGCGCCGCTGAAGCCATCGGAGGCCTTGAGCTGAGCCGCGGTGTTGTGCTTCGCCATCGCGACCGCCTCCTCGCTCTCGTCGAGGAAGCCCCAGAACGTGGTGATGAACCCGGAGACGCTCTCCGGGCTCACGTCGACGCCCTTGGCCTTGAACATCTCGTTGACCTTGTCGATGGCCTCGTCGAGCGGTCCCTTCTTGGGCGCGGCGCTGCCGCCGTGCTCGCCGTCGAAGATCGGGAGCTTAATGCCCTCTTCGCTGCCTTCGCTGAGCGAGTGGTCCTCCTCGATCGCCGACGGTACGAGCTTGACCCCGGACAGTTGCACGCCCTCAAGGAAGCTGTCGTCGCGGTCGTCGCCGTCGGCGTGGAGGTTCCGACCCAGCAGCGTCGCGAGGATCGCGCGACGGTGAAGCTCCGGGTCCTGGTAGTCGACGATCTGGCTGAGGAACTGCCAGGCGTTGCGGTACCCGAGCACGTCGGAGCGGAAGGCTTCGAGCTCCTCCTTTCGCTTCTTGTCCTTCGACAGCACGGTCTGCCGCCACTGCCCGGTCCAGCGGTGCTTGATCGGCGACAGGGCCTTGGCGATCGCCTCGCCCCCGGCATCGGTCAGGAATGCGTCGGCGACCGCGTCCATCTCCTCGTGCGTATAGAGTCCTGCCGTGTCGAGCCGTTCCCCCACGGTAATCAGCGCGTTGGGGTCGACGTCGCCGTCGACGTGCGCGTCGGAGTAGTAGAGCTTGAAATCAGCCTGAACGCTTGCCGGCGTGTTCCGGAAGTCCACGACCATCGGTGCGGTCTTGCCCGGGTAGATGCGGTTTAGCCGGGACAGCGTCTGCACGGTGGCGACGCCGGAGAGCTTCTTGTCCACGTACATCGCCATGAGCCGCGGCTCGTCGAAGCCGGTCTGGAACTTGTTCGCGACGATGAGCACGCGGTAGACGCCCTGCTCGCGGAAGGCCCTGCCGACGTCGCTCACGCCGTTGACCGAGACCTCGGTGACGCTCTCGCCGTCCTCGTCGGTGAGCGAGCCGGAGAACGCCGCGAGGGTGTGCAGGTCGTAGCCCTTCTCGGCGATGTAGGCGTCCATCTTGCGCGACCAGCTCAGGGCTTCCATGCGCGAGCTGGTCACGACCATGGCGCGCGCCTGTCCGGCGAGCAGCGGCTGCACGTTCCGCCGGAAGTGCTCGACGACGACCCGCACCTTCTGCGCGATGGCGGTCGGGTGGAGCCTCGCGTAGCGGACGATGCTCGAGACCGCTTCACCGGTGTTGACCTGGATCTCGCTCTCGGACTCCTCGCCCTCCAGGGTGTTCTTCACCCGGAGGAACATGTCGTAGGTCGAGTAGTTGGTGAGGACGTCGAGGATGAAGCCCTCTTCGATCGCCTGGGCCATCGTGTACGTGTCGAAGGCCTCCCAGCGCTCCCCGACCTGGGTGCCGAACAGGCGCAGGGTCTTCCCTTTCGGCGTCGCCGTCAACGCGACGAACGTGATGTTCGCCGACGCCGCGATGGCCGAGTCCTTGGCGGCCAGGAAGTCGTCGGCGCTGATCTCCTCGTCTGGGTCGAGCTCGACGTCCACGAGCAGCTCCTTGAGCTGCTTGGCCGCAGAGCCCGACTGCGACGAGTGGGCCTCGTCAGCGACGACGGCCCAGCGCCGACCCCGCAGCTCCTCGGTGTCCTCGATGAGCTTCATGACCTCCGGGAACGTCTGCAGGGTGCAGGTGATGATGTGGTCGCCCTCGACGAGCGCCTTCTTGAGCTGCGGGGACTTCGCCCCCGACTTCTCGCCCACGGCCACGACGAGGCCCTTGCTCGACTGCACGAGATTCATGTCGTCGCGGATGTTCTCGTCCAGCACCGTGCGGTCGGTGACGACGATGACCGAATCGAAGGTCGACTTCGAGTCGGCGCTCATGTGCCGAATCAGGCGGTGGCTGAGCCACGCGATGGTCTTGGTCTTGCCGGACCCAGCGGAGTGCCAGACGAGGTACCGCTTGCCGGGGCCGTTCGTCTCGATGTCGGCAACCACGCGCTCGACGGCCCGCAGCTGGTGGAACCGCGGGAAGACGAGCCGGCCGTCTTCCTTCTTCCCGGACTTGCTCGGCTCGAAGAGCGCGAAGTCCTTGAGGATGCGCATGAAGCTGGGGCGCGCCAGGATCTCGCGCCAGAGGTAGTTCGTCAACGAGCCGGTCGCGGACGGCGGGTTACCCTCGTGGCCGTCGTCGCCCTGATTGAACGGCAGGAAGACCGTGTCGCCACCCTGCAGCTTCGTCGTCATGTAGACGAGGTCGTTCGACACCGCGAAGTGGACCAGCGCGCGTCCGGGCGCGAGCAGCGGACGGCTCCTGCCGGGCTTGCGGTCCTCCTTGTACTGGCGGATCGCGTGGTTGACCGTCTGGGTGTTAGAGGTCTTGAGCTCGAGCGTGACGATCGGCAGGCCGTTCGCGAGGAGCACGACGTCGATGCTCTCGTTCGTCTTCGTGTCGAAGCGCACCTGGCGCAGGACCCGCAGCCGCACCGCCGCGGCCGCCTCGACGACCTCGGTCAGGTTCGGATTGGCGGGAGGGAAAGCCATCATCGGGCCGAACTTCGCCGTGGGGCGGCCGATCTGGGCGTAGGAGAAGCCCTTGCGCAGCACGCCGAGGAGGCCTCCGACCGGGTGCCCGGTCGTCGGATCCATCCGCGTCGACTTGGCGAGCTCCTTGGTGACGTGCTCGAGAAGCTTGCGCTCCGCGTCGGCACGCTGCTCGCCGGCCAGGTCGCCGGGGACGGCCTTCTCGTACTCGTCCGGGTATTGCGTGGTCAGCCAGTGCAGCGCGTCGGCCGGCACCATCGCCAGGCCGACGTCCCAGCCGGTCGGCTTTCCGCCGTCCTCGTACAGCCAGCCCTGCTCGGCCAGCTCGGAGCAGAGGTTGTCCTCGAACTCAAGCTCCATCAGCTGCGCGTGGCTCATGAGACTTCCTTCTTGCCGGTGACGACGTCGGTGATGAGCGCGGCGCGGCGCTCGAGGAGCAGGGCCTTGAGGTCGGCGACCTTCACCAGCATGGCGTCGACGCGCGCGGTCGCCTCGTCGAGCTCGTCGGCGATCCTGATCTGCTCGTCGAGAGGCGGCAGCGGGACCGGGGTCGCGTCCAACACCGTCTTGGTCACGCGCTGGGCGTTCGGGCGTACGCCGGTTGCAATCGCAGCGAAATAGTCGATGTACCGAGAGCTCCGGAAAAGGTGGTGGACGTAGCGGGGCTCGAACCGATCCGAGATCCAGAACGCCTTGTAGTCCGGGCTGATGTACCCGGTAAGGGACGAGACGCCGAGGCCGCCATGGTTGAGCCACATCATGTTCGCCGCGAGCTGACCCGGGCGCACCACCCGGTACTTCGAGACGTCGAGCGACGCCTGCTGACCATCGGTGCGCGTGTTCAGCTCCACACCCCGGTACTCGGAGATCGAGAGCAGCGGACCGGGCGGGTCGTCACCGTTCCGCTCGGTGCTCTCGGTGAAGTCGTAGCCGAACTTCGTGCGATCCCAGTGCTCGGGAGTACCGGACAGGGGTGAGTGGGCGCTCACCCGGAAAACTTCCTGGCTATCAGAAATCCCGCAAACCAGTCGTGTACGCACAACGGCTTCGCGGTGGCGGAGCATGCCCGCCAGATCATCGAGCCTGCCGATGATCGCCTCGATTTCAAGCGTTTCCTGGTCGAGGTAGTCGCTGAGGCGGGATTGATCCTCACACGAAAGGTCAAGAACCCGGTACTCCTGAACGAAGCGGGGCGTGATCCGCCGGAGATTGCCCACTCCTTGTAGCGAATGCCCTCCTTCATCTAGGAAGGGCTGGCTCTGAAACGTGTACTGCAAAAAGCGTGGATCAACGCCGTCGTTAGCTCTCACCACGTGAACTTCAGTGGAGGCAAGCCCAGCAGCAGAAGAGATCTCAGCAATGATCGTTCGTCCAGCTTCGAACGTCGGAGTGATCTTGGGTACGAGGATGTCCCCACGCCTGAATTGCGTGTAGCTCAATTTCCGCGACCACGACACCGTGCGGCTGTAGTCACAATTCGCGCCGGGCCAGATTGCCTCCAACGGCATGAACGCGACATCGGCACCATCAGCCAACGATTTGAACTCTGGAGTTGCCGGATTGACTTCTGCAACCTTCCAGACCGGTGCGAACGACGCCCTCACTCTGCGCTCACCTGCCGGAACATGTCACCCAGCTCCCCCATGAGGTTCTCGACTTCGGAATCGATCTCAACGAGAGGGCGCGGTTCTTCGGGCACATAGAAGAGCCGAGTGAACGGAATGTCGGTGCCATGCTTGGCCTTGCTCTCGTCCCACTGCGCACCCGGCGCGTACGGGAGCACCTCGCTCTCCATGTGTTGGTCGAGGTCCTCGCTCAGCGGAACGCGCTCCGTGAGCTTCCAACCCGGGACGATCACCGGCTTGCCCTTGCGATCCACGGCCAGAGGAGCTGAGTCATCCGGAACAGCCATAGCATTCATCACGGCGTCGACCAGTCCGAGCGGGGCCTTCAACCCCGCAGCCTTCGCAACGACAGGGAACGTCTTCGACAGGTCGTTCCATGCGGTGCCGTCGAGGGAGCGCATGACTGCCTCGTGCCCTTCGACGAAGTCGCGGCGGCCGCGGACGGCCTCAACAGCTTCATCGTCGAAGCGCGTCGCGAACCGCGCCTGCTTATACACGGGCACGTCGCGGAACATGAAGTCCTCGGGCGTCATCACGCGCGAGATCGTCGGATCCGCGTACTCGAACGCCTTGTAAGCCTCCAGCAGTTTGGACCGGTGGTCCTTGCCCACCTCACGGCGCTTGTCGCCCATGGGCTTGCGCAGCGATTCCCACTGGCCGGATCCGTCGATGAGCTGGATCTTGTGCTTACGCTCCGGATCCTTGTTCGCGTCGAGGACCCAGACATAGGTCGCGATGCCGGTGCCGTAGAACATGCTCGTGGGCAGCGCGATGATGGCGTCGATGAGGTCCTCTTCGAGGAGCCACTGGCGAATCGAGTTCGGCCCGTTGTCGCTGTTGAACAGCGGCGACTGATTCGAGACGACCGCTGCACGGCCGCCCTGGCCGTTCTTGCCGGCTGGGCTGAGCTTCGAGGCGCAGTGGGCCAGGAACAGCATCTGGCCGTCAGACGTGCCGGGCAGGCCGTGGCTGAACCGCGAACCCGGGATCTTCGCCTGCTCGCGCACCGACTCCTCCTCGACCTCCCAGTCGATGCCGAACGGAGGATTCGAGAGCACGTAGTCGAAGGTCTGCCCCTCGTAGAGGTCCTCGACGAGGGTGTTGCCCTTCTTGATCGCGTCGGGGCGTCCGCCCTGGATCAGCAGGTCAGCCTTGCCGAGCGCGAACGCCGATGGCATGAGCTCCTGGCCATAGAGCGTGACATCGACCTTCTCGTTGGTTCTCTTGAGCGCTTCCTGGGCGATCAACAGCATGCCGCCGGAGCCTGCCGTCGGGTCGTAGACCGAGCGCGCGGCGTGGTCGGAGGCGATGGTGTCGTCGTCATTGCTGATGAGGACGTCGACCATCAGCCGGATCGCATCGCGAGGGGTATAGAAGTTACCCGCCGCCTTGCCCTTCTTGTTGAAGGCCCGGTACATGACGTCCTCGAAGACGTCGCCCATGCCGGTGTCGCTGAGCTCCTTCGGGCCGAGCGGCAGCGTCGAGAAGTGTTTGACGACGGCGTGCAGGCGGTTGGCGTCGGCGAGGACCTTCGCGCGCCGATTGAAGTCGAATGAGACCCAGATGTCGGCGATGTTGTTCGAGAAGCCGTCGACGTAGCTCTTGAGGGACTTGTCCACGTTGTCGTCGACCGAGGCGATCGTCGCCAGGTCGAGCGGGGAGACGTTGTAGAAGCCCAGGCCGAACCGGTCCTTGACGGCGATGTCGATGAGGTGCTGGGGCATGCCGGCGAAGCTCTCGACGTACTTGATGACGTCGTCCTTGCTGTCGGCCAGCATGCACTCGAGACGGCGGAGCACCGTGAACGGCAGGATGTAGTCGCCGTAGTCCTCCTCATCGACGATGTTGCGCAGGTACTTGTCCGCCGTGTCCCAGACGATCCGAGCCGTGGTCTTCCTTGCGGCCTCTGTGGACTCGGCCATGCGCGTCGCCTCCTGTCTTTCGGGGTAAATCGGGGTGTATCACGAACATTACATTGATCTATGGGGGCGACAGCTCAAGCAAGCCGTCGCGTCACGCGGACGCGTCAAGGCGGAGACGTTCCGCGGCGCGGTCGATGCGATCGAAAAGTTCGATCGAGTCCCATGCCTCGCGTAGCAACGGGTTCTCCCTCCCGTCCGCAGTAGTCAGGGCCGGATTGAGCAGCAACAGACTGTCCTCGAGCACTTCGCTCGAGCGAGCAGCAGCCACGGCCCCGAGCAGTAGCTCAGAGAGTTCCGCTGGATCCAATGTGACCAACGACTCGAGTTCGCCGATAGAGACGATGCCCACCGGGAATTCCGACCGCTCGAGGTGCTCCCACATGAACCAGTTCTGGTTGATGTAGAACGGCTCCAACGTCACGACGAGGCCCACTCGGGGCTTCGCCGGGTCGATCTGCGGGCACACAGCGCTGATTTTCTGAAAGTCCGTGTTCGACCGATTGAGCTGCCTGACGCCCTTCCCGATGCTACCGGTGACGGAGTCGAGCCAGTCTGCTCCTCGGGTGCGCAGTTCTTCGTTCGGCTGCCTGGCCTTGCACTCGACGAGGACGAGGACGCCTGGAAGATCGAGGAACCAATCGCAGGAGTCTTGACGGGTCTTCTTGGAGCCGTACGCGACCTCGGGGTGGACATGTCCTTCGGCAAGAACGTCCAGCTGCCGGCCGGTGTACTCCTGGAACACCGCGCCGAGGTCACGTGTGAATCCTTCGCCGAGCGCTGAGAGCCCACGGTGATAGATCGCAGGTGGAAGAGCTTTGGCGATGACTGCCTGGACCCAGGGGGCAATCGGCGTGGGCGCGATACCTTGGATGAAGGGCTTGTCCGCGAGCGGGTTGAACGCGTACTTCTTCTGCGCGGATTTGACGGGGTCCTGTTGCCGTCGGTTCGTCATCTTGAACTCATCGACCGTGGTCAGCAGGAGCCCCTCGAACGTGTTACGAATGCTCCCCGCGTCGAGCACATCCGCCAGATCGGATAACGGGGGCTTGTCGAGCCAGTCCAGGCTGAACGCCCCATTGCACCGCTCGGCGATGACTGCGATCATGAGCACGGACTCGACGTACTGCTCCAGGCTCAGATTCTGCGTGATTCCAGCGAACCAATCCGGAACCATCTTCTTGGCTCTGAACCCTTCCGGGAAGCGAGCCCGTGAGCCGAACAGGAGCACGGTTCGGGCGACCTCGTCCATCACCCCCCGTTGTCCAGGGAACTGCTCGAAGATGATCCGCGTGAGCATCCGTCCGACGCGCTCCGACGAAGCGTCCTCCGGATCGTTGACCTCATCGGCGATCTGCACGTTCATGTTTCCGAGCAGAGCTAGCGTCTCCATGTCTGCCTCGGGCCTGGCGAACCCGCCCCAGGCGAGAGCGGTGCGCGCCACATCCGCGATGGTCCATGGCGTCAGCCCGTGGGCCTGCCATTCTTCCGGGTCGAGGCCCCGGGCGATCAGCGAGGACGCGCCCGCGGCGTTGATGAGCAGGCTGTCACGGTCGACGCGCCGCACGGCTGCTCTGAACTGCTCCCAGGTCGGCGGGCGGCCGTGCCTCGGGTATCGAGCGCCGCCTCTCATCTCCATCAGTTGAACTCGAAGCTCCGGTACGACGACCGGACGTTGAACCGGCGGCCGTCCTTTCGACGCTGCACAAAGCCCGCGATGGTGTCGACGTCGTTCGCGCGCATGCCGAGCTGCCGGCACTTCGCCCGGATCTGCTCGACCGTGACGTGCCGCCAGCGCTCGGGCCGATTCATCATGTCGGCCTTGAGCTTGTCCTCTTCGTTCCACTTCAGGCCCGACGAGTACCCGGCCGCCATGGCGGCGACGTGCTCAAGGATCTCGTCGATGCCGTTAGGCAGTGGTTCGAGCTTGACTTCTGTCCGAGGCGAGGGCGAGATGATCGCGTCCGGGAAGAGCTGCACGGGATTCACGTCTTCGATCCACTCGGCGGTCTCCTCTTCGCCCCACTCGATGACGGCGATAGCGTCCGCATCGCCGTTCCAAACGTCGTTCAGATGCTTGCGGTCGGGCCATGCGTAGAGGACCCGGTTCCCATCGAAGTGACCCCCGTGGAACCCGCGCCAGGCAAAGTGCTGCACCTCGGGGCTCGCGATCAGCCGCTTGATCGCTTCGCTCGGCACATCACGGCGTGGGGTCACAACGACTACGGAACCGCCGGGCTGGGAGAGCAGCCACCTCACTGCTCGTAGGTTCTGCGCTTCGCGCGTGTCGTCCTCACCGAGCCTCGATACTGCGATGGGCGTTTCGTTCATGTGCGTCTCCTCCAGGTGCGGCGTTGCACTCACCGTAGTGGCGACCACGGACATGAGATCCACGGACCTCACGACGGACACGAGCCTGGGCGTCGCTCAGGTCGCGGCAGCGTGTTCCGGCCTGCGCGCCGGGTTGGACACCGGCGACGCAGGTGCGAGAGATCCTCGGCATCGAGGAGCAGCCGGAACTAAATGTTCGCGCGATCTGCCTCTCCGTGCTGATCCTCAGATTCACCGGGTTCTTGAGTCAGTCCGGTGAGATTCTGCCTGACGGCAGACATAGCAACCTTCAGTTTGTGAGCGATGGGCTTGCGATAGCGGTACACGACCACGCCACCTGCAACGACCGCGACGACGACCGTGCCGTAGAAGAGCTTTTCCCTGGCGGACAACCCGTTGAACCAGGCCACCACCCGGGCAGACGCCTCGGGTGTAGCCTCGTCGCTGAGGCCTTCGACTATCTCTTCCGAGAGGTCGCTGAGGGCCGGGTCGGCCGCGATCACGACCGGTTCTGGCTTCGGCAGCTTCAGCTTCGGGTCGACCCGTGAGTGGTCGAGCTGGCGCTGATACTTGTAAAGGAACCTGTGCGTCTCCTCGCGACTCGCGGGCCAGGTCTGATCGAATTGGCTGCCGCCGAAAGCGCCTTTGCCGTGCGAACGAATGAAGAGTTGGCCGCCGTCCACCGTGTATGTTCGGGACTCGCGAAAGTTGCGATCGGAGTACTCGGTGTGGAACACCTTGCCGTCGTTGTGCTCGAGCAGCTGCTGTTGCACGCCCGCGGTCAGCCTCGGCAGCACAGTCAGCGTCGAATCTGCTTCTGTCACGAGTGTGCCTCCTGCGCCTGTGGGATTGTGAGAAATCATACGATGCAGCGCACCGGAAACAGCCCACGCTGAGATGCGCGATCCTCAGAGTGCGGGGCTTCGCGGGCGAAGGCTACAGACCGCCGAGGCCACTCGCTCAGGAGTTCTGCTCGGCGCTGCTCAACAGCCTCAATGCCGGGACCTCCAACTGCTTGGCTAGCGCGTCGACGGAGTCCAGTGTGAGATTACGCTCGCCCCGTTCGACGCCGGCCAGATAGCGCGGTGTTACCTCAAGCTGCTCTGCAAGCGCCTCCTGCGTCAGCCCCCTGGATCGCCGAACCTCGCGCACCTGCGCGCCGAGAGTCGACTTGAGAGAACTTGCCACACACCAAGGCTTCCGATAGGAAGCCATAAGTTCCAGGTACTTATCGCTTCCTATTCCCCGCAGGTTGACCAGAAGCTCTGCAGGCCTCGAGGTGGATCGTTGATCGGAGCAGCGGATGGTTACAGAGCCACTTCCCACGGAGAAAGCCGCGCGCCGTCAACGTCATCCCGTGGCGTTCGCTACCCAACCGAAGAACTGGTTCGATATTTCGATAACCCCCTCGGCGGCGAGGTTGCTTGCGACTCCTCCAGCCACGGCGATCGTTCCAGACTTCACGCCATGCACGAAGCGTTCGAGCCTGCCCCGCTTGTCTTCATCATCACCCGGGCCCGTAAGGACCCTCGAGAATTCTGCGACACCGGAGTCAGCGAGGAATGCTCGGGCGGCGTCAAGCGTAGCCACCAGATCCCCCGCCTTCACCGACACCTTCTGCCGTACAGAGTTCCCTTGGGCGAGCCCCGTGACGGAGCCATAGATGTTCGTCGTGATATGCGTTACCGTCGCCTCAACACGCGGGTCATCGACCGTCGGTCCGCCCGGTTCGCCCGCTTCTGGGAAATCGGCTTGGAGGTCCAGTGCCATCTCGAGGGCCTTGGTTCGAACGACGTCGACTATGGCTCGCAACCTTGACTGGGAAACGGCCTTCGACGCACTATAGACGCCCCATCCTTGGATGAACGGGACATCTCTCGCATCGATCCACCGGTTGTACATGCCCACGATCACCGGGTCCCAGGGAATGCTGATCCCTTCCGATGACTGGGCGAAAGCCTCGATGCCAGCCAGAGGGTCATAGAAGGAGACCTCGAAGAGACCCTCAAACCCCTCAGGGATACCGTGCGAGGTAAGGACATTGGTGCCCCTCGAGCCCATGGGGCCCGTGATCAACGCTTGAACCCCGACCGTCATTGGTCCACGGTATGAGGGCAGGTCGTCGTCGGCCTCGTATCCGTTAAGTTCGTTCTTCACCCACGCGAGCAAAGACGCAGCTCCTAGCCGGTGCGCCACAATCATCAGCTTGCGCAACACTGCCGTGGCTTCGCCGTCGGAGGCCTGGCTGATGACGTCGTCGAGTAGTGTCACGACCTCAGCATGCCAGGTAGCGCGGACACTACAGAGAACCCCCAGGTCCGATTGGATGCAACACAGCGCCGGATCTCGCCGGCGCAACGGTTCCATTGAGTGCAAGTTCGAGACCGGGCATTCGTACCCCATACTATCTCTATGGCTCGCATCCCTTCCCCTGCTGCTGCGCACATCGGAGCGATCATCACAGAGGTGCGCCAGAAGCGCGACCTAACGATCGACGACCTCGCGTCGAAGACCAAGATCGACAGCGCGAACATCAGATCCTACGAGGCCGGGCGAGCCCTGGTTGGACTGCAGTCGCTGGTCAAGATTGCCACGGCGCTGAAGGTACAACCCGGCTCGCTGCTGAAGGGCGTGGAACTCTCGATGTTCGAGAAGGACGCCTGAGTCTCGACGACTGACAGAGATTCAACGTCCGAGTGCCCCGGTACGGTGCGTTCATGGACAGACGCGTCAACGACCGGCAACTCGAAGTCTTGCGGTGGATCGCCGAGGGTTGTCCGGAGGGCAGGTGGCCGACGGACGACTTCTCGTACAAGACCAGCGCCATCGCGCTCAACTCTCGAGGCCTCGTAGCGATCAAGGGCCACGGCAGGACCTGGAGTGCCACGGTCACGGACGCAGGTGCGCACTTCCTTGAGCACGGCACCTACCCGCCGAGTGACACTCCCCCGGTCTCGATTGTTTCTAATGGTCACGGTCCTCGGCCAGCACGAGCCAAGCTCGAGCTCGGCGATGGCGCGACAGAGACGCTCAAACAGGCGAAGGCCCTGATCAAGCAGCTCCAGGAATCGGGAAGAATCACCATCGCGGACCCAGAAGAATCCACCCGGGCCCACTACCGCCGAGTGCTGCATGCGTGCAGGGTCCACCACCTCGTACCAAAGGCCCACGAACTCCGCTTTACTGGCCGCAGCTCCGGTGACATCGTCATCATGCTCAGCACCGGCTCGCCGGCAGACACCTCGGACTGGGACCGCATCAGGACGACCGCGCGAAAGATCACCACGAACGCCGGCTCCCTTCGCACCGCACTAGAGACGACGTCGATCCTGAACTCGGTCAGCGAGGCGCTCCGTCCCCGTGCGATCGAGATACTGCTCGATCTCGCCGATCACCTACGCTCGCATGAGCTCAGACTAGGGGCGAACATCAAGCTCAAGACGCCGAAGCTGTTCATTCAGGTAGACACCCGTCGCCGAAGCCTCTCCCTCACCGAGATCATGGAGGACGTCCCCCACGTCCCGACGGCCGCGGAGCAGCGCGAGCTTCGGCGCGCGCCGTGGACACAGATTCCTAGGTTCGACAAGGCACCATCCGGCCGGCTGAACCTCGAGATGGAACGGGAAGGCTCGCACAAGGTAACGGTCGACCGCCACGGCTCGTATCGTTACGACCGCAACAGCGACGACTGGTCCGACGAGAAGAGGAAGCCCCTCGAACGCCAAGTCCACGACATCGCACGTGCCATCAAGCAGGGCGTAGTCGATGACGATGACGCCCGCGAGCGCGAGAAGCAGCGGCGCGCCGAGGCCCACGAAGCGTACCGACGCGAACAAGCCGAGCAACGCCAAGCGTGGGAGACCATACGAGATCGTGCCCGCGCTAAGGCGCTCCTCGAACTGCGGGAGGCTACTTTCGCACGCGCATTTGAGGCCTGGCAGGGAGCGCAAGAGCTGCGGGCATTCGCGACGCAACTCGAGACGGAAGCGTCCGAACGAGGACAGCTGAAGAACCGGCCAAGGTTGCTGGAATGGCTCGAGTGGGCGCGCACCCGCGCGGACGAGATGGATCCGGTTTTGAACCTCGAGCAGCTCGACGATGGCGTGTTCAACGTCGAACCCTCGGCAGATGACCTCCGTCCCCATATGGAGGGCTGGGATCCTTCAAGTCCGCGCAAGGACTATAGCGCCGGCTATGGCAGACCCGAGCAACCTACGCATGTGCCGCAGCTACGCCCGTGGCACCCGGGCATGCGAGACAAACCCAGCTGGTGGCGTCACTAGGTCGGCCATCCGGCGTGGTGATACCAGCGGAGAGGGCGAGCCCGACTTCAGGGGCGTGTGGCCCGATGATCGGATCACTCCGAGCGACGCTCTGCGGCGGCTCTCGCTTCGCCAACGACCTTCATCGCTTGCGTAGCCGTCGCTCGTCCGACACAAGCAGCTTCGCTTCAAGGAGTACCGCAACGATGACCCACAGCGCCATCTTCGGCGTTGAATAGAAGCGACAACATGCGTCAGAAAGACATCGTCGACTGGAGCCCGCGGTTGAACGACGGGTGCCCCTTCTTGAACACACCAAGGTAGATGTCGTTGAGAGCTTGAACAATCGCTTCGAGGAACCTCTGCACGTCCGACAGCTTCAGCACGATGGCGTCACGGGGGTGGACGAGAGAATTGCGCACCTTCATTCCGTCATGCAGCGAAGACCACCAGATGAAGCTTGAAGGCGCATGGCCCGAGTACTCTGCAGCCAGGAACGCGATACGGTCCTCGAGCCGATAGAACTTGTCCTTCCCGATCTTCCACACGCCGTTCTCGATCTTGATGTCTTTCTCAAGAAGGATCGCGTTGTGGAGGAGGTCCGAGTTCGGACGTGATGACAACTCGTCAGCTATGCCATTCAGGTGTGATTCAAGCGCACTGAACCCGACCATCAACGCCGCATGGAGGTACGCGTCCTGCTCGTCGCCGGATGCCGCTGCCCCCTTCTCGAGAAAGCGCTTGGCCTCATCCAGCAGACGGATCGAGAAGCTATCAGCCTCGGAGCTCATCAGGACTTCGCCTTTGCGGATGCCTTAGATACCTCGAGCAGCGCTTCCTTGGCAACGGCCTTCTTGATCGCCAGATCGATCTTCGCGGCTGTAATCTGGGACCCATCCTCCGCCTGCAGGTAGAACAACTCCACGAGGCGGCTGCGCTCCTTCGCGTCGGTGCGGTACCCGAGACCCCGGTAGTTCTCCTGATCGGTCTTGTGACGCCCCTTCGCGAGAGCCATAGCATTCAGGGGGTCCTTGTTCTGCACCGTCCTCAGCGCAAAGTGCCGCTTCTGACGCGTCTTGTTCTTACTCAGGACACCGGCAACGTAGGCCCACGCGCTCAGTACCGCGTAGTTCATCGCCTTCTCAGCAGAATCCGCGGATCCCAGCTTCAGCTTTCCTGCTGGCGTCATGAAACGCTTGCGCTGCGCGTCCACCAGGAGAGCGAACTCCTTTCCCGCGAGCTGCAGATTCTTGTCTTCCCACAGGGCGGGCTTCTCCGCCTTTAGCGTCTCCCACTCCTCGACATTCACACCTGACTTGAGCAGCGCGGGGGTCGTGGCCGTCGCATCGAACTTCTTCGGCTCGACCTCTGCGCCGCGATAGTAGTTGACGATGAAAGTGCGGGCGGCGCGCACTGTGATCGGATTGCCTCGCGCCCTGCGGTCTGCGAAGTCTGCATCCTTCTCGAGAAGTCCGACTTTCTGGCACCATTGCCGCAGCTCCGGCCCTGCCAGTGTCTCGGTCATGCGATCGAACAAGTCCGTCGAGACGGCGATGTTGGTGTTCGAGATCAACTGAACATCGAGCCTCTGCTCGTTGTCCAGTGCAAAGTAGAGCTTCACGCCATGGTGTTCATTCACGCCATTCGCGAGCGCTTCCTGGATCGCAGTGAATCTGTGCTGACCGCCGATCACCTTCAGCGGATGATCTTCATCAAAAGCTGTCGTGAACTCGCACACCAGGTTGCTGAACGCCCGAGCGTTCTTGGCGTCTTCTTTCATCTTGGCGAACGCCACGTGATCTTCAACCACCTCGCGATTTGCGCGATAGTCGCCGGAGTCATCGGGGTCCAGCGGCACGTCGACAGTTGCAGTCGGCACAAGAGCGTCGGCCAGCAGATGAACCTCAACGAAGATCGCAGCAGTCGCGTTGTCCCGCATCACGAGAATCGGAAGTGACTCGACAGGTTTGCAGACCTGAACGAAATCCTCGATCATCGCTTCCACGTTGGGATCGAGTTCGCCCACCAGTCTCTTGTCGAGAGTTCCCGCGCCGTCGGCCATCTTGCCCCTTTGCTTGATCGTGCCCGATCTCAGCAATACGTCGGGCTCCGCAAGTATCTTGCCAGACCCGACGCATCACCACGAAGATCCCCAGCGTCTCGCCGCCCTGCCGGGGGCCGGATGTCCACGCATCCAGAACTGTTCAGAAATCGGTCGATCAGACGAACACCTGAAGGGTGCCCAAGGACACGGCGATTTCGTGCTCCAATCGTTCAACTACTCGTTCAACAACAGGTACGATTGAGATAGACAATTGAACACGTTTGATGAACGGAGCCAGCCATGGCACTGGTGGGATTGGTGCGAGTCAGCACAAAAGGCCAGGACACCGCGCGGCAGCATGACGCGTTGGACGCGATCTGCGTCAAGGTCTTCGAGGAGAAGGTCAGCGGAAGC
This sequence comes from Microbacterium sp., assembly GCF_052099035.1. Classification (GTDB taxonomy): domain Bacteria; phylum Actinomycetota; class Actinomycetes; order Actinomycetales; family Microbacteriaceae; genus Microbacterium. Next base: position 14,761 of record NZ_JBQDSX010000014.1, on the reverse strand, counting down.
CTGAAGGTCGAGAACCGACCCGGTCTGAGCGCCGCGATCGACTACATGCGCGAGGGCGACATGCTCGCCGTCCAGGAAGTGGATCGCCTCGGCCGAAACCTGATCGAGGGGCTGGTCGTGCTCACGGACTTGTTCGAACGAGGGATCGCGGTCAAGGTCATCGAGGGTATCGCCAAGGGCGAGCACACCGAGCGGAGCTTCGTCCTGGACATGGCCATGGCACTTGCAGAGGACCGTCGCCGCGACATCGTGCGGAAGACCAAGAACGGGCTCGAGGCAGCGCGCAAGCGCGGCAGGGTCGGCGGCCGCCCCCGGGTGATCGACGACGACAAGCGCGCGGTCATCATGTCCCGGCGCGAGAAGGGCGAGTCGATCAGGGAGATCGCCTCGGCTGTTGGGGTCTCAGTCGGGACCGTGCATTCTGCACTGGCCGAGGATGAGCAGGAAGCCAGCTGATGGCACGGGACATTGGCGAGCAGATGATCCTCGCCGAGTGGCTCTTCGTGGAGACGGTCGACGACCTCCGCCGCCGCATCGATGACCCAGAGCCGCGGACAAGGTACGAGTTGCTGGGAATCGCACCGCTCCTGAGGAAGCTGTTACTCGATGGCGCGCCGCTTCTGGAGACAGTGAGAGTCGCCAGGCCGGAGGTGCCGGTGGAGTTCCGCATCCGCCCATGGACCGAACTGGAGGACAAGTTCGCAGCCGAAGGGTTGGAGCGCTACCTCGGCCTCGGCGATCAGAGGCTGATCGGCGACCCCGGCGATCCCGCCATCACTAACTTGGAGGAGCTCAAGATGACCGTGGTCGGGATCGCCCAAGGCGAGCATCTGACGTTCCGGAGCGTCGTTCGCTACTACGCGCACGTCGAAGGCGGAGTCCACTTCGGAACGGCGAAGGATCCCGGCGAGTCCACGTTGAGCAGCATGGCCCCGATCCTGTTGGGGCATTCCACCGGCCAGATCCAGACGCTTGCACACCTCGGCCAGATTACGGTCGACGCGCTGGAGCCCATGCGCCGCTCGATCCTCGCCAGACCCACCATCCATACGTTGTTGCATCGAAAGGACGATCGGGGGCTGTTCATGAATCACTGGACGACCAAGTACTTCGAGTCGCAGGCTGCGAATCCGGTGCATAATCACGACGTAGCTGCGTCAACCCGGGCAGGCGCTCGGGAAGCACACTGAACGCCGCGGTGCAGTTGGGGCAGACCGATTCACCCCTGAAGCCCGTCCGCATGTGACGGCGTCCTCGATAGAGCACCTACTGGGCGGTGCGCTACGGGCCCACCCGACCAAAGCCATCCATCGCCTGCGAGATCAGCGTTGATAGCTCGGCGCTGATACTCGTGAGCCGATCTCGCAGTCCGATCAGCTCGGCCTCATTGATGTAACGGACGGTGAAGCCGGGGGCATCATTGCCGAACGATTGTTTCATCGCGACGTATCCATCCTGCGAAAAGGTGTTCTGCTTCCCCAAGAAGAACTTCGCATCGACGTAGACGCCGTGGACGATGTAGTGACGGAAATCCAATGCGTCCCTGAAGCGCTCGTGCAGCTCATCGGGGATCTTGCCCTTGAGCTTTCTGAGCAGCCTGGAACTAGTAGATCCATACCCATCGACGGCCTTGTCGAGGTCGCCGCTGCGCAGTTGTAGCAGCTCGCTCGCATGTTCCTCGGCGACAGCGCAGCAAATCACAACCTCGCCGATCAACTCATTCAGCCGAGGCGGGAGGTTCGTGACCGACGGAGCTTGCTCGGCAACGTGATGTCCAGTTCGCAGGGCATGCATCCGGTATTCAAGCAGCTGCTGCAATCGCTTCAGCTCGGCGATAGTGGCCGCTCCGGTAGTCGTGCGGAAGATGAGTTCGTCGGCTTCGTCATGCCACTGCTCGACCGTCAGCGCAAAGCCAAAGGCGGCCTGCCCGTCAGCCACGAGAAACGCCAATTGTCATGACCTCAACGTACCCTTGCCAGGACGAGCTTCTTGTGAGCGATGGACCGCTTCGGCGTCAACACGGACGGCAGCATGCTCGTTCAAGAACCGCAACGGACGTTCACGTGACGTCGCTAGAACAGAGGCGCGAACCCCGTGGATCATCCACAGGTTCTTTGCCATCCCCTGGCCAACCGAATCACTTCGACAACAGAGAGCCGACAGCACTGTTGGTGATGAAGAACCCGATGATGATGACGAGGAGGGCGATACCGGGGATCATCCATGCCCAGGTGCGCTTGTTGAGCAGGAACAGCAGCACGATGCTTGCGAGTGCGACTGCGAAGCCGAAGATGGCGAAACCATAGAAGGCGTAGCCGAAACCGGCGGCGGCGCACCCTTCTGCGCAACCAAACCCGCGAAGCATCAAGTACCCCAGGGCCAGCAGGCCCACGATCACCTGCAGGAAGCAGAACAGGATGCTCAGCCAGAACTTCCACGCCGGCTGCTGCTTGACTTCAGTCATCGAGATGAGCCTAGCCAAACTGTTCGTGCTAGCCGGCCAACTCCACGGCGTTGCCCCACGCCCAGCAGCGGTAGGTCTTCTCCGCGATGGTGAACTCGATGCCGACGGCGGTGTCGGTGCTACGGAGCAGCAATGCGTTGACGCGCGCTGGCTGCGGCCCGAACCTGACCCATGCCTTGACGCGCCGGAGCTGGGGATACGTCGTGACCGGTTGCTTGTCCAGCGCGAGCTCGCGGTCGCTCAGCGACTGCAGCGGACCGGCAGTCTTGGCGTAGCGCTCCAACTGCTTTTCCTCGGCACGCAGATCGTAGTGCTCAGCAAGGCGCTGGCTTGTGCCCATGCTGGCTCCTCTCTCCGGTCGATTCAAGGGTAGCAAGCATCGAACAAGTGTTCTATTCTATTAACCCATGAACACCATTGCAGTCGAACACCAGGTGACCCTGTGGCTGGTCGACGACGTGCCTGTGCGGATGGTCTACGCGGGCAGGCGCTGGAGGATCACCGATACTCCGACCAGGTTTCGGCATTCCATCTGGACGGCTCCGCGGGAGTCGAGCACCGGCCTCTACGGCTGGCGGTTCCAGGGCACCAACGAGGATGGCCTGTCGCTGATCTTCGACGTGTACAAAGCCGAGGACGGCTGGCACGTGCATCGGGCCTACGACTACTGACGAGAGGTACTCATCGACCACACGGAGCCCCGATATTCGTCCGTCCTACGACGTAGAGTCGAGCCCATGTACGGGGATCAGGACGACATGGCGACTGCATCGAATGGCCGGCCGACCGAGGCCGAGTGCTGGAAGGAGTTCTGGCACGCCGTGGCGACCTTGTGGCTCGACCTGCCGCCCGAGATCCAGCGGGAGTACGCAGAGACGTATCCAAAGGGCTCCAAGGGTCGTCCCGCCCCGGTTTCTCCGGCGGGCTCGTAGAGTCGGACCATGGAGTACGACGAGCTTGATGGCCCGGACGGCACGCCGATCCGCGTGCCCACCAGCGATGACTACCGCACCTGTGCCGAGTGCGGCGGTGACTGCGAGCCGGATCCGAGCATCTCGGTCGATGGCCAGGGTGCGCGCATCGCGTTCGTCTGCCCCGATCACGGCGTGCAGAGCGTCATTGACCCATTCGAGGACCAGCGATGATCAGCAGCCCTTTCAACGACAGCGCGTCCAGCTTCGGCAACGCGGCGATGCAGGCGGCCAGCATCCCCTGGGATGCCCCGGTCGAGATGTGGCTGGGAGCCGAGGGACCCGGCGAGACCGGCGCATTCATCGAAGTCAGCAGCCCTCGCGGGTTCCTGAAGCGGATCCCGATCGAGGAGGCACGGCTGGCCGAATGCCGGCAGCAGAACGACGGGCCCACGACGATGGCGCTGTGCCAGCAACTCGTCGATGACCTGTCAGCGCAGGTCAAGACGGCCGTACGCGATGCCTTGGCATGAGCAGAACGGCACGTAACACCCGGAACCCCAGCGGTTCACCAGGAGCTCGCGGCACCGATCAATAGGATCGAACCGACGACTTCAAGAGAAGTGCCGCTTGGGAAGGGCTGGACCATGACCGCGACGCAGGAGAAGGCAGCCGTGGCAAGCACCCAAGGCGAAGGCACTGTTACACCGGTCGTTCTCGGTCTCGCCGCGGTCATCGCGGGAGTGATCGGCACGTTCTGGCTCGGCCTGTCCGGCCTCGCATGGCGGCCATGGGAGCTCGGCGCGACCTATCACTGGGAGGGCTCGGAAAGCTCGTTGGGCGTCACGGTCGGCCTGTTCTTCTTCACCATCGCCGCAGGGCTGCTGCTCTGGCTGGTGGTGCGGGGCATCTGGACATGGCGCAAGCGGAGCACCGCTGCGCGAGCCCTTGTCGTGGCGATGCCCATCATTGCGATCGCGCTGGTCTTCGCCGGATGGGCGGTGCTGCTGTCGCCGGGAGGCAGCCAGCCGACATGGGGCCTGTGACCCGCGTCGCCGAAGCTCCGGAACACGACCCAGCCTCGACGGTACTGGATGCTCGTCCGGGTCGTCTCGGCCTGATCATCACGTTGCTGGCCTGCATCCCTGTAGCCGTCCTGCTGACCTGGCCGCAGGCCTTCGGCGCGCAGCGCCTGCCTGGCATCGCGCAGCTCATCGCATTCCGCGCCCCGCTGGCCCTTGCTCTCTTATGCGTCGCCGTCGTCGCTGCAGCGGTGTTCCTGCTGTTCCGACGGCGAGCCCGGTTGCTGGCGAGCATCGTTGCAGGGGTCGCGATCGCCACTCTTGCCGCAGCTCTCGGGAACGCCGGAGTGCTTGTCGCCCGCGGAAACTCCGCGACGGATACAGCTGGGCTGCCGGACGGCGATCTGACAGTCCTGGTCTGGAACACCCAGGGCGGAGCCACGTTGCCTGCAGATGTCGCTGCGCTCATCCTCGAGGTGCAAGCCGACGTCGTGAGCCTGCCGGAGATGGATGAGGACGCTGCCGCCGAGCTCGAGCGGCTGGTGGCCCTTGAGGGCATTCACTTGACGCCGGCGACCACGCGCGCTGTTGCCGGCTCGCCCGAGGAGTCCTGGATCCCGACGTCGCTGCTCGTCGCCGATGAGCTCGGCAACTACGAACTCGACGAGGCTGCCGATTCCACGCCAGGCCTTCCCAGCGGCGTCTGGCGTCCCGCCGATGGCGACGGACCTGTGATCGTCGCAGCGCATCCGGCCGCGCCCCTGCCCGAGAGCATGGCGGACTGGAGCACGGGCCTGCAATGGATCGCCGAGCAGTGCAGCGCCCTCGGATCCGACGTCATCGTCGCTGGTGACTTCAACGCCACGGTCGACCATCTGGATCTCGGGAACTGCCAGGATGCTGCGGTTGAGGTCACTGCAGCCGCTACCGGCACCTGGCCTTCGACAGTCCCAGCATGGCTCGCGTCGCCGATCGATCATGTGCTGGCCGGCGAAGCATGGTCGGTACTCGATGCCCGGGTTATGGAGCCTTCGGCATCTGGTGGCACCGACCACCGGGCGTTCGTCGCGGTGATCGAGGCGCGGTAGCGCAGTCAACGCGTGGGCGACAGGAGATCGTCCAGGTTCACATAGGAGAGTCATCGACATGATGTCTACGCAGCCCGTTGCCCTCTGGGTCGAGCCGGAGCCGGCGACGCGCTCCGAGCGGCTCGTCGCCAACGCCAGTGTCAGCTTGATCGGCGTCGCGATGGCTCTATCGATCGCGCATTTGTTCATGATGATCACGGGGCTCGTGCCGATCAACACCGGCGAGTGGGGCTTCGCTGACATCAGCTACCTGGCGCTGATGGCGCTCCTGTCCGCGCTGGTTCTGGTGCATGCTTCGCTCGGCGAGGACGCGCTTCGGCCGCGAACGATGATCGTGCTGTCCAGCATCATCGGAGGCATCGGAACCCTAATGGGGCTCGCCAAAGGCTGGTTCATGCTTTTCGGCTTGCTGTACTCAGAGGAGACATGGAAGGAGTCCGCCGTCTTCGCTCTGGTCGTGATGAGCATCGTTCCCTTCGTACTGCCCTTCGCGACCGGAATCATTCTCCTCAGAAATGACTTCGAGCCTGTCAAGTGGCGCGTTCAAGCCGTGTCGATTGCGGTCGGGGCCGCCGCGCTCATCATCACTCTCGCGGCGCTGATCCCGCGGTGGGCGCGACTCGCTGAAATGGGTGTCTGGTAGCAGATACGCGGCTACGAGCCGCCACCCTGAGCCGAGAGGCAGTGCTGGAAGTCGAGCTCTTCGGGCGTCAGGGTCTGCCAGGCGACGACCTGTTGGTCCCTGGAGGCCGCGGCGACCTCGTCGGGCCGCGCGAGCACGGAGTTCGCGACGCCGTCCTGCGGGGCGTCGAGAGCGGCCTGCACGGCACTGAGCACCTCGGGGTCCGCGCAAGCGTCGGCCGGCACATCCCAGATGCCAGCCTCTTGGGGCCGGGGCTCGGTTCCCTGCGTCATCGCGCCGAGGCCGAGAAGAGCACCAACGGCGACGACGGCACTGGCCGCCGCCCCTAGGACAAACTTCGTAGGTGGTGTCATGACCCTCTGCCCCCTTGGTGAACGCCCAAGCCTAGTCACCGCTGCTGAGCCAACCCCAAGGGTCGCCTCGGTGAAGCTTCACCTTCTCCACTTGGCACGGTCTGACGAACTACGAGGCGTCCTCTTCGGGCGAGGTCGTGCTGCCCCACTGGACAGTCGGGTCAGGGCTGAGCACCAGCACCTCGCCGGGGTCGGAAGACGGGATTCAAGAGAAATGCTCCCAGGGAGCTTTATAGGAGGGCAACGGTGTCCTATAACTATGTCCTGTATTATTCTTGGTAGACGGGTTCAGTTAGAGGACCCACTGTTTGCAGGAGTTGCCATGGACGTCGGATACGCCCGAGTCAGTAGCGAGAAGCAAGATCTCACTCGACAGATCGACGAGCTGGCTGCAGCTGGCTGCGATCGCATCGTCGAGGAGAAGGCATCGGGCAAGCACGGAGCCAAACGGCCGAAGTGGGAAGCGCTCGTCGACGAGGCCGGCGGGCAGTTGCGCACTGGCGACCGCCTCACGGTCGTGGAGCTCTCGAGGCTTGGACGTTCCACAACCCAGCTGACCGCCCTGTTGCGCGAATTGAAAGAACGCGAGATCGGCTTGCGGATCCTGAACATGGGTATCGACACTTCCACCCCTGCCGGCGAACTGATCTTCACCATCATTGCGGGTGTCGCCCAGATGGAACGCGACCTGATCGCCGAGCGCACCAAGTCGGCATTGGACGCCAAGCGCCGCCGCGGTGAGCGCGTTGGGGGCCGCAAGCCCACTCATACCCCCGAGCAAGTCACGCGTGCGATGCAGATGATGGATAGCGGCAACATGACGGGCCAGGAGATCGCTGGCGCTGTGGGCATGAGCCGTTCGCGAATGTACGCGCTGGTCTCCCGGCTGAGGGCAGAGAAGGATGCAGCGGCGGAGGCTGCAAAGCGATAACTGGCTAGGTGACCAGGGATGCCGAGGCGCTGTGAGCGTCACGTTGTCCGAGACCGTGTGAACGGCGATGTCGGAGCCTGAACCTAGTCTTCGATCATGACCACTTCAGATCTGATCCAGCTTGCCGCTGTTCTGGCAGCCGTAGTTGCCGCGATCATCGCTCTGATCATCTCGTGGCTCGACCGCGGGAACGCGCGCCGGATCGCTGATGCAGACAGGGCAAGCGCACTTCGGCACTCGCACCTCATGTTCGAGCTGGAAGCGCTGACACGACTGACGCAGAATCTGAACCGCGGCGGGTCAAGCGATGATCTCGAGCGAGCACGAATGGGGGCCGAAGCACTCACGCTCGTTGGAGTCCTCAGCCCTGATCGGATCCCTGAGCTATGGGAGCGGAAGGTGGGCAGCGATGACCGTTTGCGTGCCGCGTTCGCCGACCCTGAGATGCCGGAGTACAAGAAGGAAGCGCTTGAGGCGCAACTTGCGATCAGCGCTGTTCTTCGCGAGATCCGCGAAGAGACCGGGGTCGCCTGATGGAGGTCGCCGCTCTTGCGATCGCAATCCTGAGCCTCGTCCTCGCAGGGCTCGCTCTGGGCTGGCAGGTCGCCGCTTGGGCACTGGACGGACCACGCCTTCGCGCCACGCTCCAGCACGGAGTCCTGGGCCGCGGCGGCGTCGTTGTCTCGACCGTCGGCCGCAACAGCAAGTTGAGGGATATGTCCTCGATGCGCGAGCAGGGCTGGAATGGACCGGACGTTATTGCAGTCCTTGTCACCAACCAGGGCAGGTCGCGTGCGAAGATCACGCGATTCGGCATCCAGCTGCAACGAGGCGGAATGAGTGTGCAGTACCCAGAAGGCAACACGTGGTCGCCGCAGCTGCCCTACTGGCTCGAACCAGGCGAGTCGGCGACATGGTATGCCGAGTTGCAAGACGCGAGAGCTCTTATGAGCGCCACACGTCAGTCCGTCCGCTCTGACGCTGGGGGCGTCTTCATGACGATCGAGACCGGAACAGGCAAGACCCTGCGCACCCGTCGACTCCTGGAGCTTAGGTAATACGCGCGCTCAACGCTGTCTTGCCGGTAGAGCTGCAGTGCGTTACCAGGGCCACCAGGAACCGCGCTCGACGCCGGCGAGGTAACGCGGTGTCACCACAAGCTGCGCAGCAAGCACCTCCACCGATGACGAACGAGACTCGGGCATCGGTCACGGGGCGGGCTACTAGTTGTAGTAGCCAGAGAGCCAGGCGAACAAGAGGATCAGTGCCGCACCTCCGGCAACAGTTCCGATGATTCCCATCGTGAGACCCGCCTTCCATCCCGACCTGGGCTTTGCAGCCCTTGCCGCGACGATCGCGTAGATGCTGATCCCGAGCCCAACGAGGCCGAGTAGGGAGAACCACGTGCTTGTGAGGAAGTAGCCAAGAATGGCGAGCACCATACCGGTGACAGATACCCGAATCGTGTGCGGAGATGGATCTGAGGTAATCCTGCTGTCCAGTGCAGCGCTGCGAGCAACAGTCGGTGGCGAGAACGGTTCGGGATGTGCTGGTGGCGCGGCGAGCGGAATAGGCATCACGCCAGCGTTGGATCTACTACGCCAGTTGTCATAGTAAGCACGTGCGAGCACCGGGTCGCCTGCGATGCGCTCGGCCTCGGAGTTTGAGATGTCGAGCCCGACCGCGCGTCGAGCAACATCATTGCGCAGCACGGCGTTGAACTGCTCGAAAGAGGTCCCCATACACGCATTCTGGCGTGTGCCAGGGGTATCGCCAAGTCGGTGGGTGCCAAATCGTCGACTGGCCTGCACGCCCTGGCACTTGTACCCCATACTGGTTCTATGCCTCGAATTCCCTCCCCTGCCGCAGCGCACATCGGTGCGATCATCGCTGGCCAGCGTAAGAGCCGAGGACTGTCAGTGGATGACCTCGCTTCCAGGACGAAGATCGACAGCTCGAACATCAGGTCGTATGAGTCTGGTCGCGCGCTTGTTGGACTTCAATCCTTGGTGCGCATTGCTGTGGCGCTGGACGTGGAGCCCGGCGAGTTCCTGAACGGCATCGAGCTCTCGATGTTCACCAAGGGATCTTGACGGCAAGGCCTCATCCCACCAGCTCCACCGCGTTGCCCCAGACCCAGCAGCGGTAGGCCTTCTCGGCGATGATGAACTCGATCCCGACGGCCGTCTCGGTGCTGCGCACCAGTAGCGCGTTGACCCGCGCCGGCTGAGGCCCGAACCTGACCCAGGCTTTGACCCGCTGCGGCTGGGGGTAGACAGTCATCGACTGCTTGTCCAAGGCGAGCTCCTGCTTGCTGAGCGACTGCAGTGGGCCGGCGGTCTTGGCGTAGCGCTCGAACTGCTTCTCCTCGGCGCGCAGGTCGTAGTGCTCTGCGAGTCGCTTGCTGGTGCCCATGCCGGCGCTCCCTTCTCTCCGGCCTACATTGAGGGTAGCAAGACTCGAACAAGTGTTCTATTCTCTTAACCTATGAGCACCATTGCAGTCGAACACCAGATGACCCTGTGGATGGTCGACGACGTGCCTGCGCGGATGGTCTACGCGGGCAAGCGCTGGCGGATCACCGATACTCCGACCAGGCTGAGGCACTCGGTGTGGACAGCACCGCGCGAGTCGAGCCTGGGGCTGTACGGCTGGAGGTTCCAGGGCACGGACGAGGACGGCCTGTCGCTGATCTTCGACGTGTACAAAGCCGAGGACGGCTGGCACGTGCACCGGGCGTACGACTACTGAGGTCGCGGTCGAGCGAGCATCTCGAAAGAAGAAACCCACCTGCCCGAAGGCAGATGGGCTGGGCATCAGCAGGGTGGCGTGTGGCCCTTCGCTTGAGCTCGCTCGATGATGCGCCTCTTCTTGTAGGTCTCAGCCAGTTCGCGCCACGTCGTTCCCGTGACATCACGGAAGTCAGCTTCGATCTGTGGCCAGTAATACAGGGTGCGCATCGTCAAGCCGCCATCAATCTCGTCTGAGATCGACAGAGTGACGATGCCCTGCTTCTCCGGGATCGCCGCGAAGATGCCGTAGTGCCTGGTGAACGCGCTCCAGAACGCGGCGATGTCTTCGTCGGTGTCGTTGTCGGCAAAGATGACCGCGATGAGCTTGGCCTGGAAGTCGGTGGGTGCCATGGTCTTTCATTCCAATGTTCCGATTGAAGGAATCTCCTTCCATCCATCCCCCGGACGGGCTTCGCCCGGCGTGGGAGTGCGAAGCACCTCCCCGACTGGGGATGCGGTGGCTCGCCCCCTCGGCCAGAATCGACACATGGACTACGACGAGGTGGGCGACGTTGACGGAGTGCCAGTCCGCGTGCCGATTGATGACAGCTACAGGACATGCTCCGAGTGCGGCGCGGACTGCTACCCCGACCCCGGTATCACCGTCGAGGGGCAGGGAGCGCGCATCGCGTTCGTGTGCGCCGAGCATGGCGTGAATGCGGTGGTTGACCCGTTCGAGGGCCAGCGATGATCGGCGAGCTGTTCACGATCAACCTTGACAACGTCGTTCGCGCAGCAATGGCCGATGTGATGAAGGACGTGAAATGGGATGCTCCGGTCGCGATCACTGCACGACCCCATGACAACGGGATCGATGCGCTGATCCTGGTGACCGGTACCGGCCCCGCCAGCGATGCTTACGAGATCGTCGTCCGGGAGAGCATGATCGCTGATTGCCTTCGCGACGAGGACATCAGGGTTGCTGCCCAGGATCTGGTGGGCCAGCTGGCTGCCGAGATCAGGGGGTTCGTTGACGAGGTGCTGGATAACCTGCGTCGCTCGTGAGGTAGGTCTTCCACCGGGCACATGTACCCCATACTGGAGTCATGGCCAGGACTCCCTCCCCCGCTGCAGCGCACATCGGCGCGATCATCACTGATCTGCGTAAGAAGCGCGCGCTGACGATCGACGACCTCGCCTCGAAGACGAGGATCGACAGCGCCAACATCCGCTCCTACGAGGCTGGTCGGGCGCTAGTCAGCCTGCACTCGTTGGTCAGGATCGCCACGGCGCTGGACGCGGAGCCAGGGTCGCTGCTGGAGGGCGTGGAGCTGCCGATGTTCGAGGTCGCGGGTCGCACCGAGAGCCAGGATCGAAAACAGCGATAGTTCGCGATCCCAGTCAGGACAATGGATCGAGCTACCTACCTCTCAACTAAGAGTTCTCCTCGTAGAACTTGGAGTGAGTGCGTTGGAGTCGACGATCCATCAATGTTGAGCGGGCATCATGAAGATCAGCCATGATGCCAGCATCGAGCACTGGCATTAGACGCGTGACCATCTCATCGGTTGCAACCACCAACGCCTCCGGGTCCTTCGAAGAACGCGCGATCTCGTCAAGAGCATCAAGCTCTGCGCCTGCTCCGGGGATGACAGGCACCTGTAGAGCACTGACCTCGCTCGGCACGAGCTCGAGTACCCCACCACCAAAGCTACGTCCCTCAACTTCCGCCGAGAGTAGAGTCAATGAACTGTGGAAAGTGGCTGTGAAATCGTCGGCGGCGACAGGCGATCCAGCCAGCATCTGTCCCTTGTAGATGGTGTCGGTTGTCACCACGTTCGCGTGGTTCGCAATAACGCGGGGGTAATGGTTCGACCGCTTCGACAGGAGCAGTTCACCGGCTGGAACCACGGGTACTCGATACCACGGTGTGCGCACTCGGCACTTGAACCTTTGGTCGATCTCTTGCCTGAGCCCTTGTTCCAGATAGGTGCTAGGCAGGGCAAAATTCTCGGGAGACGACTTGTCTGCCGCGAAACTCAACAACCATGCAATCTGTCCGTCGTCGGTGATCCGTTGTTGCTCTTCGGGGGTGTAGACGAGCCCTGCTGCGTACCGTGATCGCGGCAGCAATGGGATCGCCCATTCTTCAAGCTCGTACTCTTTCACCTGATCGGAGTTCGTGCAGAAGTACCCGTTGGCCCCTGTCACCGTCGAAACGCTGAAGCGCGCAATGCTGCCCAGACGCACAACCTCGCCGATCGATCGAACGACCGAGATCGCGCTGTTCTGCTTCGGGCTCAGCAAGTAGTTCGTCCAGGTGCCGGAGCCTGGAGCGATGGTGTGCGTCCAAGTACGAGTACCACCGTTGTGATCGTAGAAGTCGACAACGGCGGGATGCGAGGAGCCGGTGCTGGAGACGCGACCAGTCAGGATCAGCACCTCCTGCAGAACGGCCGGAAATGAACCAGGCTTGAACAAGTCGATGGTCAGATCAGTCGTGTGAGCAAGGAGCCAGTTCCGGACCGCGGCTGCTGAGATACCAGTCAGGAACTCGGTCGGCAGGATCATCGAGAACACGCCGCCATCACGAAGCTTGGACAGCGAGAGCAGGAAGACCGGGATCCATAAGTTCGAGACAGAGCTTCCTGCAGCACCGAGCTCCGCGCTGATCGCCCGCGCCCGCTGCTTGTCATCATCAGCAATGAACTGGAAGCGCACGTAAGGTGGGTTCGCGAGCACCAGGTCGAAGTCTGCAGATTGCCCTTGGGACCATCGCAGCACGTTTTCATTGACCACACGGCCCGGCAATCCCAGCGACGACAGCACCTGTGCAGACTTGTGCGCCTCATCCTCGATAAGCTCGACAGCCTCGACGTGCCCGAGATCAGGCTGAAGACCGCTACGCTCAAGACCCCGCAGGAATGCACCATCGCCTGATGATGGTTCAAGGACGCGGAGACTTGTACGCGACCCAAGCAGAGCTTTGGTGCGGGTGATGCAAAGATCCACCAGTACATCAGGCGAGTAGAAACCACCACGCAACTTGTCTCCGCCAACTTCGTTCCGCGTCCGCATCCCTACTCCACTTCAGTTACTGAAGTAAAAGCCTATCTGACTAGGACGGTCCCTGCGAGGTGACATGTGGGATCCTTGGCCTCATGCAACTGAGATTCATCGGTCAGCCGTTCGCTGAGCACCCAAACCTCGTGGATTTTATCGAGCACGCAAGAGACAACGACTTCGATGAACTAAGGATCGCCGTTGCATGGGCGAAAAAGTCTGGGTTGGGTCGCGTCTGGGATGCGCTTTCAGACTTCCGTCAGACTGGCGGCAAAATCACCTTAGTCGTAGGGGTTAGCGAGGGCGGAGCGACCAAAGAAGGTTTGCAACTAGCCCTAGACATTGCTGACGCCAGCTATGTATTCCATGACCCACAGCGCACGTTCCACCCGAAGGTGTACTTCGCTTCGTCAACCGGCACCAGATCATTGATGGTTGGTTCAAGCAACATGACTGCCGGCGGTCTGGGGTGGAACTATGAAGCATCCCTCTGGGTGGACTGGGATGCAGGCGAGGGCGAGGATGTCACTGACGAAGTTGTCGCTTGGTTCGACAAGCTAATTGCCGAGCCGACCTCCTGCAGTCCCCTGACACTTGATCTGATCGAGAAGATCGAGAAGAGCAGCGACATCAAGTTGGGCTCTGAATCGCGGGCAAGACGTCGGCAGAAGACGAAATCTGACACACCGGAAGACAACGACAGCGCTCTGGTGGGTACCATCAGCGGTCTCTTCAAGCCAGTGCTGGCAGGGCTTCGTAAGCTGCCGAAGCTCAGTGCCGCGCTGGTGCAGGCGGCTACGCCGACTGTGCCAGGAAGTAAGACCCCGCCAAAGTCGACCGCAGTGAAGTCAACTGCGCAGGCCAAGTCGCCCTCGCTCGCAGGTGCAGCACCGTTCTCCACCGCAGATGTCCAGCGTCGATGGATAAAACGGCTTGATAACACTGCAGCACAGCAAGTGAAATCAGCGAGCAGCAATCCAACCGGAAACCTGCGACTAAGCCAAGAAAAGGCTGAGATCGACCACAAAGAGTACTTCCGAGAAGACTTTTTCGCTGGACTTCCATGGACGCCAACCGAGGGTAAGGATCAAGAGCAGGAAGTCGTCGTTGGTTTCAGGACGTGGATCGATGGCGAAGACTATGGAGTCCAAGATCTTCGAGTTAGCCATGACCCGGGACGAATTGCAGACCAAGGAAATGTCCCCACCGTGATCCACTGGGGTGTACTGTCGCCTGCTCTTCGGGAGACGAACTTTGTTGGGCAGTACATATCTCTAGAGCGCACGCGCGAAGGTGAGTTTAACCTCGTGATCTCGCAAAACCCTCGTGGTGACTATCAGGTGTGACGCCATGGGGCGCGCTGCTGCCCTGTAGTGCCGACGCCTCTTCTCCACTGCGCAACGTCGATTGCCCACGTATCGGGATGCGGTGAACAATGGTTCGATCCCAGTCACGACAAGGGATCAACTTACCCACCTCCTAATTAAGAGTTCGGCCCGGACACGGCGGTCAGATGACTCAGGCCACTGGTCAGCATCGCCGCGTTAAGCTCCT
>NZ_JBQDSX010000013.1:37676-74623 GCF_052099035.1 Microbacterium sp. | reverse complement strand
CAGTTCAAAGACTGGCAGGGCGCTGCTGGCCGACCCTACACCGAGCACCGGACCAGCGGCGGCAAGGTGTATCTCTGCGCGGTCAAGGACGTGTTCAGCAACCGCATCGTGGGCTACTCGATCAGCGACCGGATGAAGGCCGGACTGGCCGTCAACGCGCTCGAGGACGCCGTCGGACGCCGCGGGAACCCGGCCGGAGTCATCGTGCATTCAGACCGAGGTAGCCAATTTCGAAGCCGACGATTCCGGCGTGCGCTGCGTCGCCACAAGCTCCGTGGATCCATGGGAAGAGTAGGGGCGTGCGCGGACAACGCCGCCATGGAGAATTGGTTCAGCCTGTTGCAGAAGAACGTCTTGAACCAGAACGCTTGGGCCACCCGCGAGGACCTCCGCCTCGCGATCGTGTACTGGATCGAAGCCCGCTACCACCGGCGTCGCCGTCAACGAAAACTCGGGAAGTTGACGCCCATCGAGTTCGAGACCATCATGAAAACCCCCGCCTGTCTGGCGGGATAAGGAAACGAGTCAACCAAAGGCTCAGCATTGCCAAGCAGGGCAGACTGGTCTAGAGCCATCGTGGTTTGTGTCCTTCGTGAGTAGCTTTGATCGGTTCTCACTGACCATCCCACGATGGCTCCTCACGTCGATAGTTCGACGCTCAGAACCCGGGAAACTACACCAGCCCAGGGGACGTCACCTGACGGAGGAAGGGAGCGCCGAATCGGCGGATGCACCGACAGACCCCGCGGTGAGAAGGGCGGAGGTCGCACAGATAGCGATCACACGAACGATCGAGCGCGAAGGGGCAGGGGGAACCATCTGGCTCCTCGGGTCAGGACGAAACGATTGGCTCTTCATTGGGCTCCTCCGGGAAACCGGGCTGCGGTGCTCGACGCCCGATAAGAACGTCGCCTCGATTTCGCGATGAGAATCGAACGGCCGAAGGTTTCGGTTCGCCGAGCAGTTGCTTCTGCCATCAGCCGTGCGAACGCCGACGGATGAGCCGAACCGATACGGCGATCGCAGCCAGCGCAGCGAGTGCCACGAACGCCCAGGTAGCCCCCGGCGTGCCCGTCTCGCTGAGTATGCCACCGGTCGTGCCGCCGGCTGCGGCGCCCGGGTCAGCGCCGTTCCCGGCCCCGGGGTCGGTGCCGGGTCTCGGGTCGGTGCCGGGTCCCGGGTCGGTGCCGGGTCCCGGGTCGGTGCCAGGTCCCGGATCGGCAACCACCGTCACCTCGAACGTCGTCTCGGACGCCTCTGCGTCGTCGGGCGACGCGGGTACGAACGTCGCGACGTAGGCGTGCCTGCCCTCGCCGGTCGGCGAGAGTTCGACATCTGCAGTTCCGCCGACCAACGCGACGCCGCCGTCCGGGGCTACCGCACGTGCCTGCACCTGATCCTGCCCCGCACCTTCCTCCTCGATCACTACCCATCCTTCGGTCTCGGGGCTGACGGTGACTGTGGCCGTCACCGATCCACCGTCGACCACGCTGTCGGCTGACAGCGTCACCTCGACCGTTGTTTCTACCGGGCTCGGTGCGACGCCGTTGTCCGCGATCGCGAACAGGCGCAGCCGCTCCGCATCTCCACCGCTCGGCAATGTGACGCTCACGATCGTGCGGCCCTCCGGAGCGACATACGGTGCCGTGGCATACACGAATGCGCCCTGAAGGTCTGTCGTCGCGTAGCGCATCGGCATCTTCGCGACGATGGAGTTGTCGTAGACGGGCTCCTCATTCGAGGAGGGGATCACCCAGTCGCCCAGTTCGAGCGGAACGGTCGCCGTCGAACCGTCGTCGAAGTTGACGGTGGCCTGCGACCGCGCACCCCCGTCGCGCGCAGCTCCCACGAAAGCGAGCGACGTCGGACTGTTCGGCACGAGGATCGTCTGCCCGTCGGGCTGCACGGTGTCAGCGAATCCGGCGGGGCTTGCCGGCCACGTCGCGTTCAGGTCGCCGACCGTGAATGCACTCCCTGGCGCCAGGGACACCTTGGCGAGCTCCTCACGTGCGTAGCTGTTGCCGGCGTTGTCGAAGTTCGCACCACCGCGAGTATCGATCGTCGCGGTGCCGATCAGACTCATCGACCGAGAGAAGCCGCCCTCGCTCGCCACGCGGACGGTGAGGGTCTGCGTGCGCTCATATCCGTCCGCGGTCGCGGTGACCGTGATCGGGTAGAACCCATCGGCGACGTCGGCGGCGACCGTGATCGTCAGAGGTGCTTTCGAGGTGCCATCCGTGTGCACCTCGATGGATGACCCATCCACTGTGATGCCGGCGTCGTCCGACGAAGGTGCGATATCGATCCGCTCGATGGCGGGATCGAAAGCGCGCGCGATGACCTCCGCCGTCGCGTTCTCACCGGTGACGACATCGACCACTGCGGGGCTCGTTGATAGCGCGAACCCTGTTCCGCCCTCGCCGAAGGATGCCGGAGCTGCCGAAGCATCCGTCGCCCATGTCGAATCGGCATCCGCATGCAGCGTCATGTCCACGACGCCGCCGGTGCTCAGGAGCGTCTCCGCGAGGCCGGTGCTGTCGGATGCCGCACCATCGACGCTGAGTCCGTCGATGTAACGCTCGCCGTTGGTCGCACCGGGAGCGTTGATCGAGAGCGACGTGTCGCCAGCGAGCGCGATGCGCACGTGATCGAATGTCGGTGTGTTGACGGTGAGCAGCGACGTACCGGGGGTCGCAGGGACGATGCCCATCGCCGCCCATACGTACCAGCTTGACATGGCGCCGAGGTCGTCATTGCCGGGCGCACCGTCGGGCTCGGCCGTGAAAAGCGACGTGCGGATGCGGTCGACGGCCGCCTGCGTCTTCGACGGCTTGCCCAGGTAGTTGTAGATCCACGGAACGAGGAAATTCGGCTCGTTCCCCGCCCAGAGATACGGCTCATTCGCGCCGGAGTTGAGCTTCGTCATGAAGGTGTCGAGACGTGCGGCCGTCGCGTCGCGACCACCCAGAGCGGATGCGAGTCCGCCGACGTTCTGCGGAATCATCCACAGGTACTGCTCGGCGTTGCCCTCATCGAACCCAGGCTGTCCGAAGCCGGATCCGAGGTCCGAGGCGTCGAGGAACGTGCCGTTGTCGGCGCGGGCAGCGATTGCGTTCTGCGCTGGATCGAAGATGTTCTGCCAGTTGTTGGAGCGCGTCTGGAACCGCTCGGCGATGTCGTCTCGGCCGAGCGCTGCGGCCATCCGCCCGATGGCGAAGTCGTCTACCGACCACTCGAGGGTGATCGATCCGCCGACGATCTGATGATCGCCGCGGAAGGCCTCGACCTGCGGCGCGTATCCGCGATCCTCGTAGATCTCCGCACCAGGTCGCTGCACGTAGCCATCCAGACCCGCTCCGCCGTTGTCGGCTGCGGCCACCATGTAGTCCAGTGCGGCGTCCGCATCGAAGTCGGTGCCGCCGAACGCATGGATCTGAGCCAGCACAGCGCTCACGCTGTCGCCGGTCATCTGCCCGGTGGCTGAGTTCGCGACCGGCCAACGCGGAAGCGATCCCGACTGCTCGGCGTCGATCACCAGCGACTGCGCCATGTCTGAGGCAACATCGGGGAACAGCAGCGTCTGCAGCGGAATGAGGGTTCGGTAGGTGTCCCAGTCCGAGAAGTTCGCGTACTGGGTGCGCCCGTCTTCAACCGTGTGGATCTCGCCGTCGAAGCCGATGTAGCGGCCGTCGGCGTCATTGAACACGTTCGGGTGCAGCAATGACCGATACAGCGACGTGTAGAACGTCTCGATGTCGGCATCCGATCCTTGCGAGATCTGTACACGCGACAGTGCGTCATTCCACCGCTGCTCACCGGCGGCGCGCACGCCGTCGAAACCCCATCCTGGCGTCTCGGCGGCCATGTTGGCTGCGGCACCCTCGATCGAGACGTACGACACCGCGAGCTTCGTCTGCACCGTGCTCCCCTCGGGGAAGGTGAAGTACGCGCCCGCGTTGCTGGATGATGCGCTATCCGCTCCCGCTTGCACCGACTGGCCATCCCATGTGCCATGGTCGGTGAAGTCCTGATCGAAGCTCAGCTGGAAGTAGATCTTGTACGTGTTGCCCTTGCCGCAGAAGTCTCCGGTTGTCGCCGACCCTGTCACGGTGCGGGAGTCCACGACCTGCAGGTCTGCGGCGCTGTTGCCGTTGAGGGAGCCGCCGGGACGCACCATGAACTGGGCGGGCGTGCCCGCTGGGTAGGTGATGCGGCTGACACCGACGCGATCAGTCGCGGTGAGTTCGCTGCGGATGCCGGAATCGGGGAAGCTCACCGCGTAGTAGCCGGCCTTACCGATCTCGTCATCGTGCGTGTAGCGCTGGGTCGCGGACCACGGCTCTGAGCCGATGTCGCCGGTCGCGGGAAGGATCGGGATGTCTCCGAACACGTAGCATCCGGCCGATGCGTGGTTCATGCTGAACCCCGTCATCTGGTCGTTGTGGTACTGATATCCGGCGTAGGTCGAGGTCGTATCGGGCGAGAACTGCACCATGCCGAACGGCACTGCGGGACCGGGGAAGTTGTTGATCGAACCCACCACGGCGCCACCATTGCCCGTGCCGTTTAACGTGTCGACGTGGCTCGCGGGGTCGGTGACCCAATCGGGGTCATCGGCAGCCGTTGCGGGCGCGGCGGCGCCGGCGGCACCACCGACGGCGAGTGCGACGGCGATGGCACCTGCGGCGATGCGAGAGCGCAGCGGACGTCGATTTCGGAGGATGACGGGACGGGACATCGGAAGACCTCGGTTATCGGTTCGGATGGGATTCATCGGGATCATGTTCATTGGATGCGAGTGGCTCGGCGCCGAACGCGCAGTGCGATGCCGGCGGCGAGCGCGACCAGGGCGGCGACGACCAGGGCAAACGAGACGGTGCCGCCGGTGGCGGCGAGGTCACCGCCGTCCGTGCTCTCGCCCGGATCGGTGTTTCCGCCCGAACCCTCGCCAGGGCCTGAGCCGTCACCGGGGCCTGCCCCCTCGCCAGTACCGGAACCGTCGCCGGGGCCCGCATTGTCGCCGGGTACGCCCTGCACGATGATTTCGTCGGCGAGGCTCGTCGGCGAGAACCGCGTACCGTCCGTCGGGACGAAGTCCACACGGTACGTCGCGGCGCCCTCGGTCGCGATCACCGAGAGCTCGGCCTCACCCTCGACCAGCGGGGAACGGACGGTATCGTCGTCGGAGGCCCGCGCTGCTGCAGAACCGCCGACGGGTGTGAGCACGATCTCGCCCTCCGCCGTCGCGGGGTCGGAGTACACCGTGATCACGACGGCGTCACCGATAACGGGCTCGGTCGTCGAGACGTTGTTGGAGAGCACCGGAGTCACCGGGTTGGGCGTCTCGAATGCCACCGTGAAGACGTGCATGTTCGGGGCCTGCGGAAGGGTGATCGACTGCAGAAGTCGACCCTCGGGCACAGTGACCGGCGCGGTTGCATAGAGTCCGCATCCGATGTTTTGCGCATCGTTCGTGTTATCTCCGCGCTGGCCGGACTTGGCGACGATGACGTTGCCCGCTGCCGGGTCGCCTGTGCACCAGTCGCTGAGTTCGACCTGTGCTTCTGACGAAGTGCCGTCGGTGAAATGCAGCTGCATCGCGCCACCTCCGTGAGGTGAGCCGTTGTTGGTCGCGCCGATGAGGTTCAGCGAGGTCGACTGGCGGAAAGCCTCCGGAATCTCGAGAGTCTGACCGTTCGAACGCATGTTGTCCGGCGTTCCAGCTTCAGCGGCCGGCACGACGAAGGTCGACGCCGTACCGGGTACGACGCCAGCCGCGCCCTGGACGAACCCGAGATCGGCAAGCGCGTCGCGCAAGAGGTAATAACCGAGTCCATCGAAGTCGGCATTGCCCGCGCGGGCGTCACCGATGCCGACGTTGTCGAACTGCGCAGCCAACCAGGATGCATCACCGACAGTGACCGTCGTCTCCAGACCGACGGAGTTGCCGGCTTCGTCAGTCACCCGCACCGCGACGGGGTACGTGCCTGCCACAACACCGGCCCGGACGGCGAGCGTCACCGGGATCTGCTCCCCTACCGGCAGGCCCTGCGAAGAGAGCGACCAGTCGACGTCGCCGATGGATGCCGAGACTTCACCGGTGCTTTCAAGATGGATGCTGCCCGCCGCGTCGTTCGCCGCCTGTGCGAGAACGTCGACGGAGACCGTCGCCGTTCCGCCCGCTTCAGCGAACACATGCGCGGGCGACAACCGCGCCTTCAAGCGGCTGGGCACCTCTCCTGCCGACACGATCGCACCCGGTGCCGATCCTGCCGCAGTAGCCCAGTCGGAGGGAGCGGAGCCAACCTCGAACGTCAGGGTCCCCGCACCAATGAGGTCAGCACCGGTGAGATAACTGTCCGACACAGCGCCCACTGTGCTCGATGCCGTCACCGACTGGGTATAGCGGTTCTCATCGGTGAGACCGGGTGCGCGGATCTCGAGCGAGTCCGTACCGAACCAATCGGCGTCGAGCGTGATGTCCACGCTCTCGAAGGCAGGCGTCGACAGGCCCCAGACATCCGTTCCCGGCACGATCGGGTACGCACCGATCGCGGAGAGGACGTACCAGGCTGACATCGTGCCGAGGTCGTCGTTTCCGGTGACGCCCGTGGGCCCATCGGTGAAGAGCGTCAGCGCCGCGCGGACGACATCGGTCGTCTTCCACGGCTGGCCGGTCCACTGGTACAGGTACGGCGCGTGCAGATCGGGCTCGTTGTTGGGGTTATAGGTGTGCTGCCCGTAGTACGAGTAAGTGCCGTTCACCCAGACATCGCTGGCAGTGCCAGCCGGGTCGTTCTGCAGCTGGTCGTACGCGAAGAATTCGTCGAGTCGCTGCTGGGTGGCATCCGTGCCGCCGAGCAGGTCGATCAGTCCCGGTACATCCTGCTGCACGAGCCACTGGTACTGCACCGCGGTTCCTTCGTGAAAGCCTGTGGCCTGGGACGGATCGGGGTCACCTACGAAGAACCCGGAGCGATCACGTGCGCGGAAGCTGCCGGTCGTCTCGTCGAATATCGCCCGATAGTTCTCACCGCGCGCCGCGTAGCGGACGGCATCCTCGTCGTGCCCGAGGCCCGCGGCCATCGTGGACAGCAGCGCATCGGAGAGCGCGTACTCGAGGGTCGCAGATCCACCATGGTGCAGATCGTAATCACCGGGACGCCCGCTCTCGCCGGGCTCGTGCGGTACGTACCCGTCTGCGAGATATACCGGGTTTCCCGCGCGGCCGTTGGCGACCGAATCGGCATCCGGAGTGTTGTCGGCGTTGTGCGCGAGCACTGCGTATGCCCGTTCTTCATACCCCTCCAGAAGGCCCTGATTCCAGGCGCTGACGAGGAAGGCTGTGCCCGGGTCTCCGGTCATGATGTTCGTCTCGACCGGGCCGTAGCCCCAGCGCGGCAGCCAGCCGAGCTGCTCGCCGGCCTCGACCACCGAGATCGCCATGTCGCGCGACTCCGTCGGGGCGAGCAGATACAACAGCTGCTGTTGCGTCCGATACGTGTCCCACAGCGAGAAGTTCTGGTAGTAGGTGAACCCATCGGCGTGGTGCACCTCGGTGTCCCATCCGCGATAGCGGCCATCGACATCGGTGCCGGTGTTGGGGGCGAGGAAGCTGCGATAAAGCGATGAGTAGAAGACGCGCGCCTCGTTAAGGTCGGAGGTCGGAACCTTCACCGAGGAGAGGCGCTCCTGCCAGAGGGCGTCTGCGGCCCCGTGCGCCTCATCGAAGCTCATCGCCTCGGCGTTGTAATTCGCGTCCGCGCCTTCGGCATCGACGTAGCTGAGCGCGGTGACCGCTTCGACATCACGGTCGCTCGTCGCATCAAACGTGACATATGCGCCGGTGCGCTCGCCTTCGACGGCGGTTGCGCCAGCTGAGACCCCCTCGCCGTTCCAGGTGCCGGCCGAGGCGATGTCTCGATCGAAGGTCGTGCGGGTGTGCACGGTGAACGGCTGCGTGTCCTGGCAGAAGCCGCGCGAGGTGATCGTCGTCTCGACGGTGCGTGCGTCCACGATTCTCACCGATGACGACGTGACCGAGTTCAGCGCCTGACCGGCATTGACCATCACCGTCGCCTCGGATGTCTCGGGGAACGTGTAACGCTGCACTGCGGTGTGCTCGGTGGCCGTCAGCTCGGCATTGATGGTCCCTGCGGACGCCTGCAGTCCGACGCGGTAGTACCCGGGGGCGGCCTCTTCGTCGTCGTGACTGTAGCCGAGTGCGTAGTCCTGATACTGCGTCGACGACGGGATGCCGGTGATTGGCAGTACCGGCAGCAGCCCGCCCAGTCCGCAGCCAACTCCGGAGAGGTGCACCAGGGAGAATCCTCGGATCTGGGAGTTGCCGTAGTCGTATCCGACGTTGTGGCCGTTGTCCGGCGAGAACTGCACCATGCCGAACGGCACGCTCGCTCCCGGGTAGGTGTTGCCGTCGTCCTGCGTTCCGATGAACGGATTCACAAGAGCGGTGAGGGACTCTTCGGCCGGCGCTGCCGCGGCGACGGCAGGAGACAGCGCCAGCGCCGGGATGCTGACGGCCACTGCGGCGACAGCGGCGAGAGTCGCACGCACCACGCCTCGGCGCCTCGTTGATGAGCGATGATCCGGATTCTTGATCTGCATGAGATTCCTCATTGCCACGTCGTTGTAGTCGGCACTTCGCCGTGCCGCGTGAAGAGCTTCACAGATGTATGACAGCGTTGTCAATCACTGTGACGGAGGAGGAGACAGAAAGGTGAACGACGTCTATTCTGCTGAACTCGCCGAGGGTGCAGTGCTCTCATCCTCTGAGCTCTGCACCTCTCGGCGGGTAGGGCGGTCTGTCTCAGGTGTGCCGTCGACGCAGCGCGACGACGACGCTTCCAGCAACGAGCAGACCGAGTGCGAGGAGCATCGCGATGAACGGCGCCGCGGCTCCCGTCACCGCGAGTGAACCGTCCGCTGACGCATCATCGTGGTTCGGTGTCGTCCCCGCACCGTCGCCCGCACCGGGGTCGGTCGGATCAGTCGGCCCCGTCGGGTCGGTCGGGTCGATCGATGCATCGGCATCGACTGTCAGCGTCACATCAGCAGACTGCGCGGTGAAGACCTCCGGCGCGAACTTCGGAGTCGTGGCCGTCGAGCGGATCGTGATGGTGCCGGAGATTTCACCAGCAGTGGGGAAGCTGGCGTCCAGAGTCAGTGCCCAGGCTTCCCCATCCGGAACCACGACGAGATCCTGCGTCGTTCCGTCGAGGTCGATGGATGCCGACAGCGGCGCTGCGCCCGGCTCTGCTGCGGCAAGCGCAACCACCGCCATCCCAACCGTGTCGTCGGATTCCGGCAGAGCCACTGTGGCGATCGTCTGCGTACTGCGCTCCCCTGCGATGAAGGCAGCATCGGATGCGGCATCCAGCACCGGCTCCAGCCGTTCCGGATCTGCCACGCTCGGCAGCCAGTCCGCTTCGGCCGTGCCCCAACCCGTCGATGCGGCATCGTCGGTGAGCACGAAGTCGATCGTGCCGCCGTCCTGGAAGTCTTCGACGTCCATCCAGGTCTGGGAGTGCGCTTCACCGTCGATAGTCACGCCGGAGATGTAGATCGGCAGGTTCTCCTGCGCTCCAGCAGCAGTGATCTCCAGAGTCGGGCCGTCCTCTCCCAGCTGTAGCCTTGCCGCCTGAACACGGGGCGAGTTCAACGCCAGCATGCCGGAACCGGATGCCACCGGCTGCACCCCGAGCGTCGCCATCACGTACCAGGAGGCGAGGGTGCCCAGATCATCGTTGCCGACGCCCCCACCCGGCGTGTTCGGGAACCGGTTGAGGTTCGCCGCGAGCACGTCATTCACGTGTGCCGGCTCACCTGCAGAGCTGTACAGCCACGGGTTCATGAGGGTGGGCTCGTTGCCGGGGTTGTACCCGATGCTCGAGTAGTAGTCGCTGCCTCCGGATGCCCAGTGCGAAGGCGAGGTACCCGGCTCGGCCAGCAGAGACGGCATATCGAAATAGAAGTCAAGCCGGTCGAGGAACGAATCAGTGCCACCCATGACCTTCTGCAGACCGGCGTAGTCCTGGTTCGCCATCCACTGGTACTGCCACTGGGTACCTTCATGGAAGCCCGACTCCTGAACGCTCTCGTGCTCGTCGACGGCCACGAACTCACCGTCTTCGGTCACAGCGTTGACAATGCCCTGGAAGCCACCGGAGAGCTGGACATCAGGGTTCCAGAGATTCCGCCAGCTTTGTCCGCGCTCGAGGAACCCCTGTGCCACGTCATTCTTGCCCAGGCGCTGCGCGGCGGCGCCGATGGCGGCATCCGACTGAGCGAATTCCATCGTGGCCGAACCGCCGTGGCGATACTCCTCGTACTGCTGCCCGAGACCGGGAGCGTTCTCGGAGTGGTACGGGATGTGCCCGTTCTCCAGATAGAACTCGGCACTCTGTCGGCCGACGGAGGCGACGTTCTCGGGTGGTGCGGTGGTCGCATTCTCGATGAGTACATCCCAGAGTTCGTCGGCGATGTCATCCGGCACTGTGCCCAGCGTGAAGTTCTCTGCGACCCAGGCCGAGACCGGGTCGCCCGCCATGATGTTCGTCTCGAGAGATCCGAGGGACCAGCGCGGAAGCCAGCCGCCTTCGACGCGATGCTGATACATCGATCGCACGATGTCTCCGGCGATCTCGGGCACGATCAGCCCGTGGAGGGTCGCCTGGGTGCGATAAGTGTCCCAGAGGGAGAAAGTCTGGTGATAGGTCCAGCCGTCGGCGGTATGAACCTCGCCGTCCATTCCTCGGTAGCGCCCGTCGACGTCGCTGCCGATCGTCGGCGAGAGCATCGCCTTGTAGAGCTGCGTGTAGAACTGATCCTTCGCAGGGTCGGATGCCGTGATATCGGCGCGTCCGAGAACGTCGTTCCAGGCGGCCTTCGCCTCGGCGTGAACCTCATCGAACGTCGCGCCGGGCTCCTCCACCTCGGTCATGCGGTTCAGGCGAGCGCCCTCGGTGGAGACGAAGGAGACGCCGACGCTGACCTCGATGGTGGTGTCCTCGGTGGTATCGAAGGTCGCGGCCGCACCATTGTGGCCGTCACCGACGTGATTCTCCTGCCACCCCGGCGTGTAGTTCTGATCATTGGTCCACAAGCCCTTCGCCGTGGGCGCGCGATCGAAGGATGCACTGAAGTAGAGGTATTCGCTGCGGTTCGTGCCTCCGCAGAACCCAGCGTTCTCCACCCAGCCTTCCAGCGTGCGGTCATCGACCCACTCGACCCCGCTCGAGCCAGAGTCGGCGAGCGTCTCGCCGACATTGAAGGAGATGTTCGCCGTCTCGGTCGCCGGGAACGTGTAGCGATGCACGCCGACGCGCTCGGTCGCGGTGAGCTCGGCGTGGACACCGTTGGTCAGTGAGACGCCGTAGTAGCCCGCTTCTGCGGTCTCGTCGCCGGCGATGTCGGTGAACTGCCGGCCCATCTGGGGAATCGAGCTCGTCGTCGGCGAGACGAGCAGTTCGCCAGCTGCGGGGCATCCGGCACTGTTGACGTGGCGATGGCTGAACCCCCAGACCCGACCGGCATCGTGGGAGTACGACGTCCACTGATGGCTGCTCGCGTTGTCAGGACTGAGCTGGACCATGCCGAACGGAACAGTCGCACCGGGGTACGCGTTGCCCTCGCTCTCGGTGCCGACGAAAGGATTCACGAACGTCGCGTAGTCCGTGGCATCCGCTGCCATCGCAGGAGCAGGAACTCCAGCGATTCCGATCGCTACTGTTGTGGCCAGCGCAACGCCGACCCAACGTCGAGAACGGGGCCTTCCTACGCTGATGATAGGGCGCGGGCTCAACGACATCGGTCCTCCTCGACACGGAATCCGACTGGACTACTTAGTCCAGCGAAAAGTGGAATCGATTCCACTTTTGTGAGCGTAGACGAACTCTCAGCGTTTGCACAAGTGCCAGCGGCGCGCCTCAGGCTCGAATGACGAGACGAGGCTCGAGCATGAGCATCGTGCTTGGACCGTCATCCCCGGCCATGCGACTCACCACCCGCTCGACGGCTGCTCGCCCCATCGCCTGAGGATCCTGAGCCACGACCGTGAGCGGTGGATCGAGCAGGTCGGCCAATTCGAAGTCGTCGAAGCCGACATATTCGAGCTGCCGCCCGAGCGCGCGCATCGCGCGCAGCACCGCGACGGAAATGAGGTTGTTCCCACTGAGCACCGCCGTCGGCGGATCCGAGAGCGCACACATCGACCGAAGCGCGTCTTCGATGGCTCGACCGTCCGGCGTGCCGCGCACCACAAGTCGTTCGTCGGCGGGCAGCCCGGCTGCGTAGTGCGCGTCTTTCCAGCCGGCCAGACGCTCATCGGCCGTGTACAGTCCGTGTCGATCGTTGATCACTGCGATCCGTGAATGGCCTCGGGCGATGAGATGTTCGACGGCCCCCTTTGCTCCGCCGCGGTTGTTGGTGACGACGGAGTCTGCGTCGATCAAGCGGGGCGGACGATCGACGAACACCACGGCCGTGCCGGCGGCGCGTTCACGCTCCAGGAACGTCTCATCGGCATCCTCTGGAAACGTCACGATCAGGGCGTCAACGCGGCGTGAGACCAGCCCCTGCAGCACACGCATCGCCCGCTCGGGACTGCGCGCGGACGAGGCCGTGAGCAGCGTGAGGTCGAGGGGGATGAGCGCCTCTTCGATCGACCCGTTCAGTTGCGAATAGAACGGGTCTGCCACATCTTCGACCAAGACGCCGATGCTCCCGGATGTCCCCCGCCGGAGCGATCCCGCGGCCGCATCAGGTCGATACCCGAGCTCTTCGATCGCGGCGAGCACACGTGCTCGGCTCTCAGCGCTGACCTTCTTCTGGTCGTTGAGCACCCGAGAAACCGTGCCAGCGCCGACACCCGCTACGCGGGCGACGTCCTTGAGCGTTGGACGAGCCGCAGGGACGATGCGGGCCGCGCCTGCCCCGGAAGATGGGTTCACTCGTCGGATGCTAGCACCGAGGCCTCACCCCTCGATGCGGTTGCCGTCCTCGTCCCAGTTCTCGGCGACGCGCTTGCTCGGCTGCACGCGGGGCGGCTCCCCCGGCATCTTCGGAAAATCCGGCGGGAACGACAGCTCACCGAGGCCGTCGGCGACATCGCGTTCCCACCAGCCGAGCAGAGTGTCGATGCGGCCCGGCGCATCCTGCATGCGTGCCCACGGATCACCGACATCGGCGAGGCGCTTCGGGATGCTGCGTACGGTGAAACTCTGCGGGTCGAGACCGTCGAGCTCATCCCATTCGACCGGTGTCGACACGGACGCCGTCGGCAGGGCTCGCGGACTGTAGGCGCCGGCCATCGTGCGGTCGCGGTTCGCCTGATTGAAGTCGACGAAGATGCGCTCCCCGCGCTCTTCCTTCCACCAGTTCATTGTCACCTGCTTCGGCATCCGCCGCTCCAGCTCGCGGCCCGCCGCGATCACGGCGTGGCGCACATCGAGGAACTCACACTCCGGAACGATCGGGCAGAAAACATGCAGACCGCGATTGCCGCTGGTCTTGATGAACGGCTCCAGCTTCGCCTCACGCAGCACCTCGCGCAGACCATGGGCTGCGGTGACAGCATCCGCGAAGTCCGTGCCCGGCTGCGGGTCGAGGTCGATGCGCAGCTCGACCGGATTGTCGGTGTCGGAGGCGAGCGACGCCCACGGATGGAACACGATCGTGTTCATCTGCACCGCCCAGACGATCGCGCTCGGCCGGTTCAGGACGATCTGCGGATGCTGGCGCCCGCTGTTGTACGTGACGTTCACCGCGTCCACGAAATCGGGCGTGCCCTTGGGTGGGTTCTTCGAGAAGAAGCTCTCCGCGGTCCCTGAGCCTGTCGAAGGGCTGACGCCATTGCGGAATCGCTCCAGCGACACCGGCCGCCCGCCGTTGGCGTTCAGAAACGGCTCCGCGACCGTCTGCACGTACTCGGCGAGCTCGACCTTCGTGATCCCGGCATCCGGGAAGATGACCTTGTTCGGACTCGACAGGTCGACCTCCGCCTCGCCATCGGGGTCGGAGACCGTCAGTGTCACGCGCTCGCTGGCCATCCTCTGACCCTACGTGCGCGCAGCATCACGCGGTAGTCATTCGCTGACGTTGACCGCGCGCACGAGAACGGCACCGAGCGCTTCGCGCTCCACGACGAGGGAGGGTCCTGCCGAGTCTACGATCACGCCGGAGATGCCGGTATGGCTGGAGAGCACCTTCGCGAGCTGGTCCGGCTCGAACGGCAGTGGCTTGTCCCCGCGACCGAGAGCGACGACTTCGAGCGGGTGGGAGAACACCTGCAGGAAGCGTCGCCCGTCAGTAGTGCGGGCCTCGGCAATGCCGACCTCGCCTTTGCCCCCGCCGTCGTTGACAGCCACCCATACCTTCGTCTTCGCGAGCGCATCGCCGACCTTTTGCGCGGTGCCCTGCTCGCGCGGCGCGGCCAGCAGCATCTTGATCGTCATAGTGACGTCGGCCTGCTCCAGCGCCTTCGCGAGCACTTCGATCGGGAAGACCGCCCGGTGCACGCCCGATGCGTTATCGAGGATGAGGCCTGCGAAGTCCCCGCTGACCGCCTGCTGCAGCACTGCGGTGACAGGCTGGGCGATCGCCGATGTCGCTGTGGGGTCGGTCTCACGCTGCACGGATTCACGCACGGCTGCGGCGGAACTGAAAGCGAGCATGTAGCTGCGTTCCCCATCGCGAACCACGGCGATCGAGAGCGGCTTTCCCTCGGCCACCTGTGCCCTGGCGTCGCCATGCACGCGCAGGTAGAGGTGGTTCTGCATCATCTGACGCAGCACGCCGATGAGCTGCTCGTTCGTCGGACCCTCGGCGAGTTCGGCCAATGCTGCGCGCAGCAGAACATTGTCCTTCATCCCTGGAACAGACTCGGTCGGCTCCGGCGGCAGTGCTGGCGCCAACGGGAGGACGCGCGGCGGTGCCGCCGGTGCCTCCTGCGGAGCGGATGCCGGGGCCTGAGGTGCAGCCGGTCGAGCCGCACGCGCAGGCTCATTCGGATCGGGGAGCTTCACATCGGGGCCGGCAGCTGCGCCGACACCACGGAATGCCTGCACCGAGATCCCGATCTCAGGAACCGGCTCGCTGGGCTGCTGCTCTTCGGGGGCCTCGTCGGGAGCATCCGCCGGAATCGGCTGTGACTCGGACGGCGCGTCGTCGGTCTTTTTGCGACGGGAGAACATTGCCATATCGATCAGCCTAACCTGGGCCCGTACGATGGTGCGCATGGCCGCCCCCGAGAGACTCTCTGACATCGTCACGTCCTTTCTCGACATCGTCCACGACCGGCTCGTCAGCGATAAACGCGGCACGGTCGCCGATTACATTCCGCAGCTCGCCGGAGCCGATCCGGAAATGTTCGGCATCGCCCTGTGCGGACTCAATGGCCGCGTGTACGAGAGCGGCGACACCGGTGTGGAGTTCACGATCCAGTCGGCGTCGAAGCCATTCGTGTACTCGCTCGCACTCGACGATTGCGGGCTCGACGCGGTGCACGCGCGCGTCGGCGCAGAGCCCAGTGGCGAGGCGTTCAACTCGGTCAAGCTCGAAGCCAGCACCGGGCGACCGCCGAACCCGATGGTCAACGCTGGTGCGATCGTGACGACATCGCTCGTCGAGGGAGACTCCGCGGAGCAGCGCTTCGCCCGCATCCTCGCCCGGCTCAGCGCGTTCGCCGGCCGCGACCTCAGCGTCGACGAGGCGGTGTTCGCCTCTGAGCGGGAATCCGGCGACCGCAACCGCGCCCTCGCCTACCTCATGCGCAGCGCAGGGTCGCTGACGGCGCCGGTGTCGGAGACGCTGGACACCTACTTCCGTCAGTGCTCCGTGTTCGTCACCGCGAGCGATATCGCCGTGATGGGTGCGACACTCGCCAACGGCGGCGTGAATCCCGTGACCGGTCAGCGCGTGACGAGCGCCGAAACCTGCCAGCACGTCATGACGATCATGGCCACCTGCGGAATGTACGACTACGCCGGCGAGTGGCTGCTCCGCGCGGGCCTTCCCGCGAAGTCGGGCGTCGCCGGCGGGCTCGTGGCGAGTTCACCCGGTGAGTTCGGACTCGGCCTGTTCAGCCCGCGTCTCGACGCGAGCGGCGCGAGTGTGCGCGGAGTCATGGCGGCTCAGCGGCTGGCCACGAGGTTCGGCCTTCATGTGCTCCACCGTCCGCTCACGCTGTCCGCTGCGGAAGTGACAGCGGCCAACGACGAGCTCGCAGCGGGCCTCGGAGCCGAGCAGGATGCCATCGCCACCCAGATCCTGCAGGAGAACGCCGACGACCTGGCCGTGTGGCGTTTGCGCGGATACATCGACTTCGATGGTGCCGAGCGGCTGCTGCTCGACCTGGACGCATGGCTGGAGGCCCGCCCGGTCGACCGGGACACTCCGGCCGTGATCGTTCTCGATCTGACCGAGGTGACGCAGCTGCAGTCCGTCGCGGTCTGGATGCTCGCTGCCCTTGCGACCTGGTGCCGGGCGCGCGGTATGCGGGTCATCGCGAGCGACCCGCAGGGCCGCAGCCTCGGGGTCGCTGGCCTATCGCAGTCGGCCGGCTTCGACGATGCGGTGCGGGATGCCGCTGCCATGACGGGCGCAAGTCCGACTGACTGAGCGGCTCAGAGCTTCTCGATCGGGGCGATCTTGATCAGCAGCTTCTTTAGCCCGGCGGAGTCGAACCGCACATGGGCGATGCGCTTCGCGCCCTCGCCGGTCACGGCATCCACTCGTCCCTCACCGAAATCCACATGACGGATGCGATCGCCGGCGGCCAGTTCAAGATCGCCGTTGTCGCGCACCGTACCGGTGACCTTGTTGGGGAACTTGTCCATCGCCGTGGACAGGGGCTTGAGCCCATCGCGCGGAGCCAACGGCTTCACGCCGAACCGGTCGCCACCGCTCCCGCCGAAACCACCGCGCCGTGCATTGAGCGCTCGAGACTGCATCCCGCCGCGCGAATTCACGTCCCCCGGTGACTGGCGCCAATCGACGAGCTCGGCCGGGATCTCCTGCAGGAACCGGCTCGGCATCGCGACGTTCACCTCGCCGAACTGCGCGCGCGTCATGGCGAGCGAGAGATGCAGGCGCTTGCGGGCACGGGTGACGCCGACGTAGAACAGCCGGCGCTCCTCCTGCGGGCCGCCGGGTTCCCCGGCAGAGATGCGGTGCGGAATGAGATCTTCTTCGACACCAGTGACGAACACGGCGTCGAACTCGAGCCCCTTGGCCGTGTGCAGGGTCATCAGCGATACGGTGCCGGACTCGTCATCCAGATCGTCTGCGTCGCTGACCAGTGCGACCTCCGTGAGGAAATCGACGATCGTCCCCTCGGGGTTGTTGCGTGCGAAGTCGCGGGCGACCGCGACGAACTCGTCGAGGTTCTCGACGCGTGCTTCGTCCTGCGGGTCACGACTGGCACGCAGCGTGTCGAGATAGCCGCTCTTGGCGAGCAGCAGGCTGAGACCGTCGGCGACCGCGGTGGGCGGGGGCACTTCGCCGGATGCCGGCAGCATCAGCGCCGACGCTTCTTTCAGCGCGGCATCCAACTGGCCGATCGCCGCCTGGATCTTCGGGCCGACGCCCAGCTGGGCGGGAACCGACAGCGCATCGCGGAACGAGATGCTGTGCTCTTCCGCGAAACGGGCGATCGCTGTCTCGGTGACCTCGCCGATACCGCGCCGCGGCTTGTTCAGGATGCGGCGCACGGCCATGTCATCGGCGGGGTTCGACACCGCGACCAGGTACGCCAGTGCGTCTTTGATCTCGGCACGGTCGTAGAACTTGGTGCCGCCCATGATCTTGTACGGGACGGCGGAGCGGATGAAGATCTCCTCCAGCGCGCGCGACTGCGAGTTCGTGCGGTAGAAGACCGCCATCTCGGAGTACGGCATGCCGGATCGGTGCAGCGCCTCAACCTCGTCGGCGACGAACTGCGCCTCGTCGTGCTGCGAGTACCCGGTGAAGCCGACGATTTTGTCGCCGTCGCCGCGGTCGCTCCAGAGCTTCTTGTCCTTGCGGTCGAAGTTGTGCCCGATCACAGCGTTGGCCGCCGAGAGGATGTTCTGCGTGGAGCGATAGTTCTGCTCGAGCAGAATGACCTTGGCGCCGGGGAAGTCACGCTCGAACTCGCTGATATTGCGGATGTCCGCACCGCGGAAAGCATAGATCGACTGGTCCGAGTCGCCGACGACCGTGAGCGAGGCGCCGTCGAGCTCGGCAGCGTCTGAGCCTGTCGAAGGCTCGAAGATCATCATGCCGTTCGACTCGAACTCATTCCCTGATCCTGTCGGCGGGCGAGTGAGCTCGTGGATGAGTGAGTACTGCGCGTGGTTGGTGTCCTGGTACTCGTCGACGAGGATGTGTCGGAACCGGCGCCGGTAGGTGTCAGCAACCTTCGGGAAGGCTCGGAACAGGTAGACGGTCTGGCCGATCAGGTCGTCGAAGTCAAAGGCGTTCGCCTTGCGCAGCTGACGCTGGTAGTCGGCGAAGATCTCGACGAACTTCCGCTCGGACGGATCGCTCATGTTCGCATCGCGCGCGTAGGACTCAGAATCCTGCAGCTCGTTCTTGAGCTTCGAGATGCGCCCCTGCACGGATGCCGGTGTCAGCCCGTACGCGTCGGCCTCGTGCTCTTTGACCAGTCGCTTGATGAGCGCGCGGGAGTCGCCGGAGTCGTAGATGGTGAACGACTTCGTGAAGCCGAACTGGTCGGCCTCGCGGCGCAGGATTCGCACGCACGCGGAGTGGAAGGTCGAGATCCACATGCCACGGGATGCTTCGCCCACGAGCGCTCCGACGCGTTCGCGCATCTCTCCGGCGGCCTTGTTGGTGAAGGTGATCGCGAGGATCTGGCTCGGCCACGCCTCGCGCGCCCGCAGTAGGGACGCGATACGGCGGGTGAGCACGCTCGTCTTGCCGGACCCGGCACCGGCGACGATCAGCAGCGCGGGGCCGCGATACGTCACGGCGGCGAGCTGCTGCGGGTTCAGGCCCGCGAGGAGCTCATCCTGGTCCGCGGCCCCGGCAGAGCGCGGGCCTACAGAGGAGGGAACGATCTGGGGAGAGTCAGTGAGAGGCGCGTCGGTCATGGCCCTCTGAGTCTAAGCCGGGCCGCAGACACTCGCCGCGTGGCAGAATGCCCTCATGCGCACGATCCTCAACATCATCTGGGTCATCCTCGCGGGGTGGGCTCTCTTCCTCGGCTATGTCGTCGCCGGCATCCTGCTGTGCATTCCGATCGTGACGATTCCGTGGGCGATCGCCTCGTTCCGCCTGGCCGGGTTCGCCTTCTGGCCGTTCGGTCGCGAGGTCATCGACAGGCCGAAGTCCGGTGTCGGCGCTTTCCTCGGGAACATCATCTGGGTCATCCTCGCCGGCTGGTGGCTGGCGATCGGACACATCATCTCCGGACTGGCGCTGTGCATCACGATCATCGGCATCCCGATGGCCATCGCCGACTTCAAGATGGTGCCAATCTCGCTCATGCCGCTCGGCAAAGAGGTCGTCTCCACCCGCCGCGGCCCCTTCGACAAGAAGTAGCCCATCCGCCACTCATGCGGGAAGAGTTTCACTGGTTCCGATGCACGCTAACCGAGGAAACCGTTCCCGCATGAGGATGAAGCACGGACGGCGGTACCGCTAGGCGATCAGCCGGCGGCGGTCACCCGGCGGCGGCGCACCGCGGCTGCGCCCCCGCCGATGAGCAGGAGCGCGAGCGCCAGCAGCAGGCTCGCTGCTGGCATGTCCGTACCGGTGGTGGCCAGTGCACCGCCCGCCTTCACGTCGATGTTCACCCAGCCGAGCAGGTCACCGGATGCGGAGTACACCGCGAGGCGGTGAGCTCCGGCCGGAGCATCCTTCGGGACGATGACGGTGATCGCGCCGTCATCGTTCAGCGTGCCGTGGGCGAGGAACGTCGGATCGGAGTACATCCACACCTCGACGTCGATACCGGCGTGCTGCGCACCGACCGTGATCGTCACCGTGCCGCCAGGAGCGACCACCGGCGGGGTCACGGTGGCACCGCCGGTGTTGCCCTCGACGAGATCAGTTCCTGGCAGCGGTGTGACCGAGGGTCCCGGCTCACTGCCACCGTCACCAGAACCATCACCAGGACCTGTGCCAGGACCAGTACCCGGCCCCTCGCCGCCGCTCACACCGGGCAGCGTGCCGGTGCGCAACGCGCTGGACGAGTACCCGTCCGCGAACCACCAGACCGGACGTTCGCCGTCCTTCGAGAGCGACGCCGGTGCTGTCGCGAAGCCCTCGTCGTTGAGCTCCTCGCCGTCGGGGCCGACAAGGGCTGCCGGACGCGCGAAGTGAGCAATGCCGGGCTGGTCGGTGCCGTTGAGCGTGATCTGCGCTGAGGTGCCACCGCAGCCGTCGTCGCACACGGCCCACAGCACACCGAGGACCGAGTCGTAGTCGAGAGCCATGACTCCGGCGAGACCGGGATCGATGGTCGAGACGAGTTCTGCCGAGCCGTCTGCGGCGAGCGCGAAGGCATATACCCCTCCGCCGTCCTCGACCGCGACGAAGAACAGGCCGTCGCCCGCGTACGAGGAACCGTCGTACGGCGCCTTCGTGTTGTCATCGAAGAGGGCGCCTGCGAGCGTCGCATCCGGCACCCACTCGACGGCTTCGATGCCGAGGTTCGCACCCACCGCGGGAAGTTGGTCGGTGAGGTCCCACTCGGTCACGGCGACCAGATCCGGGCCGGCGAGGGTCGGATCGACCTGCAGGATCTTGTTCTGGTTGACACCCTTGGCGCTGTTGTCGCGCTCGGATGCCACGTACACCAGCCCATCGCCGGCGACGGTGATGCCCTCGGTGTCGGGGCCAGCAGCATCCGGGTTCGCGGCGTCCTTCTGGAAGCGCACGCGCTTGCCGTCGGCCCAGCCGTCCACCACCGAGACGGAACCGTCGACCGATGCCGTCAGTTTCCAGATGCGGCCCTCGTCGTTGTCGACCGCCCACAGGAATGTGCCATCGGCAGTCTCCTGCATGTCGAGCCCCGAACTGTCCTCGAGGAAGGTGGGAGTGCTGTCGAGCACCCGCACATCGGGCGAACCGGGCCAGGGCGAGACGGTGACATCGGCGGCACAGGTGTTGGCCGCGCCCGGAGTGGGCGAGGCCGTGACGGCGAACGGCCCGGTCGCGTCGGGGCAGCGACCCCAGGTCGTGGGGGCATGGGCGGTGCCCCAGGAAGTGCTGTCGATCAGGCCGTCGCCGTCGAACAGCCGGACCATGTCGCCCTTGCCGATCCCGAAGCCGAGGTCGTCGAGCAGGAGATGTCCGCCGGCGGGGATGCTGGTGCCCGCGTCGATCGCGTACGCGTTCCTGTCATCGTCGTCCTTCACGATGAGACCGGAGACATCGATCGCCGCGGCTGTCGGATTGGCGAGCTCGACCCAGTCGGGCTCGCCGTCGGATTCGACCTCGTTGATCGCGACGGTCGGTGCGGCAGCGCATTCGTTCGCGGCACCGGGTGTGGCTTTGGCGAGAGTGAACTCGCCCACGCCGTCGGAGCACCGGGCGTAGGTCGCCGCGATGAAGTCGCCGTCGATCGCGGCGTGCTCGGTCCATGCGCCCGTGCGGTCGGTCAGGACGCCCGTCGGGTCGAAGAGTCGGATCTCATCCGCACTCCCGATGCCGAACTGCCCGAACGGGGTCTCCACTCCGCCGGTGAGGCCGATGTCTCCCTGCTCGACGAGAAGGAATTCCCCTGCGTCGATCACCGTTCCCGCGGCGAACGCCCAGCGGTGGTCGATGTCGTCGTCGGAGTCACGCAGTTCGTATCCGGAGATGTCGAGCGGCTCAGCGCCGGGGTTGTACAGCTCGACCCAGTCCGCCGGCTGCGAGTCCACCTCGTTGAGTACGACGGTGCCAGCCACGGGGTCAGGCGTACCATCGCCCCCACCCTCACTCGGGAAAACGTTCGCGGCGCCCTTGGTCGACTCAGTCGTGAGCAGGTACGAGGCATCCGCTCCGTCGCCCTCCGCACCCCAGCTAGGGACGGCGTGGGTGTCGGCAGGCCAGGTGGTCTGCAACAGGGGCTGCGCGCCGTTCGCATCACCGGGAGCGAAAAGGCGGACGCTGTCGCCCTTGCCCAGCCCGAAATCGAAGTCGCCCTCGCCGGCTTTGCTCAGGGTGTCGATCACGTAGTACGCACCGGGTGCGACGACTGTGCCGGCCGGGATCTCGTACGGGTTCTTGTCGCTGTTGTCCTGGACGACGTAGAAGCTCAGATCGATCGCGCTGTCGGAGTAGTTGTAGAACTCGATCCAGTCATCCGGGCTTCCCCCGTTCGAGACGACTTCATTAATGCGGATGCCGAGCGGCTCCTCCGCAGCGACGGCGGCGGTCGGTGCACTCAGCAGCATCGCGGCGCCGAGCGCGCATACGACGGCTGACGAAAGTCCGCGAGTGAGGCGAGACATGTGACTCCAGAAGATCGAGACGAGTGGGAGCATGAACCCACCCATTCGACCGATTCCGCCTGTCCGGCCGGCGCACGGCATCCGTACGGAACATGAACGGAAAGTGTCGCGCAGGATGGCGCGGCAGCGTCCATCAGCCCTGGAAGAACGCGACGCCGAGATCAGGGTGGTCGACGAACACTCCGTCGATACCGCTGCGGGCGAGCACCGACCACTCCGACTCGTAGTCGCCGAACGCCTGCTTGCCACCGGCACCGCGGAATTCCGCAGCGAGGAATGCGTTCTCGGGCCGCGCAGTCCAGGTGAATACCTTCAGTCCCCTGCCGTGAGCATCTTCGACGATCGTGCTACCGGCAGCCAGCAGCATCCGCTTGTTGACGCTGATCCCATCGACCGCGCCGACGATTCCGTCCAGACCACGCGGTGTGACGGTCGCCTTGTAAGTGAGCGCCTGCCGTCCGTGAGCGACGAGCTGATCGTAAGGGCGCCCGGATGCCTCGATCAGGTAGATGTACGAGGCCGCTATACCGGCGCTGCGCAGCTGCGCGAGCACGGCCGGTTCGAACGATTCGATCGTCAGCGGCAGCTCGCCATCGGCCCACCCGGCTGCGTGCAGGTCGCGTGCGATCAGGGGTGCGAGATCGAGGCCGATGCTCGCGAAGTACGTGGCGTGCTTGACCTCGAGCACGACGCCGATCTCCCGTCCGTGTTCGGTGGAGCCCTCTCGAACGAGATCGAGCACATCCACCAGACGCAGCATCGGCTGCACATCGTCGAAAGAGGCGCTGGACGGGCGCAGCTCCGGCAGCCGCTCGCGCACGCGCAGGGTCGCGAGTTCATCCCAGGTGAAGTCCTCGGTGAACCAGCCGGTCAGCGGCTGGCCGTCGATCCGCTTGGTGGTCTTGCGGTCCGCGAACTCCGGGTGATCGGCGATGTCCGTCGTGCCGGAGATCTCATTCTCATGCCTGACCACGAGCACGCCGTCGCCGGTTGCGACCACGTCGGGCTCAACAGCCCCAACGCCCATCGCGAGCGCGAGTTCATACGAGGATCGACTGTGCTCGGGCCGGTATCCCGGCGCGCCCCGATGGCCGATGACGAGCGGCGATTTCCTGGGCATGGATTCAGGTTAGAACACCCCATGCATAGACTTCCGCCGGTATCGTAGAGGAAAGCGACCTTCAAACCTCTCGGAGTGAGGCCCAAACACCATGAGCAATTTCGCGTTCAACAACCCGGCGTTCCAGAAGCAGGATCCGCGCAACGTCGCCACTTACCCCGGCGCCCCTGGCGCTCAGCCCGGTGCGCAGGGCGCCCAGGCCGCATCGCTGCAGCACGGTGCGATGGATGCCGCCGCCAACGCCAAGCTCGAGGGGATGTATGCCGCTCCTCCGGCAGGCTCCATCGAGACCGACCGCATGTCGGTCGAAGACACTGTCTGGAAGACCGCAGGCCTTTTCGGCATCCTTCTCGTCACCGCCGTTATCGGCTGGGTCTGGACGCTCGGCGGCGTGCAGGCCAATCCCGGTGCGGCCGCGTCGATGGCTCCGATGCTCATCGGCGCA
The DNA here is from genome assembly GCF_052099035.1 of Microbacterium sp. Taxonomy (GTDB): domain Bacteria; phylum Actinomycetota; class Actinomycetes; order Actinomycetales; family Microbacteriaceae; genus Microbacterium. The sequence continues at coordinate 50,598 of NZ_JBQDSX010000013.1, read as the reverse complement.
CTCGGCGGGTTCGTCCTCGCGATGGTCATCACCTTCACATCTCGCAAGAAGGTTCGCCCGGCGCTGATCTTCGGATACGCGGCGCTGGAGGGACTCTTCGTCGGCGGAATCTCGGCGTTCTTCGAGACTCTGTACCCCGGCATCGTCATGCAGGCGACGTTGGCGACGGTGGCCGTCGTCGGTGTGACACTCGCGCTCTTCGCGAGCGGCAAGATCCGCGCGTCGAAGAAGATGACCAAGATCTTCATGATCGCGATGATCGGCTACCTCGTCTTCTCCGTGTTGAACCTGATCCTCATGTGGACCAACGTTCTTCCGGCCGACCAGGCATTCGGTATGCGAAGCATGACCATTGCCGGCATCCCGCTCGGCCTGATCATCGGTGTGCTCGTCGTATTCATGGCCGCGTACTCGCTGGTGCTCGACTTCGACCAGATCCAGCAGGGCGTGCGCAACGGTGCTCCCCGCAAGTACGGCTGGGTCGGCGGCTTCGGCATCATGGTCACCGTCGTGTGGCTGTACGTCGAGATCCTGCGCATCATCGCCATCGCACGCAACTGATCTTCGATCGCATCGCAGAAGGCCTCGTCCCCACGGACGGGGCCTTCTTGCGTGAAATCGAGCCTTATCGTGTTTTTACGGCACACCGCAAGGGTCTAGCGGTTTTTTTCCCAAAGGGAGCATAGTTACATCACCGCAACAAGAAAGGGGATTACACCATGGGTTTCCTTGCATTTCTTCTTCTAGGACTGATCGCCGGTGCGATCGCGAAACTGATCCTCCCTGGCAAGCAGGGCGGCGGATGGTTCGTCACGTTGCTTCTGGGCGTCGTGGGTGCGATCATCGGCGGATGGATCGGCAGCGCAATCTTCGGTGTCGGCATCAATGAATTCTGGAGTCTGTCCTCTTGGCTCCTCGCCATCGGTGGCGCGATTATCGTGCTGCTGATCTACGGCCTGATCGTCGGCCGCGGCAGCAGGACCCGCGGCTAGAGGCCTCAGCGCACAGACGCAACTAAACGGAACCCCCGGGTGCACTGCATCCGGGGGTTCCTCGTGTGCGCGGCTACTGCGAGGCCTTCGCCTCCAGAAGGGCGCGCTCCCGTTCGTTCCCCGCAAGCACTGCGGCTCTGGCGAACTCGGAGCGCGCCTCCGCTGTTCTGCCGAGCCGCAGCAGCATCTCACCCCGCGTCGCGGGGAGCAGGTGGTAGCCCTTGAGCGCGTCGGATGCCACAAGCTGGTCGATGATGCGCAGAGCGGATGCCGGGCCCGTCGCCATCGCGACCGCCGCAGCCCTGTTCAGCTCGATGATCGGCGACGGGGCGATCCTGCCCAGCGCCTCGTACAACACGACGATCCGGTCCCAGTCGGTGCTTTCCACCGATCCCGCCACGGCATGGCACTCGGCGATTGCCGCCTGCAGTCCGTATGCGCCGCGGCCGGTGCCCAGAGCATCCGCTCGTTCGAGCGCCGCACGGCCCCGCGAGATCCTGCTGCGATCCCAGCGAATGCGGTCCTGATCGGCCAGCAGGATCGGCTCGCCCAGCGCGTCGACACGGGCTGGAAAGCGCGCCGCGGTCAGTTCCATGAGCGCAAGCAGACTGTGCACGTCGCGTTCGTCCGGTGCAAGAGAGGCCAGCACACGTGTCAGTCGGATCGCCTCGTAGCTGAGTTCGGGGCGCATCCAGTCAGCGCCGCTGCTGGCGGCGTGGCCCTCGTTGAAGATCAGGTACAGCACACCGAGAACCGCGGACATGCGAGCCGGATACTCGTCACGGGAGGGCACGTCGAACGGTACCTTCGCCGCACCGAGCGTCTTCTTCGCCCGGACGATGCGCTGCTGGATGGTCGCGGTCGGCACGACGAACGCCCGCGCGATCTCTTCACTCGACAGACCACCGACGGCTCGCGGCGTCAGCGCAACGCTCGCCTCGCGCGAAAGCACCGGGTGACAGGAAATGAAGACAAGCCGCAGCACGTCGTCGTCGATGGCATCCGGGTCCCACGGGTCGGCATCCATCGCATCCGCCTGCTCGCGCTCCATATCATGCGCGATCGTCGCGATCCGATCGTCGTACCGTTCCTGGCGCCGCCAGCCATCGATCGCCCTGCGCTTGGCGACCGCCGTCAGCCAGGCCGCCGGGTTACGCGGCACGCCGTCCTGCGGCCACTGCCGCAGCGCCTCGACCAGAGCATCCTGCGCGAGGTCCTCCGCGGGCGAGAAGTCGCCGACCATCCGCGTCAGCGTCGCGATGATCTTCGCCGACTCGATGCGCCAGACAGCGGCGATGGTGCCCACCGCGTCGGAGGCGGAGCGCACCGTCGCGCCATCGTGGTCTGCGCTCATGTCACTGAGCCCGCTGCGCCTGCTCCTCGCGCCAGCCCTCCTCCTTCTGGATCCACTCGTTGTCCGCCGGGAAGTCGTCCATCTCCTGCACTCGACGCACCTCGAGGTACGAACCCGCCCCCAGCGGCGCACGGCTCGCCCACTCCGCAGCCTCTTCGCGGCTGGACACCTCGATGATCCAGAAGCCATTGAACAGCTCCTTGGTCTCGCCATAGGGGCCGTCGGTGACGAGGGGCTTCTCGGCGCTGAAGTCGACGACGAAGCCCTCGGACGCATCGCTGAGCCCTTCGCCCGCGAGCAAGACTCCCGCCTTGATCATCGACTCGTTGTACTTGCCCATCGCCTCGATGACCTGCTCGAACGGGACCTCTTTGTATGCCTCGACAGCTTCGTCGGTCGCGCGCATGATCAGCATGAACTTCATGATGTTCTCCTTCAGTTGCGGGGTCGGTTTCGACCCTCTCACTGAAGACGTCGAACGGAAAGAGTGCAGATCGACATCGCGGAGAAAACTTTTCTCAGCGTCGCGCTGGGGCCGCGAGAACGTCGCGCACGGTGGTCGCAAACGCCTCGAGCGCATGCTCGCTGCTCCAGATGGATGCCGCGGCCGGCGCCTCGGCGGTCAGACGCTCTCGCAGCTCGGCGTCGGTAAGCACGCGGTGCACGGCATCGGCGAGAGCCGCTTCGTCGCCGTCGGGCACAAGGATGCCCCCACCGCCCGCGAGCAGATCGCTCGGGCCATATCGGATGTCATAGGAGATGACCGGGCACGCGTGCGACAGAGCTTCGGCGAGCGACAGCCCCTGGCCCTCGAAGGCACTGGCAGAGACGACGACCGATGCGCGCTCGAGCACGGCATCGGGATCCGAAGTCACGCCCTTCAGCTCAACGCGATCGGCGCAATCGAGCTCAGCGATGAGTTGCTCGAGCCCCGCCCGCGACGGCCCGTCGCCCCAGATCTCGAGTGTCGAGCCGGGCACGTCGGCACCGAGGAAGGCACGGATGATGTGGTCGATGCGCTTGCCGGGCGCCAGACGCGACAGCGAGACGACGAGCCCGGGCTGCGGTGTCCGCTCCCCCAGCTCGCGAAGCCGGATTCCGTTCGGAACCACGACGCTGCGGATGCCGGAACCGAAGCGCGCGGCGACGTCATCACGCTGCCGCGGCGTCGGCCAGGTCACCGCGTCGAAGCGGTGCGCAAGGGCGAACCAACGGGTCCAGAGCGCGTTCATCGGAGCATCTGGTGTGTGCGGCGCTTCCAGGTGCATTGTGTGGATCGGGTGGATGATGCGCACCCGCGGGTCGTCCCAGTCGGCGATCAGCTCGCCGATCTGCCGTGACTCGCAGATGACGACGATCGGACGGTCGCCGAGGGATGCCGCGAGGTGTTCGAGCCAGGCACGATACAGCCCGCGGAACCCCTCGACGCCGCCGATGATGCCCCCGTCGGCGTCGTAGACGAGCACAGGTTCATCGGTGAGATGCCAGTCCGGATTGTCCGGGATCACCGGCAGTGCAGCGATCGGGGGTCCTGCGGAATCGCGCAGCATCCGATATTCACGGTCTGCGACACCCTCGGAAAGACGAGCGGATGCCGCGGCGCGCAGCCACACGGCTGCGCCGCCTTCATGCGCCACAGCCTCATCGAAGAGGTTTCGCAGGCGTGCAGTGTCATCGATCGCTCCGCGCCGTGCGAACTCTGAGCGATGCTCGGCGTGGGACGCGGCATCCCCGGGATCGAAAGTCAGTAGAGCGAGCTTCGCGCCAGCGCCGACCAGCTGCCTGGCGCGCGCGAGCGCCGCGATCGTGTACCCGCCGTCGAGGTCGGGGATCAGCCGACTGGAGAGGACGAGGTACTCGGCGTCCGGAAGCTCTACTCCCACTCGATCGTCCCCGGGGGCTTCGAGGTCACATCGAGCACCACCCGGTTGACGTCGCGCACACCGTTGGTAATGCGGTTGGAGATCTTCGAGAGCACGTCGTACGGCAGGCGGGTCCAGTCGGCCGTCATGGCGTCCTCGCTGGAGACGGGACGCAGCACGATCGGGTGCCCGTAGGTGCGACCGTCGCCCTGCACGCCCACGGAGCGCACATCGGCGAGCAGCACGACCGGGCACTGCCAGATCTCGCTGTCCAGGCCCGCCTTGGTCAGCTCTTCGCGGGCGATGGCGTCGGCCTCGCGCAGAATCTCGAGACGGTCAGCGGTGACCTCACCCACGATGCGGATGCCGAGGCCGGGGCCCGGAAAGGGCTGCCGTCCGACGATCGCCTCGGGAAGACCGAGGTCGCGACCGATCTGGCGCACCTCGTCCTTGAACAGGGTGCGCAACGGCTCGATGAGCTCGAAGTCGAGATCTTCGGGCAGGCCGCCGACGTTGTGGTGCGACTTGATGTTCGCAGTGCCCGTGCCGCCGCCGGATTCGACGACGTCGGGGTAGAGCGTGCCCTGCACGAGGAACTTGATCGGCTCGCCTTCGGCCTTGGCCTCGGCGACGAGGTCGCGCTGCACCTTCTCGAACGCGCGGATGAACTCGCGGCCGATGATCTTGCGCTTCTGCTCGGGGTCGCTGACGCCTTCGAGGTGTCCGAGGAAGGTTTCCGCGGCATCCACGGTGATCAGGCGCACGCCCGTGGAGGCGACGTAATCGTTCTCGACCTGCTCGCGCTCGCCCTTGCGGAGGAGTCCGTGGTCGACGAACACGGCGGTGAGCTGGTCACCGATCGCCTTGTGGACGAGGGCCGTCGAGACGGCCGAGTCGACGCCGCCCGAGAGTGCGGAGATGACGCGGGCAGAGCCGACTTGCTCGCGGATGCGGGCGACCTGCTCGTCGATGACGTTGCCGCTGTTCCAGTCGGCGGCGAGCCCCGCGGCCTTGTGCAGGAAGTTCTCGAGGACTTCCTGTCCGTGGTCGGAGTGCTTGACCTCGGGATGCCACTGCACCCCGTAGAAGCACTTCTCGTCACTGCCGAAAGCGGCGACGGGAGTATCGGCGGTGGAGGCGAGCACCTCGAAGCCTGCGGGAGCCGTGGCGACCTGGTCGCCGTGGCTCATCCAGACGTTCTGCGTGTGCGGCTGTCCGCCGAGCAGCACGCCGCCATCGCCGGTGAGTGCGGCATCCGTCGCGCCGTACTCGCGAAGTCCGGTGTTGGCGACCTCGCCGCCGAGGGCGCGTGCCATGACCTGGAAGCCGTAGCAAATGCCGAGGGTGGGAACACCGAGGTCGAAGATCGCGCTGTCGAGCGAGGGCGCATTCTCTTCATAGACCGAAGACGGCCCACCGGAGAGGATGAGCGCAACCGGGTTCTTCTCGGCGATCTCGGCGGCACTGACCGTGTGCGGCACGATCTCGCTGTAGACGCCGGCTTCGCGCACGCGGCGGGCGATGAGCTGCGCGTACTGGGCACCGAAGTCGATGACGAGGACGGGTCGCTGGGCGGTGTCTGCGCTCATTGCGCGGCCTCCTGGGTCTGGCTGTCGGCGGCCATCGCGGCCTCGCGGGATGCGAGGTACGCCTTGACCTCGCGGGAGATTCTGGCCTCCATGAAGAAGGAGAGCAGCGGGATGACGCCGCCGAGCGCGAGGATGATGAAGCGGCTGAACGGCCAGCGCATCAGGCTCCAGAGGCGGAAGATTGCGAAGAGGTACAGCACGTAGAACCAGCCGTGCGCGACGAGGACGAGCAGTGAGAGGTTCGTGCCGTCTCCGACCGAGACCAGCTCGCAGCCCATGCCTCCCGGGACGAACAGGGAGAACCACTGGCACCCGTCGCCGACGATGACGTCTGCAAGCCAGAGGAATCCGCCCGATCCGCCGGCGAACAGCTCGAGGTGGATGGGGCTGTATTTGAAGATCATCTCGGTCAGCAGCAGAAGCAGCATGACACCGGTGATGATCGAGGCGATCTGGTAGAACGTCAGCGCCCCGCGGATCTTCGGGAACGAGGCGGCTTTCGGTTCTGGCATGAGCACCAGTCTACCCGGGAGTACACGATGGCTGCGGCGGCCGGGAGCGCACGACGAAGGCCGCCGGGATCACTCCCGACGGCCTCCGCTGTCAATGCTGGATCAGAACCAACCGGTGATGAGGTTCCACAACCAGTCGAGGATCTGTCCGACGATCCCGCCGCCGTGACCGCCGCCCTTGTTGATGGTGACCATGTCGGTGGCCTGGTCACCATCGGCCTGCGAGACGATGACCGTGTAGCGACCGGCATCCGTGCCCTTGGGCACAGTGACCGAGGCCGAGAAGGAGCCGTCCTCGCCAACCACGACGGTGCCGAGGTCGACGGTCTTGCCCTTCTTCGACTCGAGCGCGACGGTCACGGTCTCGCCTGGTTCGAAGTCCACCCCGGAGAGGGTGAGCTTCTTGCCTGCGCTGACCGTGTTGCCGTCAACCTCGATGGTCCCGGTGAACTCCTGCTCACCGGCATCCGCGACCGTGAACGGCACACGGACGCTCGTGCCGTCGGCCGTCGCCACGGTGAGCAGCTGGTCACCCGATGCTCCTTCCGGAACCGTGAACGTCAGGCTCGCACGGCCCGCCTCGTCGGTGGTGTCGACGATGGCCGGGTCGACGGCACCGGTCGCGAGGACCGCGTCGCCGAGCGAGACCGTGACCTCTGCGGGCACCGGGTCGCCGCCGCTGAATGCGAGCGAGGAGAGGTCGATGGTGACCTCGTCGCCGACGCTGTAGCCATCGGCATCCGGAGCGCTCAGCGTCACACCGACTGCGCGCTGCGCGAGGTCGGGCGTCGCCGTGCCGTTGGCGTCGAACCACTCGACCGTGGACTGCAGATCGATCTTGCCGGAGTCCGCCTTGTTCGTGCCCTCGGCGAAGGTGGAGAAGTTGTCTCCACCGGCCGCGAGGAACGAGTTCGCCGCGACGACGTACGACGCCTCAGGATCGATCGGCTCGCCGTTCAGGGTGATCGAGGTGATCCGCTCCCCTGCCTCCGCCGTCGGGTCGTAGGTGTACTGCAGACCCTCCGAGACGCCGAGCTTCAGGAACGGACGGCTCGCGCCTTCCGGCTGCCACTGCTCCTCGAGCACGCCCTTGAGCTGTGCACCGGTGAGGTTCAGCGTGACCAGCGTGTTGGCGAACGGCTGTACCGTCGCAGCCTCGCGGAAGGTCACGTTGCCGTCCGGGTCGGATGCTCCGGACGAGGCGTAGGTGAGGTTGGCGCGGACACCACCGGGGTTCATGAGCGCAAGATCCGCGCCCGTCGCCCACTGGTGCACGTCGGCGACGAAGTTGCCGATCGACGACTCCCCGCCGCGGTTCTCCGACCCGTTGCTCTGGCGAGCCCGGTTGAAGTCGCCGGTGATCTGACCGACCGGCTCCGCACCGAGAACATCTGCCTCGGCCTTGGCGTCGTCGACGATCTTCTGCACGTCAGCATCGGCCTCGTAGAGCGGTGCACCTTCAGCGGTGAGGGGCTTGATCTCGTTGGTGATCGAGAGGAGCTCCTTCGACTCGGGGTCGACCTGCAGGTTCATCAGACCGAAGTTCTCGCCGTACTGCCCCGCCGAGACGACCGGGCGGCCGTCGATGACGTGGTTGTAGGCGAGGTGCGTGTGCGCCGAGACGATCGCGTCGACGCTGTCATCGACACCGGCGACGATCTCGCCGAGTGCCGACTCGGGCGTGATGCTCGCGATATCGGTCGAGGTGGCACCTTCGTGCACGAGCAGGACGAGCACGTCCGCCTCGCCGTTGGCGTCATCACCATCGGTGAGGTCGTCTGCGACGCCGTTCACCGAGTCGACGATGCTGCGCACCTCGAGCCCTTCCATGCCCTCGGGGGATACGAGAGAGTCGAGCTCTTCAGTCACTGCGCCGATGAAACCGACCTTGACGCCGTCGATCTCCTTGACCCATGCGGGGGCCAGCGCGGTCTCGCCGGTCTCGGTCAGGAACACGTTCGAGGAGATGTACTCCCAATCCGCGCGGTCCTGCACACGACCCTCGAGGTCCTCCCAGCCCTGATCGAACTCGTGGTTTCCGGCGGCGCTCACATCGAGGCCGGCGGCGTTGAGCGCGTCGATCGTCGGGTTGTCGTCATTGATGAACGACGTGAAGGTGGATGCTCCGATCAGATCGCCCGCCGCAGCGAAGATCGTGTTCGGGTTCGCATCCCGCACCGACTGCACGGCGCCGGCGAGCACGGCGGCGCCTGCCGCTGCGCCATCGGCCTCGATGCGACCGTGGAAGTCGTTGATCGTGACGATATCGATGTCCACCGGCGGGATCTCGCTGGAGAGGCCGACGATGACCGGGTCGTGGTCACTGGAGCGGAACGGCGTTCCAGCCTCAGCGGCACCGAACGCGTAGCCGCGATCGCTCCACTCCGGCGAGTTGATTCCCCACACTCCCGTGCCGGTCACCGAACCCGCGAGGGACGGAGACGCGATCGCGTGGTCGAGCGAGCCGAGCTCGCCGTCGTACGTGTAGGTGTACTGGCCCGCTGCGTTCGCGGGCACCAGGTCGGTCCAGCCAGCCTGAGAGAAGACGTCGATCGGGTCTTCCTGAGCGTAGGAGTTGAAGTCTCCGAGCAGGAGGACGTCGGAGCTGCCGCTGGTCTCTGCGAGCTCACCGGTGAACTCCAGCAGCGACTGCGCCTGTGCGGTGCGGTCGGCGTTGAAGTGCCCTTGTCCGTCGGCGGGCTCATCGCCGTCGCCGGACTTCGACTTGAAGTGGTTGGCGACGACGGAGACAGTCCGACCGTCCATGTCGAAGGTCTGCGCGATCGGCTCGCGGGCATTGCCCCACACCGACTCGTCGATCTTCGCCATGCTGTCACCAACCGGGGTGACGGCATCCTTCTTGTAAATGAGTGCGTTGGTGATGACGTCCGTCTCGGTGTCTCCGAGCGCATCCGGCGTCGGGACGTAATCCCATACGTCGGCGCCGGCGTCGTCATTCAGGCCCTCGACGAGGTCTGCGAGCGCGACGTCGACTGTGCCATCACCGAAGTGAACCGAGTTCTCGATCTCCATCAGCGCCACGACTTCGGCATCCAGACCGTTGATCGCGGTGACGATCTTGGATCGCTGCACCTGGAAGTACTCGTCGTTCTTCGCGCCGCGGGCGAGGGAGTCGTCCTCGCTCATCGTGGTGAAGTAGTTGAAGACGTTGAATGCCGCGACCTGCACGTCACCGCCGACCTCGGGGGCCGTCTCGGGCCGCGGGTTCGCGGTCGTGAACGCGGCCTTGTAGGTCGCGTCGCTGGCGTCATCGATCGGGACCACCGGCTGCAGGCGCCAGTCGTCGAATCCGTACTGCAGCACGTAACCGGCCTCGGCGAAGTCGACGACGTCGCCGTTTCGTACGACGGCATCCTCGGTGAAGTAGGGCTGGTCGCCGGGGTGCGCGTTGCCCGTCACCTGGACGTTGTAGCCGTCGTCGAGCAGGATGCGGTCGGCGCGGTTGGCCGCTGCGATCGCGTTCGCGTCGTCACCGGGGCGCGTCGTCTCGGTGCTCTTGACGTTCAACTCGCCGGGGTTCAGCCACAGCGTGCCGTAGTTGTAGAGCTGGTGGCTCGAGGCGACCAGGTAGTCGCCGGTGGGGGCGACGAGCATGTTCTCGAAGGCCTCGCGGTCGGCGCCGACGACGGTCTCCGGGAGTGCCGTCGCCGCGGGAACGCCCGCCCCGGCGGTGACCACGGTGATGTCCGAGGCCGCGGCCGGTGAGATCTGGGTCTGGCCGTAGTTCTCGCCGGCGACACCGGTGACCGAGACGAGGTCGCCGATCTCGAGCGAGGGTGCGAGGGCGTTCAGGTAGACGAAGATGCCATCGGATGCTCCGGGGGTGGCGTCTGCGTCTCCCCCGCTTCCCGCGGTCTGGATCGACACGCCCTTGTATCCGCCGACACGGTAGTCGCCGGTGACGACCCCCTCGACGGTGACGGTCTGGCCTGCCAGCGGCGATGCGTCACCGGTGCCCTGCACCTCGGCAATCGTCGCCGCGACGGGCTCGTCGGTGCCGGGATCGGGGTCAGGATCGGGATCGGGATCGGGATCGGTGACCCCGGAGCCCTGCGGTGTGATCGTCGCCGACAGGCTGAAGTCGGCAGAGTTGTCATCCGTGTCGACGCCATCGGTACGGTTCAGCGACTTCACGTCCTGGTTGTTCGCGGGGGCTGCGGCGAGCGCGCCCTCGTAGGTGTTCGAGTCACCGTAGCCGAGCAGGTCGATGACGCCTTCGGCTCCGACGATCGAGCCGGGAGTGAGGCCGACGGCGGAGGTGCCCTGCACCAGCGCGAGCGTGCCCTTGGTTCCGCTCGGTGAGAGGGTGCTGACCTGATCGGGGCTGGGGAGCTCTGCACCGTTCGCACCGTTGCTGCCGGCCTGCACCAGGAAGTATCCACCGGCGGGGATCGTGCCCGACAGCGCCACGACGCTGTTGAAGTTGCCGGTGCCTGTCGCCGAGCGGTACTGCAGCGACATGCCGTCCAGCACGATGTCGGCATCTGTCGGGTTGTACAGCTCGACGAACTTGTTCGTGAACGCGGCCCCGGCGCTACCACCGGAGAGGTAGGCCTCGTTGATGATCACGCCCGTGCCGTCGACCGCGGCGAAGGCGGGCGAGGCGGCGAGCGTTCCGAAGCTCATCGCGAATGCAGTGGTCAGCGCGAGAGCGCCGATGCGCCCCCGTCTGCGTGGTGTGGATGATCCAGCGCGCGGCGCTGCACCGAGAGGGACGGACATCATGCGGTAGTACTCCTCGACGTCGACGATGACACCCCGGCGCCCGGGTGAAGCGCACGAGGAAGTGATTCGCGGAACGCACCCGTGCGGGTGCCGCGGCCACTCATGAGCGAGCCTATGAGTGGGCTGGGACATTCCCGAGCGAGTTCACGGATCGCTAACCGGAAGTTCCACTGCCCGTCGCGCGACTACGACTTCCGACTAATCAGGTGCGTCACTTAATGGACGAAAGTCAAACGACGCCGAGGTACCGGTTCTGCAGCTCTGCGTCCCGCACGATCTGTTCGGTGGGCAGATCCGCGGCGATGCTGCCGTTCACCATCACGAGGATGCGGTCGCAGACCTCGGCCGCAAACCGCAGATTCTGCTCCACGAGCAGAATCGCCTGCCCTTCTCGCACGAGGCCGCGGAACACGTCGGCGAGATGGTCGACCACCGCTGGCGCCAGGCCTTCGCTCGGTTCGTCCATGATCAGCAGCTCGGGGTTTGTCAGCAGCGCTCGACCGATCGCGAGCATCTGCTGCTCTCCGCCGGAGAGCTCTGCACCGCCGTTGCGCCGTCGCTCCGCGAGACGGGGGAACAGCTCGTACACGCGCTCGACGGTCCAGCGGTCTGTTGGGCGCGATCGGACCATCGTCAGATGCTCGTGCACGGAGAGAGAGGGAAAGACGCGCCGTCCCTGCGGGACATACGCCACTCCGAGTCTGTTGATCCGCTGCGGCGAGCGTCCGAGAAGTTCGCTCCCGCGATAGCGGACGCTTCCGGATTGCGCTGGCAGGAAGCCGACGAGGGTGTTGGCGAGGGTGCTCTTGCCCATGCCGTTGCGTCCGACCATGCCGATCGGCTCCGCCCCCATTGAGAACGACACTCCCTGCAGCACATGCACGTGCCCGTAGCTGACGTGCAGATCCTCCACGTCGAGAACAGACTGCGCACCGGACTCAGGCGACATCATCGATCGATCCTCCGAGGTAGATTTCACGCACGCGTTCGCTGGAGCGGATCTCGTCCGGTGTGCCTTCGAGGATCTTCTCCCCATCGTGCATGACGACGACACGATCGGCGACGGCCAGTGCGATGTCCATATCGTGCTCGATCAGCAGCAGCGTCATCTCTCGAGGCAGCGCACCGAGCAGGGTTATCAGGTGAGCGCGCTCAGCGGGGGAGAAACCAGCGGCGGGCTCATCGAGCATGAGCAGTTTCGGTTGCAGGCCGAGCGCCATCGCGATCTCGAGCTGACGCTGCTCGCCGTGCGATAAGTCGGACACGAGAGTACCGCCGCGTCCGCCGAGGTTCACCCGATCGAGCAGGAGATCCGCTCGCTCCCATCGACTGCGCCCCCATCGGGCGAGCGAGAGACGACCGCTGCGGAACTCATTCCCGCCCAGGGCGATGTAGACGTTCTCGGCGCAGGTGAGCTGGTCGAACAGCTTCGAGGTCTGGAATGTTCGAGCCAGCCCCCGGCGGGCGCGTGATGCAGCCGGAAGCCGCGTGACATCTTCGCCGAAGAGTTCGACGGTGCCGGATGACGGCGGGAAGACCCCGGCGATCAGGTTGAACAGGGTGGATTTGCCCGCTCCGTTCGTACCGATCACGCTGACACGCTCACCGGCTGCGACATCGAGCGATGCACCGCGAAGCGCCTTGAGACCGCCGAAGTAGCGGCTCGCGTCCGTCACGCGCAGCGCGTGAGACGTCTGGGGCATGCTCTCTCCTTCGAATTGTGACGATGCGTGTGAATTGTGACGATGCGTGCGGGTCGGGGCGACCGGATCCGCACGCCCCACCCCCCACAACACAGGGGCGGCGGCGGACACAAGGAAAACAAACGACACCGGGCCCCCCGCAGACCAAAGAGGCATGGCAGGCG
>NZ_JBQDSX010000013.1:0-37666 GCF_052099035.1 Microbacterium sp. | reverse complement strand
TTTCTGTGGTGTTTTATTTTTCCGGCGGGGGGGGGGGGGGGCCCCCGGGAGGGGCCCCCCCGACCCGCATCACTCAGGGGCAGCTCTCGAAACGGTCATACACCGTCGTGCCCTGCGCCACGTCGGACTTCTGCGAGATCTGCTCGGTGATGAGCGAGCCATCCGGACCCTCGACCACTTCGGTGAGGAAGTTGTCGACGATCGCCTGGCGGTTCTCGTCGAGCGTCATCGGTCCTGCCGGCCCCTCGTAGGAGATGTTCTGCATGGCATCCCGGAATGCTGCCTGGTCATCGCTCAGGTCGCCATCGACCTCGGCCAGCGCCTGGTACATGGCGTCGAAGGCCTGGTAGTAGAGCAGCGTGAAGATGTTCGGGTTCTCGACGGTCTCGGTGAATGTCGTCCACTCCGGGTTGTCGTAGCCGACTCCGGGCACCGGTCCACCGGTGATCGTGCCAATGGCCGCATCCTTGATGTTCGCGTCACCGGAGAGCGCGGTCTGGTCGACGGTGATCGACCCGCCCACGATCGGCTTGTCCAGGCCATTGCTCACTGCCTGAGCGAGGAAGCTCGCAGCATCCGCTCCGCCGAGCCCGACATAGATCGCGTCGACCTCGCTAGGGATCTGCGCGATGATCGTCGCGTAGTCCTGCGTGCCCACCGGCACCCATGACGCTCCGACCAGCTCACCGCCCGCGGCGCAGAACTCATCGAAGAAGCCGCCGGCGTTGTCATAGGGGAACGAGTAGTCCTCGGAGAGGATGTACATCGACTCGTAGCCCTTCTCGGTGTACGCGTACTCTCCGAGCCCACCCATCCACATGGCCGAGTCGCCCATGAAGCGGAAGAAGTTCTCCGCTCCCTCGAGGGTCATCCCGACCGGGCTTGCGGCACCGTTGACGAAGGTGACCTCGGGTGCGGTCAGCGCGTACTGCACGACGGTCTCGCCCTCGTCTCCCGATGCGGGTCCGAGGACGATGTCGACGCCGTCGTTCTCGACGAGCTTGCGCACGGCATCCTGCGCGGAACCGGTGGTTCCGTCCGTTCCTTCGTAGATCAGTCGAAGCTCCTTGCCGCCGATCTCGTCGCCGTTCTCATCGAGCACAGCCTGGATGGCGCGCTCCGCTTCCCCCATGGCGAAAGAGAGGTTTCCGGAGTCAACCGCGAGCACTCCGATGACGATCTCGTCGCTGGCATCTCCTCCCCCGTCTCCGCCGTCGGACTGCCCTCCTTGACAGGCTGCGAGCGTGAGCGTGAGGGCGGCGGCGCCGGCGAGTGCTGGCAGCATCCTGGATCTGGTTCTGAGCGTCATTGCTTCGTTCCTTTCGTGAGTGCGGAGTCCGCCGGGTCGGCGGCTCCCTGTGATGCAAGGTCGGGCTCTTCGCGTCCACGCCGCCGTCTCATCCGTGCGCGCAGGGCGGTATTGAGCTGTTTCCACACCCCGGCAAGGCCCGCTGGTGCGAAATAGAGGATCGCGATGAAGATCACTCCGGTCAGGGTCATATAGCGATCGGTGAGGTCCTGAGCGAAGCTGTCGAGCAGACTGAACAGCAGCGCGCCGACGAATGCCCCGCCGAGCGAGCCGATCCCGCCGATGACGGCGACAACGAGCACATCCAGTGTGGATCCGAGGCTGACGAGGTCAGGATCTGCCTGAGCACGGTCGAAGACCATGATGATGCCGCCGAGAGACGCGATGAACGACACGAAGGTGACGGCCCCGACGCGATACAGGCCGATGCGGTATCCGAGCGCCTGCATGCGCTCGGGCGAGTCTCTGATCCCCTGCAGCGCGTAGCCGAATGGCGTCGCCCCCACCCACCGGCAAAGCAGATAGCACACCACGGCGAGCGCGAGCGCGGCGAAGTAGAAGGTCGTCAGGTTGCGGAAATCCAGCGGTCCGAATTCATCACGCGTGATCGGGGCGATGCCGCGACGCGCTCCGGTGATGGCCGCGTCCTGAGAAGCCCAGCTGTAGAACACCTGCCCGATCGCCAGCGTGATCATGAGGAAGTAGATCGCTCGGGTGCGCACGGAGATCAGAGCGATGATCGCACCGAACACAGTGCCGATCACCACGGCGACGATCATGGCCGCGGAATAGGGCCAGCCGGAGGTCACAGCGAAATACCCCACGCCGTACGCCGCGACTCCCGCGATCGTCACCTGCGCCAGTGACAGCAAGCCCAGGTACCGGTTGAGGAAGACCATGCTCATCGCGATCGTGCCGAGCCACATCGTCTTCACGCCGATGTTCGGAATCCAGAACCGGGGTCGATCCACGACGAATGGGAAGGCGATGGCGACAACGAGGATTGCCACCGGGATGATGATGCCCCAGCGAATCCGCCGCTGCCGGGCCGGCATGTTCTCAGTCATGCGGTCTTCCTCCCAAGAATTCCCTGCGGGCGAACGGCGAGCACCACGACCATGAGTGCGAACGTCAGCACGTTGGCATAGCTCGGCGCGAAGACGAGCCCGAACTGCGAGATGAGACCGACCAGCACCGCCCCGACTGCAGCACCGGCAATACTGCCCATCCCGCCGACGATGACGACGACGAGCGAGTACAGCAGGAATACGCCGTCCTGTCCCGGCAGCAACGGGAAGAGCGTGCCGTTGGCGACGCCCGCGATGGCAGCGAGTGCGGATCCCAGCACGAAGATGGATGCGAACACGAGACGGATATTGACGCCTGTGGCCGCGGTCATGGCACTGTCATCGACTCCCGCACGAACGATCGATCCGTAGCGGGTGCGATTGATCAGCAGCCAGAGCAGAATTCCGATCACGACCGAGAGCGCGAGGATCAGCAGACGCGCCAACGGGTATGCACCGACGCCCGGGAGCGAGATGCTCTCCATCCAGGCGCTGGGAGCGGGCACCTGGTAGGCGACGCCACCGAAGACTGCCGACATGAGATCGGCGCCGATGAGCGATACGCCGAGGGTGATCAGCGCCACCCGCATGTCGTCGTCCTGAAAACGACGGATAAGTACCTGATGGATGAACAGCCCCAGAAGCCCCACGACCGCCGCCGCACCCAGGATGGCGAGCCACCACTGTCCGGTCTCCCGAGCGATGACGTATCCGATGTATCCGCCCAGCAGGTACATCGTGCCGTGGGCCATCGTGATCACGCGCATCAGCCCGAAGATCAGGGTCAGCCCGCTGGCGACGAGGAAGTACACGCCCGCCAGGGACAACCCGTTCAGGGTGACCAGGAGAAACTGCTCCATTACTGCCTCTCGGGTTCCGTCATTGGAATGGTTCTTTGTACTCATTCAGAGGTGGACACAACTTCGTATCCCTTCTTGTATACAAGCTAGGACACAAAGCCACAAGGGTGCGGCACTGCGTCGATCGCGTGCCTAGTATTCGCCGAGCAGTGCTTCTGCTCCCGCGATCATGTCGAGGATGCCGTCGCGCATGTGGCCGATGTGCTCCTCGACGGCAGGGCCGATCGCATCGATGTCGGTCGCGACCAGCGCCTGCGTCAGCACACGGTGCTCATCGGAGCAACTCTGCAGCCGGTTCTGGTGCGTCGATGCGCGCAGCCAGAAGCGGTGGATGCGCCGACGCGTCTCCTTGACCGTCTCTGCGACCAGCCTGTTTCCGGCGATCTCGTTGACCGTCCTGTGGAAGAACAGGTCCGCGTCGCTCCACGCCACACGGTCTCCTGTGGCAGCGGCAGCGCTCATCCTCTCGACCGAGTCCAGCAGCAGCTGCGCATCGGTCTCGGTGAGCTTCGCGGCGGCCTTCGTGAAGATGTACGTGTCGAGTGCGACGAGGAGGTCGCAGGCATCGTTGACTTCGGACCGGCTGATCTGCGCGACAGTGAATCGGGAGTTGTCGGTTCGGGTGATCAGCCCTTCCTTCTCGAGCCGCTGGAGGGCCTCTCGCACTGGCGTGCGCGAGACCCCCAGCTGGGTCGCGATCTTGTTCTCGCTGAGGGGCGTGCCAGCCCGCAGCCGGAACCCGGTGATCTCGGTCAGCAGCCACTCATAGGCGACGTCCACGCGAGACCCGTGCTCGGTGAGAGTTGTCATGCTGCTGCTCCGCTCGTCTTCGGTTCCCGGTCACGCATGCGCGGGACCGTCCACCGGGTCACATCGTCCGATCGATGAATTCACGTGAGTGTACCTTGACGGGAGCCTTGGCCAATTCCAGCACGCCACGCGCGACGTGTTCGCTGTACCGGCGGAAGGCCTCCTCCCCCTTCTCGGCCGTGGCGCGCAGCGGGTTGCCGATGATGCCGTTGTCGACGAACTCGTGATGGTCCATCGGGAAAGTGAAGTACTGGTATCCCTCGAACTCGGTGTCCGGCATCCCGTCGTTCTTCTTGAACGCATCAGGAAGGAACGCGGGCGTGTGCGCACGCGTGTCGACCGCGCGCTCCATCCGCACCAGGTCCGGGTTCCAAGCGAGGTCCTGAGATGTCTCGAGCTCGCTGGAGTGCCACCCGGGGGTCTCCTCCGGCGGGTTCTCCATCAGACCCTCGAGAATGCCGGTGTAGCGCTCCATGAAGGGCTTCACGAACGAGATCAGCGCACCGGTCTCGTATCGGAGCTTGCGCAGCACGGGGTCGACGACCTTCGTGTTCGAGCCGTGGCCGTTGATGAAGATGATGCGGTTGAATCCGTGGTGGATGAGGCTGCGCGCCACATCGTTCATGAGGTTCAACAGCGTGCTCGCGCGCAGCGTGATGGTGCCGCGCCCCTCTCCGGCGCCGTACATGTGCTGCGGCGAGTAGCCCGCCCACAGCGGCGGCGTGTGCAGCACTCCGATGTGCTCGGAGATGCGCTCGCTGATCTCGACGGCGGTGATCGTATCGGTGTACAGCGGAAGGTGCGGACCGTGCTGCTCGGTGCTGGCCATCGGCACGATCACCGTGTCCTTGGTCTTCAGGTATTCCGCGATGTCGACGTACGAGAGGTGGGCGAGATTCCAGGAGCGGAACTGCGAGCGCCAGTCGTCGTCGCCCTCCGTCAGTCGGGCGATCTTGCGCTCAGGTCGGGTAGTCATGCGTACTCCTTGGGTGCGGTGGCTATCGGTGAGGTGGCGAGAAGTTCGAGGAAGGCATCGGCGACGATTCGGCCGAGTGCGGGGTCATTGGAGTGAAGATCGATGGTGCGGATCTCGATGTCGTCGCGAAGATGCGCGCGGAGCGCTGCGAGGAAGAGCGCATCGCCCTCGGGGTCCCAGAACGGACCGTCTGGTGTCGCGGGGATGGACAGCCCACGCATCGGCATGATGATCAGCGCCGGCCCGGTGGTTTCGCTCACGCGCTCGGCGAAGATGCGTCCCATCTCTGCCTTCTCTTCGTGCGTGGCGAGCACGAGCGTGTACTCCGGATTGTGCTCGTAACGGGGTCGCGAGCGCATCTCCTGCGGGATGGACGCCGGAGCCCATACCGAGAAGTCGATGCAGGCCGGCACCAGCACCTGAGGGAGCCCCGCGAGGCCGACCTTGCGCAGCCGGTCGGGGCCGCCGTCGTGGATCCCGCCCACGAGGGGATCGTTGATCTCATTGGTCGTGTAGTCGATGACGCCGACGAACTGCCCGTCGACGGCCAGTTCCTCCATCGCCGGCCCGCCGACGCCGTTGGAGTGGAAGACGACAGTCTCGCAGTCATGCTCTGACAGTCGATCGCGGACGGCACCGACGGCTGCCGTCGTGTTGCCGAGCATGGTGGTCGCCACGTATCTCGGACCGGATGCCGGTGGTGTGAGCGGATGCCCATGCTGGAGCATCCCGGCCATCGCCGCGGCGACGTTGTCGAAAACGGTCGTCAGCACCGGATTCAGTCCGAGGATGTCGACGACGGAGTGCATGACGAGCACATCCTTCGTGCCGACATAGGGCGCGAATTCGTGGTGACCGCTGGCGGTCGGTGCGACGACGATCTTCGGGATGCCGACCGGCAGCACCTGAATCGCCGCGGCACCCATCACGGATCCCACACCTCCCACGCTGATGCCGCCGGTCAGTTCACCCGCCGCATGATGCTCGCGCACCCAGGCGATCGCGCAGTCGCGCATCTGCGCGACCGCGCTGCCCCGGGTGCCGGACGCGCGCAGTTCGGCGATGGTAGTCCCCCCGGACTCCGCCAGTTCTGCGTTGCTCACGTCCGGCACGATTCCGGTCGGCTCGCCGAGGATGCCGCTGTCAAGCACGACGGTGTCGACCCCGAGCGCGTTCAGACGGTCACGCAGATAGGCGACCTCCGTCCCCTTGGTGTCGAGTGTCGCGACGATGACGACTTTCCCCATGGCGAGCCCTCCCCTCCTCAGAAAACGTCGTTGATCAGTGGCAGCAGCGTCTCGCTGTTCGCCTTGACCAGCCAGTCGTAGAACTCCTCGGTGAGGATCGACGAGCCGTGGTCGATGATGAACTTCAGCTGCTCCGGCGGAATTTCTAGACCCTCGAAGTTCGTCTCCAACGCGTTCGGATACTTGTTCGCCGGCGTTCGGTCGACGGGTGCGACGAACTCTGCTGTCAGCGCGCCGTCGTAGCCAACTTCGTTGAGCACTCCGACGAACTCCTGCCAGTTGTAGTCGCCGTAGCCGCAGGGCATCCGGTTGTTCTCCGCGACGTGCACGTCGACGAGCTTGTCCTTGCCGACCAAGCGAATGGCGTCGTACAGATTGGCCTCTTCGATGTTGATGTGGAAAGCATCGAGGACCACGCCCAGGTTCGGTCCGACTTCAGCGCAGAGCGCAAGTGCCTGCTCCGCACGCGTGATGAGGTACGACTCGAAGCGGTTCAGCGGCTCGATGCCCACGCGGACGCCCTTGGCTTCGGCGAACTCGTAAACCTCCTTGGTCCCCTCGACCAGCCAGCGCCATTCCTCCTCCGGCGTGCCGTCGGGGACGACCTTGCCCACCGTGCCCGGCACGAGGGTGAGGATCTTGCCGTCGAGATCGTGGACGAGCTGGATGCAGTCCTTCACGTACTGCACGCTCATCGCGCGGACCTGCTCGTCGGCGGCCTGCATGTTGCGGCCGTCGACCATCAGCGTCACCGAGCCCCAGCATTTCAGACCGTAGTGGTCGAGAAGGCCGCGCACGTGCTTGGCATCGTACTTCTCCGGCTCACCCGAGATCTCCAGGCTCTTGTAGCCGTACTTCGCCAGACGCGCGATCGTGGTCTCGATCGGCTCTGCGCGCATCCAGTTGTGCATCGACAGGTGCATCACACTCTCCTTTGAGTTCCGGCACTCAGTGCCATTGTTGCGGGTTGATTGTCTGACGTCGGCTTGGCGGGATCACCAGGTCCCGTTGGCGGGGGGTCCGAATCCGAGTTTGCCCGGGTTCATGATTCCGGCCGGGTCCCACGCGTTCTTGAGTTCTCGGATCAGGTCGTACCCGGCGCCGTACTGCGGCCGCATGAAGCGGCCGAGCTTCATGCCGACGCCGTGGTGGTCGTTGAGGACACCACCGTGCGAAAGCCCGGTGAGGATGCCGGCGTCCCACAGCCTGTCGTGCAGCGCCATCGCCTCGGCCGGGTCCGTCGGCGGTTCGTCCACGTAGAACCGGTCGTAGAGCATCGCGCCCCAGTCGTACCAGTGCGAGAGGTGGGCGGTATAGCGCGCACCGTACTCGGCGAACTCCTCTTCGACGATCTTCTTCTTGGCCCGGTAGATGGCGGGCAGATCTGCGAATCGCGCGGCCTGGTCGAACGTGCCGTACATCAGCGGCGGCTGGGGCAGCTTGCCCTTCGCATACGGTTCGTATTTGCCGTCCCACCAGGTCTGGCCCACATCGGGTCCGAGGGATGTTCCACCGGCACCTTCGACGAGCGCGGTGATCGCACGGGTCTCGTAGTCGACGAGCTCCTCAGCGCCATCGCACATGACGACCATGAGCGTGCCGGTGAAGGGCGTTCCCACCCAGTCCTTCAGCTTGCGGCTGTCCGCCTCGTCGTAGAGCCGGATGACCGCGGGACGAAGTCGATTGGTCATGATCCGGCGTCCCGCTTCCATCCCCACGAAGATGTCGGGGAAGCTGAATGAGAGGAAACCGCGTGTCTCGGGCAGAGGGTCAACACGCAGCGATACCCGCGTGATGACACCGAGCGTTCCCTCCGAGCCGACGAACGTCTGCAGCAGGTCAGGGCCGGCTGCGTGGCTCGGAACCCGCAGCGTCTCCACCGTGCGCCCGGGCGGGACGACGACCTCGAGCTGCACGACCTGGTCCTCTGCCTTGCCGTACTTTGTCGAGACGACGCCGGAGCCGCGCGCGGCGACGAAGCCGCCGATGGTCGCGCCGAGGTGGTACGACCCGGGATAGTGCGCGAGAGTGAGCCCCTTCTCATTGAGCTTCTCCTCGAGCGTCGGTCCGTCGATGCCGGCGCCGACCGTGACGACGAGGCTGTCCTCGTCGATCTCGATGATCTGGTCGAGGCGTCCGAGGTCAAGACTGATTCCGCCGTAGGGGGCGAACGTCCCTCCCTGGGTCCCGGAGCCGCCACCGCGGGTGACGATCGGAATGCCGTAGTCCGAGGCGATCTGGACCACGCGCTCGACTTCACCGGTCGTACCGGGCCAGACCGCGAAGTCCGCCGCGGGCTGCTCGAGATCGCGATACGTCAGGTACTTGGACGACCATGACCAGTCGGCCGCCTGCTCCTGCAGGACGTGGGCATCGATGCTGATGTGATCGGCACCGACCACTGCAGCCAGCTCGCGAGCGATGTGGCCACGGAGAAATCGTCCCCCGTCCACCGCGCTCGCCGTCGTTGATCCGCTCACAGCACTCCTTTGTCTGACCATCATGCGGTTCACAAGCCATCCGGCTTCTTCACCAGAACGTGTATCCAAACCTGTATACAAGTAAGAACACTAAGGTGTCTTCAAGAGCCTGTCAAGCATTCTGATCAGGCGGCGGTGCGCTCTTCGAACTCTTCGACTTCGAGCTGCCAGCGGTCCTTGGCGAGGCGATACCATATGTAGAACGCGAATCCGGCGAAGACCGCCCATTCGATGGCGTAGAAGACGTTCAGCCAATTGACGCTGGAGAGCTCGTCGGGTGCGGGCGAGACGATGTCGACGAGCCCTGTGGGAGCCGTCGTCGAGGCGAGGTACGGCCGGAACATCGAGAGTTCCTCCGTCTCGTGCCATTGTCCGAGGAGCATGGCCGGGGACATCTTGCTCATCGCGAACGGATCATTGGTGGGTGGGAGCGCCGTGCCCTCGTCGGAGATGATGCGGCCGGTGATGTCTGCTTCGGTGCCGGCTGCAGTCTTCTCGAGCGCCACCGCCGCAGCATCCGCGCTCTCGCGATCGGGAGCCCAGCCGAGCGCGACGGCGATCGAGGTGCGCTCGGCGACGCGGAGCTGTCCGGTGACCCAGTAGCCCGAGACGCCCTCATCAGCTCCATCGCCATCGTTGAATCGCGAGGAGACGACCAGGAAATCACCAGCGACCCACGTCCCCGCGGTCTCCACGCGCTGGCCGACCAGGGGCTCAGGAACATACTCACCGGGACTCACAACATCGGTGAGCAGTCGCACCTCTTCGGTCACACCTGCTGGCGGCGGATCAGTATCGATGGCGCGCTCGAGCTGCCACTGCCCGAGGAACGCGAACACCCCGGCCACGACGAGACACGCGCACAGCACCGCGATCCAGCGGCCGCGCAGCATGACCTCGCGCAGCGTCGGCGGGAACTCCTGTGTCGTCACGAGTGCTCGAGGGACGTCACGACTCGTACGGTGCGAGGACGACCTCGACCCGCTGGAACTCCTTGAGATCGGAGTACCCGGTGGTGGCCATCGACTTGCGCAGAGCCCCGATGAGGTTGGCGGTGCCGTCGGCGACCGGAGCCGGCCCGTAGAGGATCTCCTCCAGCGTCGCGATGCCGGGCGTCGAGACGCGGCGTCCGCGCGGGAGCTGCGAGTGGTGCGCCTCGGGGCCCCAGTGGAAGCCCTGGCCCGGAGCATCCGTCGCACGAGCGAGAGCGACGCCGAGCATGACGGCATCCGCACCCATGGCGAGTGCCTTGACGATGTCGCCGGACGTGCCGACGCCGCCATCGGCGATGACGTGCACGTAGCGTCCGCCAGACTCGTCGAGATAGTCACGACGTGCAGCGGCGACGTCCGAGACGGCCGTGGCCATCGGGGCGTGGATGCCGAGAACCGCACGAGTGGTGGATGCTGCTCCGCCGCCGAACCCGACGAGCACACCCGCCGCTCCGGTGCGCATGAGGTGCAGGGCCGTCGTATACGTGGCAGCACCTCCGACGATCACCGGCACATCGAGATCGTAGATGAACTTCTTCAGGTTCAGCGGTTCGGCCACGCTCGAGACATGCTCGGCCGACACCGTGGTGCCGCGGATCACGAACAGGTCGACGCCTGCGGCTGCGACGGTGTCGTAGAGCTCCTGCGTGCGCTGCGGGGTGAGGGATCCGGCGACAGTCACACCGGCCTCACGGATCTCGGCGAGGCGCGAGGTGATGAGCTCGGGCTTGATCGGCTCGGAGTAGAGCTCCTGCATCCGCACGGTCGCCTTCTCGGCGGGGAGTGCGGCGATCTCCGCGAGCAGGGGCTCGGGGTTCTCGTAGCGCGTCCACAGGCCCTCGAGATCGAGCACACCGAGACCGCCGAGCTGCCCGAGCATGATCGCCGTCGCCGGGCTCACGACCGAGTCCATCGGGGCGCCGATCACCGGGGTGTCGAAGGAGAAGGCGTCGATCGTCCACGCGGTCGAGACGTCTTCGGGGTTGCGGGTTCGCCGCGAGGGCACCACCGCGATGTCGTCGAACGTGTATGCGCGACGCGCGCGCTTGGCCCGACCGAGTTCGATGTCCATGCTCACCCGTCCAGCCTACCCGCAGGTCCCGGGCGGCTGATCCGACTCACGCGGGCCCCGTACGGGCCAAGCGACTGCCCCTGCACCGCACTGTCGAGAACGAGCTCGGCATCCGGCATCCCGCGCGGACGCGAGATCGGCCGGTCCGTGAGGTTCACCTCGATGAGCCACGCGTCCGATCCGTCGTCCGCGGTGCGCACCCATGCGAAGCAGTCGCGTGAGCGCGGGGAGAGGAAGCGGATGCCACCGCCCGCGAGCGCCGGGTGCTCACGACGCAGTCGGATGAGGTCGCGGTGGAAGCTCCACACCGAGTCCGGATCGTCGGTCTGCTCGGCGACGGTGAAGCCGGTCGAGTCCTCACTGCCCGCTTGCCACGGCAGTTCAGTCGTGAATCCTCCCTGCGCTCCCGGCTCCCAGCGCATCGGCACCCTGGCGTGGTCGCGCGCCCCCGGCAGCACCGCCGCGAACGCTTCCGCCTCGCCCAGACCGTCGGCCCGCAGCTCGGCATGGCGGTTCAGCGACTCCACGTCGCGCAGCTCGGCCAGGGAGGCGAAGCGCTGATCGATCGCGCCGATCTCCTGACCCTGGAAGAGGAACGGCACTCCGCGCAGCGTGAGCTGGATCGTCGCGAGAGCTTTGGCGAGCGCGGCGCGCAGGTGCGGGTCTGTCACGCGCGAGCCGAGGACCTTGGACAGCATCCGCGGATTGTCATGGTTGTCGAAGAAGAGTGCGGCGCGATCGCCGGGGCCGATCCGCGTCAGCAGCTCGGTGAAGAACGTCTTCAGGTACCGCAGGTCGTAGCGATAGTCGTCCCAGCGGATGCGCCCGGGCATATCGAGCACATCGAAGTTGAACACGAGATCGAGCTCTTCGCGCTCGGGGTCACTGAGCAGCCGCCCCATCTCGATGCCGACGCCGGGCGTCTCCCCCACCATCACGCCCACAGGCTTCCCGCCACCGGTGAAACCCTTCGCGCGCAGCTCATGGAGGTGCTCATGCAGACGGGGCCCGAAGAAGTAGTTCTCGATCCCGAAGAAGCCCATGAGGCGACCGATCGCCTCGTTGCCGTCCGGTAGGCCGTCGCGTTTGGAGATGTAGTTGATGACGTCCATCCGGAACCCGTCGATCCCCCGGGCCCGCCACCACTGGACGATGTCGGCGACCTCGGCACGCACCGCCGGGTTCTCCCAGTTCAGATCCATCTGCCCTGGGGCGAACAGGTGCAGCGCCCAGCGCTTCGCCTCGGGAATCCACCGCCATGCGCTGCCGCTGAAGAACGAGGTCCAGTTGTTCGGCGGGTTCCCCGTGCCGTCTTCGCCGTCCGCTCCTGGGCGCAGGTGGTAATAGTCGCCATACGGCCCGTCGGGGTCGGCGATGGCCGCTTGGAACCACTCGTGCTGCTCGGAGGTGTGGTTCACCACGAGGTCGAGGATGATCCGCATGCCCCGCTCGTGGCATCCGGCGATGAGCTCATCGAGGTCGGCGAGCGTGCCCATCTCGGTCATCACGGCGCGGTAATCGCGCACGTCGTAGCCCATGTCCTCATTCGGAGAATCGAAGATCGGCGAGAGCCAGACGCAGTCCACGCCGAGGTCCCGCAGGTAGTCGAGGCGGCCGATGAGTCCGCGCAGGTCGCCGATGCCATCGCCGTCGGAATCCTGGAAGGAGCGCGGATACACCTGATAGAAGACCGCGCTCTGCCACCATGGCGGATCGGATCCCGCCGCGCTCGCGTCGGCGACGACGCGCTCGGGATGCTCGGCGAGGATCGCGAGAAGCGCCTCCGCGAGCCCGGGGCCGAGGAACCGGCCGGCGAGGCGTCCGAGCGTGCGCAGCGGCAGGTTCGCGACGAGCGGGTTCGTCACCCACCGCCGCGAGCGCCCCAGCTGCAGCAGAATCTTGTCGATGGCATCCCGGCCGACCGGATGCGCGTACACGTCTTTGAGTCGGATGCTGGAGTCAGGACTCGCCATCGCGCACTTCCTGTGCGCTCTCGCGCTGACGCAGATCGGCGACGATTTGGGCGTACCTGGTCTCATCCAGCCGGTATCGGCGGGCGAGTATCAGCCAGCTGACGACCACGAGGACCAGCGGGACCACCATCATCGCGATCTTGAACGCCAGCACTCCGGCGTCGGTGACGTCGGCGGCGCTTTCGGCATCGTTGATTCCCGACAGGATGAGCGTGACGCCGATCGCTCCGGATGCCAGGGCACTTGCCGCCTTGTAGATGAACGGCTGCAGGGAGAAGGTGACCGACTCGTTCCGACGACCGAGCTTCCACTGGCCGTACTCGACCGAGTCGGCGATGAACATCATCATGAGCAGCTGGATGAACGCTTGACCCGCGAACAGCAGAACCCCGGCGATCCCGATGAACAGCATCGAGGTTCCGGCGAACAGGAACACCACGTAGCCGACGGCGCAGGACACTGTCGCAAGCAGGTGCACGCGGCGACGCCCCAGCTTGGCGGAGGCGAGTGGGAACAGCAGCAGTCCACCGATCTGGCTGACGCCCAGGATCGCTGCGAACACCGGGTACATTCCGACATCGCCATATATGTACGTGAAGTAGTACAGCCCGAGGCTCGTCGTGACCGTGTACCCGGTCATGAACAGCACCATCGCGAGCGTCACCCAGAGCAGCTGGTCATTACGGGCGATCACTGAGAACAGTTCGCGCAACGGAGTGTGCACGCGCTCGCCCGCGATCTGCTCCTTCGTGGTCACCAGTGTGATCGTCTGGAACACCAGCAGGATCACCGCGACCGCGACGGCCAGCGCGAGCCAGGCGGACTGCGCCGAGCTGAGAAGATCCTCAAGCGCCGAGGTGATCGGAACGAGCCCGATCACGAAGCCGAAGATCCCGATGTTCGCGCAGACGCGCGCGACGACACCGATCCGCTCGCGCTCGATCTGATTGCGCGACAGCGACGGCAGCATTCCGTAGTACGAGATGTCGTTGACGGTGTATGCGACCTCCCACAGCAGGTACACGATCACGAAGACGACGACGAACAGCGGACCCTCGACGCCCCAGTCGGAGAACATCACCACGGTGGCGGCAGCCCAGGCCAGCGCCCCGCCCGCGATCCACGGTTTGAACTTGCCCCAGCGCGTACGCGTGTTGTCGACGACGAGCCCCATCACCGGATCGTTGACCGCGTCGAACAGTCGCATCACGACGAGGACGACCGTGATGGCGGCGAGGACCGCGTTGGAGACCTGCACGACCTCGGTGAGGTACACGAGGAGGAACATCGAGACCATGGTGGCCGCCATGTCCCGGCCGAGAGTGCCCAGCCCGAAGCCCCAGGCGTTGCGGCGATAGGGCCCGCTGCGCGGGGGCAGCACAATGTCGGCAACACTGCCGACGGCCGCAGGTTCCGTCATCGCATCAGCCTAGCGGGACCGCTCGCCTCAATCGGATGCCGGAGGGCGCAGTTGAATCACACGATCCGACTCTCCCCACGCACGGTCTGCAGTAAGTGCCGCTGTGTCGAGCCGTTCAGCCAATGCAAGGCAGAGGCGATCACCGAGCGAGAGTCCGGAGCCGCGTTTCCAGAGTGACGCTGCACCTTCGGCGTCCGCGGCGGAAACCGGCTCGACGCGAACGTTGTAGCTCTGCACCAGCGCCCGTGCAGTTGCCCAGTCCGCGCCAGCTGCGCGCACCTTCTGCAGAATCTCCGACCAGTTCGCGGCGCCGATCACTCCTCCTTCGAGCTCTTGCTCGACCCGATCAGCACCAGGCTCTCCCTGAAGGAATGCCAGAACAGCCGACGCGTCAAGAACGCTCACGAATGGTCCTCTGCGAGCGCATCCGCTCTGCGTTCTGCGAGCAGTTCGCCGACGAGATCGACGCCGGCAAGCTGTTCGCGCAGAGCACGCTTCGCCTGCTCACGCGTAGCCAGCACAACGCCACGGTCAGTCTCAATGAACAGCAGGGGGGTTCCGAGATCCCAGTGCTGCTTCGCGCGAAGCACCGCCGGAACGACCAGCCTCCCACGATCTCCCATTGACGTCACATAGGTGGTACTCATGATTGAAGAATACCACTTGATGGACCCCGGTGGGATCGCACGTCAGGCGAGCGAGCCCGACGTCGGCACGGGGTTCGAGAAGATGTCGAGCACCGGACAGTGCGCGTCGACGACCCGGCGGAGGTTTTCGTACTCCTCCACCGTGTTCGGGCCATCGATGTCGACCTTCACGCGTACGTCGTGGAAGCCCGCGCGGCCGGACTCGTCGATTCCGAAGAGCTTGCGCGCATCGAGGTCTCCCTCTGCCGTGATCTCGATCTCGTCGATCGTGAGCCCAAGCGACTGCGCGTACAGGCGGAACACGATGACCTGGCACGACACGAGCGCGCCCAGCGCGTACTCGACGGGGCTGGGTGCTGCGTCATCCCCGGCGAGCGCGCTCGGCTCGTCCACGAGGAAACGGTGCTTGCCCGCCTGGATCTCCGTCGCCACGGAGCCGACCCCGCGCCCGGTGACCGTGTAGGTGAGCGCCGCGGTGGAGACGTCGCGCGCAATGCGCTCGTTACACGCAGACACGAACCGTCATCCGGCGCAACGATGCACCGCCACCGCCGCTACTTCTTGTAGTTGGGCGCCTCGACGACGATCTGCACATCGTGCGGGTGCGACTCCTTGAGGCCGGCGGAGGTGATCCGCACGAACTTGCCGCGCGTCTTGAGTTCTTCGATCGTGCGAGCGCCGACGTAGAACATCGACTGACGCAGTCCCCCGACGAGCTGGTAGGCGACAGCCGAGACCGGGCCGCGGTACGGAACCTGCCCCTCGATGCCTTCCGGGATGAGCTTGTCGTCGCTGGGAACATCCGCCTGGAAGTAGCGGTCCTTCGAGTACGAGGTCTGCTTGCCGCGGGTCTGCATAGCACCGAGCGAGCCCATGCCGCGATACTGCTTGAACTGCTTACCGGACTGGAAGACGATCTCACCCGGAGACTCGTCGGTTCCTGCCAGGAGAGAACCGAGCATGACAGCATCCGCCCCCGCGACGAGCGCCTTGGCGATGTCGCCGGAGTACTGCAGACCGCCATCGGCGATCACCGGAATGCCCGCGGGGCGGGCTGCGAGGGATGCCTCGTACACCGCAGTCACCTGCGGAACACCGACTCCGGCGACGACACGAGTGGTGCAGATGGATCCGGGGCCGACGCCGACCTTCACAGCATCCACGCCCGCGTCGATGAGCGCCTGCGCCCCCTCACGGGTCGCGATGTTGCCACCGATGACATCGATGTGCTCGAACGACTCATCGGCCTTGATCCGGCGCACGAGGTCGATGACGCCCTGAGACTGACCGTTGGCGGTGTCGACGACGAGCAGATCCACACCAGCATCCCGCAGCGCCTCGGCACGCTCCCACGCGTCCCCGAAGAAGCCGATCGCGGCCCCGACACGCAGTCGCCCCTGCTCGTCCTTGGTCGCGAGCGGGTACTTCTCGCTCTTGTCGAAGTCCTTGATCGTGATCAGGCCCGCGAGCTTGCCGTTCTCGCCGATCAGCGGCAACTTCTCGACACGGTGCTTCGCGAACAGCGCGATGACCTCACCCGCAGCCACGCCCACGGGAGCGGTGACCAGATCGGACGACGTCATGACGTCCTTCACGAACGTCGTCGGGCGCTCGAACGCCGAGACGAAGCGCATGTCACGGTTGGTGATGATGCCCACGAGACGTCCCTCGTCATCGACGACGGGAAGCCCGGAGATGCGGTACTTCGCGCACATCTCGTCAACCTCTTCGACGGTCGCATCCGGCGTCGTCGTGATGGGGTCGGTGATCATGCCCGACTCGCTGCGCTTGACGCGATCGACGTGCGCCGCCTGGTCAGCGATCGACAGATTGCGATGCAGGATGCCGATACCGCCCTCGCGCGCCATCGCAATGGCCATACGCGACTCTGTGACAGTGTCCATCGCGCTGGACAGCAGCGGAGTCGCCACGGAGATGCGGCGCGTGATGCGCGACGAGGTGTCAGCCTCGCTGGGGATCACATCGGTGTGCCCGGGAAGAAGAAGGACGTCGTCGTATGTGAGTCCGACGAAACCGAAGGGATCGTGCTGGTCCATGGATGATCCTCCTGCAGGCGTGGGCGAGTCGCGTTCACCAATTCTAAACGTCCTGCGGCGCGAGAAATTCCCCCGAGCCGCGACGCCGTTTGGTAACGACACTGCATCCGACACACCGGACAGTGGCACGAAACAGAATTGACACATTACGCTCATATCGTCGTTCATCACCGCCGATGCGACCCGAAGCTTCGGCACCCCTGGGACGACAAGGGAGGTTTCGTGGAACTGTCGACCGGCCACAAACGCAGGGCCGTGCCCTGGATGATCGCGCTGGTGAGCGCTCTGCTGGCAGCGAGCATGCTGTTCATGGCGGCGCCAGCGGCATTCGCCGACACCGATGGCGGGGCCGACGCGGCGACGACATCCTCGTCAGAAGGGGACAGCGAAGACGGCGGTGCCGACGAGCAGGAGGTCACCGACTTCTTCTTCGCCGGCGTCATCAAGTACAACGCCGACCCGCTTGCGGGCGTCGCCGTCTCGATCAAGGGCAATGGCTTCGAAGCCGAAACCGAGACTGACGACACCGGGCGCTGGACCCTCTACGTTCCGGAGAAGGGCACCTACGAGCTCACCGTCGATGAAGAAACGCTGCCGGACGGCGTGATCGTCGACGGCGAATCCGCCTCGCAGGAGGTGGAGTTCGCGCTCAGTAACCGCGTCATCGTCAACCTCTTCCTCGGCGAAGGCGTGCGTGAGACGACGAGTTTCGTCGATCAGCTCGTCGAACGGGTCATCAACGGCCTGAACTTCGGATTGCTGCTCGCGCTCGCCGCGATCGGCGTCTCGCTGATCTTCGGCACCATGAACCTGACGAACTTCGCACACGCCGAGATGGTCACGTTCGGCGCCGTGATGGCCGTGGTCTTCGGCGTCTCTCTGGCACTACCGATGTGGCTCACGATCCCGCTCGTCGTCATCTGTGGAGCGATATTCGGCTATCTGATGGACGTCGGCCTGTGGAAGCCGCTGCGAAAACGAGGAATGGGAATCGTCCCGCTCATGATCGTCAGCATCGGGTTTTCGTTCGCGCTGCGCTACGTGTTCCTGTTCTTCTTCGGCGGCGGTACTGTGCAGCTTCCGAATGCCGGCGCACCGAAGATCCAGATCTGGGGTCCGATCCAGCTCAGCTCGATCGACATGATGTCGATGGGTCTGAGCATCGTCGTCCTCGTCGCCGTCGCGTTCTGGCTGCTGAAGACACGCACGGGCAAGGCGACGCGAGCGATCTCCGACAACCCCTCCCTCGCCGCGGCATCCGGGATCAACGTCGACCGGGTCATCCGGATCGTCTGGATCCTGGCATCCGCACTCGCCGCCCTCGGCGGCATCCTGTGGGCCTATTTCCGGCCCGGGGTGCGCTGGGACATGGGCGTGCACATCCTGCTGCTCATCTTCGCCGCGGTCTGCCTCGGCGGACTCGGCACAGCCTTCGGCGCGCTGATCGGATCGATCGTCGTCGGCCTGCTCGTCGAAGTCTCCACGCTGTGGCTGCCCTCCGACCTCAAGTACGTCGGGGCGCTGGCCATCCTCATTCTGGTGCTGCTGTTTCGACCACAGGGCATTCTCGGTCGAAGAGAAAGGATCGGTTGACCATGGACTGGGGAGCAATCTTCGGCAATACGGCATCCTGGATGCTGAGCCCGACAACGATCGCCTACGCGATCGCCGCTACAGGACTCGCCGTCCACTTCGGCTACGCCGGACTACTCAACTTCGGCATGGCCGGCTTCATGGCGATCGGTGCATACAGCTACGCGATATCCATCCTGACCTTCGGACTGCCCTGGTGGGTGGGCATCATCGTCGGCATGGTGATGTCGACGGTGTTCGCTTTCATCCTCGGCATCCCGACTCTGCGGCTGCGTGCCGATTATCTCGCCATCGCGACGATCGCGGCGGCCGAGATCGTCCGACTGCTGTTCACCTCGACCGCGTTCGAGGAGCAGACCAACGCCGCGGACGGACTCGGCGGATACCACGCCGGTTTCCGTGACGCGAACCCCTTCCCCGAGGGCACCTACGGCTTCGGTCCGTGGACCTATAACGCCAACCAGTTCTGGGTGCGCGTCTTCGGAATCCTGGTGCTCGCCATATGCATCTATCTGGTGTGGGCGCTGATGCGCAGCCCGTGGGGACGCGTCCTCAAGGGCATCCGCGAGGACGAGGATGCGGTGCGCTCGCTCGGGAAGAACGTCTTCTCGTACAAGATGCAGGCCCTGGTCATCGGTGGAATCATGGGCGGACTCGGCGGTGCCGTCTTCGCCCTGCCATCGGCGGTGGTGCCAGCGAGTTACACGACGTCGCTGACGTTCTTCCTCTGGACGATCCTGCTGCTCGGTGGAGCGGCCACGGTCTTCGGTCCTGCACTGGGCGCGGTGATCTTCTGGGTCATCATGGCGTTCCTCGAGGGCGTCCTGCCGAGCCTCGCCGCGCAGGGCATCCTGCCGATGTCGGCGATCCAGGCGGCCACGCTCCGCTTCGTGATCGTCGGACTCGCCCTCATGCTGCTGGTGATATTCCGCCCGCAGGGAATCCTCGGAAACAAGAGGGAGCTGACCTTTGTCAAATAACTCCGCAGCCAGCACGCCCAAGACGGGACGGATCAAGACGGCCGGACTGCACAAGGGCGACGCCGTCCCCGGGTGCGAGAAAGTCGATCCGATCCTCGTCGCCGATCATGTGACCCGGCGCTTCGGCGGTCTCACCGCCGTCGACGTCGAGCACGTCGAGATCCCCCGCCATGCCATCACCGCATTGATCGGCCCGAACGGTGCCGGCAAGACGACGCTGTTCAACCTGCTGTGCGGGTTTGACAAGCCCAACACCGGCAAGTGGAGCTTCGATGGGCACCAGCTCTCCGGCATCCCCTCGTTCAAGGTGGCGCAGATGGGGCAGGTGCGCACGTTCCAGCTCACGAAGGCACTCTCGCTGCTGACGGTGCTCGAGAACATGAAGCTCGGCGCACCGAATCAGAAGGGCGAGGGGTTCCTGCCGAGCCTCATCCCCGCGATCTGGCGCAAGCAGGACACCGAGCTCGAGGCGAAGGCGATGGACCTTCTCGCGCGCTTCAAACTCGACGCGAAGGCTGCGGACTATGCGGCGAGCCTCTCGGGAGGTCAGCGCAAGCTGCTCGAGATGGCACGCGCGCTGATGCGCGATCCCAGCCTGGTGATGCTCGATGAGCCGATGGCCGGCGTGAACCCTGCCCTCACGCAGTCGCTGCTCGATCACATCCTCGATCTGAAGGATCTGGGCATGACCGTGCTGTTCGTCGAGCACGACATGAACATGGTGCGCCATATCGCCGACTGGGTGATCGTGATGGCCGAGGGCCGGATCGTCGCCGAGGGTCCGCCGGACTCCGTCATGCAGGACAAGGCCGTCATCGACGCGTACCTCGGAAGCCACCAGGATGTCGACCTCGGTGTCGTCACCGGGCGCTACTCGGGAGAGCTCGATGAGTCTGCCGAGGAGATGCTCGAGGAGATCCGCGAGGACCACGAAGCCGCGGTCCAGGCCGCTGAGGAGGACAACTCATGAGCACTCCCTCTGCCGCCGCGGCCGAGACAGCGCCCACTCCCCGCACCGACAACATCGTCGTCGAGGTCAAGGGGCTCACCGCGGGCTATCTGCCCGGAGTGGACATCCTCACCGACACGAACCTGACGGCGTCCCAGGGTGAGCTGATCGGCATCATCGGCCCGAACGGCGCCGGCAAGTCGACGCTGCTCAAAGCGATCTTCGGACAGGTCAAGGTGCGCGGTGGCGACATCCTCGTGAACGGCGAGAGCATCGTCGGGCTCAAGGCCAACCAGCTCGTGCAGCGCGGGGTCGGTTTCGTCCCGCAGACGAACAACGTCTTCCCCTCGCTGTCGATCGAGGAGAACCTGCAGATGGGGATCATCCAGCGGCCGAAGGCCTACAAGGAGCGGCTGGAGTTCGTCACCGGCATCTTCTCGGAGCTCGGCGCTCGATTGAAGCAGCGAGCAGGGTCCCTGTCGGGCGGTGAGCGTCAGATGGTGGCGATGTCCCGGGCGCTGATGATGGATCCGTCCGTGCTGCTGCTCGATGAGCCCTCGGCCGGGCTTTCGCCGGTGCGGCAGGATGACGCGTTCATCCGCGTCTCCGACATCAACAAGGCCGGCGTCACGACGATCATGGTCGAGCAGAACGCCCGGCGCTGCCTGCAGATCTGCGACCGCGGCTACGTGCTCGACCAGGGCCACGATGCCTACACCGGCACCGGCCGTGCGCTGCTGAACGATCCAAAGGTCATCGGCCTGTACCTGGGCACGCTCGGGGAGGATTAGGGGGCGCGGGGCGCGGCTGCGCGGCATCCGCGCCCCCGCCCCGGCATCCACGCCCCCGCCCCGGCATCCACGCCCCCGTTCCCGCCCCCGCGGGCTGGATTTCCGGCCCCGGAACGCGGCGACAGCCACGAAATCCATCCCGCGCCCGCTCACACTTCGCGCGTGGACCGACGACGCGCATGGATCGCCAACGCGCGCGGGTCGGAGCCGGGCGCTCACTTCGTGCGCATGGCGATCGCGTGCCTGACCTGCTCGATGAAGGTGTCCCGTTCGTCTTCGGCGAGGTCGTCCTCCGTCAGGTGAAGTGTGTTCCATCCGTCTGCGTGGAGTGCCCGTTGGCGTCGGATGTCCCGGCGCCACTCATCCTTCTCGGTGCGATGCCCGTCGCCGTCGTACTCGATGCCGATCTTGAGCCTTGGGTACGCGAGGTCCAGGCGTGCAATCATCTCTCCTGCCACCCACACCTCGTGCTGCACCGTCGGCTCGGGGAGCCCGCTGCCGATGATGAGCAGTCGCGTCTCGCTCTCTTTCGGCGACTCCACCCCGAAGCGTGCGAGTGGCAGCGCACGACGAATCGTGCGGTAACCGGGGAACTGACGCCATGCGGACAGGCGCGCCTCGATCTCTGCCAGCGTCGCCATCGGTTTCCCCGGCCCGAGACCCGGATAGTTCATCGCCGGTGTCACCAGAGCGTCGATCATGACGACGGCTTGCTCGACAGTGAGATCCTGTGCGCACTGAAACAGCGCAGCAATGGGATCGACGACGGGCACACCCTTGAGAATTCGGGTTTCGGCCCGCTCGACTTTGAGCCGGCTTCCACGAATGCCTGCCGTCTTCGGTGGCGTCGTGCCCGTCGGGACGACCACGTCGATCGCCTCGCCCTCCTTCCACATCGTCGGAAGAGGGAGCCCCCACAGCCGCGCGGCGGTCGTTCTGCCGAACCGTTGCCCCGGCTTGAGCCGGACCGCGCAGCTGCTCACGCAATCGTCGAACGTCGTCGGCTCGTTCATGGAGCGGACACCACGAAACGGACGATGCAAGTCGCGAGCGCTGTGCCGTCCTGGTCGGATGCCGATGGCCTCCGCGTCCGTGACGGAGAAGCGGTCGCCGAGTCGGCGTGGGAGTTTCGTTCTGTGGTGCACGCGCTTCATCGTGCCGCGTCCGGGTGCGGCGGCATCCGCGGATTCCCACGTTCCGTGGAAAGCTCGCCGGAATCGTCACCTGTGCAGAACGAGTGCGCGCCGTGCGCAGTGCGGCCGGCCACCGCCCGCACCCGGCTCAGCCGCTCTCGCACCGGGGCGCGGGATGGAAACCACGGCCGGCACGCGCCCCCAGCCACGAAATCCAGCCCACGCCACCCGAAACGCACCCGCGCACCGCGCACGCGCACGCAAAGGGGCCGGATGCCGTAGCATCCGGCCCCTTCGACCCGCGTATCAGTTGATGCGCGTGTGGGTGTTGTCGGCTCCGTACTGGAAGACGCCGATGGTCGCCTCAGTCGGGTCACCGTTGTCATCGAACGTGATCGCGCCGGAGTATCCGTCGTAGTCGGCCGTGCCGCCGTCGAGGATGATCTGCGCGCAGTCCGCGAACGTGTCGCACTTCTCACCGTCGCCAGCTCCGCCGGAGACCTCCTGGAGCGCGCCCGCGATCTCGGGTGCATCCGTGGAGTTCGCGACGAGCGAGGCCAGAGCGAGCAGCACCACGGCGTCGTAGGACTCAGCAGCGTAGTTGAAGTCGACGAGCTCCTTGCCCGACTGCTCCTGCCACTGGTCGATCAGACGCTGCTGGAAGTCGTCCTCGAGCACGGGACCCGGCTGGGTTCCCTTACTGCCCTCGATCGAGACCGGCATGTCGGCACCCCACTGCTGGGTGTTGCCGTCAACGAAGTAGAACTTGCTGCCGTCGAATCCGCTCGAAATGAAGGCCGGAACGATCGTCGAGGTCTCCTCGAAGCCGATCACGGCGATCGCGTCGGGGCTCTGTGCGAGGATCGTCGAGATCTGTGCGTCGAACGAGGTGTCGTTGGCGTTGTACGCCTCGGATGCCACGACCGTGCCGCCGCCTGCCTCGAAGTTCTCGGTGAGCGACTTCTCCAGACCCGAACCGTACGCGTCGTTCAGGTAGATGATGCCGAGGTTCGCGTGACCGTCGATGCCGATCTCGCTGGCGAGGACCTCACCCTGGAGCAGGTCGCTGGGGGCGGTGCGCCAGTAGAGGTTGTCATCGGGCCACTCGGTGAAGTCCGGCGAGGTGTTGGCCGGCGAGAAGGTGATGACACCCGCGCTGACCGCCTGGTCGAGGAACAGCTTCGTGACACCGGACGATGCGGCACCGATGATCGCCGAGACCCCGGAGTCGAGCAGTCGCGGGACCGTGGTCTCGAATGCCTTGTTGTCGGGGTCGCCCGAGTCACCGTACTCGACTTCGACGGTGATGCCGAGGTCTGCCTCGTTGATCTCGGTTACGGCGAGGCCGACACCGGCTTCCTCGGGCGGGCCGAGGTAGGCGAGCTGACCGGTCTGCGGCAGGACTGTTCCGATGCTGAGCGTGAGTGCTTCACGATCAGTCGGCGCCGCCGGCTCGTCGGTTTCACCGGTGTTGCCGCCTCCGCTGCAACCCGCTAATACCATCGCGCTCGCGCTGACCAGGGCGACACCGCCGAGGATTTTACGCGTGCGCATGTTTGTGAAGACGCTCATGCTGCTCCCTTGCTATTCATGATCCGCGAACGACTCGGGCGCCGTCCGTGACCTAAACGTATATGGGAAGAGGTCACGCGTGTGTTGCGATGCGTTAACGGTCTGCAACAGTTCGGACACGATTGCGACCGGCGACGATGAGGAGATCGACGATGAACACCCCGACCGCGATCCACACCAGAATGAACCCGATCCACCGCTCCGTCGGCATCGGCTCGTGCAGAATCAGGACGCCGGTGAGGAACTGCATGATCGGAGTGATGAACTGGATCATCCCGATCACGCTGAGGTTGATGCGGCGGGCACCAGCGGCGAACAGCAGCAGCGGCACAGCTGTGGCGACGCCGGCGAACACCAGCAGCAGCGTGTGCCAGGGACTCACAGTCCCGAAGGTGAGCCCGGAAGTCTGCGCGACGATGATCAGCTGCACCACCGCGATCGGGAGCAGCCAGAAGGATTCGAGGGTGAGTCCGCTGGCAGCATCCACGGCCGGCCCGATCTTCTTCTTGACCAGGCCGTACAGGCCGAAGGATGCCGTCAGCGACAGAGCGATCCACGGGAATGATCCGTAGCCGACGATGATCGCGACGACGGCGAGCGCAGCGATGCCGATCGCGATCCACTGCAGCCTGCGGATGCTTTCGCGCAGTACGAACACGCCCAGCAGCACGGTGAAGATGGGATTCATGAAGTAGCCGAGCGACGTCTCGATCACGTTGTTGCTCAGGGTGCCGATGACGAACACTTGCCAGTTGATGTAGATGAGAAGGCCCGCCAGCGCAGTCCAGCCGAGCAGTCGCGGCTGACGGATGATCGCGATGATGCGGGGCCAGCCACCGGCGAACGTGAGCAGCAGAAGACAGAACACGAAGGAGAAGATCACGCGAGCCGCGACGATCTCCCAGGCGCCGGTAGGCAGAAGCAGAAGGAAGTACAGCGGCAATACGCCCCAGAGAAGGTAGGCGCCTCCCGCGTATGCGGCCCCGGTTGCCCGGCTTCGCGGGGATGCGACGATACTCACCGCTCCACCCTAGGGCGAAGGCCCTGGGTTAGCGTGAAGCCATGCATCCGGATTCGTCGCCGCGCACAGCGCACAAGGCTGGCGTCGTGATGCTCGTCGTCATGGCGCTGGTGGTCGTCGCACCGATGGTCGCGCTCAGCGCATCACCTCTGCATGCGAACGGGAGCCTCTGGTATCTCGGGATGCTGCCCGCACTCATGGGGCTGTACACGCACCGACGCCTCGCACTCGCGGCATCCATTCTCACGCCGTTGCTCATGGGCATCGCTCTCCTGCTGCGTGATGACCCGATACTGGGAGCGGTGTTCCTCGCTGCCATCGGTGTGGCCACCGGCCTCTCGGCGATGCGCGGGTGGCACCTGATGGGTGCGTTCGCCGGTCCTCTTGTCGCGTACGCGCTCATCGGCAACCTGCATGTTGCCCTGCCCGGCGGCACGGTCGCCGCCGATGCCTCGATCGCATCCGGCCTCGTCGCGATGGCGTACATCGCTGCGGGCGGCCTGTGGACGACGCTGATGGGGGCTTTCGTCATCCGTGCCATGGGGGTGAAGTCGCCCCGCTCGGTGCCCGGCCACACGGCACGCTACTTCGGCGCAGCGCTCGGCATCCTCATCGGCATCACCGCCTATATCTGCATGCAGTGGCTGGACCCGGCATCGTGGTGGATCATCCTGACCTTCTTCGTCGTCGTGCAGCCGTACTATTCCGACTCCACCCGTCGGATGCTCGAACGCGTCGGTGGCACCCTCGCCGGCGCCTTGGTGGCTGTCATCCTCGTCGAGGTGCTGCGCGGCATCCCCGCGGTCATCACGATCATCGCGTTCGTGCTCACGATCGGCGCCGCCTACGCCAACCTGAAACTGCCGTACTGGGTGTTCGCGATGCTGCTGACCCCGGCCGTCGTGCTCCAGACCTCCGGAACGCCACACGATCTCCTGCTCGCCATCGGAGAGCGCGCCCTCTATACGCTGATCGGCGCCGCAGCGGCGATCATCCTGATGTCGAGCGGTCACGCGTACATCGTGGCGCGTCGAAAGCGTGCGGATGCTACGGAAGCAGCAGCTTTAGAAAAATAAGTCCGTCGATTTGACTATCTCTCTGGCGGGATCGACCGAACAGTCCTATGATGAGCACCACCTGAAAGTGCGCATGACCTGAACGATGCTGCACAGCCGGTACCCAGTTCGTTTGAAAAACGTGAGTGAATCAACTTTCGCACTCGCGATCGATGTCGGCAATAGCCGTGTCACAGCGGCAGTTGTCCACGACGCTCGCGATGCATATGACAACATCCCAGCTCTGTTCTCACTAAGCGCTAGTGAGTACAGCGCCTCTTGTATCGCGTTCGTCGATGACAACGGTGCGCTCACTTTCGGTGATACCGCCGCGCAGCACGGCCTCGAGCATCCGCACCTGCTGGCGCGCGAGTTCCTGCACGATGTCGGCAATGACATTCCCGTGATGATCGGTCCGCATGCCATCCCGGCCGAGGATCTCGTCGCTCGGGTGTGCGGGTGGGTGGTCGATGAGGTTTCTGCCTCAGAGGGCGCACAGCCGACCCTGATCGCCGTCACCTACCCCGATTCCTGGGGCGGTCACCGTCTGGAGCGCCTGCGGGCGGCCCTGGGACGGGCACGTATCGATGACCCCGTACTGCTGAGCGGATCCGAGGCATCGGTCCGGCAGCTCGAGGCAGTGCTTCCACCCGATCCGGGTCAACTCCTCGCGGTCTACGACCTCGGCGGCACGACATTCGATGCTCGTGTCCTGCGTCGGCGTTCTGTCGGGCGCTACCAGCCGATGGGCGAGCAGGTGCGCATCGAGCACCTGGGCGGGGCGAACTTCGACGACGCCCTGATGCGGCATGTGCTCGGTGATGGAGCCGTCGGCGACGGTGACGTCCCCCTGGCAGCGATCGCCGACGTGCGCCGTGAAGTCATCAGTGCCAAGAAGCTCCTTTCGTCCGCTGGCGACGCGACCGTGCATCTGGCTCGCCCCTCGAGTGAGGCGAGCGTGCGCGTCACCCGGTCCGAGCTCGAAGACATGATCACGGCCGACATCGATCGGACCATCGATGCACTCGACCTCGCGATCGAGTCAGCTGCTGTGCCCGCCGACCACGTGCATGCCATCATTCTCAGCGGCGGATCATCGTGCATTCCGCTGGTCGCGCAGCGACTTTCCGAACGGTTCGATCTCCCTCTCATCGCGGATGCCGACACCGCAGCATCCACGGTTCTCGGGGCGGCCCGTATCGCCGGCGACATGCTCCGCGTCGCCGATGCCGCGGATGCCTCCGCAGACGACGCGACCAGCACTGCGCTCGTGCCGACCACGAGATCGGACAAGGCGGAGGCTCCGAGACCGGAGCGAGAACCGCAGCGCGCCGGCATGCTGGCGCTTCTGCGGCCACTGTTCTCGAAGCCATCCCGGTCGACTTCTCCGCTGCTGCTCGCGGGGGCTGCGGTGTTCATCGCCGTCTCGATCGTGTTCAGCAGCACCACCGCCGCGGGGACGCGGTGGCCGGACTTCGTGCAGGAAGCCGCGACCACGATTCTGCATCTGCCGATGTCGCCCGCACCGGCGATGCCTACGCCTTCCCCGGCCACGGCCGCCACCACGCCCAAAGCGCCGGATACTGACGGAACCATATCGGCGAAGACCCCGACGAGGACCCTGGCGAAGAACCCCAGCAAGACTCCGGCGACGACTCCCGCGAAGTCCTTCGGTGCGGGGCCGAAAATCGAACCGACGACGCCTCCCGGTTCCGCGCCGACCGTCGTGCCCGTCTCAAAGCCCGCCGCAGCGACGACGCCGGACACGACGACCCCCACCACCACGACTCCAGACACGACGACACCGCCGGCGACGACACCGGACACCACGACACCGGACACCACGACACCACCGGCAACAACACCGGACACCACGACGACGACACCCGACACCACGACACCCGACTCCGAGCCCCCGGCAGAGACCGCACCTCCGGTGGAGAACACGCCTTCTGAGCCGACCCCCCTGTCAGACACTCCCGCAGACCCTGCACCGGCCGACACACCAGCAACGGAACCGACCCAGGGCCCCGCTGCCGACCCCCTGTGATCGGAGAACACGCCATGAGCATGCTCACCGATGAGAACCGGCTTCCCCCAGCGGCGCCGGAAGCGCCCGAGTACGCCTCGGGCTCGATGCTGGGTGTACCGGCACCTCCGCCGCTCTGGGAGCGGATGATCAGCCCTGCCGTCGCGGCCGTGTCCGACTTCACTCCGCGCGTGCTGGTGGTCGGCAATGCCGGCTCCGGGAAGACTGCAACGCTGCGACATCTCCAGGCACTGCTCACCGAGCGGGCACGCGATGCCGTGTACACGCGCCCCGGCGGCCCCGATATCGCTGTGGTTCCACGCTCCCACGTCCTGATCGTCGACGACCTGCACCGGGCTGGTGCCGACCAGCTCGCTCAGCTGCGTGCTCGTGCAGCGGACCCGGATGCTGCGCTCATCGTCGCGCTGCGTCCCTCGAGATGGGACGAGGGCATCGCCGAGATCGCCCAGCAGCTCGAGCAGCACCGTCCGAGCGTGGTGCTCGGACACGTGTCACGGGCGGACCTGCTGACCTATCTGTGCGACCAGGAACTGCAACTGTCCGACGCGTGCGCGAGCGACATTCTCGAGATCTCCGGCGGCGTCTCCTGGCTCGTTTTGGAGGCATTGCGCGCGCACGACGGCAGGGACTGCCGCGGTGACGCGACTCACCACGAGCTGAGGGCGACTCTCGAAGAGCGCATCGCGCACCGGATGAGCCTGGTCCACCCTGCCCTGCGCGATGAGATCGAGCGGATCTGCATCGCTGCTCCCGGCCTGCCACGCGCGACTGATGAGGCCGGTGAACACATCGTCCACGGCTATGCCGAGGGTCTGCTGCTGCGCAGCGGGCAGCCGGTTCCGCTCGTGCGCAGCACCGTACGTGCGAGCATGCCGGCGGGCCGCCTCGTCGCACTGGAGAACGCATCCGATGACGGCGGCAGCGGCACGCGATCCACAAGCGAGGCGCTGATCCGCCATGCCGATCTGCTCCTGCCCACGCATCCCCTCCGGGCTGCCGAGCTGTACCAGGGAGCCATCCATTCCGGAGCGGATGCCGCATTGCTGGCCGGAAGTC
Source organism: Microbacterium sp. (assembly GCF_052099035.1). GTDB lineage: Bacteria > Actinomycetota > Actinomycetes > Actinomycetales > Microbacteriaceae > Microbacterium. The sequence continues at coordinate 8,556 of NZ_JBQDSX010000013.1, read as the reverse complement.
GGGCAGCAGCTGCCTGGGCGAGCGGCAACCTCGATGCGGCGAGCGCACTCGTCGATGAGGCCGGCCCGCTGTCTGCGCCGATGCTGGACACCTGCGAGCGTGATCGTCTCGCCGACACGACGGCGGCGATCTGGGCCGCGCGCGGAATGATGGAGCAGGCGCGCGCCGTCTACCGGGTGTCGCCGCCATCGAATCCAATTTCCGCGGTCCGTGCACGCATCGCCGAACTCGCTGTCGGCGTCCTCGCCCAGACAACGACCGATCCGGAACCCGGCGGCGTCGTCGCGGCCCAGGAACCGGCACCGTCGACTCTCGGCGTCGCGATGAGCCTGATGAAACGCGGACTCGATTCCTCGGTCACCCCGGAAGGCGCGGAGAGGTCTCTCGCAGATCTCGTGCGCGCATCCGAGATGTATACGACGTCACACGAGGCCACCGGCATCCCTGAGCTTCCCGCCGTCATCGCCGCGGTCGTCGCGCTGAATCTCGGTGGTCTCGCAACAGCGCGCTCGGTGATCGACGATGCGATCGCCGGTGCGCAGGGCGGAGCATGGGCCCGGCCGCGCCTGCTGCTCTGGCGTGCGTGGATCGCTGTCCAGATGGCACGCCCCACCGAGGCGCGAAAAGCGCTCGCAGCTGCCGGGGAAGCTCGCTCGCCGCGCGACCTGCTGCTCACCCGAGCGGTGCAGGTTGCGATCGCACGCAGGTATGACGATGCCACCGGGCTGGAGGAGGCATGGCATCAGGCCAGAGCGAGCCTGCTGCGGGTGGATATCGACCTCTATCTACTGCATCCGCTTGCCGAGCTCATCAGCACGGCGTCCCGCGTCGGCGACGCCGAACGCATCCGTCCGCAGTTCGAGCACGCGCTGCGGGTCGTCGACGGGGTCGGCAGCCCGGCGCTGTGGTCTGCCCACCTGCGCTGGGCCGGCATTCAGAACGGCATCCTCCTGAACAGCCCCGAATCGCTGCGCCCGCATGCGAAGGTGCTCGTGGATGCCGCGCCGCACAGCCCCATCGCGGGAACGATGGCCAGGGCCGGACGCATCTGGACCTCGGTGCTCGGCGGCACGGTCGACGCGGATGCTGTCGAGCACGCCGCGCACGAGCTGGCATCCATCGGTCTCATGTGGGATGCCGCCCGACTCGCCGGCCACGGCGCTGCCAGGTCGCAGGACCGCAAGGTGTCGGCGCGGTTGCTCTCATGCGCCAGGGAACTGCATCCGATCGACGGATCGCGCAGGGCGATCGCTGCGAACGGAACCGATGTCACAACGGCATCGAACAGCACTCCGCAAGAAGTACTCAGCGAGCGCGAGCTCGATGTTGCGCGCCTCGTCGTCGAGGGCAAGACGTACGCCGAGATCGGCGAGACGATCTTCATATCGCCGCGAACGGCGGAGCATCACATTGCGCATATTCGTCGCCGTCTGGGTGCCAATTCGCGCTCTGAAGTCATCGCGAAACTGCGCCAGCTCCTCGGGTCCGACTCGAGTTCGACGGGCCCCGTTCCTACGCACCCGGGGGATGCGGAGCCACCCCCCTAACGTCTGCGCGATCTATCGGGGGTCCCCCCGATGCTCGCCGTAAGGAGGCGCAATACGCTCCTGATTAGCTCCCCACAAAGTGAATCAATATTCGAGCAAGGCGAAGAGGTCACCTCATGATTTCACCTGTAGAGACCATCGCTGACGCGCTGATCTCCTTCATACTCAGCCTTCTGCGAGATCCGGATGCGGTGGAGGAGTTCACCGCGGATCCGGAGGCGGCAATGATGCGCGGTGGTGTCCAGAGCGCCTGCGTCGCGGATGTGCGCTCAGTGGCACCGGTGATCGTCGATCACCCGTCGGTGGCACCGAGGCCCCCGCACCCAGGCCCGCCCGAGCCGCCGAACCCGCCGACGCCGCCGGATCCCGTGATCAACGAGATCGTCCGCCTGGTGAACCAGTTCACCACGATCGATGCCCGCTCGACCATCGTTGACCAGTCCGTGAACCAGAACATCTGGACGGACGGCGGAGATGTGACGCAGATCTTCGATCAGGACGCCGTGGTCGCCTCGGGCGATGAATCGGTCGCAGCCGGCGATGACGCCACCATCACCGATACCGACACCGATATCACCACCGGAGATGTGTCGATCGGCAATGACGAGTACACCGGTTCCTACAACCAGGACAACTCCGATAACTCGAGTATCGATGACTCGTTCCAGGACAACTCCCAGAACGACGCCTCCGATACCCAGGTCGTGGACGACTCGGCCCAGGACAACTCCGTCGACGTCGACGTCACTGTCGAGGAAAGCAATGTGGACAACAGCAGCGTGACCGTCGCGGAAGCACCACCGGTCGAGGCCGCAGCCGTCGTCGAAGAACCCGCAGACGCGCTCGAATCCGATATGACTGCAACGGTGGACGACTCCTACGAGCCGGATGCCGCGACCGTGGCCGCGGATGAGCCGATGATCGAGGAACCGGTCGAAGGCCAGTGACAATACAGACCAATCCGGCTCCCGGAAACGGCAGTCCGCCGAAACGTGAGGCGCCCACGCGTCCTCCCGTTCGCGGCGCGAGTGCCGCTCCGGTCCTGGTGAAAGTGCCGCCGCCCTTCTCCGTGCGTCTGAGCCAGTTCCTGTGGATCATCAGCTTCGCCGTCGGCGGGTTCACCGCGGTGTACTTCTTCATCATCCGGCAGGACCTCCTGCCGCTGATCGCCGACGTCGCCAAGGGCGTGACCGATGGCCGGGATGATGCCACCTACAAGACCGCCGCCGACATCATCTTCTGGATCGTGTTCGCGGCGATCCTCAGCGTGCTGCTCATTCAGATCGTGCTGATGGTGTCGTTCATGAGCAGGCGCCCCGGCACCCGCTGGTGGCAGCTCGCGACGTTCGTCGTTCAGGCGCTGGTCGTGCTGCTGTCACCGGAGTGGGTGGCGCTGGGTCAGCGCGGTCAACCGATTCCAGCGCTTCTTGCGGCGCAGGCGGCGCTTGTCCTGCTCGGTCTGCTCGCCAGCATCCTCCCCAGAGCCATCGCCTGGACTGCTCGCCAGCATGATGTCCGCCGGGGACCTGAGGCTCCGACCAGCACCGATTTCTGAGGCGATCTCGTCGAGACTGCGCAGGATCGTCTGGCAGACGTCGATCGTCGCCCGCTCGGCGGTCGGCGATTCACGCAGTCGACGCCAGTGATCGATCCGCTCGCGCACGCTCCGCTGGAGGGCGTCGGGGTCGGCATCGGCCGACAGCCCGAGACGCGTGTGCGCGGCTGTGCCATCGCCCCCGGCGATCCGCTGCGCCTCGGCGGCGTCAGCATCCGACAGCGGCAACCCGTCCGACCGTGCCCTGGCCAGCAGGTCCAGCTCACGCAGGGTGTGCGCAGCCATCGCGATGCGCTCGATTCCGGCGTGCACCTCGTCCAACCCATCCCGAGGATGCGTGCGCAACAGCTGCTGGAGCTCCAGCAGCACACCGCGCGTCTTGAGGACCGCCGCTCTCGTGCGAAACTGCGCGTCGACGAACTCCTGCAGTTCGATGAGTCCGCTCTGCTGCACCATCTGATCGGACAGCTCCGAAGAGGTGCGCACGCCGCCGCGGATGAGTGCGGTCGCCAGGCGTACTCCGAAGATGCCGAAACGGTCAAGCAGGTCCTCCCTGACGCTCGTGCTGACTGTTGTCGTCGTCGACGGGCGTGTGAACCTGTCCGCTGAGACGAGCAGTTTTTCCCGGTCGTCGCGCGCGAGCCCGGCCAGCTCTCGCAGGGCGATGTACTCACTCTCGCGCAGCGTCCGAGCACCCTCGGCCAGCAGTCCCGCGACCGGCACGACCCGAAGCACGAGAGATGCCAGGTCCCCGTCGCGCTCGTACCGCTGCGCGACCCTTCCGGCCGAGAGCAGCGAGTCGATGCGCCCGGAGCCGATCTCATCCGAGCGCGAGAGCACCCCCACAGCGCACACGGTCTGCGCGGTTCCCGCCGCTGTGTCACGGAATGCTTCGAGAAAGTGCACGTCGGCACCGTGCAGGTGGCGCATCAGATAGACGACGGCGTCGGCTGTGGAGGGTGAGGAGTCGGGGGTGAGGAAGCTCTCCGTGCGCGAGGAGGTGTCCACGGAAAGTGAGCCGATTCCCGGCGTATCGATGAGGATCACCGACTTCAGCCCGTCCAACGGCCAGCCGATGTCGATCCAGCCGACCTCTTCAGCCGTGAGCCCGTCAAGAGTGAGGACCAGACGCCCGCCCGCACGCCGAATCGGCATGCGCCGCGGTGCGCCGACGCGCGGATGCATCGTGATCGTCGGTGTCGCGCTGTAGCGGTACCAGGTGACGACTCTCGTGCATTCCCCGGTGTCCGTCGGTGCGATCTGCTCGCCGAGCATGGCATTGAGCAGTGTGGATTTGCCAGCCTTGACCATGCCGGCAAGCGCCAGACGGAGCGGTTCATGCAGCCGGGTACGGAGCTGGTCGAGGCCAGCCAGCACGGCTGAGTCCCGACGGTACACCTCGCCGGCAGCTGCCAGCACCGCGTCGGTATCGGCGATCACATCGGCCCTCATCGGGTGGTCTCCGCCGCTGCGGGTGCCGAGGGCCGCTCCGGAAGGCTGTGCTGCTCCGGCGCGGCCGGTAGCTCCGGAATCACCTCGCGGATGCTGTCGAGCCCGGCGATCTTCTCCTGGAGGGTGATCACCCGTTCATCCCGCGTCACGGTGAAAGTGCCTGCCGCGGCCTTAGCGGAGTTCAGCGCTTCGGAGAGCGAGCGGTGCAGTTCCTCTGCCATCGACCCGAAGTGGTCGCGCGCGGTGCGCTGCACGAGGCGCAAGCGGTCTTTCAGCTGTTTACCGACCTGGAAGATGACCTCATCGATGTAGCGGCGCACGAGGAGCTTCGCCTCCTGCTGGCGGCGCGCCAGGCGCGCATGCATGTCCTCGCGGTAGGCGCGGCGTCCGACGAGAACGCCAGCCAGCAATGACAGCGGATTGATCAGCGCCATCCCGATCAGGCCCGTCGCAAGCCCCACCATGAGCACACCTCCGTAGGAGCCGCGCACCCCGATGTAGATCTTCTCCCCCGCCCCCATGCGTCCGGGATCGAGTCCCGCGATGGGCTCGACCGGGTCGAGGACGCCGTCGGTGCTGCCCACATCGATCGCGGGGATCGAGGATTCCCCCTCGCTGAACAGATCGGCGACCTCCTCGGCCAGCCACCTCGAACGCTCATCGGTCCACACGAACGTCTCTGTCACTGCGGCGGTCGCGCGCTGATCGATCCACTCGCTGATCTGATCCCAGATCGGACCGGGGTCGCCCTCTTCGATGGCCTGCTCGGCCTCGCGCTGCACCGTGCGCAGACGGTCGCGCAGGTCATGCTCCATATCGGCGATGAGGTCGGTGACACCATCGGTCAGGGTGACTTGCCAGCGTGCGGAACGGCCACGGAACTCGTCGGCTTTCGCTTTGGCATCTTCGAGCTCGGCGATCATGCGCGGAGTGTCCTGCGGGTTCTGCAGCGCATTCAGCTCGGCGCGCATCGAGATGGCCAGCTGCTCGACGACCGAGAGGAGATCGTGCACCGCGCTGCGCTCGTGGATCACCTCGGCACGGCCGAGAACCTCACGGCGCAGATGCGCGACGAGCGCGGGGAAACCCGACTCGTCGTTGAGCTCACGGTCCTGCAGATCTGCCGCGAGCAATCGCAGGTCGCTGGAGACCGAGAAGATCGGCACGTCACCGACGTCTTCCAGGTGCCCGCGATCGATGCTCTCCACCTGGCGCCATTGCGGGTAAAGGTCGGTCTTCGCGAGGACAGCCGCGACATTCGGGGAGATGCGCATAGCGTGCTTGAGGAACTGCACCTCAGGTTCGGTGTACTCCTGCGATGCGTCGGAGACAACCAGCACGGCATGCGCGGTGGACAACGCTGACAGGGTTGCCAGCGCGTTGGACGAGTCCAGACCACCGACGCCGGGCGAGTCGACGAGCTTCAGCCCGCCCTTGAGAATCTCACGGGGCAGCAGCACCTCGGCGGAGACGAGACCCCGTTCATTGGCCGGATTGCCATGTTCTGAGACGAACTGGGCCAGATCTTCCAGCGGAATCTCGCGCCGTTCGACCGGATGCGGCACCGGCTTCCGCGATGTCTTCGCTGGCGGCGCATCCGTCTCCTCCACCACCCACGCAGACGCCTCGTCGGCGTATCCGACGGTCATCGGGACGCTGGTGGCGACGTCATCGTCGACGGGGCACACCGGGGCGTTCACCAGCGCGTTGATGAGCTTGCTCTTGCCCTGTTTGAACTCCCCGACGATGATCACACGGACTCCGGGGTCGCGCAGACGCGCCCTGGTCTGCTCGAGCCTCTCGGAGAGGTCGGTGCGCCCGGTGGACGCGGCGAGATCGCTGACCTCGCGGACAACGTCGACGATCGGCCTGGTCCCAATATTCCTGTTCGGCACGTGAACTCCCCTGTTCCCTGCCATACCCGGGGTCAGCCCGGAAATCAGTCTCCGGGTCAGCCCGGAAAATCAATGTCGAACGGTCCGCCCCCGATATCGGCGACGATATCCGTTCCCTCATCACCCCAGAGTGAGTTGCTGTCGACGTCCCAATCTGACGCGTCGACGTTCTGGATCTCCTCGGTGAACATGTTCATTCCGGTGAGATCGGGGGAAGCGTCATCGGGTTCATTCCAGGACTCGCCGCCGGAACCGGAGGCTCCGGTCGGCTCGAGCTCGTCGCTGGACATCGGTCACGCTTTCAGATCGGGATGCTTCGGAGTGTACTGGTATGCCCGGCCCCCCGAAAGGGAGGCCGGGCACGTTGTGGAGTTCGACTCAGAAATCGAGCTCGTTCGCGTCGCCGAAGGGGCTGGCGACGTTCGAGTTTTCGACGTCGACTTCCACGTCGAGCGAGTTGTCCTGGAAGGAGTCCTCGACAGACAGGGTGTCGGAGTTGTCGGTCATCGAGTTGTCCTGGAACGAGTCGTTGACTGACCAGTTGTCGGACAGATCGGTGTTGAACGACTCATCGAAGTACTCGTTGCCGATGTTGATGTCGCCAACATTGATGTCGGTATCGATGTTGGTGATATCGGCGTCGTCGCCAGCTGCGACCGATCCGTCGCCCGAAGCGACATTGCTCGACTGGCCGAAGTACTGCGAGACGTTGCCGCCCGAGGCATCGCCGGCTCCGGCGAAGGCGTTGCCGCCGTCACCACCGTCAGCGCTGCCGCCGTCCGCGAGCGAGCCTGCATCGCCAGCACCCTGGGTGCTGCCGCCGTCGCCCTCGGCATCGCCGCCGACACCGACACCAACTCCGAGCAGACCGACGCCGACGCCGGTACCGCCGTCAGCTGCGGCGTCGCCACCGTTGCCGGTGTCGCCCCCCGCTGCACCCGAGAATGCCGGTCCGCCCCAGCCGCCGTCGGAGTCGCCGCCGACAGCAATTGCTGCGCCGCCTGAGCCCGAAGAGGTCGTGATGTTCTGGTTCACGGACTGATCGTTGACCGTGCTGCGGCTGTCGATGTCCAGGTCCATGTCACTGCCGCCGAGCCCATGACCGCCACCGACACCCGAGCCGTCGAGCAGTGCCTCAACGTCGACCTGGCTGTTGCTGTACTGGCGGATACCGGCGTTGACCGAGAAGTCATTGGCGGAATCGTGCACGGAATTGTCCTGGAAGGAATCGTTGATCGAGTCCTTCAGGCTGGAGTTGTCATTGTTCGAGTCCGTGTCGGAGAAGTCGTCGTTGTCGTTGAACGAGTCTTCGAGGTCGACATCGACATCGACGTCGGTCGAGTTGTCGGACGAGTCATTGCCCGAGTCATTGATGAGGACGTTGTCTTCGACTTCGACATCGGTTTCGGTATTGCCGACGTTGTTGTCCTCGACGTTGGTGTCGGTATTGCCCACCTCGTTGTCGGCGATGACCGTGTTGTCCTCGACGTTCGTGTTCCCGATGTCTTCGACCCCCAGGTTCCACTGGAGACCGAGAACGTTCAGGTTGTCTTCTACAGCCATGATGATTACCTCTGTTCGTGAGACTGCCGGAATGGCTTCGTGGTACGAGTCTGGAACTCGTCCGCTCTCACGGCATCGGGGCTCCCCCCGAGGCTTGGCTGAACCCCCCGGGGGATCCTTGGGGGGTTCAGGGGGGACCATGGAACTTGCTGCACAAACGCAAGAAGGCCCGGATGCGTGATGCATCCGGACCTTCTTGACCGTTGTTATACGGTCACTGCGCTTGGTTCAGCTCAGCGAACGACGACGGCGAGAACGTCGCGAGCCGAGAGCACGAGGTACTCATCGGCGCCGAACTTGATCTCGGTTCCGCCGTACTTGCTGTACAGGACGCGGTCGCCGACGGCGACGTCGAGCGGAACACGGTTGCCGTTGTCATCGATACGGCCGGGGCCCACGGCCACGACCTCGCCCTCCTGGGGCTTCTCCTTGGCGGTGTCGGGGATGACCAGTCCACTCGCGGTGGTCTGCTCTGCCTCGACCTGCTGAATGACGATGCGGTCTTCGAGCGGCTTGATGGAAACCGACACGGTCTACCTCTTCT
>NZ_JBQDSX010000012.1:0-79908 GCF_052099035.1 Microbacterium sp. | reverse complement strand
CCCCCCCCCCCCCCCCACCCCACCCCCCCCCCCCCCCCCGGGGGGGGGGGGGGGGGGGCCCCCCCCCCCCCCCCCCCGCCACCGTGTTGTTCAGAAACAACTCATAGGCTGTGCACATGAACGGAACCCTGCGCACACGCACTCGACTTCTTCTCGCGCTGCCCATCGCGGCGGCAGCGATCTCGCTCGCCGCCTGCTCCGGCGTCGGCGCGACCGGTGGTGGCGACTCCCGCCCGTCCGCGGACGAGCTCAGCGCTGGAATCACCACGATCCTCGAGGACGCCGGCCAGGGCGACCTCCTCACCAGCGACCAGATCGACTGCATCGCCGGTGAATTCCTCGACTCGAAGGTCTCCGACGAAGACCTCAGCAACCTCGCCGCAGGCAAGGACGAGCAGACCGATGAGGACGCCAAGACGCTGGTGTCTCAGACGATGTCCGACGCCGCTACGACCTGCGCCACCACCGAGTAACGCCTAAGCCCGCGACTGCGGCCGCGTCGCACCGCGCGTATCCAGAGCGAGCTCTTCGGCGTCGATCGCCGCCAGGAGCTCGCGCATGAGCTCCTCGTCGAGATTGTCATCATCCCTCTCGGCGAGGAGCACTTCGCGCCGCACATGCAGCCACCCCTTCGACAGCTCGACGAGGTCATCGTAAGAGGGCCGCGGGACGGATTCCTCCATCTCCTGCGCACGATCGGTATCGATCTCGACCCGCGTCATCCGGGTCGTGAAGGCATCGAACGCCTTCATCTCCTTCTCGCCGTACTTCTGCGCCCATTGCTCGCGCTGCGCGACGATGAATGCCTTGCCCACCTCGCTGCTCCGTTTGCGCACAGCGGCAATAGCCCTGGCATCCTCGTCATGGTCGACATCACCGGCGACCTCGAGCTGGCGGATCAACAGTGGCAGCGTCAACCCCTGCACGAGCAGCGTCGCCACCGTCACGATGAACGCGACCACGACGATCGCGTGCGACGCCTTATCGTCGAGCGCCGCAAGATCGGATGCCGCGAGCGCCGTCGCCAGCGTCACGACGCCGCGCATCCCCGCCCAGGAGATGACCGCGTTGTCCTTCCAGTCCAGCGTCGGCTCGGTGAGGCGCTTGCGCATCTGCTCGGCCGTGAGGGGCTCGCGACCTCGTCGCTGCGGGGGTGCCTCGAACCTTCCCGTCGCCGTCATCCGCTCCCATCGCTGCAGGCGCTTGCGCTCCATCCACCGCGCCCACGCATGCGCGGGATAGATGTACGCCGGCCGCACCAGCAGGACCGTCAGCAGCACGCCACCGGACAGAACCAAAATGAGCGGCACCGACTCCGACCCGAGGTCGCTGAGCACGCGCGGGAACTGCAGCCCGATGTACGCGAAGACGAAGCTCTCCAGCAGCAGATCCGCCGACAGCCACAGCGGCGCCTCCTGCTGCCTGGTCGTGTAGTCGGTACGGGGCGCGTTGAACCCCACATACAGTCCCATCGCGACGACCGCGAGCACGCCCGATCCTCCCAGGTGCTCGGCGATCGCATACGCACCGAAAGGCACGAGCAGACCGAACGTCCCAATCACCACGGGATCGGCGACCCGCATGCGCAGCTGATGCAGCACTATGCCGAACACCAGGCCGACCACGATCCCGACAACCACAGCGATCACGAACTGCCAGATGCCGTCCCACACGCCGATCGCAGCTCCAGCAATCATCGCGGCGAACACCCGGTACAGCGTCAGCGAGGTCGCATCGTTGATGAGGCTCTCCCCTGACAGCACCGTCATGATGCGCCGCGGGAGGCCGAGCTTGCGGCCGATCGCCGCTGCGGAGACGGCATCGGGAGGTGCGACGATCGCGCCCAGCAGCAGGGCGCCGGGAAGAGTCAGCGACGGCATGATCAGCCATGCGACCACTCCGACGACGGCCGTGGTGAGCAGCACCAGCCAGATCCCCAGCCGACGGATCTGCGGCAGGCTGCGCTTGAACCCCACGAACGAGACATCGAGTGCGGCCGAGTACAGCAAAGGCGGCAGCACCACGTTCAGCAGCACGTGGCCGTCGATATTCATCTCGGGGATGAAGGGCAGAAAGGATGCCGCGAGCGCCACGACCGTGACCAGCAGAGGCGCTGGCCACCCGCGCCAGCGCGCGATGGCCGCCACGATCACAGCACCGACGAGAACGTAGAAGAGGGTCGCGTCCATACAGAAAGATTAGTGGCGCAGTTCTCGGGAATGACCGTCGCCTCCGAACAGTTGCAACGGATGATGACTGCTTCAGCCCCCGCCCTGTCCGTGCTCGACCTCGTCCCGGTGCGCACCGGCCAGACCAGTGCCGAGGCCATCACCGCCTCGATGTCACTCGCGGAGACCGCCGATCGCCTCGGCTATCTCCGCTACTGGTTTGCCGAGCACCACAACATGCCGGCCGTGGCATCCACCACTCCTCCGGTCCTCATCGCCGCAGCCGCGTCGCGCACGAAGACAATGCGCCTGGGCTCGGGCGGAGTCATGCTGCCCAACCACGCCCCGCTCATCGTCGCCGAGCAGTTCGCAGCGCTCGAGGCCCTCGCCCCCGGACGCATCGACCTCGGCCTCGGCCGCGCCCCCGGAAGCGACCCGGTCATCACACAGCTACTGCGCACGTCCGGCACGACCAGCGACGTCGAGCAGTTCCCGCGCCATGTGCAGGACATCTCGATGCTCCTCGGCGGCGAGGGTGCGACGGTGCGCTTCACCTCCGGCAGCGAGTACATCGTGCACTCGACGCCTGCCGCGGTCGGCGTCCCTGAGGTGTGGCTGCTGGGTTCGAGCGACTATTCGGCTCAGCTCGCAGCATCCCAGGGCCTGCCGTATGTGTTCGCCAACCACTTCTCCGGGCAGGGCCTGGAGCGCGCACTCGATCTGTACCGAACCGGATATCAGCCGAGCGAGGCGCACCCGCAGCCACGCACATTCCTCACGGTCAACGTCGTCGCCGCGCCCACCGCCGAAGAGGCGGAGGAGCGCGCACTGCCCCAGCTGCGGATGATGTCGCGTCTGCGCCTGAACAAGCCGCTCATCGCGCTCGAGACGGTCGATGAGGCACTGGCCGCAGCATCCGATCCCGCGACCGATCAAGCCGTCGCGGCCGGCCGCGCGCGCTGGTTCGTCGGAACCGGCGCCTCCGTGGCGACCGAAGTGCGCGAGTTCGCCGCGAAGTTCGGCGTCGACGAGGTCATGATCTCGCCCGTTGCCGGCGCGTACGCGACCGAGGCGATGGATGCCGCGACCGGCCGCTCACAGACACTCGAGCTGGTCGCCGCCGCGCTGTAGGGCGGGCGCTGCGCTCAGCGCCGGCATCCGCGGGAGGGCCGTTACTGCTCCGGCGCACCCGAGAGCAGGTCGCGCAGCCAGTCACGTGCCTCGACGAAGACGTCGTCGGAGTAACGGTCGGGGTACTGGACGATCCGGCGGTCAGCCCGCGGGTACGAACCGAGGAACACGACGCGGGGGCTGAACCGGCGGATGCCGAGCAGCGCATCCGCCATGCGCTCATCCTGCACGTGCCCGTCCGCGTCGATGACGAACCGGTAGCGGCCGAGGGCATCACCGATCGGACGGGACTCGATGAGCGACAGGTTGATGCCGCGGGTCGAGAACTGCTCGAGCATGTCGAGCAGGGCGCCGGGCTGATCGTTCGGCAGTTCGACGATGAGCGAAGTCTTGTCGGCCCCGGTCGGATCCGGCGCCATGGTCGTCTGCGTCACCAGCACGAAGCGCGTGACGGCAGAGGTGTTGTCGCCGATCTCGGATGCCAGCACATCGACGTCGTAGTGCTGCACGATGTTCGGCGGTGCGATCGCCGCCTGCGCGGGAGAGGAGCCCTCGAGCACACCGATAGCGGATGCCACATTGCTGGCCGCAGGAACATGGGAGTGGTTCGGCAGGTGCTCGCCGAGCCAGCCGTGGCACTGCGCGTAGGCGACGGGGTGGGCTGCGATCACCGTCACGTCCTCGAGCTTCGTGCCGCGCGGGGCGACGAGCACGAAGTTCACGCGCACCAGGTACTCGCCGACGATGCGCAGACCAGGAAGAGTGGCCAGAGCATCCTGCGTCGTGGAGACGCCGCCCTCGATCGAGTTCTCGATCGCGATCATCGCGGCGTGGCTGCGTCCCTCGAGAACGTCCGCGAGAGCCTCACCCACGTTGTGCACCGCACGCCACTGCTGGCCTCGGGCCTCAGCGACCTGATCGAGGGCCGCTTCGGTGAAGGTGCCCGCGGGGCCGAGATAGCTGTATGTGCGCCGTTCAGTCACGCGTTTCACCTTAGCCCCGTGTCCGATGATGCGCGTGTGTGTCATTGCGCGTGCGCGCGAGCCCGGATCGGGGCACACTTGAATCATGACCAGCCGTGCCGGCCTCCCCGCGGAGGAAAAAGACCTCATCGACGTCGACGCACTCATCGTCGCGTACTACGACCGCCATCCGGATCCGTCGGACCCGGCGCAGCGCGTGGCGTTCGGGACGAGTGGCCATCGCGGCTCGTCGCTTTCGGGCAGCTTCAACGAGAACCACATTCTCGCCACCACCCAGGCGATCGTCGACTACCGGCGCACGCAGGGGATCACCGGTCCCCTCTTCCTCGGCCGCGACACCCACGCACTGTCGCTGCCGGCCGAGCGCACCGCGATCGAGGTGCTCGTCGCGAACGGCGTCGACATCCGGGTCGACTCCCGCGACTCGTGGGTGCCGACCCCGGCGCTCAGTCACGCGATCCTCACGTACAACCGCGCCCTTGCTCCGGATGCTGCCGGCCGAGCCGATGGCATCGTCGTCACCCCGTCGCACAACCCGCCTCGCGATGGCGGCTTCAAATACAACCCGCCGCACGGCGGCCCCGCCGACACCGACGCCACGAGCTGGATCGCCGATCGCGCGAATGAGCTCATCGAAGGCGGTCTTGCCGACGTGAAAGCCGAGAGCTTCGCCGACATCGACTGGGACGCCCTGCAGAACTACGACTTCCGCGACGCCTATGTGCGCGATCTGCCGTCGATCATCGATCTGGATGCCATCAAGAAGGCCGGCGTCCGCATCGGCGCTGATCCCCTCGGCGGCGCATCCGTGGAGTACTGGGCGCTCATCAAGGAGATGCATGGTCTCGACCTCACCGTCGTGAACCCCGAGGTCGATCCGACCTGGCGCTTCATGACGCTGGACTGGGACGAGAAGATCCGGATGGATCCGTCCTCACCCTCCGCGATGGCATCCCTCGTCGCTCGCCGGGACGATTTCGATGTCCTCACCGGAAACGACGCCGACGCCGACCGGCACGGCATCGTCACCCCCGATGCCGGCCTCATGAACCCCAACCACTACCTCGCCGTCGCGATCGACTACCTGTTCTCGCACCGCGCGGATTGGCCGCGGGATGCCGCGATCGGCAAGACCCTCGTCTCGTCGATGATCATCGACCGTGTCGCCGAATCACTCGGCCGCAAGCTGCTCGAGGTTCCCGTCGGGTTCAAGTGGTTCGTGCCGGGGCTCCTCGACGGCTCCGTGGCCTTCGGCTGCGAGGAGTCCGCCGGAGCATCCTTCCTGCGCCGCGACGGGAGCGTCTGGTCGACAGACAAGGACGGCATCCTGCTGTGCCTGCTCGCCGCCGAGATCATCGCGGTCACGGGAAAGAGCCCCTCGGAGCGCTATGCCGAACTCGAGCAGGCATTCGGAGCATCCGCCTATCAGCGGGTCGACGCGCCGGCCACGCCCGAGCAGAAGGCTGTCCTGTCGCGACTTTCTCCGGATGCTGTCGCCGCGACGACCCTCGCCGGCGAGGAGATCACCGGGAAACTGTCGCACGCGCCCGGAAACGGTGCCGCGATCGGCGGGCTCAAGGTGCAGACCGAACACGCCTGGTTCGCCGCGCGTCCGTCGGGTACCGAAGACGTCTACAAGCTCTACGCCGAGAGCCTTCGCGGCCCGGAGCATCTCGCCGAGGTCCAGGAAGAGGCCCGCGCCGTGGTCGCAGCCGCCCTCGGCGGCTGAGCGCGGGCGGGCGCCCGCGCGCCCTACCCCGGCGTTCAGGTCGCGATCTTGGTCGCTCTGAGCCCGTCAGAGCGACAGAGATTGCGACCTGAACGTGCGCAACGCGGCAGCCTCGGATGCCAGCAACGCCGGGTCATCCCCGGGCACGAACTCGAGCAGAGCATCGCGCGGAGGCACCTGTTGCGCACGCGCCGAGGCAAAGAGCTTCTGCCACAGCTCGCCGCGCTCGTCGAGCCGCAGCCGCTCCGTCTCCGGCCACCACGAGAACACATGCACCGCGCTGGTGCGTGCAGCCACCGCTTCGTACTCGGCGAGCGCGACAGCATCGGATGCACCAACAGTCGGCTGCCAGTAGGTCGACAGTCGCGATCCGACATCAGCCAGCAAGCACAGCACGGCCTCCGGGGTGTCAGCCAGGGTTCCGCCGTGAAATTCCAACGCCAGGCGGATGCCGCGATCCGACGCTTCGTCGACAGCATCCCGAAGCCGGCTGACGACCTGTGCATATTCATCCGGGGTCGCATCGGGCGAGCCGGTCTGCCCTGCCCACACTCGTACCCGGTCAGCGCCCAACGCCTGCGCGCTGTCGAGGATCGGCGTGAGCGGCTCGGCCGCGCCCGCGCGAAAGTATGAGCCGTATGAGCTGACGGCGAGCCCGGCATCCATCGTCAGCGCTGAAATCTGCGCCGCACGCTCCGGGTCCCCCGGCGGAACATGCACGTCGCCGCCCCACTCGATGACCTCGAGTCCGGCATCCGCTGCGAGCGGTGCGATCTGCTCGGGCGTGAGCTGACGGAAGGTCACCGAGCACAGGCCGATTCTGATCGTCATGCGCTCTCCCGCTCGATCAGGCGGGTCGGTATGAGGATCGCCGGCGCCGACTCCGCGTCTTCGATGTCGGCGACGAGCGCTGCCACGGCCGCCTCTGCGAGCGCAGCGAAGTCCTGACGGATCGTCGTCAGCGGAGGGCGGTAGTTCGCAGCATCCGGAACGTCATCGAAGCCGACCACGCTGACGCCATCGGGGACGATCCTGCCCAACTCGGAGAGTCCGCGCATGAGCCCGAGCGCCATCTGATCGTTCGCGCAGAAGATCGCGGTCGCCTGCTCGAGCGACGCGGCGGCGGCATAACCGGAGGTCGCCGACCAGTCCCCCCGCACCAGCTGCGGAGCCTCGATTCCAGCATCCCGCAAGGCCTCGCGCCATCCCAGCTCACGCTCTGCGGCAGCGAACGAGTCCGCCGGGCCCGCCAGGTGATGCACACTCGGGTGGCCGAGGCTCAGCAGATGACGAGTCGCCTCTGCCGCACCTCCGGCATGATCACTGCTCACCGAACGCAGGGCGGGTGCGAGGTCCGTCGCATGGTGTGCCGCACCATCGACCACCACGAGGCGGAGCCCCGCGGGAGCGTCGGAGGGCTGCGTGAGGGCGGATGCCTCGTTGAGCACGATCGCGCCGTCGACACTCTGATCCTGCAGCCGTTCGAATGCTTCGGCGACGCTGCCGGCGGCCGTCACGACGACCAGCGCGTAGCCGCGACGCTCCGCCGCTTCAGCGGCGGCCTGCAGCATCCGCGAGTTACCGACCGTGGCCAGCGTCGTGACGACAAGCCCGATCGTGTGGGTGCGGCCGGTGCGCAGAGCGCGCGCAGCCCGGTGCGGACGGTAGCCGAGCTCGGCCATCGCCGTCTCGACGCGCGCACGCGTGGCGGGGTCGACGCGCGGGCTGTCGTTCACAACACGCGAGACGGTCTGACCGGAGACCCCGGCACGACTGGCGACCATCGCCATCGAGACGCGGCCGGATGGAGCGCTTCGGCGCCTCCGCTGCTTCGCAGGGCCGAACAGATCATCGGTCACCGGCATCCTCCGATCACGCGTGTGCGCCGCTGACCGCGCACAACTCCGGAGTGTTGACGTTACCATCCTCCAACAGGTACCGTGTTTACGTGAACATCGAAGAATCTCCGGAGTTGTGCGCGATCGAACTCAGCGCCGGCGTCGTAAAACGCGCCGCAGTGCTCGCCGACGGCCGCGAACTGTTCTACTACGACGACCCCGGCACCTCGCTCGGCGCCGAGCGCGCTGTCGACGCCCGCGACCTCGCCCCGCGTCCCGACAGCGCGAGCATGCGCCTCGACGTCCTCACCGGCGACTGGATCACGGTCGCCGCGAACCGTCAGAACCGCGTCATGATGCCCGGAGCGGACGCTGACCCGCTCGCGCCGCAGACGCCGACGAACCCGTCCGAGGTGCCGTCTCTCTACGACGTCGCCGTGTTCGAGAACCGCTCCCCCGCCTTCGGCCCCGCTCTTACCGAGGCCACCGGCACCGCGCCCGGAGCGAAGAACCCTCCTCGCGGACTCGATGACCTGGCCGCGCTCGGACTCGAGCGCACACGAACCGCTGTAGGCCGCTGCGAGGTCGTCTGCTTCAGCCCCGATCATTCCGGCTCGTTCGGAACGCAGTCGGTCACACGCGCACGCACCGTGATCGAAGCCTGGGCCGACCGCACTGCAGCCCTCTCGCAGCTGCCGGGAATCGAGCAGATCTTCCCGTTCGAGAACCGCGGCGAAGCCATCGGCGTCACACTGCCCCACCCGCACGGGCAGATCTACGCCTACCCCTATGTCACGCCGCGCACGACCAGGACGCTGGAGAGCATCGAGCGCACCGCGCCGGATCTGTTCCAGCGCATCCTCGAATCCGAACAGGACTCCGAGCGCGTCGTGTTCCGCGGCGAGCACTGGACGGCGTTCGTGCCGTTCGCCGCGCGCTGGCCGCTCGAAGTGCACCTCATGCCGCATCGGCACGTGCCGGACTTCGCCGAGACCACCGACGCCGAGCGCGACGAGCTCGCCCCGCTGTACCTGAAGCTGCTGCGCGGCGTCGATGCGCTCTACGACACCCCCACCCCGTACATCGCCGCCTGGCACCAGGCGCCGGTGCACGTCGGCCGCGACTCGGTACGTCTGCACCTGCAGCTGACGAGCCCGCGCCGCGCTGCGGACAAGCTGAAGTTCCTCGCCGGGTCGGAGGCCGCCATGTGGGCGTGGGCCGCCGAAGTCACCCCTGAGCAGGGCGCAGAGCGGATCCGCGAGGCAATCGCACGTGCGGAAGAGGTGGGCGCGTGACCCTTCGGCAGGCTCAGGGATCGGGAGCGGCGGCTCAGGGATCGGAAGCAGCCGCTCAGGCCGTCACGCTGTTTGAGAACCTTACCGGCCACACCCCCGCGGGCGTCTGGTCCGCACCGGGCCGCGTGAACCTGATCGGTGAGCACACCGACTACAACGACGGCTTCGTGCTGCCGTTCGCGATTCCGCACCGCACATATGCCGCTGTCGGCATGCGTGACGACGGGCGTATTCGCGTAGCATCCACCTTCGCCGACGAGCCGGTCGAGGTCGGCCTCGACGAGCTGGCCACGCTGTTTCCGACCACCGCGGGCGAGAAGCCGGCGGTCGCGGAGTGGGCCGCGTATCCGCTCGGTGTCGCTTGGGCGCTGCTCGTCGATGGCGCCACAGGCTCCGGCGTCGACATCGCGATCGCGTCCGACGTCCCCGTCGGCGCTGGGCTGTCATCGTCCGCCGCCATCGAGGGCGCCACCGCGGGTGCGCTGAACGACCTGTGGGACATCGGTCTCGACGGCACCGCACTTGCCCGCATCGGGCGCCGCGCCGAGAACGAGGCCGTCGGTGCGCCGACCGGAATCATGGATCAGATGGCATCCATGCTCGGCGAACGCGATCAGGCGCTGTTCCTGGACTGCCGCACGCTCGACGCGAACCTCGTCGAACTCGGCATGGCCGATGCAGGGCTGACGATCCTCGTCATGGACACGCAGGTGAAGCATGCGCACTCCACGGGCGGATACCGCGAACGTCGCGCATCGTGCGAGCAGGGTGCTGCCATCATGGGCGTCCCGTCGCTGCGGGATGTGTCCGTGGACGATCTCGTACGTGCTGAGGAGCTCATGGACGATGTGACCTTCCGCCGCGTGCGCCACATCGTCACCGAGAATCAGCGCGTGCTCGACACTGTGCGGGTGCTGCGTGAGAGCGGTGCGCGTGCGATCGGCGAC
The DNA here is from genome assembly GCF_052099035.1 of Microbacterium sp. Classification (GTDB taxonomy): domain Bacteria; phylum Actinomycetota; class Actinomycetes; order Actinomycetales; family Microbacteriaceae; genus Microbacterium. The sequence continues at coordinate 69,817 of NZ_JBQDSX010000012.1, read as the reverse complement.
CTGCTCATCGCCTCCCACGCGTCGATGCGCGACGACTTCGAGATCTCCACGCCCGAGCTCGACGTGGCTGTCGACACCGCACTGACATCGGGAGCGATCGGTGCGCGCATGACCGGTGGCGGATTCGGCGGCGCCGCGATCGCACTGATCGAGAAGGCCGCAGGGCAGCAGGTTTCGGATGCCGTGACCGCCGCGTTCGCGGCATCCGGTTTCACTGCACCGCACATCTTCGAGGTCGCTCCCGCGGCCGGCGCGCACCGCGACGTGTGACCACACCTCCGTTCAGGTCGCGATCTCCGTCGTTATCCCGGCCTCAGAGCGACAGAGTTTGCGACCTGAACGGGATGGGAGAATGGGACTACCGACGAGAGGGAGCACATGAGTTGGATCGTCACCGGCGGCGCCGGGTACATCGGAGCACACGTCGTTCGCGCACTGGCGGATGCCGGGCTCACCCCGGTCGTCCTCGATGACCTCTCCAGCGGTCAGACATCGTTCATCCCCGAGGGTGTGCCCTTCGTCAGCGGCAGCATCCTCGACCGCGAACTCGTCGAGAAGACGCTGCGCGATCACCATGCCGAGGGCGTCATCCACGTCGCCGGATTCAAGTACGCCGGCGTCTCGGTGCAGCGACCGATGCACACCTACGCGCAGAACGTCGAAGGCACTCGCGTGATCCTCGAAGCGATGGAAGCCGCCGGCGTCCACAACATCGTCTTCTCCTCTTCCGCAGCTGTCTTCGGCACCCCGGACGTCGCGCTGGTCGTCGAAGACACCGCGAAGAAGCCGGCAAGCCCGTACGGCGAATCGAAACTGATCGGCGAATGGATGCTGCGCGACCAGGCGATCGCGACAGCTGAGTCCGAGCACCCGCTGCGTCACACGTCCCTGCGCTACTTCAACGTCGTCGGCTCCGCCGACACGACCGTGTACGACGTGAGCCCGCACAATCTCTTCCCCATCGTGTTCGAGAAGCTCATCGCCGGTGAGACGCCGCGCATCAACGGCGATGACTATGCGACCGAGGACGGCACGAACGTTCGCGACTACGTCCACGTCGGCGACATCGCGGCCGCCCACGTCGAGGCTGCGAAGCGCCTGGCATCCGGTCAGTCGATCGAGGCCGCGTACAACCTCGGCTCCGGCGACGGCTTGAGCGTGAAGCAGATCATGGATGCCATGGTCCGCGTCACCGGAATCGACTTCACGCCCGAGATCGGCCCGCGCCGTCCCGGCGACCCAGACCGCATCGTCGCGACGGGTGAGCTCGCCGCCCGCGACCTGGACTGGAAGATGCGCTACACCGTCGACGAGATGGTGCGCACGGGGTGGGAAGCCCGCCGCGCGGCGGAGTAACCCCCGCCGCGCCGCCCGCTACGCGTTCCCGAGCGCGATGAGCTGCTCGATCTGATCGGTGACCGAGGCATCCCCCGTGAACAGCGCGATGCGCCCGATCGGGAACGACGCCATCATCTTCTGCATCGCGTCCTCGCCCTCCATCATCGATGCGCCGGCAGCATCCATCGGCGCGAGGTCGGCCATCATGGCATCCATCGCCTGCTTCGCCACGGGACCCGCGACGGGATGCGCGAGCACCTCGCCGACCGACGAGTTCATCGTCAACGGCACGACGACCTCATCGCCGGCGACCTCGATCGTCGTGGACGAGCGGATGTCGCGGCTCGATGCGCCGACCTCGACGCGGTAGTCGCCGCCCTCGACAGTCCAGCGGTCCACGCGGATGTCCCAGTACGCGAGGTCCGCGCGGCGCACGTTCACCTGCACGTCGGCTGTCTCGCCCGCAGCGATCTCCACCGATGCGAAGCCCTTGAGCTCGCGCGGTGCCCGCTCAACCTCTGATGAGACCGGCGACACGTAGACCTGCACGACCTCGCGTCCATCGCGCGCACCGGTGTTCGTCACAGGAACGGTCACGGTGACATCGCCCGAGCCCGAGCCCGCGTCTGCCGCAACGGCGGCCGACGCCGCACCGTACGCGAACGTCGTGTACGAGAGGCCATGCCCGAAGGGATAAGCGACTTCGAGGTCACGGGCGTCGTACCAGCGGTATCCGACGAGGATGCCCTCGCCGTAGCGGACGTGTCCGCGCGAACCGGGGAAGTTACCGAAGGACGGGTTGTCCTCCAGCCGCAGCGGCACGGTCTCGGTGAGGCGGCCGGCAGGGTTCACGATGCCGAACAGCACGTCGGCGGTCGCCCCTCCTCCGGCCTGTCCGAGCAGCCAGCCCTCGACGATCGCCGGGACGTCGTCGCGGAACGGCAGCGCGACCACACCCCCGTTGGAGAGCACGACGACGACGTTCTCGTTCGCCGCGCGAACAGCCTCGAGCAGCTCGAGCTGATCGGCGGGAAGATCGATGTGCGCACGGTCGAAGCCCTCCGACTCCTCCTGAGCAGGCAGTCCGAGGAACAGGACGACGACATCGGTGGATGTCGCGGCATCCACCGCCTCGGCGCGCAGCTGCGCAGCATCCGCCGAAGAACCGGCCCCGATCGCGAACCCGGGCGCGAAGGTGACTTCGCCACCTGCCAGCGCGCGGATCTCGTCAAGTGCACTGTCGACGCGGGTCGGGTTGATGAGCGAGGATCCGGCGCCCTGGAAGCGCGGCGTGCGCGCAAACTCACCGATCACGGCGATGCGCGCGTCGCGCGACAGCGGCAGTACGTCGTCGTTCTTCAGCAGCACGATCGAGCGTCCAGCCGCCTCGCGGGCCAGCGCGTGGTGCGCGATGACATCGAGGGGCCCGTCAGCCGCCGGCCGAGCGGCGGCCTTCTCGGTCAGGTCGATGGCGCGCTGCGCTGCGACATCCAGCGTCTTCTCGTCGAGGACTCCGTCGCGGACCGCCTGCACGAGCTGCGCATCGGTACGGCCGCCGCTCGCGGGCATTTCGAGATCGAGCCCTGCCGGAAGTCCGGTCACACGATCGTTGACCGCACCCCAGTCCGAGACGACGAGACCCTCGAAGCCCCAGTCATCGCGCAGGACGCTCGTGAGTAGCCACGGGTCCTCCGACGTGTAAACGCCGTTGAGGCGGTTGTACGAGCACATGACCGTCCACGGCTGCTCGTCGCGAACGACCCGCTCGAACCCGCGCAGGTAGATCTCGTGCAGCGGACGCGGGTCGACATCGCTCGAGGAACGCAGGCGATCGGTTTCCTGGTTGTTCGCAGCGAAATGCTTGAGCGACGTACCCACGCCCTGGGACTGGATGCCGCGCACAAGCGCCGCGCTGAGCACACCGGAGATCAGCGGGTCCTCGGAGAAGTACTCGAAGTTGCGACCGCACAGCGGCGAGCGCTTGATGTTGATGCCGGGGCCGAGGAGCACCGCAACGTTCTCGATCGCGGCCTCGGTGCCGAGCGCCTCGCCGACGCGCTCGGCGAGGGCAGGATCCCAGGACGAACCCAGCGCGACGGCCGGCGGGAAGCACGTCGCCGGGATGCTGTCGGACAGCCCCAGATGATCGGATGCTCCGGCCTGCTTGCGCAGGCCATGGGGTCCGTCGGTGAGCATCAAGGACGGGATGCCGACGCGCTCAACGCCCTTGGTGTGCCAGAAGTCGGCACCGCTGGTCAGCGCGGCCTTCTCCTCGAGGGTGAGATCGGATGCGGAAATCTGGGTCATATTCAAAACCTAGCTTCACTCGGTTTTAGCTGTCAAGTGCTCTACGCTCATATTCATGGCACGTCGAGGTTCATACGCAAAGGGTGTCGCCAAGCGCGAGGAGATCCTCGAACGAGCCCTCGAGGTCATCGCCCAGGACGGCTATCGCGCAGCATCCGTCAAAGAGATCGCGGATGCCGTAGGCCTCAGCCAGCCGGGCCTCCTGCACTACTTCGCGTCGAAGGAGGAGCTCTTCGTCGAGATCCTCCGCAAACGCGACGAGATGGACCAGTCATCGCTGGACGGGTCCATCGACGAACTGCGCGCGAAGTTCTTGAGCGTCATCGAGCACAATGCCTCCACTCCGGGCCTGGTCGAACTGTTCTCGCGGCAAGCGGTCGAGGGGGCCGACCCCCAGCATCCCGCGCACGACTTCTTCCTGCAGCGCGGTGCGGGGCTGCGCGCCGCTTTCGCCGAGGGTGCCCGTCCTGCTGGCGAGGAATCACGTCCTGTTGGCGAGGAAGCATCCGAATTCGTCGCCGGGATGGATGCCGAGACCGCCGCCCGTATCTTCCAGGCCGTCGCCGACGGTGTGCAGCTGCAGTGGCTGCTCGATCCCACCGTCGACATGGCCGGGATCGTGGATACGCTGTTGAACCTCCTCATCACACGGAGCGACCATGACTGATCCGATCGTTCAGACTGCACGCGGACCCGTTCGGGTGCTGGAGAGAGCGGACTCGCTCGCATTCCTCGGCATCCCGTTCGCGAAGCCGCCGGTCGGCGAACTGCGGTTCGCGGCCCCTGTTCCGCCCGATCCCTGGACGGAAACCCTGGATGCCACCGAGTACGGAGCGACTGCGCTGCGGATCTCGGGCGTCGACAACCTCATCCCCGAGCCCGCGATTCCCGGCAAGAGCACGCTGAACGTCAACGTGTTCACACCGTCGCCGGACGGATCGCTCCCCGTGCTCGTCTGGATCCACGGCGGCGGATACACCGAGGGATCCCCCGCGAGCCCCTGGTACGACGGCAGCGCCTTCAACCGCGACGGCGTCGTCACCGTCTCGGTCTCGTACCGGCTCGGATTCGACGGCTTCGGGTACATCTCCGACGCCCCGGCGAACCGCGGTGTGCTCGACTGGATCGCGGCACTCGAATGGGTGCAGCAGAACATCGCCTCCTTCGGCGGCGACCCGAATCGCGTCACGATCGGCGGGCAGTCTGCCGGCGGTGGCGCCGTGCTGACATTGCTCGGGATGCCGCAGGCACAGCACCTGTTCCACCAGGCGATGTCGTTCTCCGGCGCCTTGGCCGATGTTCCACTGGCGACCGCGCGCGCCCGCGGCGAGCGGATCGCCGAGCTCGGAGAGGTCACCGCCGACGTCGAGGGATTCCGCAGCCTGACTGAGCGCCGTATCCGCCAGCTGCAGCCGAAGGCCGCCACACCTCGCAAGGGGATCGGGATGGTTCTCGACATGCTGACCGATGGCCTGCCGTGGGGTCCGATGGTCGATGGGGAGTTGATCCAGCATCCGACTGTGGACTCTCTCGCCTCCGGGGTGGGTGGCGACAAGCCGCTGCTGCTGGGCGCGGCCGATGACGAATTCACCATGGTCGCCGAGAACGAGGCGGGGAAGCTGCGGTTCGTCCCGGCGGGGCTTCTGCTGTGGCCGTTCCTGCGCACGCGGGCGATCCGGCGCGCATACCTCGCCGCGAACCGGCCTCAGCGCAAGAAGGGCAGCGTCGCGATGGCCGGAAGATTCATCAGCGACCACATTTTCCGCGTGCTCGTGCCGCGCGTCGCCGAGGCGAGAATCGGTGCGGATGCCGCGACGTGGGCGTACCGGTTCTCCTGGGTATCCCCGACCAAGGGCTGGGCGTGCCACTGCCTCGACGTGCCATTCTGGTTCGACGGGCTCGATCGCGAGAAGGTCGCCTCGCTGGCCGGACCGAATCCTCCGCAGGAGCTGGCAGACGAGATGCACGGCGCTGCGGTCGCTTTCGTTGCTGGTGGGGATCCTGGGTGGTCCGCGTGGTCAACGGATCCCGGCATCGCGCGTGTGTTCGGCGGTTCCGGGGATGCTGTCGCCGCAGACGCCTACGACAGCGTGCTCGCCCTGGTTTGAGGGTCTCGTTTCGACTCGCTGGCGCTCGCTCAACGGCCCGCGGGAGGGGACCCCGCGAGGGAGGGGACCCCGCACGGGCCATTGAGCGCCGGAGCGGACCCTGAGCGGGTCGTTGAGCGCAGGAGCGGAGCGACGAAGACGAAACGGGTTGAGCGAGCGCCAGCGAGTCGAAGCCAGCTAGGCGAGAAGGAGTTCGCGGCCCCCGAGCACGTTGAAGTCGCGAAAACCGTCTGGCATCGCCGTCAGCGGCCGAGCCGCGCGACAATCTCCGCGACCAGCACGCCGGGCACCCGATCGACGGTGACGTGGAACCCGGCTTCGTCGGCATCGAGATCCTCGAGCGTATCCAGCTGGGAGTCCAGGAGAGATGCCGGCATGAAGTGATCCGTCCGCGCCCGCGCTCGGGAGAGCAGCAGTTCTCGCGATCCGGTGAGGTGCACGAAAAGAACCTCCGGTGCGACCGAGCGAATCCGATCACGGTACACGCGCCGCAGCGCACTGCACGCCATCACGAGACCGGTCTCGGATGCCGCACCGAACCGACCGCCGACCGCATCGAGCCATGGCCACCGATCATCGTCGGTGAGCGGCGTGCCGGCGTTCATCTTCGTCCGGTTGGCGTCGGAGTGCAGGTCGTCAGCATCCGCAAACGGCACACTCAGCGCTTCGGCGAGCGCGATGCCAACAGTGGACTTGCCCACGGCCGACACACCCATGACGCAGATCAGTGGAGTGCTCAGCATCATGCTCCTCCTTGTTGGACCACAGATGCGTGCGGCATCCGCTTGCGCATCACCCGGATCGCCTCTGGGCTCTCGTCGACGAGCACGACATCGCGTCCGAGGGCTGATGCCACGGCCCCCGTCGTCCCGGAACCGGCGAACAAGTCGAGCACCCGGTCCCCCGGACGACTCGAAGCCTGCACGATCCGCCGGAGGATCCCCTCGGGCTTCTGCGTCGGATAGCCGGTCTTCTCGCGCCCTGTGGTCGGCACGATCGTGTGCCACCAGACATCGGTGGGAAGCTTCCCGCGCGCGGCTTTCTCGGCGGTGACGAGTCCGGGTGCCATGTAGGGCTCGCGGTCGATGTCGTCGGAGTTGAACACGTGCCCACCAGGCGTCTTCACGTAGACGAGGATCGTGTCGTGCTTGGTCGGCCAGCGGCTGCGCGACTTCGCCCCGTAGTCGTACGCCCAGATCAGCTCGTTGAGGAACGACTCCCGACCGAAGACCGCATCGAGCATGACCTTCGCGTAGTGCGCCTCACGGTAGTCCAGGTGCAGGTACAGCGTGCCGTCGTCGGCGAGCAGCCGCCATGCCTCTTCGAGTCTGGGCATGAGGAAGTCGCCATAGTCGTCGAACCGGTCGTCGTACGTGCGCAGCATCCCCCGCACCCGCTCGTACTCGTGTCCGTGGAACCCGTGCCTGATCTCGCGTGGCTCAGCCGCAGGTTCATAACTCCTCAGAGCTTCGCGGGATTCCTCAAGATCGGTGGCTTCCGCGGCCGGACCTGCTGATTCTTGAGGAGTTGTGCGAGTCCGGCGCGCGGTAACGACCTGCCGGTTCTGCGCGCGACCCGTATTGAACGGCGGATCCAGATACACGAGCGTGAAGGATGCCGACGGCAGCGTCCGCGCGACGGCGAGGTTGTCGCCGTGGATGATCAAGACGGACCCCGTCGGAACGTCCGTCACGGCACGCGATGCAGCCACGCATCGGTGGAGAACTTCGACTCGACGAGGGCTTCGGCATCGGCATACTCGTCGGCGGTGATCGCCCCGTCTTCAGCATCCGTCAGCGAACGGAACGTCGCCGTGAAGCTGTCGATGATCTCCGCTCGGCTGAGCCCCGTCTGCGTGCGCAGCGGGTCGACGCGCTTGGCGGCAGAAGTCGTGCCCTTGTCGCTGATCTTCTCCTTGCCGATCCGCAGCACCTCGGTCATGACCTGGCCGTCGATGTCGTACGAGATCGTCGCGTGGTGCAGCACCCCGCCGTTGGCGAGTCGCTTCTGCGCAGCCCCACCGATCTTGCCGGTCGGACTCGCGATGTCATTGAGCGGCTGGTAGGTCGCATCGACTCCGACCGAGCGCAGCGCCTGCAGCACCCAGTCATCGAGGAACGCGTACGAGTCGGCGAACGTCAGCCCCTGCACGAGCGATGCCGGAACATACAGCGAGTACGTGATGATCTGCCCTGCGGCCATGAGCATCGCCCCACCGCCGGAGATGCGGCGGACGACATCAAAGCCGTGCTTCGCCGCCCCCTCAGGGTCGACCTCGTTGCGGTACGACTGGAACGAGCCGATGACGACGGCGGATTCCTCCCACTCCCAGATCCGCAGCGTCGGACGCCGGCGCCCCTCACCGACGCGCGAGGTGAGCACCTCGTCGAGCGCCAGGTTCATCCGGGGCGAGACGGCCTTCTCGTGCACGATCTCCCAGTCGAAGTCGCGCCATCCCGGAGCGGTCACCAGAGCCCGGCGCACCGCAGTGCCGACAGATTCGGGCGTGAAGCCGAGCAGCTGCGCCCCGGTCGGGAGCGCTGCGCGCACCGCATCGGCGATGACCGTGGCATCCGATTCAGCAGGCAGGCCATTCACCGCCGCGTTGATGTCCTCAAGCGCCGAATCCGGCTCGAGGAAGAAATCGCCAGCCAGACGGAAGTCCGTCAATCGGCCATCAGCGACCTCGACATCGACGACGACGAGCTTTCCACCGGGAACCTTGTACTCACCATGCACGCCTCCAGCTTAAGCCGTCGGCCCTTCGACAGGGTCAGGGATCGGATGCCGGGGGCAGGGATCGGATGCCGGGGTGGATGCGACGCTTCGACTCCCTTCGCTCGCTCACCGCGTTTCGTCTCGCTGGCGCTCGCTCAACGACCGGCCTGGAGACCTCAACGGCCCGCGCTGGAGGCCCGACTCCCCGGCTCAACGGCCCCTACTGGAGGCCGGCACCCAGGCGAGCTCCCGCGGGTCGTTGAGCGAGCGAAGCGAGACGAAACGGGTTGAGCGAGCGAAGCGAGTCGAAACCTCAGGCCGCAGGAACGTGCTTGTCGAGCCAGGCGAGCAGGTCGGCGCGGACCTCCCGCTGTTGCAGCTCGTTGAAGATCTCGTGCCGCGCGTCCGGATAGACCAGCGTCGTGACATCGGTGAAGCCGGAGCGGTTGCGGTAGTCGTCAGCGAGCTTGTGCACGCTCTGCGGGCCGCCGACCGGGTCATCACGGCCGACCATCAACAGAATAGGGAAGTCGTGCGCGCCCTTCGACGAGCTCAGAGCGCGACGCGGCCGCCCGTAAAGCTTCAGCGCTTCGATCGGCCCGAACAGCTTCAGCAGCGGCACGTTTGTCGTGAGTGGATCCTCGTCGAAGGCCTTCCAGACCGCGGGATCGCGGCTGAGCCACTCGTACCCGGTCGCGTCCGTGCTCTCCCACCCCGCGTTCAACGGAGCAGCGTTCAGGTCGCGCGGAGTCAGTCGTGCCGACCCGGAGAGAACCACGGCATCCCACGCCTCAGGGTGGCCGTTCACGAGTTTCTGCGCGAGGAACGATCCCCACGAGTGTCCGAACAGCACGAGGGGAAGGTCCGGATGCTCATCGCGAATGATGCCGGTCAGTTGCCACACGGCATCCACGGCCGCGCGCAGCCCTCCCTTGCCCAGCCGCCCGAGCTTCTCCGGCCCTCCGTGCTGGCGGATGCCGGTACGACCGTGCCCGCGATGATCATCGGCGTATACGAAATATCCGGCACCGGTGAGCGCGGCGATCAGCTTGCCATAGCGTCCCGCGTGCTCGCCGACACCGTGCAGCAACTGCACCACACCACGCGGAGTTCCCTCGGCGGCATGCACGTCGTAGACGATCTCGACGCCGTACGCGTCGGTGAACTCCGAGGTCTGTGCCATGGCTTGAGTCTACGGTCGCCGCAGTCCCGACCCCAGCGCTTCCCGAATCGCGAACGCCGCGTCCCGATCCGTGACGTCGTAACCGCCGACGCCATCCGCCGCCGATCCCATCCGCACGCTGCTGTCGCCGGCGATCGTCCGCTTGGCGGAGAAGTGCAGGGCGTCCACGCCGGTGGCGGCGAGCGCCGCAGCGGATGCCGCATTCACACCGCTTCCCGCCATGATCTCGATCCGTCCGGCTGCCGCCGTCGCCATGGCGCGCAGGGTCTCGACACCGTCGATGGCGGTGGATGCTCCACCCGATGTGAGGATGCGACGAAGACCGAGCCCGATCGCCGTCTGCACGGTCGTGACCGGATCGGCGGTGACGTCGATGGCGCGGTGGAGCGTGACGGATGCTCCACCGGCAGCATCCCGGAGTCGAGACATGGCATCGAGAGCCAGGGCGCCGGAAGCATCCAGAGCTCCGATGACGACACCCGAAGCACCGGCGCGGATCGCGAGCTCGACATCGCGCACCGACACGGCGATCTCGTCTGCGTCGTAGTGGAATCCGCCTGGCCGCGGACGGATCAGCACATGGATCTCCGGGCCGTCCTCCCCCGCGGCATCCAGGGCCCGTTCGAGTGTGGCAGGCGACGGCGTGAGCCCGCCGAGAGCGAGAGCCTGGGTGAGCTCGACGCGTGCCGCGCCGACTTCTCTGGCGATGCGGACTCCGGCGGGATCCTGGACGGCGAGTTCGAGCGCAATGGTCACGGCATCCATTCTGCACCGACCCGGTGGAGCAGACATCGGAAAACTTAGTTAGACTACCTAAGTAATGACTGAACCTGACGACTTGCTCCACTCGACCGCCGTCGATCTCCGCCTCGCGACCTTTCGCCTCGCGCGCCGACTCCGGCGCGAGCGCGCGGTCGACACTCTCAGCGACGCGCACTTCGCCGTCCTGGCCTGCCTGCGCTCCGGGCGTCTACCGATCGGTACGCTCGCGCAGCGCGAGCGGGTGAGCGCCCCCACGATGTCGAATACCGTCGATGCCCTCGCCGAGGCGGGCCTGGTGATCCGAGTCCCCGCCGAAGACGACCGACGTCGCGTCTACATCGAGATCACGGATGCCGGAACCGCGATCGTCACCGCGACCGTGCACAAGCGCGATGCCGCCCTCGCCGACGCTCTCGCCGAGTTCGACTTCAGTGACACACAGCTGCGCACGCTTCGAGAAGCGGCGGCACTGATGCGGAAGGTGGCAGAGCGATGACTGCCATGTTCCGCTCGTTCTCGACGTTCAACTACCGCATCTGGTTTCTCGGCGCCCTCGTCTCCAACGTCGGCGGCTGGATGCAGGCGACCGCACAGGACTGGGTCGTCCTCACCGAGCTCACCGACAACGACGCCACCGCGATGGGCGTCACGATGGCGCTGCAGTTCGGCCCCCCTCTGGTGCTGGTGAGCCTGACCGGATGGGTTGCCGACCGATTCGATCGCCGCAAGATCCTGTTGATCACGCAGACCGTTCTCATGGTTCTCGCCGTCGGTGTCGCAGCGCTCCTACTGACTGGCATCATGACGCTGCCGCTGATGTTTTGCTTCGCGCTTGCCTTCGGCATCACGAACGCGTTCGACGCACCGGCGCGTCAGGCGTTCGTCTCCGACATGGTCTCGCTGGAAGACGCATCCAACGCCGTGGCTCTGAACTCCGCATCGTTCAACATGGCACGCCTGATCGGCCCTGCCGTCGGCGGCCTCCTCATCGTTGCAGTGGGCACGGGGTGGGTGTTCGTCATCAACGCGGCGACATTCCTCGCCATGCTGATCGCGCTCGTGATGATCCGGTCGCGCGAGCTGCTCCCGCGCGTGAAGAGCAGCGGCCGCAACGGGCTCGCTGAAGGCTTCCGCTACGTCTGGGCACGCAGCGACCTCAAGGTCGTATTCGTGATGGTCTTCCTCATCGGCGCGTTCGGCATGAACTTCCCGATCTTCGCCTCCACGATGGCGCTCGAATTCGACCGCGGAGCCGACGGCTACGGCATCCTCAGCTCCGTGCTCGCAATCGGATCACTGGCCGGAGCTCTGCTCGCGGCCCGCCGTGACCGCGCCAGAGTGCGCGTGCTGATCGTCGCGGCAGGACTATTCGGTGTGGCATCCGTCGTCTCGTCGTGGATGCCGGCCTACTGGTCCTATGCCACCGTGCTGATCTTCGTCGGCTTCTCGACCGTGACCATGCTCACGACCGCGAACGGTTACGTCCAGACGACGACCGACCCCGCCCTGCGCGGACGCGTGCTCGCTCTGTACATGGCGGTGGTGATGGGTTCAACGCCCATCGGCGCGCCGATCGCCGGGTGGATCACCGACATCGCGGGGCCTCGCGCGGCCATCCTGTTCGGTGGCATCGCGGGCATCGCCGCCATGGCGATCGGACTCGGCTGGATCATCTTCTCCGGACGCCTGCGGCGCCACGAGACCCGGAGGTTCCGGCTCACGCTCGATGAGACTCTGCCGATCTCGGTGGTGCGGGCCGACCCGGTCGAGTTCAGCGACGAAGTCGCCGCCGCCACAACACCGATCCGCCTTCCGAAGCGCTGACCCGCACGGATCGGGCCGGGCTCACCCCTCCAGCACGAGACGCAGCTGCTCCAGCGCCCAGTCGATCTCGGTCGCGCGGATCACCAGGGGCGGTGCGATGCGGATCGTCTGGCCGTGCGTGTCCTTGACGAGCACACCGCGCGCCATGAGCTTCTCGCTGATCTCACGACCGGTCCCACGAGCGGGGTCGATATCGACGCCCGCCCAGAGCCCGGCGACGCGGATGCCGGTCACGCCGTGACCGCGGAGCTTCTCGAGGCCGTCGGCGAGATGTGCACCGAGCTGGCGGGCGCGCTCCTGGAACTCACCGGTCTCGAGCATCTCGACCACGCGCAGGCCGACGGCCGCGGCCAGCGGGTTGCCGCCGAAGGTCGAGCCGTGCTCGCCAGGACGGATGACCCCGAGCACGTCACGGTTTCCGACAACAGCCGAGACGGGCAGGATGCCGCCGCCGAGCGCCTTGCCGAGCAGATAGAGGTCGGGGACGACGCCCTCGCGATCGCATGCGAAGGTCTCGCCGACCCGGCCGAGCCCTGCCTGGATCTCATCGGCGATGAACAGGACGCCCCGCTCATCGCAGATCTCGCGGATGCGCTTCAGGTAACCGTCCGGCGGGATGATGACGCCGGCCTCGCCCTGGATCGGCTCGACGAGCACAGCGGCCGTCTCCGCCGTGATGGCTGCGGCGATGGCATCCGCATCTCCGTAGGGCACGGCGTCGAAGCCGGGCGTGAACGGACCGAAGCCGTCACGCGCGGTGTCGTCGTCGCTGAAGCTGACGATCGTGGTCGTGCGGCCGTGGAAGTTGCCCGCGGCGACCACGATCCGGGCCTCGCCGGGAGCGATCCCCTTCACGCGGTAGCCCCAGGCGCGGGCGACCTTGATGCCGGTCTCCACGGCCTCGGCGCCGGTGTTCATCGGCAGCACGAGCTCCTTGCCGCACAGCCGCGCGAGCGCGGCCGCGAACGGCTCGAGCTGGTCGTTCGTGAACGCGCGGCTGGTGAGCGTGACGCGCCCCAGCTGCTGGATCGTCGCCTCGACGAGATCCGGATGCCGGTGACCGAAGTTCACGGCCGAATACGCCGCAAGCAGGTCGAGGTAACGCTTGCCCTCGGTGTCGGTGACCCAGACGCCCTCGGCGGTAGATATCGTCACCGGCAGCGGGCTGTAGTTCTCCGCGACATGCGCCTCGGGCGTGGTCGTCATTTCGTGCCGCGCAGCTCGAGCGTGCAGCACTTGATTCCGCCGCCGCCGAGCAACAGCTCGGACAGGTCGACCATGATCGGGTTGTAGCCGCGCTCGCGCAGCTGCTTCTCGAACCCGGTAGCCCGCGGCGAGATGATGACGTTGTATCCGTCGCTCGCGGAGTTCAACCCGAACACCGAGCCGTCCTCGTCCGACACGTGAATCGCGTCGGGGAAGCGCTCCTCCAGAATCGCGCGGCTCGCGTCATCGAAGGCACCGGGCAGGTAGGCGATGTTGGCCTTCTCCGGCCCGCCGTTCTCCGCGCCTTCGACGGGGTCCAGCACGGTGAGCGCGGTGTCGAGGTGGTAGAAACGCGGGTCGACGAGTGTGAGCGAGACGACCTCGCGGCCGAAGACATCAGCAACCTCGCGGTGGCTGTCGCCGGCCGAACGGAAGCCCGTGCCGGCGAGAATCGTGTCGCCGACGAGCAGGAAGTCGCCCTCGCCCTCGTTGACCTCTTCCGGTATGACGGTGTCGAAGCCGTTCGCACGGAACCAGTCCGCGAATGCGGGGGCCTCACCGGCGCGCTGCTCGAAATAGAACTTCGGTACGTACGCGCGGTTGTCGATGAGGAAGCCGCCATTGGCGGTGTAGACCATATCGGGGTAGCCGGCCAGCGGCTCGATGAGCTCGACCTCGTGACCGAGCTCGACGTACAGATCGTAAAGCTTCTGCCACTGCGCGACCGCCTTGGCCGTGTCCGTGGGGCGAGCGGGCTCCATCCACGGGTTGATCTTGTAGCTGACCGTGAAATGCTCCGGCCGGCACATCAGGTACCGGCGGTGCTGCGCGGTACGCCCTTCGACAGGCTCAGAGACCGTGGCGGTGGCGGTGGTGGTTTCAGTCGTCGACATCATGCTCCTTGGGAGGGACGCGGCGGACGCTGTCCAGGGGCCCGGCGGAAGTTCGACCCGCCGCTCAGGGGAGCGGAAGGGGAAGATGCGCTGCGAGCACGCCGGTCTTATTCTGACATCCGGTCCTGGAAGTTCGCCACCCTGCGGTCAGAGTGTGAGCGGATCGAGTCGGCGGATGCCGGGGATGCCGTCGAACGCGGGATCCGAGGATGCGATCGTTTCGATGCCGTACGCCAGCGCCGTTGCCACATGAACGGCGTCGCGGCCACGGACATGCGTCGCCTCGATGAGCGAGAGCGCTGTCTCCAAAACCTCGTGATCGAAGTTCAGAAGTATGAAGGATCGACTCATCTCGCGAGCTTCCGCCACGGCCTGATGGCGATCTGCCCTGCGCATTCGATGAAACACGACTTCCTGAATCATCTCCGTGCTGGCGTAGGCGCGACCGCTCCCGCTCCACACGCTACGAAGAAAAGAACGCGCCTTGTCGCGATGCGGCTCGGACCGTCCCAGCGCATGAAGCACCACTGTCGAATCGATGAGCACCGCTCGTTCGCTCATCGGAATGATCCGATCCGTCACGGGATCTCCCGCAGGGAAGGTCGATCCAGCAGATCCTCCTTGTGGAGCGCCCATTCCTTCGGTGTCATCGCGGGTTCGTCGTGCTGATCAGCACGCTCGAACAGTCGATCGAGCGCTGCCAAAGCGTCTGATCGCTTGCGGTCCATCCACCCATCAACAGCCTGCCGGACGTATGCTCCAACGCTCAGACGCTCCGCCGTCGCCTCCGCCTCCAGCCGCGCATACTGCTCGGCCGAGAACAGCACCTGAACCCGCTTCTCCAAAGTAGCCATACGTCCATGGTACGCCGACCTGCACATGCATGTGCAGGTATGTGCATATCGATGCCGCTCACTCTCGCCCGAGCACGACGACCTTGCCGACGGTGCGACCGGACTCCAGCCGCGTGAGGCCCGTGACCGCGGCATCCCACGGCAGCACCTGCTCGATGACCGGCGCGACCCGCTCTTCGGCGACGAGCGCGACGAGCTGCTCGTTGACCTCACGCTTGGGCATCGCCATGACCATGCGGATGCGACGGCGCGAGCCGATCGACAGGAAGATCGCGCGCAGCATCCGCGGGATCGGCCCGAGAAACCGGCCGCCCCCGCCGCCGACCATCGCGACGACGCCGGCCGGCGACAGCAGTCGCTTCAGACGTCTCAGCGAAGTGCCACCGGCAATGTCGATGATCGCGTCGAAGGATGCCGGAATGCTCGACACTTCGGTGGTCCGATAGTCGAAGGTGCGCGTGGCGCCGAGCGATTCGACGAGGGCACGGTTCGCCTCACCGCACGTCGCCCACACCTCGGCACCCCGAAGAGCGGCAAGCTGCACAGTGAAAGTGCCCACTCCTCCGGATGCCCCGATGACGAGAACACGGTGGCCCTCATGGACGCCGGCCACGTCAAGTGCCTGCACGGCCGTGCCGCCGGAGATCGGCAGCGTCGCCGCAACCTCGGGTGTCACCCCGGCGGGACGTGTGGCCAGCCGATCGACGCGGGCGACTGCGAACGGTGCGAGACCACCACCGGCATCCAACTCGACCACCGCCTCGTCACCGATGCGACCCTGATCGACGTCGGGTCCGACGGCGACGACGGTACCGGCGACATCCATGCCGCGGATCGGCTGCCGGGGCCGCCGTATACCGAACATCGGTCGCACCAGTACGGGATCGCCGAGCATGACCCGCACATCGGCTGCGTTGAGAGCCGTCGCGCGCACGCGCAGCAGTACTTCGCCCGGTCCGGGTGAGGGCGTCGGCACGACTTCCTGCCGCATGCCGCTGGCTGCCCCGTACTCGTCGTTCACCCATGCGGGCATGGTGGTGGTCGGCCCCTGAGCCTGTCGAAGGGTCGTGGTGTCCATATCAATCCTCCGAGGTGTGAGACGGGTACTGGAAGAGATCGTCGATGCCGACCTCGAACGCACGGGCGATCTGGAAGGCGAGCTCGAGCGTGGGCGAGTACTTTCCCTGCTCGATAGCGATGAGCGTCTGGCGGGTCACGCCGATCTGTCGCGCGAGATCGGCCTGCGTGACGCCGGCCTCTTCGCGGCGCGTGCGGATGCTGTTGGTGACAAGGGTGGGCTTGACCATCAGACAAGGCCCCGGCGGTACGCGATGACGCGGGCGATGCCGCCGATGAACGCGGCCACGGCGAAGCCGAAAAACATCGTGTTCGCGATCCAGAACACATCCGCCCCCACTGCGCAGAGCAGGATCACTCCGAGCCCGGCGATCGTGAGGAACGCGGACTCGACGCGGCCCCCCAGGCGACTGATGTCCGTGTCGCGCATGTCCGACGTCGTCGCCGAATCCCGATCACGGATACCGACGGCGATCCCCCAGAAGATCGTGATGAGGATGGTGAGCACGATGCCGCCGCCGATCGTCCACAGCATGAGCGGGAACCAGTCGACGGCGGTGAGATCACCACCGGCGGCTCGCGAGAGCACCAGTGCGATGTACACACCCATAGTGACGACGGAGACGATGAGCCCCGCCCAAGCCGCGCGTTCGTGATAGACCATGACGACCTCCGGATGTAAAAGATTCTTGACACCCTGAAGGTACTGCGCCCGACACGGGCATGTCAAGAATCTTTTACACTGAGATCAGTCTTCGTCCGGTGCGCCGAACAGCCCCTTACCCTCGGCGTGCAGCAGGTTGTACGCCTCGATGAATGTCTGCGGCTGCTGCGACTCAGGCAGCCCAGCACGCACGAGCAGCAGTCCCAGCAACCCGCGCGCGGGCGGCGTGAGCGGCTTATCCGCATGCGCGTGCGCGGGGTGCGCCGGTGTCTCTTCCGGGTTGTCCGGAGTGAACGACGGACTCGTCGTCGGCCAGTCGGAGGGATGCCGGGGCTTTTCCAGGTTGATCACGCCGAACAGATCATTCGCCGTAGCATCCCGGCGGGTGAGCGGTTTCAGGCCGTGCAGCCGGTTCAGGGTCGAGACCACCGAGCCGTGGTGCATCTGGTCGTTGATGATCGTGCCGGCGCGGGTGTACGCCGACACGGCGATCGCCGGCACGCGGCATCCGAGCCGGTCGAATTCGAACCCCATCTCCCCTGCTCCGGACTGGTCGGGAGGCGTGGCATCCGGCGGCGGAACGTGGTCATAGGTTCCGCCGTGCTCGTCGAAGGTGATCAGCAGCAGAGTGTTCACGGCGTTCGACCCATCGGGGGTCGCACTCGTGCGGATCGCCGAGTAGATGTCGTGGACGAGCTCATCGCCTGCGCGCACATCGGAGTACGCGCTGTTGATCACATCGGATCCTTCGACATCGCTCTCGTGCAGGCGCCCGAACGGCGGGTGGAAGTCGTTGTGGTTGTAGATCATGCGCGGTTCGATGAACGCGTACGCCGGCAGCTCTCCGTGCTCGACGTCGGCGTAGAAGTCGTCCATCGTCCCGAAGTGCTCCGTGCGCCAGAACTTCTCCAGCACCGGCGCGTGCAGCACACCGGTGAAGGAGACCATCTGCAGTTCGTCGAAGTAGATCTTCCAGGGGATGCCGGCATCTTCGAGCCTGTTGAAGATCGTCGGCGCCTTCGGGGCATCCAACCACTTGTCGTACCCGCCGCCCTGCTTGTTCGTGACGAACCCGTGCGAGGTGGAGGCATGGAAGAAGGACCGGTTGCAGAACGTCTGCGAGGGCACGGCGCAGAACCAGTTGTCGAACACGGCGAACTCGCGTGCCAGGGTCGACAGCGTCGGCAGCATCTCCGGGGAGAACGATCCCATGATGTGCTTGGCCTGCTCTGCGGTGGCGCGCTCGCCCTTCTTCAGCCGGCTGAAGTTGCTGATGTAGTCCTCGAGGAACCCACCCATCGTGGGCTGCTCGCCATGCTGCGGCATGTTGTACGGATGCTGCATCTGACCGACCGGAATGCCGAAGTTGCCGGGCGGCTCGATCGTGCCGAAGATCTGCGTGTTGACGTGCGGGTACTCTTCGCCCGGATCCGGATCGGGGAACGTCATGATGCGGTCGGTCGGCCCGTTGTACACGTGCGCAGCGACGGTCGTGCCGTCAGATGCGGTGTTCGTGTAGTCCCCGAAGTCGACGCCGTCGAAGTCTTGCCCCTCGGGGAGATTCTCTTTCGTGTACAGATAGCCGAGGATGTTGTCGAAGGATCGATTCTCGCCCATCACGACGACGATGTGGTCGAACCCGGGAGCATGCCGCGGAGAGAGCGCGCCGTAATCGTCGGCGGCTTCCGCGAAGCCCTCCTGCTGTCCGATCGCATAGCCGGCTGCGGCACCCGCACCGCCACCCACCAGGGCGCCGGCTGCCGCCATTCCCCCGAACCGGAGGAAGTCGCGGCGTGATCTTCGGGAGTCCGGGGTCGCGTCGCCCTCACTCGAGTCCATGTCCGAAATCCTACTGATGCCCGGGGCACTCAGATGATGTCGGCGCTCCAGTCGTCGGGGTTGCCGAAGCGGTGCGCCGTGATCGCGATCGCCTGCTCGTGCAGGAAGGTCAGCAGCTCGATGCGCCCGGCCGATGTCACCTCGCCGTCGTAGACCGCGAGGTCCGGGTCACCCTCCACGGCATCGGCGAGTGCGCGATGCACAGCGGCGACAGCATCCCCCGGCCCCACCAGCCGCACCCGCGGGGCGGTGGGGGAAGCGTCGGCGAGCAGCGCGTCGTCGCCGCTCCTGCTCATCCGATCGATCCACTCCTCATCGCTCTCCACCGCGATCCCGATGCGCAGTTCGGACAGCGCACGGCGCACCTCTGCGGGCAAGCCGACGGGCGTCGAGAGGAAGAATTTCGAACCGGTGCGGATGCCGGCGATCACGACGCGCAGCAGCTCGTGCCACCCGGCATCCCCGACCGCCCGGATCATCACCGGCAGAGGACGATATCGGAAGAGGTTCCGCTCGATGCCGAGCTGAGAGACGTCCCGCACCTGCCCGAATTCGCGGTCCCAGGCGACGGCATCCGACAGCGCCGCCCTGCGCAGCCATTCGAAGCTCTCGAAGTCGAGGGACGGCTGCGCCGATTCGATGAGGTCGGTGATGCGCGAATCGAGCCCGCGCAGGTGCAGTGTGCTCGATGCTGCACCGCTGCCGCGCGAGCGCCACCTGCCGAGCCCGATGAGGTAGTTCGGACCACCCGCCTTCGTGCCGGGTCCGACGGATGACCTCTTCCAGCCGCCGAAGGGCTGACGCTGCACGATGGCACCGGTGATGCCGCGATTGACGTAGAGATTTCCCGCCTGGACGCGATCGAGCCAGACGGCGAGGTCGTCCGGATCCTGGGTGTGCAGCCCCGCAGTGAGCCCGTACTCGACGGCGTTCTGCATACCGATCGCGTGCTCGAGGGTCGATGCGTGCATGATGCCGAGCACCGGACCGAAGAACTCCTCCATGTGGAAGCGCGACCCCGACTGGACACCGATGCGCACACCGGGATGCCACAGCCGCCCGGTCTCATCGCCGGCGACCGGTGATGGCTTGATCACCCAACGCTCGTCCCCCTCGAGTTCGCTCAGCACCCAGGCGAGCTTGCCCTGCGGCTTCTCGATCACGGGTCCGAGGTCGGCGAGCGCCTCCGTCGGCCAGTCGACGCGCAGCGACCGCACAGCATCCACCAACTGACGCGCGAAGCGCTTGGAACGCCCGATCGGGCCGACGAGGATCGCCAGCGAGGCGGCCGAGCACTTCTGTCCGGCATGCCCGAACGCGCTCTTGACGAGGTCGGCGACGGCGAGGTCGAGGTCGGCCGAGGGCGTGATGACGATCGCGTTCTTGCCGCTGGTCTCGGCGAGCAGAGGCAGGTCCGGGCGCCACGAGCGGAACAGGGCCGCGGTGTCCCACGAACCGGTGAGGATGACACGATCCACCTGCTCGTGCGCGATCAGGTGCTGGCCGAGATCGCCCTCCTCGATGTCGACGAGCGCGAGCACATCGCGCGGGATGCCGGCTTCCCACAGCGCCTCCGCGATGACTGCCGCGCAGCGGCGAGCCTGCGGCGCAGGCTTGAAGATGACGCCCGAGCCCGCGGCGAGCGCGGCGAGCACTCCGCCGGCCGGAATCGCCAGCGGAAAGTTCCACGGGGGTGCGACGACCGTGAGCCGGGCCGGTTCGAAGGCGGCTCCGGTCACAGCATCCAGCTCGCGCGCCTTGGCTCCGTAGTAGCGCGCGAAGTCGACAGCCTCGCTGACTTCGATGTCGGCTTCGGCGAGCACCTTGCCGGTCTCCGATGCCGCGACCTCGATCAGCTCGGCGCGGCGCGATTCGAGGGCGGCGGCGGCACGCAGCAGCACTTCGGCGCGCTCGGCCGCAGGACGGGCGCCCCAGGTGGGGGCGGTCGATACGACCCGGTCGATGATCTCATCCAGCAGAGTCGCATCATCGACGCGCGCGGCGCGGAGGGCGTCATCTCCGGCGGTCGATTCTGCGATGCGGGCCCGGATGCTGTGCGCCCACTCACGGTTCGCCGGCAGGGCAGGGTCGCTGTCAGCGGTATTGGAGAAGCCGGGCGCTCCGGCCGAATCCGTATCGACCTCGTGCCGAGAGTAGACGGCGGTCTCCACGAACGCATCGTCGCTGGCCGAGCCGCTGCCGAACTTGCCGTCGAAGTCGCTGCCGGATCCGCGGCTGGAGCCGCGTGCGATTCCGAGCACGGCCTGGGTGAGGTCTGCGGGGTCGACCTCGGCCTGCGTCGTCGGACGCAGTGATTCGTGCACCGGGGTCTGCCGATTCTGCAGGCGAAACGGCACGGCGCGCAGGGTCGGGTCGCTCGAGCGCTCGAGCGCGCGCAGGAATCGGTCGCGCTCTCGGGCGAGCAGCGACGCATCATCGTGCAGGTGGAATGCGGCGGAGAGGAAGTTGTCGTGCTCGGCGTTCTCCTCGAGTCGGCGCACGAGGTAGCTGATGGCGACATCGAATTCTGCGGGCTTGACGACCGGAACGTACAACAGCACCGGACCGACCTCACGAGAGACCGCCTGCACCTGTCCCTGCGCCATCCCGAGGAGCATCTCGAACTCCACACCGTCCCGGACGTCGCGCTCGCCGGCGAGCAGCCAGGCGTACGCGATGCCGAACAGGTTGTGCCCGGCGACACCGATGCGGACGGCGGTGATGTTCTCCGGACGCATCGCCTCATCGAGCACCCGGAGGTAGTTCGCGTCCGTGTCGAGCTTGGTCTCATAGGTGGCCTGCGGCCACCCGTGCATCGCAGCATCCACCCGTTCCATCGGCAGGTTCGCGCCCTTGACGAGCCGCACCTTGATCGCCGCTCCCCCGTGCTCGACGCGACCCTTCGCCCACGCGGTCAGCTCGCGCATCGCGCCGAGCGAATCGGGCAGGTACGCCTGCAGGACGATACCGGCCTCCAGCAGCGGGAGGCGCGGGTCCTCGAGGATGCGCGTGAACACCGCGATCGTCAGGTCGAGATCGCGGTACTCCTCCATGTCGAGATTGATGAACGTGCCGGTCCGGGCTGCGGTGATGTACAGGGGCGTCAGCCGCGTGACGACAGCATCGACGACCTCATCGAACGCCCACATCGACAGGTGGCTCATCACGGACGAGACCTTCACCGACACGTAATCGACATCGTCGCGGCGGATGAGATCGTGGATGCCGTCGAGCCGCCGCTTCGCTTCATCCTCGCCGAGCACGGCTTCACCGAGCAGGTTGAGATTCAGCCGCGCGTTCCCGGTGGTGCGGAGCTTCTCGATCGCGGCACCGAGCTTGGCCGGGCGTGCATCGACGACGAGGTGCCCGACCATTTCGCGCAGCACGCGCCGCGCGATCGGTACGACGGGAGAGGGCAGCACCGGAGCGAGTCCGCCACCGAGCCGCACCGCACCGCGCAGGTACCAGGGCAGGAACTCGGGCACGATCGGAGCGATTCGATGCAGCCCGGATGCCGCGGCAGACAGACTCTCGGGGCGCATCACGCCATCGACGAAACCGAGTGTGAACGGCAGACCGTTCTTGTCCTGCAGGACATCGGCGAGGCGGGCGGCGGCGGGATCGACTTCGGCATCGGATGCTTCGACGATCCAGCGCTGAGCGAGCTCGACCGCACGGTCGGAGAGTGATGCGTTACTCGCGGGCGACACTGACATGAGATCAGCCTAGGTTCGACTGCCCGCTTATCCGCGTGACACTGCCGAACAGTGCCCGTGTCCTTACCAGGTGCTGGGGGCGTCCGCCTTCGTGGAGGGAAGAGATGAGGCGTCCGCCCACTCGTGAATCCAGGGGACGACGTCCGGCAGCTCTTCGGGCCGGCCGCCGATGGCAGCGAACAGTTCCTCATGCGAGAGCGTGCCTCCTGCACGCTTGAGCATGCGGGCCCGAACGATCACACGAGCGTAGATCTCGCCGTCGACGACGGCGCGGTGCTCGAGGTAGATGGCCTTGTCGTCGTGACCGAGCATGCGCGACTCGATATCGAAGCGCTGCCACAGCTGCAGCGACTTGCGGAATGTCACCGTCTCGGAGGACACCACCGCGTACCAGTTGTTGTCCTTCATCACATCGGCCATGCCCGTGCGCGTGAGCAGATCCCAGCGTCCGAGGTCGAACAGCGACAGGTAGCGGCCGTTGTTCATGTGACGCAGGACGTCAAGATCCGTCGGCAGCGTCGTCACCCGGATGCGGCTGATATCGGTCGACGTCAGTCGCCCACCGCTACGCAGCCGACGGCGCGCGCGCCACATCACAAACAGGGTTCGCCAGATCACGTTCACGAGATTCGATCGTAGCCATCGGCGCACGATCCGCGGAGCGGGTTGTAGGAAAGTGACATGTGTCGTGCTCGATTTCCCGATCATGCAGGGCGCGCGTAGAGTCACGGCATGAGCGCCGAAGCCCTGTCTGAAGTCATCGTCCGTCCGGTTCGCGATGTGGATGCGGAGGCGCTGGGTCGCGTACATGCACAGTGCTGGCACGAGACCTATGACCACCTGATCAGCAAGGCTGCGCTCGAGCGCGTGTCGCCCCGCCGCATGGCCGAGCTGTGGACGAACTGGGCCGCACAGGGTGATGACTTCAAGATGAGCGCCGCGCTCGTCGACGGCGAGATCGTCGGCTTCGTCGGCTCGGGGCCCGCCCGCGACAAGGATGCTCCGGCCTTCCGCGAGCTGTACTTCATCTACCTGCTCAGCCAGTACCACTCCACCGGCCTCGGACAGAAGCTGTTCGACGCCGCCGTGGAGAAGGACGAGCCGCTCTACCTCTGGGTCGCCGAGGACAACCCTCGTGCGCACCGGTTCTACGCGCGAAACGGCTTCACCCTCGACGGCGATTCGCACACGGAACCCTTCCTCGGCGAGACGCTGACCGAAGTACGCTTCGTTCGCTGAGTTCGGAGGCTCACACCCGCGGCGTCGATTCGATGAACTGCAGCAGCTCCGAGGTGAAGACATCGTTATCGTCGCCCGCGATCATGTGACCGGCTGACCCCACCTCGACGGACTGCGCATGCGGAATGAGTTCATGCATCTCGCGGAGCCCTTCCTCGCTGACGATGTCGGACTGTCCGCCGCGAACGAGGAGCGTCGGGATGGTGATGTTCCGCGCCGCTACTTTCGACCGCGCGTACCGGATCTCGAGCTCGGGCTCGGAGCCACGTACGAGAATCTTCGGGTCCCAGTGCCAGTACCAGCGCCTGTCGTCGTGCTGCACGAGGTTCTTGCGCAAACCGTCCAGGGACTTCGGGCGCGGGCGATGCGGGTTGTAGACGGCGATGGCGTCGGATGCTTCTTCCAGCGTCGCGAATCCATTCGGAGCGCTGCGCATGAAAGCCTGAATCTTGCTCGAACCCTCCGACTCGATGCGCGCGACGATGTCCACGAGCACCAGGGCGCGGGCGAGCGGACCGCGCTCCCCCTCGGCGATGAGCGACGTCATCCCGCCCATCGACGCACCGACGAGAACCGGCGGTTCGCCAATGTCGTCGATGATCGCGAGAGCGTCGTCGACGAGCCTCGAGATCGAGTAGTCCCCGTCCGGGGAGCGGTCGCTCTCGCCGTGTCCTCGTGCGTCGAAGGCCCAGGCCGACCATCCCGCTTCCGCGAGCCACTGGCCGGTCCGCCGCCAGGAGTGCCGGCGCTGGGCTCCGCTGTGAAGCAGCAGGACGGCGCCCCTCGACGCTCCGACAGCCGGCCAGTGATCACCGACGAGTTCGACGCCACCGCTGTCGACACGCACGTCGTGCGGCGAGGCTGCGGCGGACGGCATCAGCGGCTGCTCACCGTCCCGAAGAGCTTGGCGATCGGGGCGAGCACCATCGGACGCGCCGCGACCCAGGCTGCAGCGATGACGACGAGGGACGCGACGAAGAACCAGAACCCGGTCCAGTTGTCGGCGTACGCGTTCGGATCAGCGGAGCCCTGCGCGGCGAACATGTGGTTGAGGTTGCGCAGCGCGCCGGTGGCAAACACGAGGAAAACGTGCACGGCGATGAAGGCAACGAAGTAGAGCATCACCGGGAAGTGCAACGCACGCGCCCACTCGATCGGGTACGCCTTATTGAGCTTCTCAGCGTTCTTCGGCCACATCCCGCTCATGCGGAATCCGGTGACGGCGGCCAGAGGAGCTGCGAGGAAGATCGTCGCGAAGTAGGCGATCTGCTGGATCGAGTTGTAGTTGACCCAGCCGTTCTCGGTCGGCCAGTCCAGCGAGATGTACTGCAGAACCGCGGACAGCGCGTTGGGGAAGACCTCCCAGCTGGTGGGGATCACCCGCATCCACTGTCCCGTCACGAACAGCAGCACGATGAAGACGACACCGTTGACGAGCCACAGGATGTCGAGCGACTGGTGGAACCAGATCGTCAGACTGACCTTGCCCTTGGACTCGCCGCGGGGTGTCCAGAATGCCGTCGGTCGCTTTTCGTTGCGGATACGCAGGCCCGAGCGGATGATCAGCACCATCAGGAACACGTTGAAGAAGTGCTGCCAGCCCAGCCACGCCGGGAACCCGACCGGCGCACCCTCGGGCAGGTGGTACTCGCCCGGATAGGTGGCGAGGAAGTCCTGCATGAAGTCGAGGCTGAGGAACCAGCGAACGAACAGCACGGCCATCGCAGCGGCACCTAGCAGGGCGATACCGCCGACGATCACGGCGCCTGCCCACTGACCCTTCGTGAACGGACCGAAGCGCTGAGGCTCGGGGGCAGGCTTCTGGTGAACGAAAGCGTTCTTTCCCGGGAACACCGTCTGCGTGAACGGCAACGGGGTGCTCACATCGATCGTCGCAACCGCAGATCCGGGGATCTCGGATGCTTCGATGAAGTCGTCGGACTCGACCTCCTCGTAGACGGGGACGACGGCGACCGCCGCAGCGGTTCCCGCTGGAGGCCAGGGCTCGCCGCCGGGCGTGCGCGGCAGGCCTTGGCGGAGGGTCGCGCCGGGGGCGGAGGCTGCGGGGGCGGTCGCGGTTTCGACTCGCTTCGCTCGCTCAACCCGTTTCGTCTCAGTCGCTTCGCTCCCTCGCTCAACGACCGGAGTCTCTGCGGGTGCAGCAGCTGGTGCGGGAACGGCGGCTGGGGCAGCATTCGCGGGCGGCCATGCCTCTCCGCCGGGCGTACGGGGAAGCCCCCGACGCAGTGTCGCACTTCCATCAACCTGCGGGGCCTTTGCCGCCGCGGGAACTTCTTCCTGCGGGTCGTTGAGCGACGAAGGAGACGAAACGGGCTGAGCGACGGAGGAGTCGAAGCCTTCCTCAGTTACCGGAGCAGCCACCGCAGCATCCGCGACCTCGACGTCGCCGGCCGGGGGCCAGGGGTCACCTCCAGCCACTCGCGGCAGGCCTCGCCTGAGCATCCGCGTCGCCATGGTTACTTCTTCCGCGCTTCGAGAGCCTCGACGACCTGCGGCACGATGGTGAACAGGTCACCGACGATGCCGAAGTCGGCGACGTCGAAGATGGGAGCGTCGCCGTCCTTGTTGATCGCGACGATGTTCTTGGCGGTCTGCATGCCGGCCCGGTGCTGGATCGCGCCCGATATGCCGACAGCGACATACAGCTGCGGAGAAACCGAGACGCCGGTCTGACCGACCTGGTGCGCGTAGGGGATGTATCCGGCATCAACGGCAGCGCGCGAGGCGCCGATAGCGGCCCCCAGCGCGTCAGCGAGCTGCTCGACGAGCACGAACTGCTCCTTCGAACCGAGTCCGCGACCACCGGAGACCACCTTCGTCGCTCCGCGAAGCTCCGGACGGGACGACTCGACCTCGATGACCTCGACGGCACCGGCCTTCGCGGCAGCAGCACCGGATGCCGTGACGTCGAGCGCCTCGACCGTGGGAGATGCGACGGCCTCGCCGCGAGCATCCACCGCGCCCTGACGGACCGTGACGATCGGCGCGCCGAATGTCGGTGCGGAATCGGTGAGGTAGGCGCCACCGTATACAGAGTGATGGGCGATGATGCCCTCGTCATCACGGGAGACGCCGATCGCATCGATCGACAGCGCGAGCTTCTCGCGGACCGCAAGGCGTCCGGCGACATCGCGGCCGGTGATCGAGTTCGAGATCAGCACAGCATCCGGCTGCACCTTCTGGTACGCGGCCTGGACAGCGTCGGCCAGCGGAACCGTCAGGGTTTCAGCGTCAGCATCCGCGGTGAGAACGACCGACGCACCGGCGGCGGCCGCGGCATCCACAGCGCTCTGGGCGCCGCCCGGGACGAGCGCGACCGGGGAACCGATCTGCGACGCGGCGCCGATCAGCGCCGCCGTCGAGCTGGCGGCATCGCCGGACGGAGTCACGTCGACGAGGACGAGGATGGACTTGTCGGGGTAGCTCATCATCACACCAGCCTGTTCTGCACGAGGTACTCGACCAGCTTCGCGCCGGCGTCACCTTCATCGGTGATCTTCACGCCCGCCGCACGCGGGGGCTTCTCGGAGACGGTCGTCATGATCGTTCGGGGCGCTGCAGCGGGATCTGCGGAAACGCCGAGGTCGTCGAGCGAGAGCACCTCGAGCGGCTTCTTCTTCGCAGCCATAATGCCCTTGAAGTTAGGGAACCGGGCATCCGGCAGCGCTTCGGTGATCGAGATGACGGCGGGGTACGACACGGAGACCTGCTGCGATCCGTCATCGGCCGCGCGGGTTCCGGAGACACCGTCAGCGGTGATCTCGACGGCGTTCAGGGCCGTCCCCTGCGCGAATCCGAGGTGCTCGGCGAGCATCGACGGGATCATGCCGCCGGAGCCATCGGTGGAGAGGTTTCCGGTGATGACCAGGTCGGGCTCTGCGCGACGGATGGCCGCAGCCAGAACCTCTGCCGTCAACCCGAGGTCGGCTCCCGCGAGCTGCTCATCAACGATGTGCACAGCAGACCCTGCGCCGATCGCGAGCGCGCGGCGGATGGATGCCGTGGACGACTCCGGAGCCATCGCGAGAGCGACGACCTCCGTGCCTTCTGCCTTGCCCGCATAGGAGAGCGCGACCTCGAGACCACGCTCGGTGATCTCATCGAGGACCACGTCACCGGCGGCACGATCAGCCAATCCGGTCTCCAGGTTCAGCTTGCGATCGCCATAGGTGTCAGGCACCTCTTTGACAAGGACGAAGATCTTCATCGAATGCTCCTCACGACAGAGCCGAGTCTATCCACGTTGTGGACAGTCCCGTAAATCCATTGGGTTACACATCAATGAAAACGCACTGAATGAGCCGCAATGTATACACACTGCACCATTCCCGGAAGAGACTGCCCACACCGGACGGTGCATCAGTGCCCGTCGAACACTCCTCGTCTGCGGGTCACGAAGACCACGGAGCCTGCGACCAGGAGCAGCACTGCCAGCAGTGCCGCACCCCACGGCGCCTGCGCTCCCGTCGTCGCGAGCTCGCCCGCGCGCACGACGGTCAGCGATACGGAGATCGGCTCGTGCGCGCCGGACGTGATCACCAGCGTGTGCTCACCCAGCGCGAAGTCCGCCGGAATCGCGACTTCGAACCGGACCGTCCCAGAGGCATCAGCCACGGGGATTCCCGAGATCACGCGAGGTTCGCTGTGCAGCGTTGCGGTGATCTGCTGTCCGGGCTCGAGATCCGTCACTCTCACCGTGATCGCGCCGCCCTGCTCGACGCGGTCGGATGACAGAGACACCTTCGCCCACGCCTGAGCGTCGCCATCTCCATCCTCATCCCCTTCGCCGTCACCATCCTCACCAGGATGGGTCGGCTCCGTCGGCGAATCGCTCTGTGCGTCCACGAGCACGGCCACTGACCGCGCGGGAACCGTCACAGTGCCGGTCGCGGCATCCCACGCTGTCGTCTTGACCACAGCATCCGCACCGTTGGCCTGCGCATCCGTCAGCGCGAAGTCGCGGCCTGCGAGCCCGTCGACGGTCTGGGTCACCGCGTCGGGTGAGGCATTGAATACGACGAGCGCACCGACCAGCGCGGGGTCGACATCTTCGCCGACCAGGTCGTCGATGTGCATCACGATGACGCCGGGGGCGGCATCCGTCCCACCGTTCGGGAAGGTGACCTTCTGCTCGATGAGATCCGCGGATCCCAGCTGCAGCAGATCCACTTCATTGCGCACGCGCAGCAGGTCGAGAGCGGATGCCTCGGCGGCCGCCATGGCTTCCGCACCGGGCTTCAGCGCGGGGTCTGCGAGCAGAGGCGCCATGATCGGCCACTTCTCCTCGTTGTCCGCTGCCGCAGGCAGACCCGAGCCGAAGGTCGACTCGTGCCCGGTCCAGTCGATGCGGTTGAACCAGTCACCCGAGTCGTAGCTGTTGCGATCCAGCGACTTCGAGCGCAGCAGCTCGGTGCCCGCGTGCCAGAACGACGGAGACTGCGACAGCGTGACCGTCGCGAGAGACAGCGTGTTCATGCGCACTCGGTCTGCCATTGACGTATCGACCGGGAGCTTGAACACCGAGAGGTCGTAGAGCGTCTCGTTGTCGTGCGCGTCGACGTAGTTGATGACCTCGCCGGGTTGGTCGGCGTATCCGGTCTGCGAACCGCGATAGTCGATGTCCTCTCCCGCGGTCACCTCTCCGTCGCTCGTCGTGAATGAGAAGTCACGCAGGTTGCCGGCCAGCCCCAGCTTCACCAGGTCAGTCTGGTGCCCGAGGTCGGCGAGTGCCTCCTCGGCGGTGCCGTTGATCGCGTTGCCGTTGGGGTCCGTACCCAGCCCTGTGCCGAAGCCTTGCTGGTACGTGGATGCTCCATCGACAGGACTTCCGCCGTGCACGGCGTCACGCAGCCGGTCGTTGAAGGTGCCGATGCCGGTACCGCCGAGCTGCCCCTGCGTGGCCTGCTCGAACAGAGCATTGTCTGCGACCTCGCCGAAGTTCCAGCCCTCGCCGTAGAGGTAGATGGCCGCGCCGTCGACTCCGTCCTTCTTCATCGTCAGCGCGTCCAGGGCGTCGCGGATCGCCTGCATGTTCGCGGTGGAGTGATGTCCCATCAGATCGAACCGGAACCCATCGACCTTGTAGTCGCGAGCCCAGGTGACGATGGAGTCGACCATGAGCTTCTGCGCCACAAGGTGCTCGGTCGCCACGTTCTGGCAGCACGTCGATGTCTCCACGGCGCCGGCCGCGTTCAGGCGGTGGTAGTAGCCGGGGACGACCTGGTCGAGGACCGATGTTTCGGCCTGTCCGGATGCCGCGGTGTGGTTGAACACCTGATCGAGCACGACCTGCAGCCCGATGTCGTGGAGCGATCCGACCATCGTGCGGAACTCGCCGACGCGCGCGCCGCCATCGGCATCGACGGCGTACGAACCCTCCGGCGTGG
Organism: Microbacterium sp.; assembly: GCF_052099035.1. GTDB lineage: Bacteria > Actinomycetota > Actinomycetes > Actinomycetales > Microbacteriaceae > Microbacterium. Next base: position 39,682 of record NZ_JBQDSX010000012.1, on the reverse strand, counting down.
AGAAGTGGTACGGGTCGTAGCCCCAGTTGAAGCCGTCTTCCGCGGCGATCGCCTGCACGCAGGCCTGCTGCTGGTCGGAGTCCGGTGCGAACGTGGCGAGGTCGCAGTCCGGCGTGGCCTGCACCGCTCGGTCTTCTTCGATGGTGGCGATATCGAACGAGGGCAGCAGGTGCACGGTGTTGATCCCGGCATCGGCGAGCTCGCGGAGCTGATCGGTGCCTGCGCTGTCCTCAGCGAAGGCACGATAGGTGCCGCGCACGTCCTCCGGGACTGTCTCATCAGAGATGGAGAAGTCGCGGATGTGCAGCTCGTAGATCGCACGGTCCACAGCGCGATCCACCGCGGGCGCTTCCGCCTTGCGCCAGACCTTCGGCTGCCACTCCGTGTCGTCGAGGTCGACGACGACGGAGCGCTCCGAGTTCAGCGTCAGTGCGACGGATACCGGATCGGTGACAGCGTTGGTCTCGACCTTCCCGGTGCTCGGGGCGTAGACGACGACCTCCCAGAGGAACTCGTCGCCCTTGAGAGCCTTCTTGCCGTCGACCTGCCAGACACCGGATGTGTCATCCCGTGCGGCCTCGTGACGCACCGGGTCGCCGTCGGATCCGGCTTCCCAGGTGAGCAGGGTCGCGGACTGTGCCGTCGGTGCCCACAGGCGGAAGGTGGGTTTGTTGCCGGAGAAGGTGACGCCGAGCTCGGCATCCTCGACAGCGGATGCGTAGAGGTCGTCCAGGACGCCGGGGATCTGCACCCCGGTGTACGCCGTCGCCGAACCGTCCAGCCCGAGCTGGGCAACGGCAAGCTGCGTGCGCACCAGTTCAGCAGCATCCGCATCGTCGATCTTCAATGCAAGGTAGCCGTCGAGCGCGGGGAAACGTGCGAGCTGCTCCTCGGTGAGGGTGCCGTCGACGGTCAGCTCGATGGCATCGCCGCCGGCGACATCACCGTCTGCCAGGGCGAGCGAGGCATCAGCCGATGAGTAGAGGCGGTAGCCCGCTTCCGCGGGCGTTCCCAGAGTCGCCGGCCACGCGATAGTGGTCTCGTCGATCCACTGCGCACGCTGCTCGCCGACTCCGGGAAGCAGCGGGTCGTCACTGGTGATCTCGAGGATGTGGGTCTCGAGGGTGTAGTGGAAGGTCGTAACCTTGCCTTCGGTCGCGCTGAACGAGATGTTCGCTCCGTTCAGCACCCCATCGGCGCCGTAGTTCTCGTCCCAACTGAGACCATGAGCAACCTTCAGCGCATACGCGCCCGTGGGCAGCTCGGCGGTCGCGAACTCGTAGACGCCGTCGCCGTCTCCGTCGGCCATCAGGGTTCCCAAGCAGTCCGGGGACCAGTCGGCGGCGCAGCCCAGCTCGCTCTGCTGCGATCCCGGCAGAGTGATGATGGGGCCCTCGGCGGTGGACTGGGCGATGTTCGTGCGGGGATCGAAGTAGAACGTGATCGGCCCACCCGGATGCGAGATGGCGATGTTCGTTCCGTCCGGGACGCCGTTCGCACCGTAGTTGATGCTCCAGCTGCCGTTGATGGCCGCCTTGTACTCGTAATCACCGGCGGGCAGGTCGAAGGCGCCCTCCCAGACGCCGTCGGCGCGCGGGCTCAGCTTGGCCGCTTCGCAGGCCGGGTCCCAGTCGCCGGCGCAGCCGAACTCGGAATCCAGGCTCCCCGCGATCACGACCGAGTCGATCGTCGTCTCGGGTTCTTCCGTCTCGGTCAACGTGACGGCATTGCCGACGGATGCGTAGGTGGATGCTGCGGCGTGGTGACCGGCAGCGTCGGTGGTCACAGCCCGGTACTCGATGAGCGTGCCGTCTGCGAGTCCGCCGAGGTCGTGGAAAACGCGCGGGGCAGTGTCCTCGGCGGTGCCGAGTGCGTTCCAGTCCTCTGCCCCCACAACGCGCCACGAGAAGCTGGTCTGCAGCCACTGATCAGCAGTGTCGGCCTGCACCGCCGCCTGACCGGTGATACCGGCGCCGGCGGAGGGGACCGTGATGGTCACGGGAGCGGCCTCGTCCGGCGCCGATACGGTGCCGTTCGCCTTCCACACCGCGGCGGAAAGCGCGGGAACGGTGATGCTCGTCGCGGCACCGGCGTCGGTCGTGATCGCGGCGGCGTCGCCGTAGATGACGTCGTAGCCGGCATCCGCCGTGAGCGTGGTCAGGTCGACGGTCTGGGCGGATGCCGCGTTGTTCACCGCGACGAGGTACTCGGTCTTCTCCTCGGCGTCGACTCGCGAGAAGGCGTAGATACCGGCACCATCGGCGGCGTACCGCTCGATCTGGGCACCATCGGCGAGTGCGGGGTGGGCCGCGCGCAGGTCTGAGAGCGTGGCGATCTGCGCGTACAGCGCGGCATCCGTGTCGTAGCGATCGACGGATCCGGCCACCTCGCCGGTGATGAGGTTCTGATCCGCGTACTCGTCGACTCCGGTGGCGAACAGCGTCTGGCGGGCGTCCTTGTCACCACCGGGCCCGGTGAAGCCCTGCTCATCGCCGTAGTAGACGACCGGCTGGCCGCGGGTCAGGAACATCAGCTCGTGGGCGAGCTCGTCGCGCTCCAGCGGAGCATCCGTCCCGTCGAGGAAGGAGCCGACCCGGCCCATGTCGTGGTTGCCGAGGAACGTGGGCAGAGCTGTCGCGGACGATTCCGCGGTCGTGTAGTAGTCGTCGCCGGCGAACAGCGATTGCAGGCCCTTCGCCGAGTTCCCTCCGGCGTAGCCGACGGCGGCGGACTGGAAGGTGAAGTCAAGCACGGAGTTCATATCGGTGCTGCGAACGTACGGCGAGAGCTTGACCGGATCGGCGTCGTAGACCTCGCCGAACATGAAGAAGTCGTCCTTGCCGAGGCCGTGCGCGTAGTCGAGGACCTGGGTGGTCCACTGCTCCCAGAACTCGAAGTTCACGTGCTTGACGGTGTCGATGCGGAAGCCGTCGATTCCCAGGTCGATCCACTGGTCGTACACGTCGACGAAGCCGTTCACGACCGTCGGATGCTCGGTCATGAGGTCGTCGAGTCCGTCGAAGTCACCGTACGTGACCGACTCCCCTGACCAGGTCGAGTTGCCGCGGTTGTGGTAGAGCGTCGGGTCGTTCAGCCACTCCGGAACCTTGACGTCCTCGGTCACGACCGGGGTGTACGGGAAGCTGCTGCTCTGGTCGAGTGCAGGGAAGGATGCCGCACCGTCGGCGAAGGCCGCGGGATCGAACGCGGTGCCATCGGCATCCTGGTACGGGCTGGTCGCCTGATCGATGTACGAGTACTCGGACTCCGCATAGTCGATGACGTCGGCGGTGTGGTTGGTGATGATGTCGAAGTAGACCTTGATGCCACGCTCATGCGCTTCGGCGATGAGAGCTTCGAGCTCGGCGTTCGTGCCCAGGTGCGGATCGATCTGGGTGAAGTCGGTGATCCAGTAGCCGTGGTACCCGGCGGATGCGTTCGCGCCCTCCCCCTGGACCGGCTTGTTCGCGAAGCTCGGAGTGAGCCAGATCGCCGACGTGCCGAGCCCGTCGATGTAGTCGAGCTGCTGGCGGATGCCGGCGATGTCGCCGCCCTGGTAGAACCCCTTGTCCGTCGGGTCGAAGCCAGTCGCCATGCGGTCACCGGTGAGCCCACCGGTGTCGTTGGAGGTGTCGCCGTTGGCGAAGCGGTCGGTCATCACGAAGTAGAACTGCTCGCCGGCTCCAGCCTGGCGAACGGGCGGCGCGACGAGCGCATCATCGCCTTCGGTGTAGGTCGAGCGCAGACTTTCGACCTCGACGCCGACCCGCTTGAGGTTGTCATCGAAGGTGAACCGCAGCGTCGAGGGTCCCGCGACGGTGAGCGGGATGTTGCCGTCTCCTCCGTCGAGGCCGTAGGCCTCGTCCCATCCATCGTTGAGCGCGACTTTGTACTCGTAGGTGCCGGCCGGCACCTCGAAGGCGGCGCTGTAGACGCCGTCGGTGGCAGTGAGCGGCAACTCGCTCTCGGCGCAGTCGGGTGCCCAATCAGCGACACAGCCGACGGCTGCTTGCAGGTCGCCGACAAGCGCGACCGTGCGGTCCGCGGCGGATGCCGGAGCAAGACCGATGGCGGAGATGCCGGAGGCAAGGAGAGTGGTGGCGATCAGGAGGGCGGCACGACGCTGGGCGGTCTTCTTCGACACGAATGCTCCGGGGGTGAGGGGAAAAGCACGACAACGTGCTCGGATGCTGTGGGTGCGAAGCTAGCAGGATTTCGGGAATGACTGCAAGCGCTTCCAGAGAAAAGACAGTGAAAAGTCTGAATAAACCACTGCGAGGGACCTGCAACACGCAAGCGCTTTCACTCGCCCAGCGTCGAGAACCGGGGGCGTTCGCCACTCATGGACCCGGTACCGTAGGTGCTGTGGCCCGACCCCGTCCGCTCCCGATCGACCCGCTCGCCGAGGCGAAGCGGCAGTGGCTCGCGCACGGATGGACGGATGCCGCCGATGGCATGACCGCCGTCGTCTCCGTGATGCGGGCGCAGCAGCTCCTTCTCGCCCGCGTGGACGCCGCGTTGAAACCGTTCCGCCTGTCCTTCGCGCGGTATGAGATGCTGCGGCTTCTCGCGTTCAGCCGCTCGGGCAGTCTTCCGCTCTCGAGCGTCGTCGCCCGGCTGCAGGTGCACGCCACGACCGTCACGAGCACGGCCGAACGTCTCGTGCGCGATGGAATGATCGTCCGCGAACCGCACCCGCACGATGGTCGTGCCGCGATGCTCAGCCTCACCGGCGTCGGTCGCGACCTCGTGGAGCGCGCGACTGCGGCGCTCAACAGTCAGGTGTTCAGCGCGCCGGGGATGAGCGATCAGGACACCACCGACCTCGTCGGGATCGTCGCGCGGCTGCGCCGGGATGCCGGGGACTTCACCGAGCCTCGTCCGCAGCCCGACCCGCTCTGATGGCGTGCTGCGCGGGTGACGACGCGTCGAGACATCATCGGCGCATCGAGACACCACGTGTGAGGTGGTGTCTCGAGCGCGGAGTGGTTTCTCGCGGGCTAGCGGTTGGTGAAGTTCGGTGACCGTTTCTCGCGGAAGGCGGCCATGCCCTCTTTCTGGTCCTCGGTGTCGAACAGGGCGGTGAATGCGGCCTTCTCCACGTCCAGGCCCTCCGCAAGGGTCGTCTCCATCGCGGCATCCAACGTCGCCTTCGCTGCGTACACGCTCGGCAAACTCTTGGATGCGATCGTCGCGGCAAGCTTCTCCGTCTCGGCAAGAAGATCGGATGCTGGAACCACCCGCGACACGAGCCCCGAGCGCTCGGCTTCTTCAGCGCCCATCATGCGTCCGGAGAGCACGAGCTCAGCGGCCTTGTAGTACCCGACAGCACGAATGAGACGCTGCGTGCCGCCCATCCCAGGGATCACGCCGAGGTTGATCTCGGGCTGACCGAACTTCGCGGAGTCGGCGGCGAGAATGATGTCGCACATCATCGCCAGCTCGCATCCGCCGCCGAGCGCGAAGCCGCTGACGGCAGCGATCACTGGAGTGCGGACGGCGGCGAAGTCTCTCCACTCGCCGAAGTGGTCGGTCTCGCGCATGTCTGCGGCGGACATGGCCTGCATCTCTTTGATGTCGGCGCCCGCAGCGAAGGCTTTCTCAGACCCCGTGACGACGATCGCGCCGATGCCCTCATCCGCGTCGAATGCCACGGCGGCTGCGGTGACTTCCTGCGCGACTCGAGAGTTCAGCGCGTTCAGCGCCTGTGGACGGTTGAGCGTGATCCAGCCCACGCGTCCGCGCTGCTCGACCAGGATCGTCTCGTACTCGGTCATCAATGACTCCTCACGTCAAGAACAGTCTGCCTCGCGCGGCGGCGGGTGTCACGGCTTCGACTCGCTCCGCTCGCTCAGCCCATTTCGTCTCGCTGCGCTCGCTCAATGCCCCGCGTGGTGTGCCCGCAGGGCATCCCCCACATGGTGTGCCTTCAGGGTATGCCCGCGAGCGTCACACGTTCCCGTCGCGGACGTCGGTGATGATGCCGGAGAAATCGCGCCCGGCGCCGTCCCCCGCGGCAAAGGCGGCATAAAGTTCCTGCGCGAGCCGCCCCATCTTCGCATCGGTCGAGGTTTGCTCAATCGCCTTGAGTGCCAGCCCCAGATCCTTCGCCATCAGCGCCCCTGCGAAACCCGGCTGGTAGTCACGGTTCGCGGGGCTCGTCGGCACCGGCCCCGGCACCGGACAGTTCGTCGTGATCGCCCAGCACTGCCCGGATGCCTGCGAGACGACATCGAACAGCGCGTCATGCGCGAGCCCGAGCCGCTCCCCCAGCACGAATGCCTCGGCGACGGCGATCTGCGACACCGCGAGGACCATGTTGTTGCAGACCTTTGCCGCCTGGCCGAGTCCCGGCCCGCCGCAGTGCACGATGCGCTTGCCCATCGTTTCGAGCAGCGGGAGTGCCGCGGCGAAGTCCTCGTCAGAACCTCCGACCATGAACGCCAGCGTGCCGTTCTCCGCTCCGACGACACCACCGGAGACCGGGGCGTCGATGTTGCGGTGCCCCGCAGCAACGGCCAGAGCATGCGCGGCCTGCGCTTCGTCGACGGCGATCGTGGACGATTCGATGAACAGCGTCCCTGGCTTCGCCGCCGCCAGGAGCCCGTCTTGATAGGCAGAGATCACCTGCTCTCCGGCCGGGAACATCGTGATGACGACATCCGCATCCGTCGCAGCATCCGCACCGCTGGCCGCGATCGGAATACCAGCGGCGCGTGCCGCCTCGATCGCTGCGGGCATGAGATCGAAGCCGTGGACCTCATGCCCGGCCCTGACCAGATTGACCGCCATCGGCAGTCCCATATGCCCCAGTCCCAGAAACGCGATGCGACTCATGATGAACTCCTCATCGACGCAGATCCGGCCGGTCGCAGCATCTCGCGGCCGACGATCAGACGCATGATCTCGTTGGTCCCCTCGAGGATCTGGTGCACTCGAAGGTCTCGCACGACCTTCTCGATCCCGTAGTCCTGCAGGTACCCGTAGCCGCCGTGCAGCTGAAGGGCACGGTTGGCGACGTCGAACCCGGCATCCGTCGCGAAGCGCTTGGCCATCGCGCAGCGCATCGTGGCATCCGGGGCGTGGTCGTCGACGGCCTGCGCGCCATCGCGCACCATGAGGCGCGCCGCCTGCAGATCGGTGCGCATGTCGGCGACGGTGAACAGGATCGACTGCTTCTCGGCGAGGGGCTCGCCGAAGGCGACGCGTTCATGAATGTAGGCGACCGCGCGATCCAGCGCCCACTGGGCGCCACCGAGCGAGCACGCGGCGATGTTGAGCCGGCCGCCGTTGAGGGCGGACATTGCAATGGCGAATCCCTTGCCCTCGTCACCGAGCATGGCGGATGCTGGCACGCGCACTCCGTCGAAGATGACCTGACGGGTGGGCTGAGCGTGCCAGCCCATCTTCTTCTCGAGTGCACCGAAGCCCAGGCCGGGGGTTCCATCCGAGACGAGAAAGGCGCTGATCCCCCGAGCGCCGGAATCGGTAGCACCGGTGCGCGCCATCACGACGTAGACGCTGGACTCCCCCGCGCCGGAGATGAACTGCTTGACGCCGGTGAGCACGTAGTCGTCACCGTCGCGGACCGCGCTCGTCGTGATGGCCGCCGCATCGGAACCGGCGCCGGGCTCAGTCAGGCAGTAACTGCCGAACTCGCGCATGACGGTGAGCTTGGGCAGCCAGTCGGCACGCTGGACGTCGTCGCCGTAAGTGTCGATCATCCACGCCACCATGTTGTGGATCGAGATGTACGACGCGATCGTCGGGTCACCCTTGGCGAGTTCCTCGAAGATCGCCACGGTGTCCAAGCGAGAGAGTCCGGTGCCGCCGGATTCCTCGCGCACGTAGATTCCGCCGAGTCCGAGTTCGCCGCCGCGATGCAGCGCGTCCCGCGGGAAGAGATGCTTCTCATCGCGCTCGATCGCGAACGGCGCGAGCTCCGCCTCGGCGTAGTCGCGGACGGCGTCGAGGATCGCCTCGCGTTCTTCAGCTGTGGTGAAAGTCGATGTCATGGTCATGTCGGCCTCCTAGTGCATCGTCGGGATCACGAAGCTGGCACCGTCTCGCACCCCGTGCGCGGGCCAGCGGCTGGTCACCGTCTTGGTCTTCGTGTAGAAGCGGAAGGCATCGGTGCCGTGCTGGTTGAGGTCGCCGAAGCCCGACTTCTTCCAGCCTCCGAACGTGAAGTAGGCGATCGGCACCGGGATCGGCACGTTGACGCCGACCATGCCGACGTTCACGCGGGCGGTGAAGTCACGGGCCGCATCGCCGTCGCGGGTGAAGATCGCGACGCCGTTGCCGAATTCATGATCGGATGCCATCGCCAGTGCCTCTTCGTAGTCGGCAGCGCGTGCGATGACGAGGACCGGCCCGAACACCTCTTCGCGGTATATCGACATGTCGGTGGTGACGTTGTCGAACAGGGTCGGGCCGAGGTAGAAGCCCTCTTCGTGGCCTTCGACGGAGAAGCCTCTGCCGTCGGCGAGGAGGGTGGCACCGGCATCCACACCCTGCTGGATGTAGTCCGAGACGCGCGAGACGGCGGCGCTGCTGACCAGCGGCCCGTAGTCGACTCCCTCGGTGAGCGAGGGGCCGACCGTGAGCTGGGCGACGCGCTCCGTCAGCTTCGCCGCGAGCGCATCGGCTGTCTCCGCACCGACGGGAACGGCGACGGAGATCGCCATGCAGCGCTCGCCGGCTGAGCCGTAGCCCGCGCCCATGAGCGCGTCGACGACCACGTCGAGATCGGCGTCCGGCATGACGATCATGTGGTTCTTGGCTCCGCCGAAGCACTGTGCTCGTTTGCCGTGGGCAGCCGCTGTCGTATAGATGTACTCGGCGATCGGCGTCGATCCGACGAAGCCGAGGGCTCTGACCCGATCGTCAGTGAGCAGCGTGTCGACGGCTTCCTTGTCGCCGTGGATGACGTTGAAGACCCCCGCCGGAAGCCCCGCTTCGAGGAACAGCTCGCCGAGGCGCACGGGCACCGAGGGGTCGCGCTCGCTGGGCTTGAGAATGAAGGCGTTGCCTGCCGCGAGCGCGGGACCGGCCTTCCACAGCGGAATCATCGCCGGGAAGTTGAACGGTGTGATCCCGGCGACGACACCGAGCGGCTGGCGCATCGAGTAGACGTCGATGCCGGTCCCCGCCTGTGTGGAGTACTCCCCCTTGAGCAGATGCGGTGCGCCGATGCAGAACTCGATGACCTCGAGGCCGCGCTGGATGTCGCCCTTGGCGTCGGCGAAGGTCTTGCCGTGCTCGCTGGAGAGCAGGCGTGCCAGCTCGTCCATGTCGCGATTGACGAGATCGACGAACCGCATCAGCACCCGTGCGCGCTTCTGCGCGTTGGTCGCAGCCCATGCGGGCTGAGCCGCTTCGGCGTTCGCGATCGCATCGCGAACGTCGTCCGCTGACGCCAGCGGCACGCGTGCTTGCACAGCACCGGTGCTGGGGTCGAACACGTCGCTGAAGCGTCCAGCATCCGGAGTCTGGAGCGAACCGCCTACAAGGTGGGGGATAGTACGAATCATTTTGTGATGTCCCTTCGTGCCGTCGTTGGCACGATGTCTAGATTACTCTGTAACCCGGATATTTACTAGGACACCCTTGCATTTCGCCGTCGCCCACGGACGACCGTCAGAGGTAGTCGTCGGGATGCAACTGACGGACGCCCTGCGAGTGCACGATGAACTGTGCGCGCAGGGGAATGTCGAGCAGCTGGGCTGCCTCTGCCATCGCCCGCGCCCACTCGCGATCACTCTTCATCACCGTGTCCGGCCCGAGCCGCTCCCACGCGAGCACCACGCTGACGTTGCCGGTCAGCTCACGGAGCATCCCCCCTCGATGCATGAGCACGTGAGCCTCGGTCACCGAACCGAGGTCGTCGATCTCGACCACGTCGTTCGGATCATCGGGATAGTCGTTCATCGGCATGAGCGGATCGCCGAGGCATCCGCGGTCATCCATGAACATCAGCCACATCTGGCGCTGGTTCGCACACTGCAGCAGGACGCGAAGCACGTCCAGCAGCTTGTCATCGTGGTCGAGGACACGGTCTTTTAGGGAGTTGTTCGTCTTTGTCATGCCCTGATGATGGCGGAGCCGGCAGAGGTCGATTTGCGGAATCCTGCGTCCCTGTGGATAGCTTCTCCAGAAGTCCGATTGTGGAGGAATAGTGCGCACCCGGTGTTCGGCCCGCGTTCACCACGGCGTCACCTTCGGCACGTAGAACTACTTGTGCGCGGAAGATCTCAGACCGGATCGGGTAGTCAGACACTTTCCGCGCCACGGTGAGCTCAGCTCCCGATATGAGAGAACCCCCGCCGAATCGGGTCGGCGGGGGTTCCCCATTTCTCAAAAAGCAAGCGAGGGGTCGCGCTCAGATCGCGGTGAACCGCCAGGACACGGCGCTCTCGGCATCCGGCTCGATGACGATCAGGTCGACCCCAGAGTTGAAGGCATCCGGTGGGCAAGTCATCGGCTCTACCGCGAGGCCGATCCGGTTCGTCTCGGCATCAGCGGTGTCTGCAGTGTGCACCTGCACCCAGGGGCAGCGCTCATCCCAGCTCAACGCCACACCGTGACCGTCGGGCCCGACGACGCGCACCTCGGCGATGCCATCGGTGGTGGCGAGTTCCGTGAACGCATGATCGATGAAGACGTCGCCGATCACGCGCGGTGCGCGAAAATCCCATTCCGGATGCTGGTCGACCGGCTCGACCGCGACAGGACTCAGCCGGTCGGGTGTCACGGTGAGCACCTCGGATGCCGGCAGTGTGAGCGTCCAGTCATCCACGCGGCCGGGCGCCGCGGAGAGATACGGATGCGGACCGGTGCCCCAGGGCGCAGCATCCGCCCCGAGATTCCGTGCGGTCACCGTCTGCGTGAGACCGTCCTCGTCGAGCCGGTACTCGACCTCGACCTCCACGCGGAAGGGATAGCCGAGCTGCGGTTCGATCGTCGCCGCGAGCACCACGCGATCCTCCTCGACGACGCGGTCGGCGAACTCGGCCCAGGCGACAAGTCCGTGCAGTGCGTGATTGCGCGACGGCTCGGTGAGCGCGAGCTGTTGCTCGACGCCGGCGAACGAGTACCGACCATCGACGATGCGGTTCGGCCACGGCGCAAGAGTCGCACCGCGATACGCCGGGCGCACCTCATCCATCTCAAACGGCACGATGAGGTCACGTCCGTCGTGCCTCAGCATCCGAAGCGATGCGCCGACGCTCGCGATAACCGCCTCGTACCCGTGTCCGACAAGGGCGAGCTGTCGACCAGACGCTTCGACAGGCTCAGCGGACGAAGTAGTCATCACAGCCCCTGCGCGAGGCGGTAGTACGCCTGGTTCCAGCGGACCTGCTTCTGGAACTCGGGAAGCGTGGTCTCATCGTCGATGACGAGGAGTTCGACCTCTGCCATCTCGGCGAAGTCGCGGAATGCCTCCAACCCCACGGCTGTGGACATCACGGTGTGGTGCGCCGCACCGGCGGTGAGCCACGCGGCGGCACTGGTGTTGAAGTCCGGCTGCGGCTTCCACACCGCGCGCCCCACGGGCAGGTTCGGGAGCGCAGCCCGAGGCTCGACGTTCTCGACGACGTTCGCGGTGAGGCGGAACCGGTCGCGCATATCGCTCATGGCCACGACGATAGCGGGGCCAGGGTCAGCGGTGAAGACGAGACGCACCGGGGCGTCCTTGCCGCCGATGCCCAGCGGGTGGATCTCGAGCGTCGGCTTCGCCGTGGTCAGCGACGGCGAGACCTCGAGCATGTGCGCGCCGAGGATGAGCTCGTCGCCAGGGGTCATGTCGTAGGTGTAGTCCTCCATGAGGCTCGCGCCACCAGGCAGGCCAGCACCCATCACGTTCGCGATGCGGACGAGGACGGAAGTCTTCCAATCACCCTCGGCGCCGAAGCCGTAGCCCTCGGCCATCAGCCGCTGCACGGCGAGACCCGGCAGCTGCTTCAGTTCGCCGAGGTCCTCGAACGACGTCGTGAAGGCACCGAAGCCGCCCTCCTCGAGGAAGGAGCGCAGGCCGATCTCGATCGCCGCACCGTCGCGCAGCGACTGGTGCCGCTCTCCCCCGAGGCGGAGTTCCGGGACGACCTCGTACAGCTCTTCGTACTCGGCGACGAGCGCGTCGATGTCGGACGAGGATGCCGCGGCGACGGCATCCGCCAGTTCATTGACGCCCCACGTGTTGACCTGCACACCGAAGCGCAGCTCTGCTTCGGTCTTGTCCCCCTCGGTGACGGCGACGAAGCGCATGTTGTCCCCGAAACGGGCGAGCTTCAGCGAGCGGGATGCCGCAAGACCTGCTGCCGCGCGCTGCCACGTGCCGAGCTCCTGCTGGACGCGCGGATCGCTGGCATGGCCGACGATTGTCTTGCGCGGGACGCCGAGGCGGGTCTGGATGTAGCCGAACTCGCGGTCGCCGTGGGCTGCCTGGTTCAGGTTCATGAAGTCGAAGTCGATGTCGGCCCAGGGAAGCTCGATGTTCGCCTGCGTGTGCAGGTGCGCCAGAGGCTTCTGCAGCGCGTCGAGGCCGGCGATCCACATCTTCGCGGGGCTGAACGTGTGCATCCAGGCGACCAGGCCTATCACGCGGTCATCGGCGTTGGCATCGAGGGCTGCGCGCTTGATCGCGGCGGAGTCCGTGAGCACCGGCTTCCAGACGATCTTCACGGGAATGTCGAGCGCAGCATCCAGCATCCGCACGATCTCCTGCGACTGCTCCGCGACCTGCGCGAGCGTCTCGGGTCCGTACAGGTGCTGGCTGCCGGTGAGGAACCAGACCTCGTACTCATCGAGCGTGGTCTTCAGCGGTGTGCGTGTCATGGGAAGGTCTTTCTTGTTGTTCGGGTCGCTATTTATGTCGGTATGGCGGATGCTTTGCGACAAAGTTTGCGACCTGAGCGGGTCAGAGGGCGGTGGTCGCGGCGGCCTCGATGGCGAGGCCGGCGCGGTAGCGGTGGAGGTAGGCGGCGAAGCCGGCGACATCGGCCGGGTCCGGTTCGATGACAGTGAGGGATGCTGTGGCGAAGACCTGATCCTCGAGATAGCTGCCGAGGTCGCTCTCTGCGGAATGAGCGAGGTATGACGCCAGGACGGCGATGCCCCACGCTCCCCCCTCGGCAGCGAGTTCGCCGACGGCGACGGGCGCGTTCAGGGCTCCAGCGAGGAAGCGCTGCGCGACGCCGGCTGTGCGGAACATGCCTCCGTGCGCGAACATCCGATCCAGCGCCACGCCTTCACTCTCGAGCACCTGCATGCCGAGCGCGAGCGTGCCGAACACTCCGTAGAGTTGCGCGCGCATCGCATTGGCGAGCGTGAACTCGCTGTCCGGTGTGCGCACGAACAGGGGCCGCCCCTCGGTGAGGCCCGCGATCGGCTCGCCTGCGAGGTGGTTGTAGGCGAGCAGTCCCCCGGCATCCACATCGCCCGCGAGCGCCTCGCGGAAGAGCACGTCGAACACGGCGTCGTCGTCGAGGGGGTTGCCGGAGGCAGCTGCAAAACGTGCGAACATCCCGGCCCACGCGGCCAGCTCGCTCGCACCGTTGTTGCAGTGCACCATGGCGACAGCATCCCCGGCCGGAGTCGTCACGAGATCGAGTTCGTGATGGATGCTTGCCAGCGGATGCTCGAGCACCACCATCGCGAAGATGCTGGTCCCGGCACTGACGTTTCCGGTGCGAGGCACGACGGAGTTCGTCGCCACCATGCCGGTGCCGGCATCGCCTTCGGGCGGGCAGAGCGGGATGCCGGAGCGCAGAGTGCCGGTCGGATCCAGCAGCGCCGTACCTTCGGCGGTGAGAGTGCCTGCTGGCTCGCCAGCCGCGCGCACCGCAGGCAGCAAGCTTTTCACCGGAGCCGGGAGTCGTTCGCCGGCCAGCGCGTCATATGCGGACAGCATCCTCTCGTCATAGTCGCCCGTCGCGGAGTCGATCGGGAACATGCCCGACGCATCGCCGACGCCGAGCACCTTCTCGCCGGTGAGGCGCCAGTGCACGTATCCGGCGAGGGTCGTGACGAAGTCGACCTGCGACACGTGCTCCTCGGAGTCAAGGACGGCCTGATGCAAGTGCGCGATCGACCAGCGCAGCGGGATGTTCACAGCGAACAGGTCGGTGAGTTCGGACGCAGCAGAACCCGTGTTGGTGTTGCGCCATGTGCGGAACGGCACAAGCAGATCACCCGACGCATCGAAGGCGAGATATCCGTGCATCATCGCGGAGATGCCGATGGCGCCGAAGGATTCGGGACGTGCGCCGTGGCGCTTCTGCGCGTCAGCGATGAGGTCGGCGAATGCCGCCTGAAGCCCCTGCCAGACCTCGTCCAGCGCATGGGTCCACAGCCCGTCCTCGAGGCTGTTCTCCCACGCGAACGAACCGACGGCCAGCACCTCTGAAGCGTCTGGCCCGATGAGGCACGCTTTGATGCGGGTCGAGCCGAACTCGATGCCGAGGCTCGTACGCCCCTCGACGATGTCGCGCTGCGCGGTCATCGACGGGCATCCGAACTCTGGCCGTACACGTTCTGGTACCGGTCGTACAGGCTGTCGATCGCTTCCTGCGGAATGGGGATCAGTGGACCCGCCTCCCGTGCGTAGTGCACGGTGCGTGCGACGTCTTCGACCATGACGGCGGCTTTCACAGCATCCTTCGCGTCTGTGCCGATCGTGAACGGACCGTGATTCTGCATCAGCACCGCACGGGAGCGGTGCCCGGTGAGCGTGTCGACGATGCGGCGTCCGATCGAGTCGTCGCCGATGATCGCGAAGGGGCCGATCGGGATCGGCCCGCCGAACTCATCCGCCATCGCCGTGATGACGCAGGGGATCTCCTCCCCCCTCGCCGCCCACGCGACGGCGAACGTGGAGTGGGTGTGCACGACTCCGCCGACCTCGGGCATGTGCCGGTAGACGTAGGCGTGCGCGGCGGTGTCGCTCGACGGGCTTCGGTCGCTGCCCGCGCTGCCAGGAATCACATGACCATCGAGGTCGCAGAGGATCATGTTCTCGGGCGCCAGGTCGTCGTAGCTCACGCCGGACGGCTTGATGATGAACAGGTCGGCTCGGCCATCATCAGAGAGCCGAACCCGGCCGGAGATGTTGCCACCGGTCCAGACGACCAGGCTATTGCGAACCAGCTCGCCATGCAGCCTCGCGACGTCGGCGCGGACTGCGGCGACGGATGCTTCGATCTCTGGGGTGAAGGCGGGGAACGTCATCGACTACTCCTTCTTACGAGTGACGGCGCGCTGGACATCTCCTCGTTGAGTCCTACGGCACATCGCCGTCGGGTGTGAATTGTCCGCCGTGGCCACCGTGCTTGTGTCATTGTGCGCGCTAACAATCATGAAGCGCAAGTCGACAGACCCGCGTCGTTACAAGCTTGTTACCGCGAACGCGGTACGGCGGTGGAAGATCGAATGACGAGAGTGGGCTGGATCAGGGCGCGCTCGTCGCTCTCGCCGCCATCGATGGCGATCAGCAATTCACGGATCGCCAATCGGCCCAGCGCATCGAAGTGCTGGCGCACCGTGGTCAGCGGAGGAAGAAAATGGCGCGCGTCGGGCAGATCATCGAACCCGATCACACTGATGTCCTCCGGAACCCGAAGTCCTCGTTCGACCAGCCCGTGAACGACGCCGAGGGCCATCTGGTCGTTCGAGGCGAAGACTGCGGTCGCATCTCCGAGATCGTGGCTCAACCCGTACGCATAGCCGGAGTCCGATGACCAGTCGCCGACCACCGGATCGCGGACTTCGAGCCCCGCGTTGGTCAGTCGATCCCGCCAGGCCTCGGCGCGCGCCCGAGCATCGAACCACTCCGTCGGACCCGACAGGTGCAGGATGACTCGGTGACCGAGGTCGATGAGGTGGCGAACTGCTTCATCGGCTCCCGCCCGCTGATCGACAGCGGCCGTGTGCATCTCGGCATCCGCCTCATCCTTGATGATGAGGATCGGAAGGCCGATCGACTGCTTTCTTAGTACGTCGAGCGAGGATGCGCGGGGGGCGATCAGGCACAGCGCGTCGACGCCCTGGGTCAGCAGATCGAGGACGCCGTCGTCGATGCGGTGGTTGTCGTCGTCAGCCACGGAGAACGCGCTGACGGAGTAGCCGCGCTCGCGGGCTGCGGATTCCAGTGCGCGCAGGGTGCTGTTGGGGCCGTGCTGTCCGGGACCATCGACAAGGACCCCGATGCGCATCGTGCGCTTCGTCGCGAGAGCGCGGGCAATCGTGCTGCGCGTGTAGCTCATCTCGTCGATCGCACTCAGCACGCGCTCGCGGGTGGCTTCGCGGATGTTCGGATGCCCGTTCAGCACCCGGGAGACAGTCATGTGCGAGACGCCGGCGCGCTCGGCGACATCGTAGATACTCGGGCGGCGCGAGCTGCCGTTCTGTGGCGTACTCTCGCCGCTCATCGCCTACCCCGACCCTGTGACCGATAACAACAACAGAGTAGTACGTCGCCGGTTCTGGCTGCGCCCGGACCTGGCTAGACTCATCCTTGATCCTCTGCCCGCATTGGCAGGGACAAATCGGCCGTGAACTTGGCCGCTCGTCATCACTCGACCAGCGCCAGGAGACTCATGCCCGTCCGCCGACAGCGACTCATCACGTCCGTTGCCATTCTTGTCGCAGCATCCGCTTTCGTGGGCTGCGCATCCACCGCCGATGCAGCGCCGGACACGGCCCCGCCGGCAGCGGCCGTCTATCCCCTCACGATCGACAACTGCGGCACCTCGGTCACGTTCGACGAAGCTCCGGAGAAGGTTCTGGCGATCAAGTCGACCTCGATCGAGATGATGCTCGCCCTCGGCCTGGAGGATCGGATGATCGGCACCGCATTCCCCGATGGTCCCTATGCCGAGGAGTGGGCTTCCCGGGGCAGCGACATTCCGCTGATCTCCGACAAGGTTCCCGGGCAGGAGGCGACGCTGGATCTCGAGCCCGACCTCGTCTACGCCGGATGGGAATCCAATGTCACGGCCGACGGCGCCGGCGACCGCGCGACGCTCGCCTCGCTCGGTGTCAACACTTTCGTGTCCCCCGCCGCCTGCCAGGAGCCCGAGTACCAGCCCACCCCGCTCACCTTCGACGACGTCTTCGCGGAGATCGAACAGATGGGTGCGATCTTCGACGTGCCGGATGCTGCGGACGGCCTCGTCGCCGACCTGCATAGCCAGCTCGACGCCGTCACCCCCGATGATCGCGATCTGACCGCTCTCTGGTTCAGCTCCGGCAGCGACACCCCCTACGTCGGCGCCGGCATCGGCGCACCGCAGATGATGATGGATGCTGCGGGGCTCACCAACATCGCCGCAGACGTGGATGAGACCTGGTCGAGCCTCAGCTGGGAGGCCGTCATCGACGCGAACCCTGACGTGATCGTCCTCGTCGACTCCGCGTGGGGATCGACTGAGAAGAAGATCGGCGTGCTCGAATCAAATCCGGCGACCGCCCAGCTTCCGGCCGTGCGGGATCATCGCTATCTCGTCGTGCCCTTCGCCGCCGGTGAGGCCGGAGTGCGCAACGTCGAAGCCGTGCAGTCGTTGGTCGCGCAGCTGGAGGAGATCAGCCTGCCGTGATGACGACGATGACCTCTCCCTCGCCCCCGCGCACATCGGAACCCGACCGGCGTGATCGCTCCGGCGCGCGGACGGGCGTGTGGGCGGCAGGCCTCCTCGTCGTCCTGGGCGCATCCGTGGTGCTCGCCGTCACGTTCGGCCCGGCGCAGATCTCACCCGGCGAGGCGTGGAGCAGTATCCTCGCCCATCTGGGAATCGGGGACACGACGCTGAGCACGTTGCGCGACGGAATCGTCTGGCAGCTTCGGATGCCGCGCGAGCTCGCCGCGGCATCCGTCGGAGGAGGACTCGCGATCTGCGGTGCGATCATGCAGGCGGTCCTGCGGAACCCGCTCGCCGATCCCTATCTGCTGGGCCTCTCCTCCGGAGCCTCCTTCGGGGCCGTCCTCGTGATCGTGCTGGGTTTCTCGATCGCACTGCCGCTCGCCGCTTTCGGCGGTGCGCTGGGGGCTCTTGCCCTCACCCTGCTGCTCGCCGGAGCGATCGGCCGGATGACGGCATCCCGAACGATTCTCGCCGGCGTCGCTGTCTCTGCCGCGCTCGGTGCCCTCACGAGTCTGGTGATCTTCTGGAGCGCGACGGGTGACAGCTACCGCGAGATCCTGGGTTGGCTGCTCGGGTCCCTCGCCGGCTCCACCTGGGCGACCGCGCTGCTCGCCCTGGGCGCGCTCGTACTGGTGGGGCTCCCGCTGATGCTCAGCGCGGGGACGCTTGATGCCTTCGCGTTCGGCGACCGTGCGGCGGCATCCCTCGGCGTCTCGGTCGAGCGGACCCGCTGGATCCTGCTCACGGCGACGGCGCTGCTGACCGGCTGCCTCGTGGCGGTGAGCGGGTCCATCGGATTCATCGGTCTGGTCGTGCCGCACGCGGTCCGGCTGATCGTCGGTGCCCGTCATCGCGCGCTGCTGCCGTTGTCGGCGCTGACCGGTGCGATCGTGCTGATCTGGGCCGACACGCTCGCGCGCACGCTGTTCGATCCGCGGGAGCTGCCCGTCGGCGTGGTGACCGCGCTCATCGGTGCCCCGCTGTTCGGACTGCTCCTGCTGCGTTCACGGAGAATCTCATGACCTCTCATCCCCCGCTCCGCACCGACGGCATCGCGTTCCAGCGAGACGGACGGATGCTGATCGACGACGTCGACTGCACTGTCGAGGCCGGATCCCTCACCGCGCTCGTCGGTCCCAACGGCGCGGGCAAGTCGACCCTCCTGCACCTCATCGCCGCCGCGGAGAAGCCGACGGCGGGCGCGGTGGAACTCGACGGAACCGATACCAGGACGATGCGACGGCGAGCGCGGGCGCGCTTCACGGCACTCGTCGAGCAGCAGGCCGAGACGGAGCTCGATCTGAGCGTGCTCGATGTCGTGCTGCTCGGGCGCAGCCCGCACCTGGGCGCGCTCAGCGGGCCAGGATCAGCGGACGTCGATATCGCCCGCACTGCCCTGCATCGCACCGGCGCGTCGGAGTTCTCGGAACGACGATTTCAGCAGCTCTCCGGCGGCGAGCGCCAACGTATTCTGCTCGCACGGGCGCTTGCGCAGGAGCCGGCGCTGCTGCTCATGGATGAGCCGACCAATCACCTCGATATCCACGCACAGCTGCATACGCTGGAGCTGATGAGATCTCTGGCCGACGAGGACATCGGCGTGCTCGCAGCCCTCCACGATCTCACCCTCACCGCACGCTACGCCGACAAGATCATCGTCCTGGATCGCGGGCGGGTCGTGGCATCCGGAACGCCGGCGGACACGCTCACCCCGGAATTGATCCAGCTCGTCTACGGCGTCCGCGCCGATGTGATCCCGCATCCGGTCGACGGGGCTCCGCTGATCGCGTTCTCGCCGCTCGAGTCCGCTGCCTCTGTGGACGCGTCGATACACTCGGGGGCATGAGCTCTTCCTCTGTACCCAGCCATCTCATCGACCTTCTCGAGCGTCCTGTTTTCGGCGTGCTTGGCACCGTCGGGCGTGGTGACACCGCGCAGACGAGCCCGATGTGGTTCGAGTTCGATGGGGACAGCATCCGGTTCACCCACACGACGAAGCGCACAAAGTATCGCAATCTCCAGCGCAACCCGTCGATGAGCCTGGCGGTGTACGACCCCGAAAAGCCCACCCACTACGTGGAGGTGCGCGGGCGGCTGCTCGAGGCAACGCCCGACCCGACGGGGTCGTTCTATCAGCAGCTCGCGCTTCGATACGGCGCCGAAAATCCTCCCGCGCCGGCGGATGCCGCCGACCGCGTGATCCTCGTGATGTCGGTCGACAAGGTCATCGGGCAGTAGCGCGCCGCCTCAGCTCAGCGCCGGGATGACCTCGCGTTCGAACAGCTCCATGCCGGATCGGTCGTAGGCGGCCTCCGGGAAGTAGTGGATCGCGTATCCGAGGCCGCGAGCCGACATGTCCTGCATCCGCTCGATGATCTGCTCCGGGGTGCCGACGCAGATCGCGTCCTCACTGCGGTAGTTCTGCATGAAGCTCTCCGTGCGGTCGCCGAGGTGCGGGGCGACACGGGCCTCGATCGCGGCAATCCGGTCTGCGACCTCTGCCTCGGTGGAGCCGACCACGGTGTTGTAGTTCGCCGAGCGCACGATGGCGTCGAAATCGGTGCCGACATTCTGTGTGTGCGTGCGGAGGATCTCGCTCTTCGCGCTGAACTCGTCCGGCGATCCAGCGAAGTTCGTGTATTGGGCGTACTTTGCGGCGATCTTCAGCGTGACTTTCTCGCCGCCGCCGGCGATCCACAGCGGGATGCCGCCTGTCTGGAGCGGCAGCGGACGGACGAGCGCGCGGTCGACCTGGTAGTGCTTGCCGTCGAGGGTCGCCTCGCCGGTCGTCCACGCCTGGCGCATGATCTGCACGCCCTCGTCGAGTCGGCGCAGCCGGTCGCCTGCGGACGGGAACCCGTAGCCATAAGCCCGCCACTCATCTTCGTACCAGCCGCCGCCGATGCCCATCTCGGTGCGTCCGCCCGAGACGATGTCGACGGTCGCGGCCACCTTCGCCAGGTACGCCGGGTTGCGGTACGACATGCAGGTGCACATCTGGCCGAGGCGGATGCGCGAGGTGGAAGCCGCGAATGCCGACATCAGCGTCCATGCCTCGTGCGTGGCCTCTTCGCTGGCAATCGGGGTGGTGTGGAAGTGGTCGTAGACCCACAGCGATTCCCAGGGTCCGGCGTCGGCCGCTTGTGCGAGGTCGCGCATCACCTGCCACTGGTCGGCGGGCTCGATGCCCACGAGGTCGAATCGCCAGCCTTGAGGGATGAAAGTTCCGAAGCGCATGCGTGCAGTTTAGCGACCTCGGCCCTCTCGTTCGTGGACGTCGATAGGCTCGCTCTCGAGCACCCTGACCGCTTCGCTGAATGGAGTTCCGATGAGCATGTCCAAGCCCTCACTGGGAAATGTCGGACTCTGGCGGGGCGGCGGGCTCCTCACACCCGAGATCGTTGTCGCCGCAGAGCGGCTCGGCTACGGCACCGTGTGGATCGGAGGGTCTCCTGCCACTGACCTTGCCATCGCAGAGGAACTGCTCGACGCCACCTCCGAGATCAAAGTCGCGACCGGGATCGTCAACATCTGGACTGCCCCGGCAACCGAGATCGCCGCGTCGTTCCACCGGCTCGAGAAGACCCATCCCGGGCGATTCATCCTGGGCGTCGGGATCGGCCACCGCGAGAATCAGGGCGATGTCTATCAGAAGCCCTACTCGGCGCTCGTGGGGTATCTGGATGTGCTCGATGCCGAAGGCGTTCCGGCTGAGCGGCGGATGATCTCCGCGCTCGGACCTCGGACGCTGCGCCTCGCCGCCGAGCGCTCGGCGGGCACCCACCCGTACATGACGACGCCGACGCACACGCGGTTCGCCCGCGAGATCGTCGGACCGGAGGTGTTGATCGCGCCCGAGCAGCGTCTCGTTCCTGGCATCGATGCGGATGCTGCGCGAGCTGTCGGACGCACGTTCCTGTCGCGGTATCTATCGCTGTCGAATTATCGGCGCACGCTGGAGCAGCATGGTTTCACGGCATCCGATCTCGATGACGGCGCGACCGACGAGGCTGTCGATGCGCTGACGCCGCATGGGTCGGCCGCTGATCTGGCCGCCGCGGTTCGCGGACATCTCGATGCGGGCGCGGACCATGTGTGCGTGCAGGTCCTGCCTGCGCGCGAAGATCCGATTCCGACGCTCGAGCAGCTTGCCGTGAAGCTCGGGTTGGGCTGAACCACGGGTCGTTGAGCGAGCGAAGCGAGACGAAGCGGGCTGAGCGAGCGCCAGCGAGCCGAAGCCCGACTCACCCCCTACAACGCCCGCAGCCTTGGAGCGAGATCCCTCTCGAACAGGGTCATGAACCTCTCCTGGTCCTGGCCTGGTCCGTGGAAGACGAGGTGGTTGAAGCCCCAGTCGGCGTAATCCTTGATCTGGGCGACAACAGCATCCGGATCCGTGCCGACGATCCAACGCTGGGCGACCTGCTCGATCGGGAGGGCGTCGGCGGCCTTCTCCATCTCGACCGGGTCGGTGATGTCGTGCTTCTGCTCCTTCGACAGCGACAACGGTGCCCAGAACCGGGTGTTCTCCAGCGCCGCCTGCTCGGTCTCCTCGTACGAGATCTTGATCTCGATCATCCGGTCGATCTGGTCGAACTCACGACCGGATGCCGCGACGCCTTCTTTCACCGCGGGGATTAGCTTGTCCGTGTAGAGCTCCTCACCCTTGCCGGACGTGCAGATGAAACCGTCACCGGCGCGACCAGCGTACTTGGCGACCTGGGGGCCTCCGGCTGCGATGTAGATCGGGATCCCGCCGTCGGGCACGTCGTAGATGGATGCCTCGTGCGTCGAGTAGTACTCGCCATCGAAGCTCACGCGGTCCCCGGTCCACAGCGCCCGCACGAGCCGCACGGACTCCCGCAGACGCGCGAACCGCTCCCGGAATTCCGGCCACACCTGCTCCCCCGCACCCTGGAATCCCGTGGCGATCTCGTTGAGAGCTTCGCCGGTGCCGATGCCGAGGAAGACGCGGTCCGGGTTCAGCATCCCCAGCGTCGCGAATGCCTGCGCGATCACGGCAGGATTGTACCGGAATGTCGGCGTCATCACGCTTGTGCCGATCCGGATGTGCTCCGTGCGTTCGCCGACGGCGGCCGCCCATGCGATCGAGAACGGCGCGTGCCCACCGGTGTATCGCCACGGCTGGAAGTGATCGCTCACCGCGACCGACTCGAATCCGTGCCGCTCTGCGGCAACCGCGATCTCAACGAGCTCTCGTGGGCCGAACTGCTCGGCGGATGCCTTGTATCCCAGTGTCAGTGTCATCAGTGACCCTCCTCATTCGCGGACGCGGCGAGCGCCGCCGCATAGCCTTCTTCGAAACCTGCCTTGTGGCCAGCACGATGCGCTTCATCGGTGCCGAGCCGGAACATGTCCTTCTCCGCCTCACGGACGATGCTCCGCGCTCCGGGCAGATCCAGGGGACCGACGAAGCGCGCTGCCCCGCGTACGACGGCCACCGGGCATCCGCTCACCTTGCCCTTGGCGAGATCTGTCGCGCTCGCGAGTTCGTCGCCGATGCACGGCTGCGTCACGATGAGCGGCCTTCCCGCGCTGTCGACGCTGCCCTGCAGCTGATCGAACACGTGCACACCGGCGGCGCCGATCGCGACATCCGTCTGACCATTCCGCCACGGCCGGCCGAGGGTGTCGCTGATGATGATGCCGATCTGCGCGCCCGTGCGGGCTCTGAGCGTTTCGGCGAGGGCCCGGGCCGAGGCATCCGGGTCGACCGGAAGCAGTAGGACGGTGCCGGGGGCGGTGTTGGAAGCATCCACACCCGCGGCGGCCCCCACGATGCCGAGCCGATTCTGAACGATGCGCGTCACGCCTCCGTCGCCGCGTGCGCGCGTGGCGACGACGCGGACGGTCTCGTCGGTGATCGCCGCTTCGCGATCTTCGGCGAGGACGATGCGCCCCTCTGCTTTGGAGACGATCTTCGAGGTGATCACGAGGATGTCACCGTCGACGAGTGGTTCACCCGACGCGGCGACCGCCGTAATGATGGGCTCTGCCAGGTCGTCGCCCTCGCGAATCTCAGGGATGCCGACGGGCGCCCAGATGCTCAGTCTCTCGGCCATGTCACCTCACCAGCTTCGGCAGGATGTCGCGGCCGGCGACCTCGATCCACTCGGCCTGATTGCGCCCGACGTTGTGCACGTGCACGGCATCGAAGCCCAGATCGAAGAACGACTGCAGGTAGGCGCGGTGGACCTCCGGGTCAGCCGAGACAGGGATCCGCGCGCGGATGTCATCGGCCGTCACCGAGCGCGCGAGCTGGGCGACGTCGAACGGGGAGCGAATGTCGCCGCGAGGGAATCGCAGCCCGACCATCGGCCACTCCGTGAGCGCGTTCGTCATCGCCTCGTCGTCGGTCGGCGCCCAGGAGAGCTGCACGTGGACGGCGGTCTGCGTCTCACTTTCGCGGTGCGCTTCGCGATGTCCGCCACGGAAAGCATCCAGCATCGCGGAGAGCCGATCGGCCGGACCCGCCTGCATAATGACCCCGTCGGTACTCCGTCCGGCGCGGCGTGCGGTCACCGGGCCGCCGGCCCAGATCTGGAGTGGCGGAGGAGCCGCGGGCATGGTCCACAGTCGCGCGGACTCCATCCGGAAGTGCGCGCCCGAGTGCCGGGTGTCATTCCCCTTGGCGGATGCCGAGAAGAGCTTGCGAATCAGTTCGGCGGCCTCGAAGATCCGCACGGATCGCTCCGCAGCCTCCGGCCAGTACGGAGCGACGACGTGCTCATCGATCGCATCGCCCGCCGACAGCATGAGCCGGTGCCGCCCCGGATAGAGAGCTGCGAGCGTCGCGGATGCCTGCGCCACTGCCGCCGGATGCATCCGGTAACCGGGCACGGCCGAGGCCGTCAGGATGCCGTCAGTCTGCTGACCGATCGCGCCCAGCACCGTCCAGGCGAATGAGGCGTGTCCCTGGGTGGGCAGCCACGGCTGGAACCGGTCGGCCACCACCGTGCCCGCGAAGCCCGCCCGATCTGCGTTCGCGGCGAGGCTGACCGCGTCGGCAGGGTCGAGCTGCTCAAGCGCCGCGACGTAGTGCAGCTCGGGGTGGGTCATGCTTCCAGCCTGGCAGACCGGTGAACCTCGGGCGCTATCAATCAACCCCGCTTCAGCAACGCCGCCAGCGCCTGCCCGCCGCCGATGCACATCGTGACGATCGCGTACTCTCCGCCGGTCCGCTGCAGCGTCAACGCCGCGCGCACGGTGAGGATCGTTCCGGTCGCACCGACGGGGTGCCCGAGGGCGATCGCTCCGCCGTACGGGTTCACCTGGGCGGGGTCGAGCTCCGTGTCGCGAATCACCGCGAGCGCCTGTGACGCGAAGGCCTCGTTGAGCTCGATCGTCGAAATGTCCGAGGGCTTCAGCCCGGTCTGTTTGAACAGCTTCTTCAGGGCGAGCGTGGGCGCGTAACCCATGATCTCGGGCTCGAGCGCGGCGGTTGCCACCGCCTCCAGAGTCGCGAGAACCGGTGCACCCTCGGCGCGGGCATCCGACTCGCGCATGAGCACGGTCGCCGCTCCGCCGTCGTTGATGCCGGAGGCGTTGCCCGCAGTCACGGTCCCACCCTCGGCGAACGCCGCCGGAAGGCCAGCGAGAGTCTCCAGCGTCGTGTCCGGACGCGGATGCTCATCCTTCGACACCTCGACGGGCTTGCGCCCAGATGTCGTCACCGCGACGATCTCCTCGGCGAACGCCGCCTGCGCCTCGGCAGTCGCCGCTCGACGCTGCGACTCCAGTGCGAAAGCATCCTGATCTTCACGCGTCACGCCGAAGCGCGACGCGACATTCTCGGCGGTCGTGCCCATGTGCTTGTTCGTGAACGGGTCGGTCAGCATCGAGATCGTGCCATCGAGCAACTGACGGTGCCCGAGGCGGTCGTTGAACCGCGCGTTGAAGTCGTAGAACGGCATCCGCGTCATGTTCTCGGCGCCACCGGCGACCGCAACATCGAGCCCGCCCCACAGCAGCTCCTGCGCCGCGGACCAGATCGCCTGCAGACCCGAGCCGCACAGACGGTTCACCGTGAACGCGGGAGTGTTGTTGTCGAGCCCCGCCGACAGGGCGATCCGACGCGAGATATAGGCATCCCCCGCAACCTGCCCGATGTTGCCGATGACGACCTCGCCGACGCGCTCCGGCGAAATGCCGGAACGGCGCAGTGCCTCCACAGTCGCCGCCGCTCCCAGTTCATGCGCGGGCGTCTCCTTGAACGCCCCGGCGAACCTTCCGATCGGGGTGCGGGCCCCGGCAACGATCGCAACCTTCTCGCGTGAAGAACTCATCAGCCTGCCGCCTCCTCAGGGCGTTCCTGCACCTCGAGCGCTGCCGTGTCAGGCTCGTACTCCGCGATGTGCCGCTCATCCACGCCGTTGTACGCCGACAACGGTCGGATCAGGGCGTTGGATGCCTGCTGCTCCAAAATATGCGCGGTCCACCCGGTGATGCGCGATGCGATGAACAGCGGCGTGAAGGTCAGCGTGTCGTAGCCGATGAGGTTGTACGCCGGGCCCGACGGGTAGTCCAGATTCGGGTAGATGCCCTTGCGCGAGACGAACTCGCTCTCGAGCGTGTTGTACAGCTCGGCGACATCCGGACGATCGTAGTGCTCCACGAGCGAATCGAGCGCTGTCTTCATCGTCGGCACGCGCGAGTCGCCGCGCTTGTACACGCGGTGGCCGAAGCCCATGATCTTGCGCTTCTCGGCGAGCGCCGTGTCGAGCCACGCCGACACCTCGGACGCGGTGCCGATCTCATCGAAGATGTGCATCACGGCCTCGTTGGCACCGCCGTGGAGCGGGCCCTTCAGCGCACCGATCGCACCGACGACCGCCGAGTACAGGTCGCTCAGCGTCGAGGTGATCACACGCGCCGTGAAGGTCGATGCATTGAAGGAGTGCTCCGCATACAGGATCATCGAGCGGTTGAATGCGTCGACGACCTCGGCATCCGGCTCCTCACCGAACGTCAGCCACAGGAAGTTCGCGGCGTAGTCGAGGTCGTCGCGCGACTCGACGATCTCCTGCCCACGCCGACGACGCTGCCCGTACGACACGATCGCCGGCAGCGTGGCGAACAGCTTCAGGCTGCGCTCGAGGTTCTCCTCGGGAGTGCCGACGGCATCCAGAACATTGCTGATGCCAGCCGTCTCGATCGCGCCGATCACGCTGACGGCGGTGCGCACCTCGTCCATCGGGTGCGAGTCGAGCGGGAGGCGATCGATCGCCTCCTTGACCTCGGGGGCGAGCGCACGGTTCGCGCGCTCGGTCGCGCGGAACTCCGCCAACTCGGATGCTGTCGGCAGCTCACCGTGCCAGAGCAGGTAGGCGACCGCCTCGAAGGGCTGCGTCGCCGCGAGCTCCTGCACGGGGTACCCGCGGTAGAGCAGGCTGTTCGTCTCGGGGTTGACCTTGCTGATCGCGGTCTCATCGGCGATGACGCCGGCGAGGCCCTTCTTGATGTCGTTGTCAGCCATTGCTCACTCCTTCGTGATGGTGAAGTTGAAGACGCCGGAGTCGAAGTGGTTGTACGACTCGTAGTCGATCAGGTCGTAGAGGTCGGCGCGGTGCTGCATCTCGCCGAGCTTGCTCGTGAGGTGTCCCTCATCGATCAGCGTATCGAGCGCGCGCCCGGTCGCCCCCATCGCGATGCGCAGCATCGATACCGGCCAAATGACGATGTTCACGCCGACGTCCCGCAACTGGTCGACCGAGAACAGGTCGCTCTTCCCGAACTCGGTCATGTTCGCCAGGATTGGCACATCGACGGCAGCGCGGATCGCGGCGAACTCCTCGAGCGAGCGCATCGCTTCGGGGAAGATCGCGTCGGCTCCGGCATCCACCAGTTCCTTAGCGCGAGCTTTCGCGGCCTCGAGCCCGTCGACGGCGGCGATGTCGGTGCGCGCCATGATGAGGAAGTTCTCGTCCCGCCGCGCGTCGACCGCGGCCCGAATGCGTTTGACCGCGGTGTCGGAGTCGACCACGGCCTTGCCGTCGAGGTGGCCGCAGCGCTTCGGGTTGATCTGGTCCTCGATGTGGGCGCCGGCGAGCCCGGCATCCTCGAGCTCCTGGATCGTACGAGCCACGTTCATCGGCTCGCCGAAACCGGTATCCGCGTCGATGATCGCGGGAAGGTCGGTCATGCGCGCGATCTGCTTGCCGCGACCGGCGACCTCGGTGAGCGTCGTGAGTCCGATGTCCGGGAGACCGAGGTCAGCGGACAGCACCGCGCCCGAGATGTACACGCCCTCGAAGCCCTTCTGCTCGATGAGGCGGGCCGACAGCGGGTTGAAAGCGCCGGGGAAGCGCAGCAGCTCGCCGGTCGCGAGCCGCTCGCGGAACAGTCGCCGCTTTTCGGCGGGGGTGGTGTGCGAGTACAGCATCAGAGGGCTCCTTCCGGGGACTGCATCGCTTCGACTCGCGGAGACCCGCACTGAGCGAGCGCGAGCGAGTCGAAGTTTCGCTCAACGCGTTTCGTCTCGCTTCGCTCGCTCAACGACCCGCCAGGGGTGGCGTGGGAGTACAGCATCAGAACAGCCCCGTAGTCGTCGGTTCGGATGCTACGACGCCGGCCTTCGCGATGATCGAGAGCTCGGCGACCTCAGCGGCGGTGAGCTCAGGCAGGCGCTGCACGAGCGAGAGGAAACGCTCGATCTCGGCCTCTTCGAGCACGGGCTCCGCCAGCAGACGGAACTTCGCGATGTAGTTGTCGCGCGCGAACGGCCGCGCACCGAGCGGGTGGGCGTCAGCCACGGCGATCTCGTCGACGAGCGTGGAGCCGTCCGTGAACGTGATCTCCACGCGACCGCCGAAGGCCTTCTCCGCGATGTCGTTCGAGTGGTAGCGGCGCGTCCACTCGGCATCCTCAAGGGTGGTGACCTTGTTCCACAGCTCAACCGTGTCGGCCCGCCCTGCACGCTCGGGGGCGTACGAGTCGACGTGGTGCCAGGTGCCGTCCTGCAGCGCCACTGTGAAGATGTACGGAATCGAGTGGTCGAGCGTTTCGCGCGACGCCTTCGGGTCGTACTTCTGTGGGTCATTCGCGCCAGAGCCGATCACATAGTGCGTGTGGTGCGAGGTGTGCAGCACCACAGATTCGATCTTCGAGGTGTCGACGCCTTTGCCGTGCAGCTTGCGGGCGAGGTCGATCCACGCCTG
Organism: Microbacterium sp.; assembly: GCF_052099035.1. Taxonomy (GTDB): domain Bacteria; phylum Actinomycetota; class Actinomycetes; order Actinomycetales; family Microbacteriaceae; genus Microbacterium. Next base: position 10,866 of record NZ_JBQDSX010000012.1, on the reverse strand, counting down.
CGCCTGGTACTCGGCGGAGTGCTCCTTCGTGTACGTGTCGAGGATCGCGCGCTTGGCTTCACCTGCGGCGGGCAGCGGCACGTCGTATGCGGCATCCGCGCCGTCCAGCATCCAGGCGATCACGCCGTCTTCACCTTCGTAGATCGGCGACGGGCTGGTCTGGCCGCGCATCGCACGGTCGACCGCCTCGACGGCCATCTTTCCGGCGAATGCGGGGGCGTGCGCCTTCCACGTCGAGATCTCACCCTTGCGGCTCTGGCGCGTCGCGGTGGTGGTGTGCAGGGCCTGGCTGACGGCCTGGTAAATAGTCTCGGCGTTCAGGCCGAGGAGGGTGCCGATTCCGGCGGCGGCCGACGGGCCGAGGTGGGCGACGTGGTCGATCTTGTGCTTGTGCAGGCAGATCGCCTTGACCAGATCGACCTGAATCTCATAGCCGGTCGCGATGCCACGGACGAGCGCGCGGCCATCGGCGCCGACGTGCTGGGCAACCGCGAGGATCGGCGGAATGTTGTCACCGGGGTGCGAGTACTCGGCTGCGAGGAACGTGTCGTGATAGTCGAGTTCGCGCACGGCCACGCCGTTCGCCCAGGCCGCCCACTCCGGGCTCGTGTGCTTCTCCAGCGGAGCGCCGAAGACGGTCGCCCCCTTGCCACCGGTGGATGCCGGGTGGCTGAACGCCTGGTCCCGGGCAGCGACGATCGGGCCACGCGTGAGGGATGCCGCAGCCACCGACGCATTGTCGATGATGCGGTTGATGATCATGTCGACGACGTCCTGCTCGACCTCGACGGCATCGGTCGCGACCTCGGCGATCTTCCAGGCCAGCTGCTCCTCGCGGGGCAGGTCTTCTTCGCTCTTGTAGACGCGGACGTGGTGGTTGACGGTCATTGCTGGCCTTCCTTAAGGGAATCGAGAATGCTGGTGAGGGCATTGCGCAGGTGTACGTGTGTGGCGTGGGCGGCGAGATCGCCGTCGCGTTCGGCGAGAGCCTCGGCGATGAGCCGGTGCTCGGAGACGGAGGCCGCGAGCCGCTCGCGGTTGTCGCGCGCCATGCGGCGCACGCGCACGAGATGGGTGCGGACGGTGCGCAGGGCCGCGGCGATGTAATCGTTGTCGACCGCGGCATCGACGGCACGGTCGAAGCGCGCGATGAGCGCGTAATAGTCCTCGCGGCCGGTGACGGCATCGAGGGATGCTCCGGCGAGCGCGAACTCGTCGGCGAGAGCACGGAACCGCCCGGCGTCGCCGCGGTCCGCGGCCAGCCGAGCAGCGGACTCCTCGAGTGCGCGGCGGATCTCGAACAGCGAACGGATGTCGCCCACGTCGATGCCGGAGACGACCGTGACGCGCGGGGACTGCTGCTCGACGAGCCCGTCGGCACTGAGCTGTTGGAGCGCCTCGCGCAGCGGCGTGCGGCTGACACCGAGACGTGCGGCCTGTTCGACCTCCGCGAGCACGGCGCCGGGCGCGAGCGCGCCGGACTGGATCTCCTCGAGCAGCGTCGCGTACGCGCGGTCGCTCGCTCGGGGCCTCTCGGTAGCGGCAGTGCGCTCGACAGTGGTGCTCACAGGGCTAGTGTATACACAAATCGCGGCTCGGGGCATTCGAGCTCACCCGAGACGGCGGAACGTATACAGATGGGCAGGGACTCGAGTCCCACCCCCACGTTCAGGTCGCGATCCCTGTCGCTCTGCGAGCGCCAGAGCGACAGAGTTTGCGACCCGAACGCTCAGACTCAGCACTCAGCCGACGTCGGTCACGCCCTCGTACAGGCCGATCGAGTTGCCGTCGGGGTCGAGGATGACGGCCCACCAGCTCGTTTCGCTGATCGGCGACTTCTCCATCAGCACGCTCGCACCGTCCGCTACGGCCGCAGCGAGAGTCTCATCGATCGAATCGACTTCGACGTAGGAGCGCGGCTGGCTGAAGTCCTCGCTGCGCGGTGCGAGCCCGCCGCCGCTGATCTTGTTCGGCGCCTGCCACATCGGGTAGTCCTCGAACCCGGGAGGTGACGCGATCTGCCACCCGAACAACCCGGAATAGAAGGCTTTCGCCCGTTCCATGTCCGCAACGGGGATGTCGATGTGCGTGATGTCGCCGTGAGCCATCTCTCCGCCTTTCGGTCCCTGAGCCTGCCGAAGGGCCGGTACCGACCGGATACCGGCACGGCCAGTCTCCGCTCACGCGTCGTCGACTTCAAGAGTGTCCACCGAGTGTTCACCCGGCGTCGTGAGCGCCGGATCACCAGAGACGGATGCCACAGATGCCGCGGGCTCGCCGAGCTTCACGACCACGACTCCGGCCAGCACCAGACCAGCACCGAGGCCCTGCAGCAGGTTCGGCAGCTGTCCGAGCAGCAGCCACCCGAACAGCATCGCCGCGATCACCTCGGCGAGCGCGATGAACGACGCGAGCCGCGATCCGAGCAGCCGGGTCGACGCGATCCCGAGCACATACGCGAGCGCGGTGGCGATGAGCCCGATCGCGAGAACGGGGACGAACCACGGGACGGTACCGAAGCGGTAGGCGACGTCTTCGGTGTTCCACACCATCGGCAGGATTCCGACGAGTCCGGCGAGGGTGAGCCCGACCGCCCCGACGAGAAGTCCAGAACCTGCGAGCACGATCGGCGGGAGTCCCGTGTCACTCTTCGCCGACAGGATGAAGTAGGCCGCAGCCCCGACCATCGCACCGAATGCCCAGAGGATGCCGCCGACATCGACCGTGCGTCCGGAGAGCACGTCGAGCATGAGCACGAGACCGAAGAACGCGATCAGCGCACCGAGGATGCTGCGCCCAGTCGGCTTCTCGCCGCGGCGCATCCACAGCCACAGCACGACCGCGATGGGTGCGGTGTACTCGATGAGCAGAGCGAGGCCCACGTCCATGACCGCGACGGCCTGGAAGTAGAACAGCTGCGTCGCGGTCACGGCGAGCAGACCGTAGGCGGCGATGACGCCGAGGTTCCGACGCAGGAGCCGCCATCGCCCGCGCAGAGCGATGACGGTCGGAATCAGCAGCACGAGCGCCGCGACCCAGATCCGCACGGTCACCGCGGCCCCCGGAGTCCAACCTGCGTCGATGAGACCGCGCGCCCACGCGCCGGACATCCCGAACGACAGCGCAGCCGCGATCGCCAGCGGCAGCCCGAGACGCAGTCCGGAGTGCACGCGTGCGTCATTTGCCACAGCATCCATGATCAATGACAGTAATGTCGAAGCATGTAAGGTGTCAACATGATCTTCACCGATGACACGGTCGAGGCTATGCGAGCGGCCGTCCACCTCGTGAACAGCGCCCAAGATCCCGACACGCTCGCAACAGCGAGCGATTTCGACGCCTTCCTCACCGCTTTCCCCTACACCGGCCGCCTCGATCGCGATCCGGCCGAATTGGATGCTGTCCGCACCCTGCGCCCGCGCCTTCGCCGGATGCTCCTCGCTCCGCGCGACGAGATGGTCGTCGGTATCAATGCCGCGTTGAAGGACGTGACGTTCGACGCGCACGTCGTCCGGCACGATGACGCCGACTGGCACCTGCACGCCGTCTCCGACGAACGCCCGCTCGCGGAGCGCGTGCTGGCGGAAACCGCCATGGCCCTCATCGATATCGTCCGTGCCGACGAGGGCAGTCGCATCGCCGTGTGCGCGGATGAGGAATGCGAAGGAGTTCTCTTCGACCTCTCCCGGAACCGCTCCCGCCGATACTGCTCGACGACCTGCACCAACCGCAATGCGGTCGCCGCCTACCGCGCACGACAGCGCTGATCACCCCTCCTGTCCGCACAGGTAGGCTCGCTCCATGCCCGCCGCCCCGAGTGAACCACGCACCCGCGACCGCACCGGGGTCGTCGTGATCGGGAGCGTCTCCGCGGATGTGACCACGTTCTCGCAGCGGCTTCCCGCCAGAGGCGAGACGATCCTCGGCGATGAGTTCACGCTGCTCCTCGGCGGCAAGGGGGCCAACCAGGCGGTCGCCGCCGGCCGGGCCGGTGCCCGGACGAGTTTCGTCGGATGCGTCGGCGACGACCTCTTCCACGACCTCGTCGTCGACGGCCTCACCGACGCGGGCGTCGACCTCACGCACCTGCGCACGGTCCCCGGCCCGACCGGAATCGCGCACATCCGAGTGGATGCCTCGGCGCAGAACGACATCGTCGTGGTCCCGCTCGCGAACGCCGCACTGAGCACCGAGCAGATCGACACCGCGCTCGATGCCCTGTCCGCCACGAGCTCCGTGCTCCTCACCCAGCTCGAGACGCCGCCCTCCCTCGCAGCGCACATCGCCACCCGCGGTCAGGAGTTCGGCTACACCGTCGTCCTCGACCCCGCTCCCGCCACTCCCCTGCCCGCAGATCTCTGGCGCAGCATCGACATCGTGACCCCGAACGAGACGGAGGCTTCCGTGCTCAGCGGCATCGAGGTGACCGATGGGGCCACCGCGGAGCAGGCCGGTCGGTGGTTTCTCGAGCAGGGAGTCGGTGCGGCCGTCATCACACTTGCCGCACAGGGCTCGTGCGTCGTCACCGCCGAGGGTGCGTCGTTCGTGCCGTCGATGCCAGTGGATGCCGTCGACACCACGGCCGCCGGCGACGCCTACGCCGGCTATCTCGGAGCAGCGCTGGCGGGCGGAGCATCCCTCGCAGATGCGGTGCGTCTGGCCACTGCCGCCGGTGCGCTCACCGTCACCCGGCCGGGTGCCTCTCCGAGCCTGCCCGTGCGCCACGAAGTCGACGCCTTCCTCGGCGCACGGGTCGCATCCTGACATGAGCACGACCACCGAGACGATCGATCGGGACCGGGGAAACAGCGCGGGCGGGTACAGTTTCAGTCTGAGGCGATCACCCGCCTGAGAGAGGAAGACGATGGTCACTGGCGCCGCATCCGATCAGACTCCCGGCAGCGACAAGCAGCCCTCGACCGGGCCCACGCCGCCGTTGGCGAATCTCAGCGGACGGCCCGAACCCGTCCCGGGACCGCTGACGAAGCCCTCCCCCGTCATCCGTCCGCAGCGCAGGCGCGCGCGCTGGTTGGTGCCGCTCATCGTCGTGATCGTGCTCGTGGCCGCCGGCGCAGGCGCCGTGATCTGGCAGTTGAGCGTCCAGTGACCTCCTGGACCAGCACCGCGATCTCTCTTCTCGAGGCGGACGGCAATCGCAGCGCCGACACCCACCTGCACGTGTTCCCGCTGCCTGCCGAGTGGGGCATCGACCTGTATCTGAAGGACGAGTCGGTGCACCCGACCGGCTCGCTCAAGCACCGCCTCGCGCGCTCCCTCGTCCTGTACGGGCTGGTCAATGGACGCATCACCGAGAACACGACGCTCGTCGAAGCATCCAGCGGATCGACGGCCGTCTCCGAGGCCTATTTCGCGCGGATGCTGGGGCTCGACTTCATCACGGTCGTTCCGCGTTCGACGAGCCCGGAGAAGATCGAGCTGATCGAGTTCTACGGCGGACGCTGCCACTATGTCGACAGCGGCCCCGAGATGTACAGCGAAGCCCAGCGCCTCGCATCCGAGTGCGGCGGGCACTATCTCGACCAGTTCACCTATGCCGAGCGCGCCACCGATTGGCGCGGCAACAACAACATCGCCGAGAGCGTGTTCAGCCAGCTCGAGCGGGAGCGGCATCCGATCCCGGAGTGGATCGTCGTGGGCGCCGGAACCGGTGGCACGAGCGCGACCTTCGGCCGGTATGTGCGGTACCGCCAGCATCCGACCCGCGTCGCCGTCGTCGATCCGGAAGGATCGGCGTTCTACGGCGGGTGGAGCACCGGAGCCGCCGATTACACGACTGGCACCCCGAGCCGCATCGAGGGCATCGGCCGACCGCGCGTGGAGCCGTCGTTCGTGCCGAGCGTGATCGACGAAATGCTGCAGATTCCGGATGCTGCGTCCGTCGCCGCCATCCGGCTGCTCAAGGAGCGGACGCTGCACTGGACGGGCGGGTCGACCGGCACCAACCTCGTCGGAGCGTTCCAGCTCATCGCGCGCATGCGCACCGCGGGGCGGACCGGCAGCGTCGTGACGCTGATCTGCGACGGAGGCGCCCGCTACGCCGGAACGTACTACTCCGACGAGTGGGTGGCGTCCCAGGGCATGAACCTCGCCCCGCATCGCGCTCAGCTCGACAGCTTCCTCGAGACCGGCACCTGGTAGCGCCCTCCCCACCCGGACTACGCTTCAGCCATGACCACTCTGATCCTCACCATCGCCGGATCCGATCGACCGGGGCTCGTCGCGGCCGTCGCCGACATCGTAGATGCGCACGGCGGCAACTGGGAGAGCAGTCAGCTCGCCGAGCTCGCCGGAGTCTTCGCCGGCGTCATCCAGGTGTCAGTCGCTCCCGATCGCGAGACCGCATTGCAGTCAGCGCTGCGGGCGCTCGACGGGCTGCTCACCGTTTCGGTGAACACCGGTGCGGATGCCGCCGAAGCTGCCGAACGCCCGATCACGCTGCAGGTGCTCGGCAATGACCGGCCGGGCATCGTGCGCGAGGTGTCCGCCGTGCTGCACACTCATGAGCTCAGCATCCAGGACATGACGACCGAGACGAAGGATGCCGCGATGGCCGGCGGCCGCCTGTTCGAGGCGTCCGTGGCAGCGACCGTGCCGGCATCCGCTGATCTGGCCGCGCTCCGCGCTGACCTGGAGCGACTGACGTCCGAGCTCCAGGTCGACATCACCCTGGACTGACCCGGTTTCCGGCCCGCTTCCCCGACCCAGCTTTTACGCCGAGGCCCCCTCCCGTCATCCACGCCCCCTCGAATATGCGCGAATCAGAGGGGGCGCCGGCGACCAGAGGGGGCCTCGGCGTACGGGGTGGGCGGGGTCCGACAGGGCGAGCGGGCGCGAGCTACACGCCGACCGAGTCGCGCATGTCCGCGCGGGTCATCGGCTGCGTGGGCACGCCACTCGCCTCAGCCTCGTGAGACGGCGCAGAGGCGGATGCCGCAGCATCCGGCATCGTGACGATCGACGCCCTGTCACGGAATCCCTCTGCCGTCACCCGGTCGAGGTCGACCTGCTTACGGATCGCATAGGCCTTCTCGTACAGCGACTTCTCGCCATAGCTCGTGAGCACCTTCACCAGTACCGGCAGCAGCTCGATCATGAAGAAGAGCGCTGCAATGAGCCAGTGCGCCCACAGGATCGTCGGCTCCTTCTCGGAGAGTCGGTTCAATCCACTGATCTGGCTGAGGAGCCCGGTGGCACCGGCATTGCCCTGCGCGATGGAATCCGCTCGCGCGTTGTAGGCGGCGAGCGCCTGATCGTAGCTGTCGCGCGCGGCCGGGAGCTTCGAGGTGGCCTCGTCGCGGTTGCGGGTCTCGGAGCTCGAGGTGTTCTCCTTCGCAGCGGTCCCGGCACTCTCCAGCCCGGCGTTCGCATCGCGCAGCTGTGCAGCGAGCGCGTCGTAGGTCTGTTGCGCCTGCCCGAGCTGCGCCTGTGCGGCGTCGGAGCTCGCGCCGTCACCGCTGACTCCGGTGCAGCCGGGCACCGTTCCGGCACCTTCACCGGTCAGTTCGCACTGGTACAGCGCTCGCGCCTGGTCGATCACGCCCTGCTGGTCCGCCATCTTCGCGGTCAGGTCATCGACGGTCGCCTGGGCGGCGGACTCACTGGCAGAAGACGAGTCGGTGCCGGCGACGATTCCGGTCGCGGCCTGGTTCTCGAGTGCGGCCACCCGTTCGGATGCTTCATCCAGGGCGACCTTCTCCGGACCGCTCTCCAGAGCGTCCTGATCGGACTGCGCCTGGACGATGTTGGTCGCGGCGACCTCACGGTTGATGTCGTTGTGGAAGACCTGCAGCACGAGCGGCTCCGCGACGACGAATCCGATGATCATGGCCATGATCACACGCGGCAGGGCGAGACCGATGAGCTTGAGCACATTCCGGGTCGACGTCATCGTCGAGGTGAGGAACCGGTCGAGGTTGAAGATGACCAGAGCCCACACGATCGCCAGCGGAACGGCCAGCCAGATGACCGCGCCGACGCCTGTGGTGAGTGCGAAGACCATGGAGATCGCCGAGACCAGCGCGGTGCCGGCGAGCACGAAGAACATCTGCACGAACCGCGGCGTCTCACCGGGAACGCGGTCCAGGATCTCCCCGTCTGCTCCGCCGAGGATCGCAAGGGTGCGCAGGCGGGAGCCCGGTGTGCGCGGGGCACGCTCGCGCCGCGGACGCTTCGGCTTCTTGACCTTCGCGGGAGCCGGAGCGGGGACGGCGTCGGTCTCGGATGCTTCGGGCGCAGCATCCGATTCGGCCGACGGGATCGCGTCTTCGGTCAGCGACGTTCCGACGAACGGATCGGCGACTTCCGCGTTGCCTGCCGGCTCGTAGTCGCGCAGGAAGTGGAGGTCATCCGTCTGGTCCGCAGATTCGCTGTCGAGCACGATGCGACCCTGTGAGTCGAATCGCCCCGGGCGGTGGGCAGAATAGGGCATCCCGACAATCTACGAAAGAGCGCCTGTGGAAACGTTGCAAAACTCCTGCAAGCGCTTCACAGGAATGCCCCCTCAGGCCATCGCTTCGGCGGCGGCCTCGTCCTCGGTCGTGGCGACGAGCTGGCCGCATGCCCCGTCGATCTCCTTGCCGCGGGTGTCGCGGAGAGTCGTCGGGATGCCGGCGTCATTGAGCCGGCGCACGAACTCGTTCGTCACCTCGCGGGTGGATGCCGTCCACACCGATTCCGGCGTCGGATTCAGCGGAATCGGGTTCACGTGCACCCAGCCGCGCCCACGCTGGTTGAGCTTCTCCGCGAGCAGATCGGCGCGCCAGGCGTGGTCGTTCATGTCCTTGATGAGCGCGTACTCGATCGAGACGCGGCGACCGGTCTTCTCGTAGTACTCGCGCGCAGCATCCAGCGCCTCGTCGACCTTCCAGCGCGAGTTCACCGGGATGAGCTCGTCGCGCAGGTGATCGTCCGGTGCGTGCAGCGAGAGCGCGAACGTGACCGGGATGCCCTCGTCCGAGAGCTTGCGGATCGCGGGAACCAGCCCGACCGTCGAGACCGTGATGCCGCGGGCGCTCATGCCGAGGCCATCCGGCTGGTCGGCAACCATGATGCGCACAGCATCCATCACGCGCTTGTAGTTGGCGAGCGGCTCGCCCATCCCCATGAAGACGATGTTGGAGACGCGCTCCATCGAGTGGTCGTCGCTCTTCTTGCCGCCCAGGCCCCCCTCGGCGATGAGGCGGTTGGCGCGGACGATCTGCTCGATGATCTCAGCGGTGGACATGTTGCGGGTCAGGCCCGCCTGACCAGTGGCGCAGAACGGGCAGTTCATGCCGCATCCGGCCTGCGACGACACGCACAGCGTAATCCGGCCGGGGTAACGCATGAGCACCGACTCGACGAGCGCTCCGTCGTGGAGACGCCAGAGGAACTTGATCGTGTCGCCCTTGTCAGTCTCGAGCCGGCGCACCTCGGTGAGCAGCGGCGGCAGCATGCCGGCGACGAGCTCATCACGCTGCGCGGCGGGCAGGTCCGTCATCTCGGCAGGGTCGGACGTGTAGTGCGTGAAGTAGTGCGTGGACAGCTGCTTGGCGCGGAAGCCGGGCAGTCCCAGTTCCTTGACCTTCTCGGTGCGCTCATCCGGAGTCATGTCGGCGAGGTGCACGGGCGGCTTGCCGCGCTTCGGGCTCGCGAACTGCAGGAGCGGACGCCCCGACTCGTCCTTCTTCTGGGTCCATCCCTCGGTGCGCGGGCGCACCTGTGCCTTGGCGGCGCCCGTCGTGGCCGGCCCCGTCTTCGCAGGCCCCGTCGAGCGGATGCGGGAGTTCTCAATCATACCCTCCAGGGTACGGGCTCATGGGTGGGAAGAGGCTGGAGCGCGCAGCATCCGCTTCGCTTGTCGAGACAAGTCGGCGTCCGCGAGAATGGGCACGCACCTCGAACAAGGAGTCTCATGCCCGACCGTCTCGCCTGCGCCACCGGCGTCCGCGCCGTGCGCGGCTGAGCATGCCCGATCTCGCGGTCTGGGCATGGATGCTTCTGGGCCTTGCCGCGCTCACGATCGGCATCTCGAAGACGGCACTCCCCGGCGGCAACGTCCTGGCCATCGCCCTGTTCGCCGCGGTGCTTCCGGCGCGGACATCGACGGCTGCGATGCTTCTTCTACTCATGGTGGGCGATGTCTTCGCGCTGATCGCTTATCGCCGGCATGCGCATTGGCCGACGCTGCTGCGGCTCGCACCGGCTGTCGCGGTCGGGCTGCTCGCCGGCTTCGCCTTCCTCGCGCTCGCGGGCGACGGGCTCGTCCGGCGCGCGATCGGTGTGATCCTGTTGCTGATGATCGCTCTCACGCTGTGGCGTCGATCACGCCAGAGCGAAGCGGATGCCGCGGCATCCGCTCACGGCATCCTGCTCTCGTCTGGGTACGGGACACTCGGCGGATTCACGACGATGGTCGCCAACGCGGGCGGGCCGGTGATGTCGATGTACTTCCTCGCGACGCGAACGCAGGTGCAGGTGTTCCTCGGGACCTCCGCCTGGTTCTTCGCGATCGTGAACCTCGTGAAGGTACCGTTCCTCGCCGGTCTCGGCCTGTTCCAGCCACCGGTGCTGCTGATGGATGCCGTGCTCGCACCGCTCGTCGTCGCGGGCGCGCTCGTCGGCCTGTTCCTCGCGCGCCGGATGAAGCAGCGGGTCTTCGAGCGCATCGTGATCGTGCTGACGATCATCGGCGCGGTGTACCTGCTCTTCTGATGGATGACCGGACGCTTCGACAGGCTCAGCGACCGACTGTCGATCCCTGAGCCTGTCGAAGGGGGCGAGACGCCGCTAGTCCAGGAAGATGTCCGGGAAGAGCCGGTTGTCAGGGGTGCCGGGGACCGCGGCGTAGCCGGAGAAGTCCGTCAC